>NZ_JAHUTO010000001.1:0-701257 GCF_019209925.1 Corynebacterium sp. TAE3-ERU30 | reverse complement strand
TGTGTCGGTGGTTATAGCATCGGGGACACGCCCGGTCCCATTCCGAACCCGGAAGCTAAGCCCGACAGCGCTGATGGTACTGCACCCGGGAGGGTGTGGGAGAGTAAGTCACCGCCGACCTAAAACTACAAACACCGCACAAGGGCGGGGGAGAAGACACACCACACCAGGTGATGCTTCACCCCCGCCCTTCGGCATGCCCACAGCACGCCAGCATGGACAGCGTTTAGTGCCCTTCGGCAATAGCCTTAATCGCCTGAAGCGTGGCGGGAATACCAGCCAAGGCGGCATCGCGGCGCTCTGCGAGCTGCGCCTCCCAGTCCTCGCCATACTTGTCTTGGAAGAACGCGAGGCCCTTCTCGGTCACCTCCCAGGTCTCGTGCAGGCGCGTGCCCTCACCCTCAGGGGAGAGCACAAAACCCCACACGACGACCTCGCCATTGATGGCCCACTGGAAGTGGCGATCCTGCTCATAGGCAGTGACCAGGCTGCGGGTCTCCCACGTGCGATCTGGGGTTTCATTGCGGCCCTTAAACCAGGCCCCCTCCTGATGGGTGACCGTCTCATCTTCCCACCAGCAGCTGCGGCACACAGGCGACCACTCGCCGGTGCGTTCAATGGAGGTCACCAGCGCAAAAACATCGCTCGGGCTGGCATCGATATAGATGTCCTGGGTACTACGTAGCTCAGAAAGGTTCATGCCTTCCCAGCGTAGTGATTCTGCCGCCCCCGCGGGAGGAGGGCAGAACACGAGAGCCGAGAAGGCAGGAAGAGCTCAGATGGAGACCTTAAGTGAAGGCGGCGCGAAGCCGGCGCGCGGCCTCATCAATAGAGGCCTCCGATTTGGAGAAGGCGAAACGCACCAAGGTGCGACACAGCTCCGGATTATCGCAGAACGCGGCGGCCGGAATGGCCGCAACACCGGCGATCTCAGGCAGGCGCATACAGAAATCCATGCCGTCCTCGAAGCCCTTGGAGGCGACGTCGACAAGCAAGAAATAGGTGCCCTGGGAGTCGTAGACCGTGAAGCCGATCTCGCTGAGCACGGTACGCAGGTGGTTTTTGCGCTCCTCCAGCCCGTGCACCATATCCGCAATCCAGTCCTGCTCATTATTGAGCGCGTGGGCGATAGCCGGCTGGGTAGGGGTGGTGCCGACGAAGCTGAGGTACTGCTTGGCGCGGGCCACAGCGTTGAGCAAGGCAGGCTCCGCAATAGTCCAGCCCGTTTTCCACCCAGTAACGCAGAGCGTCTTCGCAGCCGAGGAAATACTGATGGTGCGCTCCCGCATTCCCGGCAGGCCAGCGATGGGGGTGTGGTGGCCGTCGAAGATGAGGTGCTCATAGACCTCATCGGCGATCACCCAGAGATCATTGTCGATAGCGATGTCCGCCAGGGCCTGCAGGCCCTGCTCGCTGAAGACGCTGCCGGTGGGGTTGTGCGGATTGTTCACAATGATCGCCACGGTCTTATCCGTCACCGCGGCGGCAAGTGCCTCGCGGTCGATATCCCAGTGCCCGGTCTCGGTGTCGAGATGAAGGGCAACGGGCACGCGGGTGGCGTCGGCAAGCGCAATGGAGGCCGCATAGGCGTCATAGTAGGGCTCGAAGACGATCACCTCATCGCCGGGCTCGACCAAGCCCAGCACGCTGGCGGCGATGGCCTCGGTGGCGCCGACGGTGACGAGCACATTGTCCGCGGTGATTTTCGCGTCATAGCGCTCATTGCGTTCGCGGGCGATGGCCTCCCGCAGCTCGGCGACGCCACGGGGCGGGGCGTATTGGTTATTGCCGGCAGCAATCTGCTCGCAGGCCATCTGGAGCATGGACTCCGGCCCGGAATGATCGGGATAGCCCTGGCCGAGGTTGATCGCGTCATAGCGGGCGGCCTGGGTGGTCATGGTGTCAAAGATGGACTTATTGAAAGGGACCATCCGGGCGATGCCGGGATCGTGCGAAGTCTGTGGGGAAGGGCTCATAAACCTAGAGATACTCCTAGAGTTCGAGAAGGTTGAATTTGGTTGCCAGCACATCATCCACCTTATTCAGGTGCTGCTCGAGGCGCCGCCAGCGCTTCTGATCGATGGCGTTAATAGCATCACGCACCACATCAGGATCCGGGGTGCCCCAGGCAATGGGCATGGGCGAAATCTCATCCCAGTGCTCCTGATCCTGGACGCTGCGGCGCCCCGATACCGCCACCGCGGGCACCCGCTCACCCACAGTAGAGCTGTGGCCCTCCAAGCGGGTGACAGTGCGGGCAGCCAAGGCCCACACCGGTGTCGCGTTCGGGTTTACGCTGGTGTTCACCAATGCGAGGATCACCTTGTCGCGCGGGTTAATCTGCGCGATCATCGCCGGCACGAGCTCGTAGCGGTCATAGAGACTCTGCGCGGTGCCCACCTGCTTATCCAATACGGGGATAAGGACGAGGCTAATGAGGCCGATGACGCCGAAGGCGATGGCCGCGTAGTAGGACCAGGAGGCCTGGTTACTGAAATAGACCACGCCGAGCGCCAAGCCGAAGAAGATGAGCCCGAACAATAGCGCGGAGAGCTTGAGCCGGCGCGCATCGCGGAACATCTCATTGTGTTCCTTGTTGTAGGGGCCATCGACGGTGAAGGAAAATGTCTGCGGCATAGCACAAGCATAAAGGACAACCGCAGGCAAAACAGCATCTTCCCGAGTGCCCCGCCCGCCGCAGCGCCGCCGCATCCAGCCCTGCCGCGGAATGTGTGCTCATCAATGTATTTTGCTACCCCCGTCGGGTACAATCATGGGCACAGTATTTGTCTATTTGAAAGAATGGCGTCATGGCTAATGTAGAGAAGAAGGGCTACGTTGATCCGGGCTGGCCGGACGTAGCACCCGGTGAACACCCTGTAACTGACCTCATCTCGGAGTATGACGGCGCGAATAGCCCGTGGGGTAATGATTTCATCTTCCCCGTCCCCTATGAGGAGACCGGCTACGTTCACCCCTACACGCGCATCAACCGCCCCTAACGCCTCTTTTTTTTCGCACCCCGCCTCGCGACGACTCTGTCCGCGGCGGGGTGTATGCGTATCACAGAGACAAACACCCCTAGTCCCGCCCGGTCGGCGGTGATCTAGGGGTGTTGTGTTGCTGAGCGCGCTTATCGACGCCTATTTCACGCTCGTGCTGTCCTCGGACTCGGACTCAGTCTCGGGGTCCGACTCGGCCTCAGGCTCGGCCGAGGCGGTGGTGGATTCGTCGAGCTCCGAGGTGTCCTCGAGTTCATCACGCACCTCCTCGGTGATGGACTCCAGCAGCTCCTCGTCCTCGATATTGGAGCTGGCGATCTCGCGGCGCATCTCCGCGGCCTCCTCGCGGGAGTAGGGGCGGTTGGGGTCGAAGCGCATAGCCATGAGCTCGCGGATGCGGATGCGGCGCTCGGTCTCGCCCTTGATCATGCTGCGGCCGCGCCACCAGGCGACGATGAGCACCACGATCAACGCGACGCCAATATAGCCCAGCGCGGGGTAGACATAGGCCACCAGCTGGCGGAAGCCGATGAAGGAGAGGACGAAGCCGATGCCGACGAGGATGAATAGCCACTTCTGGAACTTGCTCTGATCTCCCTTGGCGAGGCGCTTGGCCAAGGCGTAGAACATGCCGATGGCGGTATTGAAGATCATGATGTAGATCACCAGCGCCATGGCGGTGCCCAAGGAGGGGTTGATCTCCTGGACGATGGCCAGGGTCGGCATATCCTCGTCCTTGACCACCTTGATATAGGAGAACAGGGCCACGGTGCACAGAGTGAGCAGGATGCCGTAGATGGTGCCGCCGGCCAGGCCGCCGATGGCGGAGGAGCGGGGATCCACGTTATCGCCACCCATGACGATGGCCATGGAGATCGCCACCATGAGGCAGAAGCCCACATAGTTCATGGAGGAGATGAACCAGTTCGGCAGGCTGGTGGGCAGCTCATTGGCCACCGGCTCGAGGGTGGATAGCGACTCGCCGGAGTGCATCATGGCGTAGATGCAGGCACCGGCCAGGAAGACGATGATCACCGGGGTGGCTGCGCCCATCACATTGGACACCTTGCCCACATCCAGCATGCCGGCGGCGAGCACCATGACCACCATGAGCACAGCGCCCACCCACACGTCGAGCCCGAACTCCTGCTCCAGGTTCGAGCCGGCGCCGGCGAACATCACGAAGCCCACGGAGAATAAGGTGATGGAGACGGCGATGTCGAGAATCCTCGACATCCAGGGGAAGGTCACCTTCTCCAATACGGAGAGGTGCTCATCGGCTTGGAAGTAGGAGCCCAGCTGCAGACAGATCATGCCCGTCAGTGCCATGAGCACACCGGCGATGACGGCGCCGAGAACTCCCCAGCGACCGAAGGCCACAAAGTACTGCAGCATTTCCTGGCCTGATGCGAAGCCGGCGCCGACGATGAGTCCGACAAAGGCCATAGTGATACTGATTGATCGTTTTAACACAACGATTGTCCTCGTAGTTCTCTAGACTGAGTCCGTGAATCACACCGCGGCGCGCAGGCGCGTAATCCGCCGCGTCGGCCGCTGGTATGAGGTGAGTGTGTACTGAGGTGAGTTTATCGAACGTCGCGTTTTATATCACCTTGGGCTCAGTGGCGCCTCAGCTGCATAGGGCCTCGACCGGCACAATCGCACACCCCACGAGTGAACTCTGGGGGTAGAGAAGACGAGAAGAACCTCACATCCCCAGATAGGGGAGTGAGGTCCTTTTACGTGTCTCTGGCGTCTCTCTGGAGCCAGCATGCCCCAGTGGTGGGGCAGCGACGGCTTAGTACAGGGAGGCGACGGTGTTCACAGCCTGGCGGGCCTGGCCCACCACGGTGTTGTAGGCCTGGTCGACCTGGCTCGGAACCGGGATGCCGGCCTGGCGAGCCACGCCCTTGGCCTGGCCATAGGCCTCGTCTACGGTGCGGAAAGCCTGGTCCACAGCGCGGAGGGCCTCGTCTGCCGGGGCAAAGTTGGTGCGAGCGGGGGTCGCCGGGGCGTTGTGGTTCGGAGCGTTGTGGCTCGGGGCGGAGTGGCCCGGAGCCGGACGCTGGGTGGGGGCAGAGTTCAGGCCCAGACGAGCGGAGCAGGCCGGCCATGCGCCCCAGCCCTGGGAAGCGAGCACGCGCTCGGCAACCACGATCTGCTCTTCGCGGGTGGCGCGATCAGCGGTGGGGGCGAACTCCTGGCCGCCATGAGCGTTCCAGGTAGCCGGGTGGAACTGCAGGCCACCGTGGTAGCCATTACCGGTGTTGATGTGCCAGTTACCGCCGGACTCGCACTGTGCGAGGCGATCCCAATCCGAATCCGGAGCTGCGGAGGCGGTGGGGGCCATGGCAGCGGTGGCGGCGCCAACGACCATGGTTCCGGCGGCGATCTTTGCGGTAGTGGACGCGGTCTTGCGGGCGTGACGAGCCATAAGTCTCTGTCTTTCCTTTCGGTGTGCGCGCCCTCGGTGCCACTGGCTAAGCCGGTGCGACGGTGCGTCGCGAGCGGTATCGCCAAAAGCAGCGATGCCCTGCCGCACACACGTTAAATCGGTATGGGAGGTGAAATCTGTATGAAATACGCTCGAGTTCCGAGAAGCGGTCTCAGGGGTGCGGGCCTTCCATGAGGGATGCACGAGTGCAGGGAGGGAATCGTGATCCTTATAACTGTTGTCCCTAGCGCCGCGTATCGCTGCTGCGGTGCGGTGCGGGATACAGGGAGGTCCGCGAGGTGCTCCTCGGTGAGCGCCTAACAAGCACCGTAACCGTTTATAACGATTTAGTCACGCTCCGGTGACGTAGTGGCGATAGCTGCTCGAGAATCCCCTGTTCAGGGTAGGCAAATTGGTGAATGTGATCTATAGCACATGCGTGTCTGCGGCGGCCGAGACGGCATGTTAGGGGCCGTTTTATGCGTGCCTTTGCCCTGCTAGGCGGGTGAAAGCTGTGCTTTATGGGGCGTGTGGTACGTATGGTGTTTCCGTCGAGTAGCGCGCGCCCACAGTATCTGTCTAGGGGAGAGTGCGGTGCTTGCGCCGGGCACGTCGCGGGGTGTGGCTCCCCGCGGCGGAGAGGAATACACTAGTGTTCTTTAGTCTGCTGCACTCGGCGTGAGACGCACTCGGACGCTGCGTGTGTCTCGAGTGCCGTGGGAGACGGTTCGAGTGCTGAAGTATCTGTGCGTGACAAGAAGAGGTGATAGGCCATGCCAATCGGCAAGGTGAGGTGGTATGACCCCGAGCGTGGGTTCGGCTTTGTGTCCAACCCGGGTGAGGAGGACTGCTATGTGAGCAAGCAGGTGCTGCCGGCTGGGGTGGAGGAGCTGCACAAGGGGCAGCGCATCGAGTTCGATTTTGCCGCTGGTCGCCGCGGCCCCCAGGCGCTGCGGGTGAAGGTACTCGATAGCCCGCGCGCCCGCCGCCGGCCGAACCGCACCTATTCGCCGGAGCAGCTCAACTCCATGATCTCCGATGCGATGACGGTCCTCGAAACCGAGGTACAGCCCGGTCTGACCGCCGGCCGCTATCCGGAGCGCAAAACCGGCCGCCAGATTGCGGCGATTCTGCGCGCCATCGCCAAGGAGCTCGATACCTAGGATTCAGGCTGGGTCGTGATGGACCACGTGACGTTGTAGGGGGCTTCCTCGCCGGCGTCATTGTGGCCGATGAGAACGGACTTCACCTCCACAACCACGAGGCGTGGTTGGTCGGTGGAGTCCTTTTCTTTGCTCTCTGCCGAGCCGGGGATCTCCACCTCGGTGCGCTCATTGGCGGTGAAGTACTTCTCGTCGTTATAGGCCGGATCATCGTAGATGGTTAAGAGCGCCCAGTCGTGGTCGTGCACCACCTCGGGGATGGCGAGCGAGAGCGTGTCCTCGGGGCCCACCTCGATGGCGGCGATCTCGCCCTCCTCCGGTTGCTCGCCAACTTCGGCGATCACATAGGGGGAGACCTCCACTGTGGTGTCATTGACGCTGGCATTAATCCGCACCGTCTCCGGCTCGGGATCGGGCCGATTATTGAGCAGCTTCGTCAGCACCATGGTCACACCGAGGACGGCGAGCACCGCCACGATGAGCAGGAGCACGGTGCGGAATTGGGCACGACGTTGTTTGCGGGTAGCCATGGACATCAATTCTAGCTCTCGCGCCACTCCACCTCGTAGAGCACCGGCCAGTTCTTGCCCGTGAGATAGAAGCGCCCATTCTCCCCGGCGGCGATACCGTTGAGCACGGTATTGGGATCCTCGGGCGCGCGGGAATCCAGCCCGGAGGCGTCGATGCGCGCGAGCAGCTCGCCGTCGCGGGGGCTAAAGACCACAATCTCATCCGTGGTGAAAATATTGGCGTAGATGGCGGGCTGGCCGCGAAACTCTGCGCACTCGAGCTCATTGAGGCGGGAGATGGGCTGGCCCTCGGCGTCGCGGATGGTGAAGTTGCCGAGGGATTGAAAGTCGGCAGTATTCATCGCGCGAATCGTGGCACTGCCATCGGAGAGGTAGAGCGGCCCCGTGCCATCAAAAGCACATAGGCCCCACCCCTCGCCGTCATAGGTGAAGCGGGCGCGCTCTTCTAAGGTGTCGGGATCGCGTTGGAAGGCCACCCCGGCTTTCCACGTCAGCTGCCACACGGAACCGTCGGCAAGAGTTGCTCCTTCCCCGAAGAAAGCGTCGTCAAGCGGCAAAGATGTCTGCTCCGCATAGGTCTCGCGATCGCGGTATTGGATGGTGGATTCCCCATTCAGCCCCGTAGAGAGCAGGAAGGAATCGCCGATCACCTGCAGGCCTTGGACGAAGGTGGGTGCAATATCGTGCGTGGCGAGCACCGTGGGGACCAAGGTAGGCACCTCGGGAGCGGTGGGGGTATCGGCAGCGCTGCCGTTCTGGGAGACCGTGTAGGTCGGGCCCTTGTGCTCAGACGCGCATCCGCCGAGCGCACACGCTCCGAGGGCCGCGATGACAAGGGTAGATGTGAACGAAGCAAACCTCATACCTCGTATTCTGCACCACGTTGGGGATAATAGTAATCGTGACACAGTCAGACTCTTCCCGATCCTCGCGCCCATCCGCCCGTAGCGGCGCGCGGCGTCGCCGCCGCAGCCGTCGTCCCCGCGTTGCCGCCAGCGCCTCGAGCAGCACGAGCTCGAGCGGCAGCACGCACGTGCTGTTGAGTTCACAGGCTCGCAGCATCGCACTCAGCGCCGCCGCTGAGATGGATGAGGGACCGGTGGGGCAGCATATCGGGGCGCAGCTTATCGACGACACCCTGGCCGTGCATCGCTTCGGCGCAGAGGTGCCGGGCTACCGAGGCTGGCAATGGCATGTGAGTGTCACGGCCGCGCCCGGCTCGGACCATATCACCGTGAATGATGTCTCCCTCATCGCCGGCCGCAGCGCCCTGACCGCGCCCGAGTGGGTGCCCTATTCCGAGCGCATCCGGCCTGGGGATCTGGACCCGGAGACGCAGCTGCCGCTCGAGGAGGGCGATCCCCGCGTGGTGGATACCACCGACGAGGATGGCACTACTCATCTCGAGATCTCCGCGGCGGGGCTATCCGAGGCGCGGCAGCGCTGGGGGCGCGGCTCCTTCGGCCCAGGCAGCGAGTTTGCCCAAAAAGCGAGCCTCGAATGCGGCAGCTGTGCCTTCTACCTGCAGCTCCCCGAGGAGGTGGGGCGCAACTTCGGCGTGTGCGCCAATGAATACTCCGCCGATGGGCACGTGGTGCACACCGCCTATGGCTGCGGGGCGCATTCGCTGACCCCACCGAAGGAACAGCTCGGCGCGCCGGTGGCCACGCCCTATGACGATGAAAAAGCCATCGAGCTCTAAGCCAGCGGCGCCGCGGGGCAGGTCACACTAGACGGAATCTGCGGTGGCCCACAGCCAGCTATTGGCGTCTGCGACATCAATATGCGGCGAGCTGTGGGTGCGCGCCGTGCGGGTGGTGCCATATTCCATCCACTGCTCCACCTTGCGCACCCCAGATAGCGAATCCACGAACCACACTTCACCCCGCCCCAAAAGATAGGGTGGCAGCCCCTTCACGTGAGGGTGTACCTCCACGCCGCGGGAGATGAGATAGTCCAATACGGGTTCGCGCAGCACCGAGGCGTGCGAGCTCGGGTGGGTAGAAATATGCGCGGTGGCCCCGGTGATCACGATGATCGTGGCGAAAATGCCCTGCAGCACGCGGCCGTGGCCGTCGCTGAGCAGCCCCTCATCGGCGCCCTCCTGCTGGAGCCGATCGAGGTGGTGTTTTAGCCAGGGATAATCCACCCCATAGCTGGCGGGGGCGCGGCGTTGATCGCGCAGCAGCTGGGTGGAGACGCAGATGTGATCGCTGGTGGGCACATCGGGGCGCAGCCGCACATTCCAATAGGAGCGTTCCGCCTCAATGAGGGGAAAGAAGCTGCCCTTGCCGGCGCTGCGGAGCCGGGCGCGGATGGCCTCATGATCGCTCGCACTGAGATGCATGCCCAGACGGTTGAGGTGTTCCCCTAAATGTCGGACGCGCCCATCGACCTGCCTAAAACTAGTCCTGTACACCGCGGGTGACATGCTCCTTTGTGCTACTAGGGGGAACCGGGTTTCTCGCATGCGGCGTTGCACGCATCGCACGCGCGCGGCATCGACAGCTGGGCGCGGCATACGGGGCTGACGTATGCGCACCCGGCCTCATCCGGGCGAGGGGGATACGTGATAAACACCAGTGCTTTTTAGCTTAACCCACCGCGGCGCCTGCTTCGGTGCCGCTAGGGGGTGGCGCTGGGGCCGCTGCGGGCGGCGCTGCGGGGAGTTATTTCTCTTTTAGCAAGCAGCTGAGAGTAACATAAACGCGGCTGTTGAAGAGCGGCGTCTACCTACCCGCCTTCGACGCTGCTGTGCACGACACCACGTCGCCACGCGTGCTCGCCGCTGGAAAGTGTGCGCCGTTATCAACGGCCACCACTCACGGGGCAAAGCCGCGCTGAGGCGCCGTGCCAACGGAAAGCGCAACTTAAGAAAAGGCAGGCCATGACAGCCCCGCAACACTCTGAGGTCGCCGAGCAGAAGCCTCGCGCCGCCCGCGAGCCGAAAAACCGGCTCGATTCCTTCTTCTCTATTTCTCAACGCGGTTCGAGCGTGGGCACTGAGGTCCGCGCCGGCCTGGTCACCTTCTTGGCCATGGCCTATATCGTGCTGCTGAACCCGCTGATCCTCGGCGGGATCGAAGACCGCAACGGGGTATCCCTCGGGATCCCGCAGGTCGCCGCCGTCACCGCCCTCGCCGCGGGCGTGATGTCCATCGCCTTCGGTGTCTTCGCCCGCTATCCCTTCGGCATCGCCACCGGCCTCGGAATCAACACTCTGGTGGCCGTCACCCTGGTCTCCGCCGAGGGGCTGACCTGGCCGGAGGCCATGGGGCTGGTGGTGATCGACGGCATCATCATTGTGGTGCTCGCCGTCTCTGGCTTCCGCGTCGCCGTCTTCCGCGCCATCCCGCATTCGCTCAAAGCCGCGATGGGCGTGGGCATCGGTATGTTCATCGCCATGATTGGCCTAGTGGACGCCGGCTTCGTTCGCCGTATCCCCGATGCCGCGGGAACAACCGTGCCGGTGACCCTCGGCATCGACGGCTCGATTGCGTCCTGGCCCACCTTCGTCTTTGTCCTCGGCCTGCTCATCTGTGGCGTGCTGGTGGCGCGCAATGTGCGTGGCGGGCTGTTTATCGGCATCGTCTCCACCACGATCATCGCCATGATTGTGGAGTCTTTCACCGGCTCCGGCCCCTCCTTCGTGGACGGCAAGCCCAATCCCACCGGCTGGTCGCTGGCTGTGCCCACCCTGCCGGAATCCATCGGCTCCACCCCGGATCTGTCCCTGGTAGGCGCCGTGGATCTCTTCGGCGCCTTCGCCCAGATCGGCGCGCTCTCGGCGTCCCTGCTGGTGTTCACCCTGGTGCTGGCGAACTTCTTCGACGCCATGGGCACCATGACGGCACTGGGCCGCCAAGCGGGCCTGAGCGATGAGAACGGCAACCTGCCCGATATGAAGCGGGCGCTGGTGGTGGAGGGCGTCGGCGCCGTCGTGGGCGGCGGCTGCTCCGCCTCCTCGAATACCGTCTACATCGACTCCGCCGCCGGTATCGCCGATGGCGCCCGCACCGGGCTGGCCAATGTGGTCACCGGCATCATGTTCCTGCTGGCGATGTTTCTTACCCCGCTCTATGAGGTCGTGCCGATCGAGGCCGCCGCGCCCGTGCTGGTGATCGTCGGTGCCCTGATGATGGGACAGATTCGCGAGATCGACTTCACCGAGTTCCATATCGCACTGCCGGCCTTCCTCACCATCGTGGCCATGCCCTTTACCTACTCGATCGCCAATGGCATTGGCGTGGGCTTTGTGGCCTATACCGCCATGGCCGTGGCCTCCGGCAGGGCTAAGCAGGTGCACTGGCTGCTGTGGCTGATCTCCGCGCTGTTCTTGGTCTACTTCGCCATCGATCCCATCCTCGCGGCCGTACATTAGCGGGTCATGCTCGGATCGCTTCTTCCCTTCTTGGTGGCCAACACCATCGGCATGGTCTCGCCGGGGCCGGATACGCTGCTGATCCTGCGCCTGGCGAGCCGCAGCCGGCAGCGGGCGCTGGCCGCAGCACTGGGTATTGTCACCGGCGCCACCTTCTGGACGGCCCTGACAGTCGCCGGCATGGCGCAGCTGCTGCAGCGCTTCCCCGATCTGCTCGAAGCGCTGCAGCTCGTGGGCGGCGGCTATCTCATGTATCTGGGCGCCACCATTGCCCGCGCCGGGTGGCTAGCACGTGGCACCGCGCCCCAGCCGCCCGAGCTCGTGGTGGCTCCGGTGAAGATGCGCCGCGCCTATCTCACTGGGCTGGCCACCAACCTCTCCAACCCGAAGATTGTGCTCTTCATGGCCGCCGTGCTCAGCCAGTTTTTGCCGGTGGGCGCCAGCATGGGAGTGCAGCTCATCTACATCGGGGCGGTGGGGCTATCGGCCCTCATCTGGTTCCTCAGTATCGCCTTCGTGCTCTCCACGCCGCGGATCAGTCGCTCCATGCTGGGCTATAGTCCCCAGATCGATATGGTCTCCGGTACCGTCTTCGTGCTCATCGGGGCCAGCGTCGCCCTGCCGGCGCTGTATAAGCTGCTGACTATCGGCGGCGCCTAGCCCACTAGGATGGGACAGCGTGGCCATTTTTCTCGATTCCAGCGCAGATCCCCGTTTCGCTGACTACCGCGATCTCAATTCCTCCGACCGCCGCCCCGATGCGCGCGGCGGCAAGGGATTGGTGATCGCCGAAGGCAATCTCGTGAGCGAGCGGCTGCTGCATTCACGTTTCCCCGTGCGCTCCATTGTGGGCTTCGAGCCCAAGCTATCGAATTTCCTCGCTCTCCCCGGGGTGCAGGAGGAGATCGCGCGCCGGGATATTCCGGTCTACGCCACCACCCGCGACACCCTCGCCGAGGTGGCGGGCTTTGATCTCCACCGGGGGCTATTGGCAGCTGCGGATCGGCCCGAGCCTCTGGCCGTGGAGCAGGTGATCGGTAGCGCGCGAACCCTCGTCATCGCCGAGGGAGTGGGGGACCACGAAAATATCGGTTCCCTCTTCCGCAACGCCGCTGGGCTCGGTGTGGATGGGGTGCTCTTTGGCGCCGGCTGTGCCGATCCGCTCTACCGGCGCGTGGTGCGCGTCTCCATGGGGCATGTGCTGCGCCTGCCCTTCGCTCATCTCGAGGGCGGATACACCACGTGGCAGCGCAGCCTCGAGCAGGTGCGCGCGGCCGGATTCCACATTGTGTCGCTCACCCCCAACCCGGAGGCGGCGCTGCTCAAGGACGCCCTCGTGGATGAGACGGGCCAAGCCTATGAGAAGGTGGCGCTACTCATCGGCGCCGAGGGCCCGGGGCTGACAGAACACGCGATGCGCGCCACCGATATCCGCGCCCGTATTCCCATGGCTGCGGGCACGGACTCGCTCAACGTGGCCACCGCCGCAGCCGTGGCACTCTACGAGCGGGCCCGCAGCCTGTCTTAGGATTCGTCCTCGATGAGGGGACTATCGGAGGCGGCCTCCGTGTTCTCGGCCGGTGGCTGGGTGCGCTCATCGCGGCGCGGCGGCTGGGAGGACTCGGTGTCGTGTGTCCGTCGCGTCGCCGTCGAGCGGGAGCGCGGCAGCTGCGATGTTCCGCTGCTGCGGGGCCGGTCGGTGTGGCGCAGTTTATCCGAGAGCTGTTCGCCCACCGTCCCGGCAACATCGCGCACCGTGGAGCCGGCCTTGCGCATCCACGACCAGCCAGAGCGCACGACCGCGCCCAGCTCTTCGCCGGTGGAGCGCTCCTCGGTCTGGGTGGAATCGAGAGCGTAGTCGTCATAATCCCGATCGGCTGCGCCCAGCCCCAGCTTCGACGAGGCCGCCGAGACAATATCGGCGATGCTGCGGGAGCTCGGCGGAGCGGGCTCCACCTTGGGCTCGGGCCGGCCATCGGTGGCATAGCCCACCACATTCACATCCGGCCCGCCCGTGTAGATGCCCAGCCACTCGCGGGTGGCCGCCGCCACCAGATCGATCGGCTCGAAGGGCAAGGCGATACCGCCCACATTCTCGCTACGCTCGCCCGCCCAGAAGGGGCGTTCGAAGGGCTGGGGGATGCCCTCGTCCTCGTAGACGCGGTCGCGCCGGGCAGCAAAAGCCCGGAGCAGGGTGTCGCCGCGCCAGTAGGCGAAAGCACCATAGCCGCGCTCGCGGTTATAAGCAGTGACGATCAGGTCTCGTGCCGGCAGCGAGGAGCGCAGAGCGGGGTCGATATCGGAGATTCTGCGCACATCGGGCAGATAGGTTTGTACCAACGACAACCCGGGAAAGCCGGCGATATAAAACTCGTTTTCGGACACATCCGTGGAGCGGTTCAAGGAGAACTGCCCGATCGGGGTGATGGGCCAGCGGGGATTCATTTGGGCGAGGTATTTGCGGCCGAAGCCGCGATTCGCCCGGGGCTCGGTGGCGATGACCTCGGCGGGGGTTTCGGTGTTGACGAAGAAAAACGTCACTACTGCGGGCCGCTGCATGGCGCCTTAGCTCCTCGGTCGTTTCGTATTCGAGCGCACGCCCAAAAGAACATCTTCCCAGTGGGGTGTCTTGGCCTTGCGGCGGCGCCGCTTCGGGGCCTGCTCCTCCGGCGGATGCTGCAAGAAATCCTCGCCCTCGCCGTCGGCGCTGCGCTCGGGGCCGCGGAACTCTTCGGCATCAGCGAAGTCGGCGGGATCATCGTAGTCCGCGTCCTCCTCCGTATCGCGCACCGAGCTCAGGGCGCGGTTGGGCTGCGAAAATTCCGGATTAATCAGCTCCGAGGCCAGCTGGTTGCGCGCCACCGCGGTAGGCGAGGAGGTCATGTGATTGAGATAGGAATACTCGGCCACATTGGTGCTGCGGCCTACCGTCCACGTCACGGTGATAATCCACTGCCCAGAGGGGTCGCGATAGGCATCCCAGGCGGCGTCGCTGACATTGTTGCCGCGGGCCGCGAAGGCGGTGGCCAGCACTTCCCAGAGGGTGAGCTTGGCGGGGCCATCATCGCGCACCGGGTGCGCCTGCTTGGCCATCTCCGCGATCCGGCCGCGCTCGAGCAGCACGGGGTGCGCATAGGGCTCGATGCGGGATTCGGTGACATCATTTTCTTCCGCGAGCTGCGCTATCGTCGCCCCAGCGCGCACCCGTTCCTGAATTTCCCGCGGTCGCATGCGCAGCGGGGTAGTCAAACGGGGATCGACGCTTGTCGACGCCGACTCCTCGGGCGCCTCCGCCGGCGGGGCGGGAGCGGGAGGGGCAGCTGGGGTGGGCTCGGACGAGGAGAGGGCGTCGATAAGCTGTGTGCGCAGCTCATCGCTCACGGCCAAGAACACCTGTTCCTCGTCGAGGTGAAAAACGAGCGAGTTCCGATTGGACTCCGCTGCGTTGAGTTCTAGCTCGCGCATGCACGCTCCCTGCGTCGTTGTGGGACTAACTAACACGTCCAACCTTAATGGAAAACGCGCACGTGGTGGATCACTCACGTGCGCGTGTTCTCTAGCTTTATGCGCTGCTAGAGGGGATTAGTTGAGCGGCTAGCGGGCATCGAGGACATAATCGATGGCCTTGGTCAGCAGCGTGATGTCTGCCGAGTCGATGGCGGGGAACATGCCGATGCGCAGCTGATTGCGTCCCAGCTTGCGGTAGGGCTCCACATCCACGATGCCATTAGCGCGCAGCGTCTTTGCCAGCTGGGCGGCGTCCACACTCTCATCGAAGTCGATGGTGCCGACCACCAGCGAACGTTTCTCCGGGGTAGCGACATACGGGGTGGCTTCGGGGCGGGACTCGGCCCAGTCATAGAGGATGCGGGAGCTGGCGGTGGTGCGCGCCACCATGGCGTCCAAGCCGCCTTGTTCATTCATCCACTGCACCTGGTTGCGCAGCATGAGCAAGCTGGCCACGGCCGGGGTGTTATAGGTCTGGTTCTTGCGCGAATTGTTCACCGCGGTCTGCAGATTCAAAAAGGCGGGGATGAAGCGATCGGAGGCGTTAATCTTCTCGATGCGCTCCAGCGCGCGGGGGCTCATGGCGGCCAGCCACAGCCCGCCGTCGGAGGCGAAGCACTTCTGCGGGGAGAAGTAGTAGACATCGGCCTCGGCGATATCCACGGGCAAACCGCCGGCGCCGGAGGTGGCGTCGATGGCAATGAGGGCGTCGGTATCGGGGCGGGTCACCGGCATCATCGCGCCAGTGGAGGTTTCGTTGTGTGCCCAGGCCAGCACGTCGACGCCGTCGATGGCCTGCACCTCCGGGGTATCGCCCGGCTCGGATTCCACGATGGCGGGCTGCTCCAGCCACGGCGCGGCGGCGGCAGCAGCGGCAAACTTGCCGGAGAACTCGCCGCAGGTGAAGTGTCCCGAGCGCTGCTCGATGAGGCCGAAGGTGGCGGCATCCCAGAAGGCGGTGGCGCCGCCGAGGGAGAGCACAATCTCATAGCCCTCCGGCAGGGAGAACAACTCCGCCAAGCCGGTGCGGACATCACCCACCACGTCCTTCACGCCGGGCTGGCGGTGGGACGTACCCACAATGCTGCTGCCGCCATCGACGATGGCGCGCAATTGCTCGGGGCGCACCTTGGAGGGGCCACAGCCAAAACGGCCATCGGCGGGGATCAGTTCAGCGGGAAGAGTAGGAAAGGCCTCAGACATAAATATTTTGATCCTTAAATGACTGCCACGATGGGCACCGGGAAAACACAATAAAACTGCAGCGCGGGGCGCGCTCTGTCTGTTTAGATTAACCAACCAGTGACGGCGGCGGGCAGGGCTTTCACAAAAGGGGGTGACGTGCAGACACCTGCGGCGGGGGTGTTCTATCGGGCAGAGAACGAGGGGCACCCGATGCGCGCTCCCCACGGCCTGTGGTACGAGATCACGCTGCGCGGGGGTAGCGCTAGGGGGAGGCGTCGGTGGATGATTCAGCTGAGAAAAGGGGGCAGTGCCGCATGGTAGGACGGCCATCTGCCCAGTACGGCGCGGGTGTGTCGGGGTGGCGGCGCGGCTGCTGCGAGGGAGAATTTGTTGTCCGCGTCACAGACGCTGGTAGACTGTTGCCGTCGGTGCGAGAAATAGCTGCTGAACAGCGGCTATGGGCCAGTACCGGACATGTGTGTCAGCGACGCTTCCCAGTAGCGAGAGCGCTGCCCCCAGTTCTCTGCAGGGCCATAAATGCCGACCTAGCAGCGCCATGAGAGCAGCACGCCGACTCAGGGGAGTCCCTTGGGCGGCCCATGCGATTCGGGCGAGGCTATGGTCCTCGCCGCGGATGCGTGACTATGTGGGTCGATCCCCATGGCTGCTCGGTCTCTGCCCCTATGCGGAGGTGGGGCGGGTGTGAGGGATGGGCAAGCGCGGGCACGCATGCAGTCAAAAACGTATAGTGTGACGTACAGGAGCACTTTCGGCCGTGGGTAGTAAAGCTCACGTGTCGATGTGGTCGCGGTCTCGCATGAGGCGGAGGATGCTCGGTTCCGAGCGTCGACAATTATCCGCACACGCCGAGCATCACTCTTTAACCTCCAAATAGAGGAGAGAGCCAGCGCCCATTATCGATCGCGGCCGGTGCGATATATCAACTTAATTGAAAGGGATACTGTGGCTACAGAAAACAAGGAAAAGGCCGTTCTTCACTACCCCGGTGGTGAATTCGAGATGGACATCATCAAGGCCACCGAGGGCAACGACGGTGTTGTTCTCGGCAAGATGCTGCAGGAGACCGGCCTGGTCACCTATGACCCGGGCTATGTGTCTACCGGTTCCACCGCCTCTGACATCACCTACATCGATGGCGCCGAGGGCATTCTGCGCTACCGCGGCTACGCCATCGAGGATCTGGCCGCCAAGGCCACCTTCAACGAGGTGTCCTACCTGCTGATTCACGGCGAGCTTCCCACCCGGGAGCAGCTGGCTAAGTTCAATGACGACATTCGTCACCACACCCTGCTGGACGAGGACTTCAAGGCGCAATTTAACGTCTTCCCGCGCAACGCCCACCCGATGGCAGTGCTGGCCTCCTCCCTTAACATCCTCTCCACCTATTATCAGGACGAGCTCGACCCGCTGAACGAGGATCACCTCGATAAGGCCACCGTGCGCCTGATGGCTAAGGTGCCGATGCTGGCTGCCTATGCCCACCGCGCCCGCCACGGCCAGCCGTATATGTACCCGGACAACTCCCTCAACGCCCGCGCTAACTTCCTGCGCATGATGTTCGGCTTCCCCACCGAGCCCTACGAGATCGATCCGCTCATGGTCAAGGCCCTGGATCAGCTGCTGATCCTGCACGCCGATCACGAGCAGAACTGCTCCACCTCCACCGTGCGTATGGTGGCTTCCGCGCAGTCCAATATGTTCGTCTCCGTGGCCGCTGGTATCAACGCCCTGTCCGGCCCGCTGCACGGCGGCGCCAACCAGGCTGTTCTCGAGATGCTCGATGACATCAAGGAGAACAATGGCGGCGACGCTACCGACTTCATGAACCGCGTGAAGAACAAGGAAAAGGGCGTCCGCCTGATGGGCTTCGGCCACCGCGTGTACAAGAACTACGACCCGCGCGCCGCCATCATCAAGGACACCGCCCACGAGCTGCTGGAGAAGACCGGCGGCGACGAGGCACTGGAGCTGGCCATGAAGCTGGAGGAGATCGCCCTCAACGACGATTACTTCATCTCCCGCAAGCTCTACCCGAACGTGGACTTCTACACCGGCCTCATCTACCGCGCCATGGGCTTCCCGACGGACTTCTTCACCGTGCTCTTTGCCATGGGCCGTCTGCCCGGCTGGATCGCCCAGTACCGCGAGCTCGTGGAGAACCCGGCTTCCAAGATCTACCGCCCGCGTCAGGTCTACACCGGCCAGCCGCTGCGTGAGTTCGTGCCCCGCTCTGAGCGCGGCTAATAACCCGCATTACCGCGCTATATAAGCGCCAGTCACCGCCGTCCTTCACCCGAGGGGCGGCGGTTTCTCATGCTCGCGGGAGGGCGCCGCGGGGCGCGTCCACGGCAAGAAATTATTCGGGGTTGAGTTATTTCTTAGGTACACTGGGTGCGTAACCCAGCCCGAGAGGCTGCCATCAGGCGTGCGGTCATCCGCCCGCTGCTGGCATGCAAGCGGGGGCGAGGCCACTCATTGTGCGCGGCCTGCCGCCCCACCGCTCACGCGGGCACGCACCGTCGGGTGCGGCGCGTGTGTCTGGGGCGCGAGTGCACATACATATGTAACAGGAGTGAATTCATGGACAAGCCACAGATTGACGTTCAACAGGGGCCTGCACCTGAGGACATCGTGATCGAGGACCTCGTGGTCGGCGATGGCGATGAGGCTCAGCCGGGCGGCCTGGTGGAGGTTCACTACGTGGGCGTCGATTTCGAGACCGGTGAGGAGTTCGACTCCTCGTGGGATCGTGGCCAGGCTATCGAATTTCCGCTGTCCGGCCTCATCGCCGGCTGGCAGGAGGGCATCCCCGGGATGAAGGTGGGCGGCCGTCGCCAGCTCACCATCCCGCCGGAGGCCGCCTATGGCCCCGCCGGTGGCGGTCACCCGCTCTCCGGCCGCACCTTGGTGTTCGTGATTGACCTGCTCTCTGTCGGCTAATCACCGCCACGGCACGAAAGAGTACAACACCGCCGCGGATACTGTTCTCTCCTTGCGGGGAGAGGGTATCCGCGGCGGTGTTTGTGTGCGTTCGCCTGCGCCGAGTTTAAGGCTGCATCTCGGCCAGCTTCTCATAGCCTTGGAAGCGGTGCTCGCGGCCAACCAGCTTCACGTTGTGCTCCAGATTCCACAGCGTGTAATCCACCGCCTCCAAGATGCGGGTGATGAACTCCTCGGGGTTGTCGGCGGCGTCCCCGCTAGCGGCACCATCTGGCCCCTCGGGAACAATGCCGGAGACAATACCGGCGTTCATCAGACACACCGCGCTGACGTCTTGGGCATCCATCATCTCAGCCGCGTGGTGCACATCGCGGTAGATGATCGCCGAGGCTCCTTCGGGCGGTAGCGGGGAGAGCCAGCCATGCTCGGCGCTGATCACCGCATCAGAGGGCAGCATCGCCAGCGCGCCGCCGCCACAGCCCTGGCCCAGAATCACGGACACCGTGGGCACGTCCACGCTGACCAGCTCATTCAAGGTTCGGGAGATGGAGCCAGCCATACCCGCCTCCTCGGCTTCGCGGGAGAGCTCCGCGCCGGGAGTGTCGATGAAGGAAATCAAGGGAATATTGAGCTCATGCGCCAGCTGGATGCCGCGACGGGCGAAGCGCAGCGCTGCGGGGCCGAGCTCGCTGACGGCGTGCGGCGGCTGGGCGTGCCGGTCTTGGCCCATGATCACCACGGGGCGGCCGCCGAGCGTGGCGATGCCTACCTGCACGGCAGGGGAGTGGCGGCCATCGCCGGTGCCATTGAGCTCGATATAGCTATCGGAGAGCACCGCGAGCACATCCCGCAGGCCGGGGCGATCGCTGCGGCGGGTAGCCACAATCGAATCCCAAGCCGAATGCTCCGGTTCATAGCCCTGCTCGGCGGTGATGAGATAGTCCGGGCGGGCGGGGGCGTGCTGCTGCGGATCAGGGGTGAGGGTGGTGACGAGCTTGATCACGCTCGCGCGGAGTTCCGCGGGGTTAATCACGCCGTCGATCACCCCGTGGGTGGCGAGGTTCTCCCCAGTCTGTACCCCAGGCGGCATGGGCTTGCCGGTGGTCAGCTCGACCACCCGCGGACCGAGGAAACCGAGGAGTGCCCCTGGCTCGGCGAAGGTGAGGTTACCGGCCGAACCCCAGGAGGCCATCACGCCGCCGGTGGTGGGATTGCGCAGATACACCAAGAAGGGCAGGTGCTTGTCCTTGTGGCGATACACAGCGGTGGTGATGGAGACCATCAAAGAGAATGCGGGGGTGCCTTCCTGCATGCGGGTGCCACCGGAGGAAGGGGAGATCAGCAGCGGCAGATTTTCCGCGGTGGCGCGGTGAATGCCGTCGATGATGCGGCGAGCCGTGGCGGCGCCGATCGAGCCGCCGAGGAAGCGGAACTCTCCGAGCACGCAGGCCACGCGATGGCCGGCGACCCTGCCCTCGCCGATGATCACGGCCTCGTCCACCCCGGATTTCTCGCGGGCCCGCGCCAGCGAATCCTTATAGGCTTCGTCGATATCGCCGTAATTCGGCGTGGTGCCCCAATTCTGGAAAGAATCCGGGTCGAGTACTTCATCAATCAGCTGCTGCGCGCTCGTATGTCCCATACTGGGTGAGCTTATCCGCACACACCCCAAAGCGGGGCCCAATGATGCAAAAAATCCTGCGCTAGGCCGCCGAGTTACACCCACGTGCGGGTGTGGTGGCAGCAGGCTGTGTGGGGCCGCGGTGGCAGCATCGAGGCTGTGCACGCAGTATCCACGGCGGGCGCTGAGAGGGCCGTAGCTGGTGGCCACAATGATCACACCCCCTGGGTGTGCCCGCCGCATGCGAATAACGCCGACCGCCACCGCGACGAGGCGGGGAGGTCGGCGTCGATAAGCGTGTGCCGGCTAGGCCGAACGCAGGTTTTTCACCGCACTGAGCCACGAGATGGCGCTGCCGGAGTGCAACACCGAGTTGCGGTAGATACGGGAGGTGAGCCAGCTGACGGCGAAGGTGGTGAGCACCAACACTAGGGCGCAGGCGGCCAGCTGCAGCGCGGAGATATTACCCGCGGCGTATTGCAGCGGGGCAAGGCCCACCGAGAAGGGCGGAATCCATGTCGCGATCTCCATAAACGTGCTATCCAGCTTGGAAAAGCCGAACATGGGGGTGTACGTCATAGCCAAGGCCAGCAGCAGCACGGGCAGCTGGGCCGATTGATAGTCCTCCATACTCGATACCAGCGATCCTGCGGCGGCGTAGAGCAGGCCGAAGAGGATGAAACCGAGGATGAAGAAGAGCACGAGGATAGGAATGATGGCGATGTCGAAGTCGAGATCATCCATCAGCCCCGCGGCCCACACGGCGCCGATACCGGCGGAAAAGAGCACCGTGACCATGCCGAAGGCGACGAGCCCGATCCCCAGCACCTTGCCCCAGAGGAAATCGAGGGGGCGCACCGTGGCCAAAATGATCTCGATGACGCGCGAGGTTTTCTCCTCCATCACGGCGCTGCCGATCATGGCGGCAAACATCAAAATAGCGAGGACGAGAAGAAACACGCCTACGAGCGCGACCACCCGATTACCCAAGGTGTCGGGATCGCCGAAGAATCCCGCATCGCCGCCGCTCACCTGCACCGGGATGAGCTGGGTGGCCGCCATGGCTGCGGGGTCGACGCCTTGGGATTCTAAAAACGCCTCGGCGCGAGTGGCATTAAGCTGCTCCAGCAGCCCGGCGGGAAGCTCCCCAGTGTAGAGCAACTCCGGGCCGGACTCCGCGGGCACCACCACGGCATCAAGACGCGGGGCATTCTCCTCTTCATCGGAGGCCCGCAGCGCCTCCTCGGCGCTGGCGCGGTCGGGGATACTGGGATCTTCGCCCAGCACGGCAACCACCGGAGAATCAGAGGCGGTGTCCTCATCGTCGGAATTGATATAGCCCACAACTCCGCCCACCACCGAAATAGCGAGCATCACGCCGAGCATGACCCAAAGGCTCTTCGACTTCAGCAGCTTCGCGGCCTCGCGCCTGATCACGAGGCCGATCGTGGAGAAAGAGGAATAGGAATTCATTGCGACACAACCTCCTGGAAGAGCGCGGTGAGAGAGGGCAGGCGACGGCCAAAGTGGTGCACGGGGCCGGCGGCCAGCGCCGCCCGGAGCAGCTCCTGATCATCGAAGCCGCCAGGGCCGTGCGTGGCCTCCTCGGAGATCGACAGCACAACCGTGTCCTGGTGGCGTTCCACGAACTCCACACCGGCGAGTGCTTCCCACCATGCGGTGGTGGCTGGGGTGGTGATCTCATAGAGCACCGGCCCGGACTGCCGCAGCTCATCGACGCTCCCTTGCGCCATCATGCGGCCGCCGCTGATAATGCCCACGCGATCGCATAAACGCTGCACCAGATCCAGCTGGTGCGAGGAAAACACCACCGGAATGCCCTGCTGGGCGCGTTCCCGCAGCGAGTTGGACATCACCTCAACGGCCACGGGGTCGAGGCCGCTAAAAGGCTCGTCGAGGATCAGCACCTGCGGGTCAAAGACCAGCGCCGCGGCGAGCTGCACCCGTTGCTGATTGCCCAAAGACAGCTGCTCCAATTTGTCCTTCGCGCGGTCGCTGAGACCCAGCCGCTCGAGCAGCTCGGCGGTATTGCGCTTGGCGGCGGCAGCATCGAGCCCGTGCAGCCGTGCGAAATAGTGCAACTGTTCCGCCACTTTTTGCTTGGGGTAGAGCCCGCGTTCCTCGGGCATGTAGCCAAAGCTGCGGCGCAGGGCGTCGTCGACGGTCCGTGAGCCTAGGTGCACCTCGCCAGAATCGGCGCTGAGCACGCCAAGGGCGATGCGCATCGTGGTGGTTTTGCCCGCGCCATTGGAGCCGACAAAACCGTAGATCTCGCCGGGGGCGACGGAAAAACTCATGTCCTCCAGCGCTACGACATCGCCATAGCGCTTGGTCAATCCATCTATGTGGAGTGTGGTGTCGTGCATACTCTGGTGTTCTTTCCTCATAGCCGTGGTGTGAAGTCACACATGGACATATGTTCCAACAATCATGTAGGCCTACCTTAATACTTGTGTGGGACACCTATCATGGTGGACCCCTCGGTGGTGGCTATAGCCCTGAGCGCTGGGCAGGGGCACAATGGGAACTATGTCTACTTGCGTTCCCGCCATCACCCTCAACGACGCCACCCCTATCCCGCAGCTCGGTCTGGGCTTGTGGAAGATCGACCCGGATGAATGCGAGACGGTCATCCGCACTGCCATCGAGGCAGGGTATCGCCACTTTGATTGTGCGGCGATCTATAAGAATGAGGAGGCCGTCGGCGCCGCCCTGCGCGCAGCGATTGCCGCCGGCGATGTGGATCGCGATGAGCTCTTCGTGGTGTCGAAGGTGTGGAATAACCAGCAGGGATTTGAGGAAACGGGGGAGGCCTTCAACCAGAGTCTGCAGCGTCTCGGCCTCGACTATCTCGATATGTACATGGTGCACTGGCCCTGCCCGGATACGGATACCTACCGCGCCAGCTTCGAGGCGATTGCCCAGCTCCAAGGGCTGGGAAGGGTACAGACCGTGGGCGTCTGCAACTTCTATGAGGAGACTCTCGACAGGATCATCGCCGATACCGGCATTACTCCTGCGATCAATCAGATCGAACTCCACCCCGGGTTTTCGCAGCGCCAGCTCGTGGACTATCACCACCACCACGGCATTGTTACTGAATGCTGGTCGCCGCTGGGCCAGGGCGAGATCCTCAGCCATCCCATCTTGGGAGAGATCGCCGAGCACCATGGGGTCAGCCCTGCCCAGGTGGCGCTGCGCTGGAGCCTGCAGCAGGACCGCATCGTGATCCCGCGCTCGCGCACGCCCGAGCGGATTCGGGAGAATATGGATGTCTTCTCCTTCACCCTCAGCGAGGAGGAACTGCGGCGGATCACCGCCATGGATCAAGGCGAAGGTGCCGGCCGTGTGGGGCCCGATCCCCGCGTGTTCAGCTAAGCGCCACGGCCCTGCCTCCAGCCGGGCGCAGCGCCGCTTCGCTGCTGGCAGGAGGGGCGACAAGGGCGCAGCTGGGAAAGCGCTGTGAATCCCCGTCTTGGGCCCTCACGCAGAGCAGTTACGCTGAGCACAGGGGGTAGACTACGGAGCTCATGGAGGTAGACACCACACGGGCAATCACGCCCGCTGCAGGCTTGACCTCGGCGCAGGTGGCCGAGCGGCGCGAGCGCGGCCAGGTGAACGTGACGCTGCGGCGCACCGGCCGGCGCACCCGCGACATTATTTATTCCAATGTGTTCACCCGGATCAACGCCATCCTCGGGGTGCTCTTCGTCATCGTGGCGACCACGGGGTCCTTTATTAATGGCGCCTTCGGTCTGCTCATTATCGCCAACTCGAGCATTGGCATCATTCAGGAGCTGCGGGCCAAGCGCACCTTGGACCGGCTGACGATCCTCGGCGAAGAGGACCCGAAGGTGATCCGCGATGGGGCTACGGCCGAGATCCCGCGCGATTCTATTGTGCTCGACGATCTCATCGATATTGGTGCCGGCGATCAGCTGGTGGTGGACGGCGTGGTGCGCAGCTCCGAGGGGCTGGAGATCAATGAATCGATGCTCACCGGCGAGTCCGAGCCGATCAAGAAATCCGTGGGCGATCCGCTCTACTCCGGCTCCTTTGTGGCCGCGGGCTTTGGCACCTTCCAGGCCACCGGCATCGGCGAGGATGCCTATGCCACCAAGCTGATCCGTGACGCCGGGCGTTTCACCCTCACCGACTCCGAGCTGCAAAACGGGATCAACAAGATCCTGCGGATCATTACCTGGCTGCTTATTCCTACGGGGCTGCTCGCGATCTACACCCAGCTGGTGCGCACCGGCAATCCATTACGCGAGTCCCTGTTGGCGATGGTGGCGGCGTTGGTGCCGATGGTGCCCGAGGGGCTCGTGCTGATGACGTCGATCGCCTTTGCCGTCGGCGTGGTGCGCCTAGGCAAGCGCCAAGCGCTAGTGAATGAGCTGCCCGCCATCGAAGGGTTGGCGCGAGTGGATGTGGTGTGCGCGGATAAAACCGGCACGCTCACGGAAAACCGCATGGGCTATACCGGCCTTGATGTGGTGGCGGATGCTAGACGACGCCGCCCCGCGGCCGAGTATGAGGCCACGCTGCTCGCGATGGCCAAGGCTGATAAACGCCCCAATGACACCATGCAGGCCATCGCCGAGGCGCTGCAGCACTCCCGCGCCGACGCGCCGGGAGAGCCCAGCTCGCTGCCGCAGGTGAGTGAGCATATCGCTTTCGATTCCACCAAGAAGTACTCGGGTGTGGAGCTGGCCTCCGGCGAGTGCTGGCTGCTGGGAGCACCCGATGTGCTGGCGCCGGAGTCGCGCGCAGCCGATGAGCATATGCAGCTCGGCCAGCGCGTGCTCTTGCTCGGGAGGAAATCGGAGGCGGAGTTCGAGCCGCATGCCTTGGTGATTCTGGAGCAGGTGATTCGCCCCGAGGCCCGCGCCACCCTCGATTACTTCGCCAAAGAAAAGGTGCAGCTGAAGATCATCTCCGGCGATAACGCGGTATCGGTGGGGGCGGTGGCCCGGTCCCTGGGTATCTCGACCGAGGCCATCGATGCCCGCGAGCTTCCCCGCGATCCCGAGGAGTTTCGGGCGGCGGTGGAGCGCGGCCGCGTATTCGGCCGGGTGACTCCAGAGATGAAAAAGCAGATGGTACTCGCGCTCAAGGAGTCCGGGCATACGGTCGCGATGACGGGCGATGGCGTGAACGATGTGCTGGCGTTGAAGGAAGCCTCCATTGGTATCGCCATGGGGTCGGGATCGCCGGCGGCCCGCTCGGTGGCCCAGCTGGTATTGCTGGATAATCGCTTTTCCACGCTGCCGCATGTGGTGGCCGAGGGGCGCCGGGTGATTGGCAATATCGAGCGCGTGGCCAATCTCTTCCTCACAAAAACGGTCTACTCCGTGATCTTGGCGCTGGTCACCGGCATATTCGGCGTTGTGTACCCCTTCCAACCCATCCATGTGACCATGATCGGCTGGTTCACCATTGGTATTCCCGCCTTCATCCTCTCCCTGGCGCCCAACCACGAGCGCGCCCGGCCCGGCTTCGTGAGCCGGGTGCTGCGTCTGGCCATGCCCTCCGGGGTGGTCATCGGGCTGGGAGTCTCCCTGTGGTGGATGCTGATTTCTTCTTCGCCGCATGGCTCTGGGGTGGATCAGCACGAGGCCACCGCGGCGCTGGCCGCCCTGCTCATCATGGCCTGGTGGGTTCTCGTGGTGGTCTCACGCCCGCTGAACTGGTGGAAGATGCTGCTCATCGGGGTCTCCGGTTTGGCCTATGTGGCGCTTTTTGCCGTGCCCTTCAGCGCCCATATTTTGCTTCTCGACGCCCATCTCTCGCCACTATTCCTGCAATCCGTGGCGGTCGGCGTTGCCGGGGCCGTGCTGGTGGAGCTGCTGTGGCGGGTGAATCAGGCGGCCGCGCGCCGGGACACACAGCACGATCGCAGCCCAGAACTGCAGCACACGAGCACAAGCTGAAAAAAGATCACATCTTCCTGAGGCTGTCGCGCATGCGGCAGCCTCGTTGTGTGCGGGTGAAAAGCTAGCGAAGCTCATAGTGCTCAGATTCACAAACTTGGCAAAGGGGTCCTGCCTGCCTTTTCGGGGGTGGTGGTAGGACCTTTCTTGGTGCAGGTGATAAGGGGTTGGGGGCGATGGTCGAAAGATTTGTGGGCAAAAAGTGCTTCGTAGGTCACACATTGCAATGTGAGCTAGGTAATTTGTTTGCTAGGGCGTTCAAATCTGAGAGAGCGCTGAAAGAAAGCACCGAGCTTCATCACCGCTTGCGCTAGACGCTAGATAGGAAAAAGCATGACTAATACTGCACCACCACCGGAGGCTCAACAGCCTCGGAGAAAGCACGAACCCACCGCGCAGGAGTTCCGCGAGATGCAGAAGAACCCGGAGTTCCAAGAGCTGCGCTCTACCTTCCGGTCCTTCGCCTTTCCCATGTCCGTGGCCTTCCTCGTGTGGTACGTCGCCTTTGTGCTGCTGGCCACCTATGCTCCCGATCTCTTGGCCGTGAAGGTGTATGGAGCGGTGAACCTCGGCATCGTTCTCGGCGCACTTCAGTTCTTCACCACGTTCTTGATCACGTGGATTTACGTGCGCTACGCGAATAAGAACATCGAGCCGAAGGCCGCTCATATCCGTCAACTCATGGAAGGCTAAGGAGG
This sequence comes from Corynebacterium sp. TAE3-ERU30, assembly GCF_019209925.1. NCBI lineage: Bacteria > Bacillati > Actinomycetota > Actinomycetes > Mycobacteriales > Corynebacteriaceae > Corynebacterium > Corynebacterium sp. TAE3-ERU30. Next base: position 673,821 of record NZ_JAHUTO010000001.1, on the reverse strand, counting down.
CGAAGATTATATGAACATCACTTATTTAGCGAGCGAGTCCAATCTCGCAGCAGAAGCAACTAGTACTGGCAACCCGATTCTGAACATCGGAATCTTCGCACTCTTCATCGTGGTCACCATGACCGTGGTGGTGAAGGCCGGTCGAACCACGAAGGAAGCCAGCGACTTCTACACCGGTGGCGCGAGCTTCTCCGGTACCCAGAACGGTCTCGCCATCGCCGGCGACTACCTCTCCGCCGCATCCTTCCTCGGTATCGTGGGCGCGATCGCGATCTCCGGCTACGACGGCTTCCTCTATTCCATCGGCTTCTTCGTGGCATGGCTGATCGCCCTGCTGCTGGTGGCCGAGCCACTGCGTAACACCGGCCGCTTCACCATGGCCGATGTGCTCTCTTTCCGTCTGCGCCAGCGTCCCGTGCGCCTCGCCGCAGCCTTCGGCACCATGTTCGTGTCGCTGTTTTATCTCATCGCTCAGATGGCAGGCGCCGGTTCTCTGGTGTCCGTCCTTCTCGATATCCATGACCCCACGGCCCAGGCCGTTGTGGTTGCCGTGGTGGGCATCATCATGATCGCCTACGTGCTTATCGGCGGTATGAAGGGCACCACCTACGTGCAGATGATTAAGGCCGTGCTGCTGGTGAGCGGCGTGGGCATCATGACGGTGCTCATCTTCTTCAACATCAAGGGCGGTCTGTCCGATCTCTTCGATTCCGCTGTTGCGGCCCACGCTAGCTCGGATCTTCTCGCCTCGAAGGGCTATGAAGCCAGCGCGATCTTGGATCCGGGTCTGAAGTACGGTGGCTCCATCACCACCAAGCTGGACTTCCTCTCCTTGGGCCTGGCGCTGGTGCTGGGTACCGCTGGTCTGCCGCACGTGCTCATGCGCTTCTACACCGTGCCGACCGCACGGGAAGCTCGTAAGTCCGTGACCTGGGCTATCGTGCTCATCGGTTCCTTCTACCTGATGACTCTGGTGCTCGGCTACGCCGCTGCCGCACTGGTGGGTCCGGACCGGATCCTCAATGCTCCGGGTGGCGCCAACGCCGCCGCACCGCTGCTGGCACTGGAGCTGGCTGGCCCGCTGTTCATGGCCGCCATCGCCGCTGTGGCCTTCGCTACCGTGCTGGCCGTGGTCGCTGGTCTGGCTATTACCGCCTCCGCTTCGGTGGCGCACGATATCTATCACTCGGTGATCCGCAATGGTGAATCCACCGAGGCTGAGCAGGTGCGCGTCTCTCGTATCACCGTGGTGGTCATCGGTGCCCTGTCCATCGTGCTGGGTATCCTCGCGATGAACCAGAACGTGGCCTTCCTGGTCTCCCTGGCCTTCGCGGTCGCCGCCTCGGCGAACCTGCCGACCATCCTGTACTCGCTGTACTGGAAGCGCTTCAACACCGTGGGTGCCTGCGCCTCCATCTACACCGGTCTGATTACCACGCTGGTACTGATCTTCTTCTCCCCGGCGGTCTCCGGTGCCCCGAGCGCAATGTTCCCCGATGCAGACTGGTCGTGGTTCCCGCTGACGAGCCCGGGTCTGGTCTCCATCCCGGCCGCCTTCCTCGCCGGCATCATCGGCACCTACTTGGGTAAGTCGGACAATATGGAAGACCTCCAGGCAGAGATGGAAGTTCGTTCCCTCACCGGTGTGGGCGTCGAAGCCCCAGTGGATCACTAAGATTCCCGCCGCAGCCTCGGTGACACGAGGCCTACCGGCACACCGCTGATTCGCAGCCCCGCGCTGAGCACCGTCCGTGCTCGCGGCGGGGCTGTCGTCATGTCCGCAGTATTTGTAGGTATGCGCTGGGGTTTCTTAGAATGTCCCCCATGTCGTCGACTTCCCACGGCTCAGGCCCCGCATCGTGGTTGCCCACGCTGGTGCTTGCACCAGCGTTCTTTCTCGTCGGCGCCCTCTTCCTGCTGCCCTCGGTGGGGCCAGCACGCAGCTCAGAGCCGCTGCACTATGCCACCGAGCCCACCGCGCCAGCTGCGCCCACGGCGCCTATCTACCGCTACCCCGTGGAGCCGGCACCACTGCCGCTGGACAATGATGTATTCGGCACCCATGCGGCCGGTTCGCAGGTGAGCTTCGTGCGGCTCTCCGATGGCGAGCACCACGGCACCGCCAATGAGCGCTTCGCGCGCCCCGCGCTCAGCCTGATCAAGCTCTACATCGCGGATTATGTGCTCGACCACGGTAGCGCCACGGAAAGAAAGCAGGCGCTGACCATGGTGCGCGATTCCAGCGATAGCATTGCCGCCGCGCTCTATGAGTCCTATCCGGAGGCCATCGACACAACCGCCACCCGCTATGACTTGCAGTCCACCCGCGCTAACTCCAAGTGGGGATACAGCGTGACCTCCACCTATGACGTGTGTTTCTTCCTCGCCCAGAAACTCGAGGAGGATCCGAACTCGCCGCTGCTGCGCGCCATGCGCACAGCGAAGCCGGTGGCCGCGGATGGCTATAAGCAGAACTTCGGCACCAGCACCCTCCCCGGTGCGGAGGGGTCGAAATGGGGATGGTCGAATAGCCGCACGCTGCACTCCTCGGTTAGCTTCGGGGAGGACTATGTGGCTGCCGCGGCCATCGCCGGCTCCGCCGAGGATCTCACCGACCTCGTCGAGCAACAGCTCGCCGGGCTCGTACCCGAGCAATCCGCGGATACCTAGCAGGGCGGGGGAGAGGCAGGGGGAAAGCGTCGATAAGCGAAAACCCCTGTCGGTTGTATATCCTGTGACATTCGGACGCGGATTCCGCAGCCTCGAGCCCGAGAGCTATCGGTACGCCCGTGCATCACCGTTGAAGAAACAATTCTGGAGTTAAGCCCATGACCACAATCATTGTGTCGACGATGTGGATTACGCTCGCCGCACTGGCGTCGCAGTTCCTCGCGTTTATGACGAAGAACCACATCCCCGCCGTGGTGTTCATGCTGGGATTCGGCGTGATTATCGGTCCAGAGGTGCTGGAGTTCGCCGTCGATGATGGCGGCGTGAGTATGCTGCGTGAGCTTGGCCTCGGGCTGCTCTTCCTGCTCGCCGGCTGGGAGATCGATCCGAAGACGATGAAGGGGCGCACCGGCCGGTGGGCGCTGCGAACGTGGCTGATCAGTATCACCGTGGCGTTCGTGGTGGTCTACTTTATTGCCCAACCCGAAAACCCGCTGTGGGCGGTCACGATCGCGATTGCGGTGTCTTCGACGGCGCTCGGCACGCTGCTGCCCATTCTGAAGTCCGTGGGCATGGACAGCTCCAAGGTGGGCAAGACCGTGTTCGTGCACGGCGCGGTGGGTGAGATGGCCCCCATCTTCGCCATGTCGCTGCTGCTCTCGGCGCGTTCGATGGGCCTGACCCTGATCATTCTCCTCATCTTCATGACGATCGCGCTGATCACCGCCTTCATCCCGCGCACCGTGAAAACCCTGGTGCCGCGGGTGGGGTCGCTGATCCACGAGAGCGCCGGCAATACCTCGCAGACGGTGATGCGTTCGGTGATGGCCCTATTGACCATGCTCATGGCAGCGGCCGCGGTATTCGAGCTCGACGTGGTGCTTGGCGCCTTCTCCGCGGGTATCATCCTGCGCTCGCTGGTGCCGGAGAAATTCCACAAGACCGTGGAAGCCCGCCTCAACGTGATGGGCTATGGCTTCTTCATCCCCGTGTTCTTCATTACCTCCGGCATGGCCATCAATATCTCCGCTGTGGCCGGCCGGTGGTGGCTGATCTTCCTCTTCGTCGCCGTGATCCTCGTGGCCCGCGGTATCCCGGTGTTCCTCACCGAGGTGTTCACCGATACCGATTCCGGGTTGAAGGAGCCCCGCGACAAGGTGGAACTGGGACTCTACGCGGCCACTGGTCTGCCCATCATCGTTGCCGTCACCGAGGTGGCCGCGCACCGCGATCTCATCGACGAAGAGCTCGCATCCATTCTGGTCTGTGCCGGCGCGATCACGGTGCTCGCCTTCCCGCTCGCCGCCTATCTGGTGCACCAGTACTGGCCGGAGATGGATTCCCCGAAGGAGCCGAAGGAACAAAAGACTAAGCGGGCCGCCGCCGAGGACGAGCACCGCGAATATCTCGAGTCCAAGAAGCAGCAGGAGGAAAAGGCCCGCCAGGGTGCTCCCGCCGCCCGCAAGCCGCAGTCCCGCACGGTCGCCGAGGAGGAAGTGACCATCGACACCGACTAGCCGCCGCCCGCTTATCGACGTATCACTGCTGCATAACCCCAAATTTCACCGCTAGCCCGCGGCTACGGTAGCCTAATCACGACACGCCCCACACGCTGTGGCCACCTCGCCAAAGAATGTGCGCGTCGTGTAGCAGCCCTAGTAGCTCAGTGGATAGAGCACGGCTCTCCTAAAGCCGGTGTCGGAGGTTCGATTCCTCTCTGGGGCACATAAAAACCGTGCCGCGCCTGGCACATGAGGGCCCTCTTTTAGGCCCACATCGCACTATCCCCGATTCGGACGAGGAATCGGGGATAGTGCTGTATCTGGGGCTTCGCTAGCTAGTCGAACCTGCAGCGCAGGGCCCATCCTGGAGGTTTCGGATCGTTAGGCCACCAGCACTGGCTCGGGGAGACATCCTCGGTGATGTGTTCGCCATCCCTGCCGGCCAACCTGCTACCGGCCGAATCCTCGGGGGTCGAGCCGATGGCTACTCGGTATGTCTGATCCTCCTTAGTCTTGCCTTCTCTGTAGGGGTAGGTGCCGCGCAGCACTGTGGGCTCATCCAGTTCCACATAGCGCACTCGGCCGGTGACCCCAAAGTCAAAGGGGTAGAGCTCCCCGTATTTCTCCAGGAACTCATCGCCCGAGAGATCGCGGATCACACCGCTGATAGTCTGGGGTTCGTTATCGTCTAACTCAGGGTATGCGGGCGCGCCCTCTTCGCCGGCGGGCACGGTCTTGTCGTAGAGATAGACGTGCGCATTATTGCCGCCGGTGCAGTGAACAATGTGCTCGCCACTGCACTTCATGGTGTAGGTGTCTCCAGTGACGAAGGAGTTGGCTTCCACGCTCACATCTGTGTTGCCCGTACGCACCCATTGGGCAGCGAAGGCATCGCGCACGCTTTTAGCAAAGAGCTCAGAGGTGTGGGGACCCGCCTCATAGCGCAGGTAGGCATCTTCGGTGCGCGGGGTCGGCTCCGTATCAGCACTAGTCTCGTCCGCGATTTCGGTTTCGATTTCGGTCACCGTGGTGGTGCTCGTGGAGCCGCTGGGCGCGGCATCATCCGCGCCGCCGCACCCTGCGAGCACCAGGGCCGCGGTTCCGAGAATGACTGTGATGGCTGCCCCTCTATTGCGGCGGGACGGAGAACGCACGTGTGCTCCCTTCTTTGCGGACTACCTCGGCCCAGCTCCCGCTGGGATTCTCAGGCCTATTTTAATCGCTGCCAGGTGCTCATTTCGGGAGAATAGGGCGATAGTTCTTCCCGCTTAGTGGCCGTGTTTCCGCTTCGATAGAGCGTGCTAGCCGCTTGTGCCGCATGTCGGGCTGGACGCATTCTGGATTGCTAGGGCTGCCTGTGGGGTCCGTCGACAGCGGGGAAAACGCTGTTCCTGCGCACTTTTGGGGGTGAATATATCCTTGTCCCGGCACCCTGTACGGCCCATAGCGGGGGTGTATTGCACTAAAGACGCGCATAAGTATGAGTGAACGCCTACTGTTGTATGTATTCAGATTTTCTTGACTGTATAGGTAGGTTCCCCATGTCTGCACGACCGACGTTTACCGACGTTCAGCGCCGCGATATTCGTGTGCACACTGTCATTGATCACGAAGTTCCGGTTCTCGCCGTAGATCAGATTCTTGAGGATGGCTCCTCTAAGCGTCTCTTGCTGCTGAACAAGTTTGACTCCAAGCAGCTCGCCGCTGCGTGTGAGTTGTACCTGCAGCAGATTTTCTCGGCCTCCTTCTCCGAGCTGCACACCGGCTTGGACCCGCAGGAGATGGCTGATCTCTTCGGCTCCCACGACGAAGAAGACGAGTAAAGATCACTGCCACTATGAACGACACACATATTTGTGTGATCGGGATAGGGGCCGGTAGCCCCGGGCATATCACCCAAGACGCAATCGCGGCGCTTGCTAGCGCAGATTGCGTCTTGAGTCTTGATAAGGGTGAGGACAAGGCGGAGCTTTTGGCCGTCCGTGAGCGCATCATTGCGGCTCATGCGCCGCAGGTGAAGCTCGTCGCTATTGCCGATCCGCCCCGCGACCGCCATCCCGAGAACTACGCAGCAGAGGTGAAACGCTGGCACCAGGCGCGCGCGCAGCGTATCGACGCCGCCTTGGGCGAGCATCTCCCCAACGGCGGCACAGCCGCCTTCCTCGTCTGGGGCGATCCCTCGCTCTACGATTCCACGCTGCGGATCTTGGACCGGCTGCACACACCCCATACCCGATCGATCTACCCAGGTATCACCGCTATTCAGGCCCTCACCGCGGCCCACGGGATGCTGCTGAACCGCATCGGTGAAGCCATCCACGTCACCACCGCCCGCAAGCTGCCAGAAACCAGCGAGGCAGACCGTGCGAACTGTGTGGTGATGCTCGATGGGGGAGCGGCCTGGATGGAGAACTACACGGAGAACACCGTGATCTATTGGGGCGCGTATCTCTCCACGGACTGGCAGGTGCTGCGCCGCGGCAAGGTCTGCGAGATCGGCGCCGAGATCGCGGAGCTGAAAAAGCAGCTCCGCGCCGAACACGGCTGGATTATGGATATCTACCTGCTGCGCGAGGAGCCCGCCTCCTAATACAGGGCAGAGAACACACAAAGAGGCTCCCACCAGATCACTGGTGGGAGCCTCTTGCTCGTGCTGAGTGGGTAGTTAGCTAAGCTCCTCGAGCTTCGCGCGCACCTCGGATGCAGCCGGGTTGGTGGCGGTAGAGCCATCGGAGTACTTCACGGTGGGAACCACGCGGTTGCCATCGTTGACCGACTCCACCCATGCGGCAGCCTCGGAATCCTGCTCCACATCGATCTCATCGAAAGGAGTCTCGGTACGGTTCAAAGCCTTCTTCAGGCGCTGACAAAAAGGGCACCACGACGTGGTGTACAAAGTTACGTTAGCCATAGCCTCCACTGTGCCACACCCGTGGCTCTCAGCGCACCCAGAAAACTCACGTGCGCGGCTCGCGCCGGCGATAGCTGCGGAAGCAGTAGCGGGTGCCTGTGCGGGAGGTGTGCCAGTCGCTTTCTGAGACGAGCTCGACATCTGCGGGCAGCGCGGGCGCATACACGGCAGCGTCGCCGAGCTCGGCGGCGAGGGTGGCGTCGACAAGCGTCATCTCAATCCGCTCACAGCGATCAAGAAGAGCCTCGTAGATGCTGCCGCCGCCCATCACCCACAGGGTGTCGCACTCGGGCAGAGTGCGCAGATCGGGCAGCACCTCGGCCCCGGCGGACCACGGCCCGGGCGTGCGGGTGGATACCACCAGGTTGCGGCGCCCCGGCAGGGGGCGCACCGCCGGCGGCAGGGACTCCCAGGTGGCGCGCCCCATGAGCACGGGGTGACCGGAGGTGATCTCCTTGAAATGGGCGAGATCCTCGGGAATATGCCAGGGCATGGTGTGGCCATCGCCGATCACGCCGTCGCGGGACTGCGCCCAGATAGCGCCGATCATCCACCTACTCCTTTCCCCAGCGGGCTAGACCGCCACCTGGCCACGAATAGCCGGGTGCGGATCGTAGCCGGTGATCTCGATATCGGAGAAGTCATAGTCAAACATCGACTCCGCCTTGCGTAGCGATAACTGCGGGTAGGGGCGGGGCTCGCGTTCGAGCTGGGTGCGCACCTGTTCGAGGTGGTTGGTGTAGATGTGGCAGTCGCCGCCGGTCCATACGAACTCGCCCACCTCGAGTCCCGCCTGCTGGGCGAACATGTGGGTGAGCAGGGAATAGGAGGCGATATTAAAGGGCACGCCGAGGAACATGTCGGCGCTGCGCTGATAGAGCTGGCAGGACAGCCGGCCCTCGGCCACATAGAGCTGGAAGAGCAGGTGGCAGGGCGGCAGGGCCATGGAATCGAGCTCCGAGACATTCCAGGCGCTGACGATGGTGCGGCGGGAATCCGGGTTGGTGCGCAGCGTCTCGAGAGCGCGCGAGATCTGATCGATGTGCTGGCCATCGGGGGTGGGCCAGCTGCGCCACTGCACGCCGTAGATGGGGCCGAGATCGCCGTTCTCATCGGCCCACTCATCCCAGATACTCACCCCGTGCTCGTGCAAGAAGCCCACATTGGAATCGCCGCGCAAGAACCACAGCAGCTCCCCAATGATGGATTTCATATGCACTTTTTTCGTGGTGATCAGCGGAAAGGACTCCGCCAGATTAAACCGCATCTGCTGGGCAAAAAGGCTGATCGTGCCCGTGCCCGTGCGGTCATCCTTGCGGGTGCCCTGCTGCAGAATAGTGCGCAGAAGATCTTCATAAGGCGTCTCGATACTCACAGCCGCTAAGCATACCTAGTGCGGTAAAGACCGCCGACGGGGAGCTAGAGAAAAAGACACACCCCGCGCGGGCTAAGAATGCCGGCGGCGCGGGGTGGGGCGGTATTAGTAGGAGCCGTTCTCCTCGAGATACTGCGCGGCGAGCTGCAGAATCTCATCCTTGATGTCGGGGCGGCAGATCACCATGTCCGGCATGTAGGTGTCGCGGTTGTTGTAGGTGGGCTCGGAGCCATCGAGGCGCGAGCAGTGCAGCCCGGCAGCCTGGGCCACACCCACCGGCGCGGCGGAGTCCCACTCGTACTGGCCGCCGGCGTGAATATAGGCGTCGGCATCGCCGAGCAGCACAGACATCGCCTTCGCGCCGGCAGAACCCATCGGGGTGATGCTGCAGCCCATCTGCTCGGCCACAAAGGTGCCCACCTTCGGCGGGCGGTTCTTCGACAGCACGATGTTGTAGGGGCGCGGGCCCATCACGGCCTTGACATCGGAGGAGTCGAAGACCACGCCCAGATCGGGCAGGCCGACGGCGGCGTGGATGGGAGTGCCGTTTTCCACTAGCGCGATATGCACCGCCCAGTCCTGACGGCCGGTGGCGAACTCCTTGGTGCCGTCGAGCGGATCGATGATCCACACGCGGTCCTTGCCGAGACGGGCGGGGTTATCCGCGGCCTCTTCGGAGAGGACTCCATCCTCGGGGCGGTGCTGCTCGAGCACACGCGCGATCCAGTTCTGGGCAAGCTCATCGCCGGCATCGCCGAGGTTGCGGCCTCGCAGCACGCCGACATTACGGACGCCCTTGAGGATCTCTCCGGTTCCTTGGGCGAGACGGTGGGTCAAAATGGCATCATCAATGTGCGCAGTCATGCCCTTTAGCTTAATGGTTTGGTTTGATGGTTACATGACCGCTCAGATCCTGCAGAAGTTCCACCCAGTGGTGGCGCGCTGGTTTACTGATGTCTTCGCCGCTCCCACCGCCGTGCAGGCCGCCGCGTGGGAGTCTATTTCCGCAGGACACCATGCGCTCGTGGTGGCGCCCACCGGTTCGGGTAAAACACTTTCTGCCTTCTTATGGGCACTGAACACGCTGGTGAGCCGGCAGGATAGCGTCGATAAGCGCAGCGAAGACGCGCTGCCTTTGCAGGGGGTGCCCGCGCCGGGCCGGGTGGAGGTCAGCGAGACGGGCGTGCGCGTGCTCTATATCTCCCCGCTGAAGGCGCTGGGAGTGGACGTGCAGAACAATCTGCGGGCGCCCTTGACGGGAATTGAAACGACCGCCGAGCGCGATGGGGTGCGGCTGCACGGAGTGAGCGTGGGCGTGCGCTCGGGCGATACCCCGCAGGCCGAGCGGGCGCGGCAGGTACGTAATGCCCCGGATGTGTTAATCACCACGCCCGAGAGCCTATATCTGATGCTCACCTCGAAGGCGGCGTCGATTCTCAGCGATGTCGAGACCGTAATCATCGACGAGATCCACGCCCTCGCCGGCACGAAACGCGGCAGCCATCTGGCACTCTCCCTCGAGCGGCTGGAGGCCCTGAGCGAGCGCCCAGTGCAGCGCATCGGCTTATCGGCCACGGTGCGCCCCATTGATACCGTCGCCCAGTTCCTCGGCGGCGACCGCGACGTGGATATCGTGGCACCGCACAGCAGCAAGGAATGGGATCTGAGCGTGCGGGTGCCGGTGCCCGATATGTCGGATCTTCCTGTGCCGGAGCGCGGCTCAAGCATCGGGGAGGCCACCATCGACGATCCCTTGGGGCTCGCCTCTCCGCTTATCGACGATCACAGCCAGCGCAGCGACAACGATGAACAGTCCGCGCCGAGCCTGCCCAGCTTCGACGACGCCGCCGTGGAATCGGCCTTGCCGCAGCAGGGAAGCATCTGGCCCTTCATCGAGGAACAACTCTATGAGCAGGTGATGACCGCCCGCTCCACCTTGGTATTCGTCAATTCTCGGCGCAGCGCGGAGCGGCTGACCTCCCGCATTAATGAGCTCTATGCCGCCCAGCACCAGCCCGAGGCGCTCAGCGCCGCCCGCCGACGCGATCCCGCCCAGTTAATGAAGTCCACGGATATCGCCGGTGAGGCCGAGGCGATCATCGCCCGCGCCCACCACGGCTCGGTGAGCAAGGATGAACGCGCCCACACCGAGGCGGCGCTGAAAAGCGGCGAGCTGCGCTGCGTCGTGGCCACCTCCTCGCTGGAACTCGGCATCGATATGGGCGCGGTGGATCTCGTGATCCAGGTGCAATCCCCGCCCTCTGTGGCCTCGGGGCTGCAGCGCGTCGGCCGAGCAGGGCACCGCGTCAACGCGGTATCCCGCGCCACCTTCTATCCCACGCATCGCAGTGATCTGGTGGACTCCGCCGTGGTGGTCGACAAGATGCGCGCCGGGTTTATCGAGGCGCTGAGCGTGCCACAGAATCCCCTCGACGTGCTGGCACAGCAGACCATTGCCGTCACCGTGAACGGCGATATCCACGTGGATGAGTGGTATGAGATGGTGCGCCGCGCCTATCCCTATCACCATCTCGCCCGCACCGTCTTCGACTCCGTGGTGGACCTAGTCAGCGGGGTCTATCCCTCCACGGATTTTGCCGAGCTCAAACCGCGGGTGAACTTTGATCGCGTCAGCGGCCTGCTCTCTGCCCGGCAAGGGGCGCAGCGGGTAGCGGTGACCAGCGGCGGCACCATTCCTGACCGCGGCATGTTTGGGGTGTTTTTAGCTGGCGGCGGCGAGCACGGCCCACGGCGCGTGGGGGAGCTCGATGAGGAGATGGTCTACGAGTCCCGCGTGGGCGACGTGTTCACCCTGGGGGCCTCGAGCTGGCGCATCGAGGAGATCACCCGCGATCAGGTGCTGGTGACCCCCGCCCCCGGCCACACCGGCCGGCTGCCCTTCTGGGGCGGCGATAGCCCCGGCCGGCCCGCGGAGCTGGGGGTGATGATCGGCGAGTTTCTGCGCCGCGTCGCCGATGACCCGCAGGTGCTGGAGAACTCGGATCTCGACCAGTGGGCCCGCGATAATGTGCGCGCCTTTGTGCGCGAGCAGCAACAGGCCACCGGCATGGTTCCCGATGAACGCACCCTGCTAGTGGAACGCTTCACCGACGAGCTCGGGGACTGGCGCGTGGTGCTGCACTCGCCCTATGGTCGCGGCGTCAATGCCGCGTGGGCCTTGGCCGTGGGGGCGCGCATCGCCGAGCACAGCGGCATCGATGCCCAGGCCGTGGCCGGCGATAATGGCATTGTGCTGCGCCTACCCGCCATGGACACCGATCCCGGGCCGGAGCTTTTTCGCTTCGATAAGGACGAGATCAATGATCTGGTCACCGAACAGGTGGGCAACTCGGCGCTGTTTGCCTCCCGCTTCCGCGAATGCGCGGCCCGAGCGTTGCTGCTGCCGCGCCGCAACCCCGGCAAGCGCGCCCCCTTGTGGCAGCAGCGCCAACGCGCCGCCCAGCTGCTCGACGTGGCCCGTAAATACCCCTCCTTTCCCATCATCTTGGAGACAGTGCGCGAATGCCTGCAGGATGTCTATGACCTCGACGCGCTCACCGCCCTGATGGGCGATATAGAGCAGCACCGGGTGCGCATCGCCGAGGTCACCGTGGAGCAGCCCAGCCCCTTCGCCTCCTCGCTCATGTTCAACTACACCGGCGCGTTCATGTACGAAGGCGATACTCCACTCGCCGAGAAACGCGCCGCCGCTCTATCCCTCGACCCCGAGCTGCTGGCCAGCCTCCTCGGCACAGTGGAGCTGCGGGAGATGCTGGATCAAGACATCATCTCCGAGGTTCACGCCCAGCTGCAGCACACCGCCGAGGGCTGGCGGGCCCGCACCCCCGATGCGCTTATCGACGTGCTCCGCGAAACCGGCCCCATCCCGCTGGCGGAGCTGCAGCGCCACGCCGATTTCCCCGAGCCGTGGACCCAGCTCGCCCACAGCCAGCAGGTGATGGAGGTGCGCATCCAAGGGCAGGCCCATGCGGCGCTGGCACTCGACGCCGCGCTATTGCGCGATGGCCTCGGCATCCCCGTCCCGCCTGGGATCGGTGCGGATCCGGACATCATCGACGACGCCCTCGATCAGCTGGTGCGCCGCTTCGCCCGCAGCCGCGGCCCCTTCACCGCCCGGGAACTCGCCACCGCCTTAGGTATAGGGATCAGCGTGGCCGCCACTGCCGCCAGCCGCAATGGCGCGGTGGAAGGACGCTACCGCGCCGAGATCGAGGAGCAGGAATACGTCGATCGCGGGGTATTGAAAAAACTCCGCACCCGCACCCTGGCGAAGGTGCAGAGCCAGATCGAGCCGGTGAGCCAGCAGGCCTATGCCGCCTTCCTTCCCGAGTGGCATAACCTTGCCGCCTGCGGCGACTATCCGACGCTGCGCGGCGCCGATGGTGTGTTCGCTGTGTGCGAGCAACTGGCAGGGGTATTTCTTCCCGCCAGCGCCTGGGAGTCTCTCGTCTTTCCGCTGCGGGTGAGCAACTACACCCCCACGGATCTCGACGAGCTTACTCAAAACGGCGAGGTCCTCGTGGTGTGCCGCGGCCTCGCCGGCGCCCGCGACCCGTGGGTGAGCCTCATCCCCGCCGACTATGCACCACAACTGCTAGAGGAGGGTACCGAGCACACCCTCTCCACCACGGAGACAGCGCTGCTGCAGGCCCTCGACACCGGCGGTGCCTTCCTCTTCAGCGAACTCCAGAGCTACCTCGAGAGCTACACCGATGAACTCGGAGTGCCGCTGCCCCCAGCCGAGCACAGCCCCGAGGTGGTACGCGATAGCTTATGGTCGCTGATGGAGAAAACACTGGTGAGCCCCGAGAGCTTCGCCCCGCTGCGGGCCCGGCTCGCCGGCACCTCCACGAAAGGGGCAACCGCGCACCGCGCCACCCGCCGCCCCAATCGTTCGCGCCTGCGCATGGGGCGCACCAGCTTCGCCCAGAGCGCCAACGCCCGGCGCGCTGGGCACGCCAGCCAGCCGGTGGATGTGCCGGGCCGTTTCTCCCGTGCCGTCCGGCCCGCTGATCCGGTGGCCGAGGCCACTGCCCGCGCCGTGGCGCATGGCGAGGCGTGGCTGGATCGCTATGGGGTGGTCACCCGCGGCTCGATCCAGGCGGAGAATGTTCTCGGCGGTTTCGCGCTGGCCTATAAGGTGCTGCGCTCTTTTGCAGAAACCGGAAAGGCCACCCGCGGCTACATCATCGATGGTCTGGGTGGGGCGCAGTTTTCTACCTCTGCGGTGGTGGATCGCGTGCGCGCCACCCGGGAGGATGCCCTCTATCTTGTGGCCGCCGCGGATCCCGCCAATCCCTATGGGGCCGCCCTCGAGTGGCCGGGTAGTGGTTACTCGCGCGCGGCGGGGGCCATGGTGGTGCTGCGGGGCGGAGTCCTGCTGGGCTATCTCAGCCGCGGCGGCAAGACCCTCCGGATTCCCCAGGAGGTGGCGGATGTGGAGTCCGCGCTGCGCGATATCGACGCCGCCGTGCAGCACGCCACCCAGCTGACCTCGGTGACACCTGTGGTGGTGGAAAAGATCAATGGGGTCTCGGTATGGGAGTCGCCGCTGCTGCCGGCGGTGCGCGCACTGGGGCTGAGCATCACGCCCAAGGGGGTGCGCGTCGGCTCCAGCCGCAACAGCGCCGAGGAGACGAAGCGGCGGGGCAGGGGGTTGGCCGATGCCGTGGAGGCGGTGGACAAGAATGCTTTTCGACGCCCCTCTGCAGGCCCTGGGGGCGAGCGCCGAGGCCCCTTCGGTGCCGGCGGTCGGCGGCGCTAGGGCACCGGTTTCACTGGCTGGGGTTGCTACACTGCCACGCAGCGCACTACGCATCCGAGGTGCCTGGTGGGGAGCGTCGCCGCCGAGCGATACGAGGAAGAGAGCACAGCATGCCTGAGGGCGATTCAGTATTTCAGCTCAGCCGCCGCTTGCAGTTTATGACGGGGCGGAAGGTCGTGGGCTCCTCGCTGCGGGTGCCGCGCTGGGCCACCACCGATTTCAGCGGCTCGACCGTGCAGCAGGTGTGGCCCTATGGCAAGTATCTCTTCATGGATTTTGGGCAGCAGATCCTGCAGACCCACCTGAAAATGGAGGGCACGTGGCGCATAACCCTCAGCGGGGATCGCTGGTCCAAGCCGGGTTGGAAAGCGCGGGTGGTGCTGCAGCTCGACGGCGCGCCCGAGTATCCCCGCCCCATCGAGGTGGTGGGCTTCGAGCTGGGACTGGTGCACGTTCTACGCAGCGCCGAGTACCCGCAGGCCATCGCGCATCTGGGGCCCGATGTGCTGGGGGAGAATTGGGATGAGGCTGAGGCCTGCGCGAGGATTCTGCGCCGCCCGGAGCGCGCCATCGGCGCGGCCCTGCTGGATCAACGCAATCTCGCGGGCGTGGGCAACGAGTACCGGGCCGAAATCTGCTTCCTCGCCGGCCTCCATCCCGCCACGCCCGTGGCGAAGGTGGATGTGGCCGCGGTGGTGCGCATAACCCGTCGCCTCATGTGGGCCAATCGCCTCGCCACCAAGCGGGTGAGCACGGGGATCAACCGGGTTGGCGAGACCGCCTATGTGTTTGGCCGCTATGCCCGCCCCTGCCGCCGCTGTGGCAGCCGCATTGAGAAGGGCTTTCTCGGCGGGGTGGACCAGGGCGGCGATGCAGGAGAGCTGGAGCGTGTCATCTGGTGGTGCCCCCGCTGCCAGCCACTGCTGGGGGCGGATTAGGCGGCGTCGCCGAGCTGTGCCTCCACATAGGTGGGGCGGGTGGCGAAGAAGGCGCCGATAGCGACCAGCACCGTCGCGATCACGGTCATGCCCACGGGCACGATCCAGCTCGAGGTGGCGTCGTGAAGCGTGCCGAATAATAGCGGGCCCACGGCGGCGATGGTGTAGCCGCCGCCCTGGCCGAAACTCGACAGCGCGGTGGCGCCGGCGGTGGTGCGGGCGCGCAGATTCACCAGCGTGAGTGCGGTGGGGAAGGACAGCGGCCCGACCCCAGACAGCGTGATCCACAGCCACGGCGCCGACATGGGGCTTAGCGCCATGCCCACATTGCCCACGATGAAGCAGAGCAGGAAAAACGCCAAAACGGGGAAGGGATCGCGGAGGCGGGCGGCGATCCACGGCCCGGCGATAGAAAGCACGAGGCCCAAGCCAGACCAATAGGACAGCATGAGCGCGGCGAAGTGCACGCTGGCGCCGCCGTCCAGATACATCTGGGGGATGAAGAGCATATAGGAGAAGGTGGAGAAGCTCGTCATGCCGAACATCACCACCAGCCCGCGACCCACGGCGGTGCGATGCACCGGCAGGGAGCTGCGGCGCGCGGCCGCCTGAGCAGCGGCGCGGCTACGAGCCAAGCCCCACAGCGGCGACCACGCGGCGGCGGCGATCAGCGCGGGGATGATCCACACGCCGAGCGCGAACTGCCAGCCCGCGACGCCACCGCGGCCATCGAGAGACTCGGCCAGCGGCTCAGAGAGCAAGGGGGCGCTCATCATACCGATCTGCATGCACACCATGTAGACGATCGATAGCTGCGGCACGCGCCGCGGGAAGAAGGCACGAAGCGCCACCGGGATCACCGCGTTGGTGAGGCCGATGGCAAAGAGCGCGAAAAATGTTCCCGCCAGTAGCAGCAGGGTCGATGGCCCCAGCACGCGCAGCAGTTGGCCGCAGGCCGTGGCGAGCATCGCGATACACAAGGTCTGCGCGGAGGTGAAGCGGCGCAACATACGCGGTGTGGACAACGCTGCCAGCGCGAAGGTGACGGTGGGGGCCATGCCGATAACACCGAGAATCACGCCGCTGAGACCCAAGCTGGCGTCGATACGCGGCAGCAGCGGCGGCAGGGCGGTGACGAGGGCGCGAAGGTTGAGAGAGCTCAACACAATAGCCGCTGCAGCGATGAACGCTATCCGGCGATTCGGCTGGGGTGTCGTGGTGTCAGTCACGGCAGACACACTACGCCTGTGCGTCACCGCGCGGGAATCTAGGCCCAGAGCGCGTCCCAGCTAGTGGTATCTCGCCCGCGTGCTGCGGGTGCTGAAGACACCGCTGCCCAGCGCGTGTGCAGCACGAGGCCGCACACGGGCTGGGCGAAAAGGCGGTGGGAGGAAGCGCTAGCGCTTGGAGCGGTAGAAGGCGATCAGGGCGTCGGTGGAGGCATCGCCCGAGTTGGGCTCCTGCTCACCGGACACGGCCGGGGCAAGGTCATTAGCCTGCTGCTTACCCAGCTCCACACCCCACTGGTCAAAGGAGTTGATGTCCCAGATCACGCCTTGAGTGAACACGATGTGCTCGTAGAGCGCGATGAGGGCGCCAAGGGTGAAGGGGGTGAGCTCCTCCGCCAGAATGGTGGTGGTGGGGCGGTTACCCGGCATGAGCTTGTGGGTGATGAGCTCGGTGGGCACGCCTTCTTCGAGCAGCTCCTCATAGGTCTTGCCGAAGGCCAGCACCTTGGTCTGGGCGAAGAAGTTGCCCATGAGCAGATCGTGCATGGAGCCCTCGCCGCTGGCGGTGGGCAGGTCCTCCTTGGGGCGGGCGAAACCAATGAAGTCCGCCGGCACGATGCGGGTGCCCTGGTGCATCAGCTGATAGAAGGCGTGCTGGCCATTGGTGCCGGGCTCGCCCCAATAAATCTCGCCGGTGTTGGTGGTCACCGAGGTGCCATCGTGACGCACCGACTTGCCATTGGACTCCATGGTGAGCTGCTGCAGATAGGCGGGGAAGCGGGAGAGATCCTCGGAGTAGGGCAGAACCGCGTGGGTTTCCGCGCCGAAGAAATCGGTGTACCACACGCCGAGCAGACCCATCAGGGCCGGCACGTTCTGCTCTAGCGGGGTGGTGCGGAAGTGGGTGTCCATGGCGTGGAAGCCCTCGAGGAAACGCATGAAGTCCATGGGCCCGATCACGGCCATGAGCGACAGACCAATGGCGGAATCCACCGAGTAGCGGCCGCCAACCCAATCCCAGAAGCCGAACATGTTCTCCGTGTCGATACCGAACTCGGCGACCTTCTCGGCATTGGTGGACACGGCGACGAAGTGCTTGGCCACAGCCGACTCATCGCCATCGAACTTCTCCAGCAGCCAGCGCTTCGCGGCGTGGGCATTGGCCAGAGTCTCCTGCGTGGTGAAGGTCTTCGAAGCCACGATGAACAGGGTGGACTCCGGGTCCACCTTCTCGAGTACGGCGCTCATGTCCGCGGGGTCCACGTTGGAGACGAAGTAGGCGTTGATACCGGCGGTGGCGTAGGTGCGCAGCGCCTTGGTGGCCATCGCCGGGCCCAGATCCGAGCCGCCGATACCGATATTGACCACGGTCTTAATGGTGTGGCCGGTGTGGCCGAGCCACGAACCCGAGCGCAGCGCCTGCGCGAAGTCGCGCATCCGGCCGAGCACCTCGTGCACGTCCGCAGCCACGTCCTGGCCGTCGACCTCCAAGGAGTCCTCCACCGGCATGCGCAGCGCGGTGTGCAGCACGGCGCGGTCCTCAGTGTTGTTGATGTGCGAACCGGAGAACATCTCATCGATCTTCTCCGGCAGCCCTGCCTCGCGGGCCAGCTGCACCAGCAGCTCGCGGGCGTCATCATCAATCACGTTCTTGGACAGATCCACGTGCAGGTCAGCAGCAGAGAAGGTGAGTTTAGAGACGCGCTCGGCATCGCCGGCGAAGAGCTCGCGGAGGCTGGTCTCGCTCAGCTTATTGTGATGAGCGGACAGCTTGCTCCAGGTCTCAGTCTTGGTAATATCCATCGACACTTTTTCTCTAACGCTCCTTGATATATGGGATCTTGGGAAAGTGTGGGCGAGTCATGAGGGGCCGGCAGCACTAAGCTCCGTGGTGCGGCTCATCGGCTCGCCACTCTAGGGGTAATGCTAGCGAGACTATGCCCGTTGTGCTGGGGTGTGCGGGACGTGTCAGCGCAAGCGCGCAGGTGGCGCTTCTTAGCTGTGGTGAACGTCCCAACATAATCGGACATTCGGCTGGGGGAAACGTGGGAACCCAAAAACCACGTTTAGGGTTGTGCGTACTTATCTGGGGCGATAATGACATCGCAGCCGCTGAATAACACGAACCCGTTGATGGTGACAGACGGGGCGGAGGAGGGTAACTCGCTGGGGTCCACGCGGACGCCGTCTTTGACTTTTATTGTGCTATCGCCGAACAAGGTCACGGGGTTCATAATCACGCGCATGCCCTCGGGGACGATGATGTCGCAGCCGCCGAACATCACATTCAAGGTGATGGTGATGTTCTTCGATTCCAGCTGGGTGTGGCGCAAATCGAGGCTAGTGCCACTAAATAGCACGATAGCGTCATGGCGGGTGGCAAGGGTGCTACCACCGGAAAAGGAGTTGGCGCCGAAGAGACTCAAAGAATATTTCGATCCCGTCCCGCCCACGACGCGGCGAGTGATGCGGGCGATGGCGCGCTGCTGCTCCGGCCGTGGTGCCCACTGCTCCGTCGCGTACTGGGCAGAATCCGGGCGTGGCGAGAGAGCATGAGAGGGGGATGCAGCGGGCAGCTCTGGGGTGCCGCCGAGATCCTCGAGGAGCGGGCTGAGCTCGTCCATGAAACGACTGGTGGACGCAGCCGAGGAACGCTCATCGAACTCGGAATAGTCGAGCCGCCCATCCGCATAGGCGTGGGCGAGGTAGTCAAGGACACGGGAACGATCGTGGTCGCTTGCACGCAGTCGTGGCGGCTGTCGATCATGCGAGGAGGACTCGGAAGTCATAACTTCAGTGTAATCCAGTTTTTCCTGTTCAGGGGCGAAACAGGTGCGCCTTTCCGGTGCGCTGAGACATGCCGGTGCACCATGCACAGCAGCGCCGGCGACCGAGGAGAGTTTCGGTGGTCGCCGGCGCGGGGGAGAGGAAGTAGCTGCACGCTGGTGCGGGCGCGCCGCTAGTGCATGCAGCTGCGAATCACAGCCACCGCTTCTTCTGCCGTGGTGGCCTGCAGCAGCTGGGCGCGGATATCTTCGCGCATCGTGGCTCGGGCCAGCTTCGACAAAATCCGCAGGTGCTCTGTGCCGGCATCCTCGGGAGCGGCAATGAAAAAGACCATACGAACCCGATCCTCGGCATCCTCATCCCACTGCATCCCCGGCTCGGGAATACGGGCGAAAGCAAGGGTGGGACGCGCCACCGCAGAGCATCGAGCATGGGGGATAGCCACGTGATGCCCCACCGCGGTGGAGGCGTGGGCCTCGCGGGAACGAGCCGCATCGATGACCTGCTCGGGGTGGGTGATTCTGTCCTGTTCGCTCGCGGCGTGCACGAGAGTGCGCAGTACCTCCTCTTGGCTGCTGTCGGGGGCGAGGGTGTCGAGGGCAACCAAGGAGGCGGTGATGAGCTCCCCGGCCTCGGAGGCGGTGTCGGTGGTGGTCTCGGCGGCCTCGGGTGACGCGCCGGCTGCGTCCTCGGTGGCTGCGGCAGCAGCGGTGCCGGCTCCGGCGGTAGCCGCTCCCGCCGCGCTGACTCCAGCTGTGGCGGGAGCCGGGGCGGCGGTAGTGTGCTCTGCAGGTGCGGCTGTCTCGGCCGCAGGGGAGGTGTCCTGCTGTTGGCGTCGAGAAATGCCCACGAGCACGATTATCAGGCCAGTGGTGACGGCGATACCGGCAGCCAAGGCAATAAAGAACCCGAGGGTATTGTCCACCGCGCCGAGTATCGCCACAATGGGGCCGCCGTGCATCACGTTGTCCTCCACATGCAGCAGGCCTGCGACGGCACCGGCGACAGCGCCGCCGGCCACATTGGCGGGGATGACCTGTAGTGGTCGCGCGGCGGCCACGGGGATGGCGCCCTCGGTGATACCGAAGAAGCCCATGAATAGCGCGGCGATGCCGGAGTCGCGCTCGGCGTTATTGAACCAGCTGCGGCGCAGCAGGGTGGCCAGCCCGACCGCCAGCGGCGGCACCGCGATCGCCGCGGCCACCATGCCCATCGGGGCAGCGTTGCCACTGGCAATCATGCCGCCGCCGAAGAGGAAGGCTGTTTTATTAAAGGGTCCACCCATATCGAAGGCGATCATCGCTCCCAGAATGGCGCCGAGCACAATCACCGAGGCGCCTTCGAGCGAGGCCAACCATGTGGTCAGCGCCGCAAAGAGCGAGGAGATCGGTCCGCCCAGGACGTAGACAAAGAGCAGGCCCACGATGAGCGTGGTGGCGATGGGGATCACGATCACCGGCATGATCGCGGCACCATATTTACCCACCGGTATCTTCTTAACCGCTAGGGCCACATATCCGGAGAGGAAGCCGGTGATGATGCCTCCGATGAAGCCGGCGCCGGCATCGGAGTTATAGAGCGATCCCGTCACCGCAATCATGCCGGTGATAAAGCCCGGGGCGAGGCCTGGGCGGCCGGCGATACCGGAGGCGATATAGGCGGAGAGCACCGGCACCATCAAGCCAAAAGCGAGGGCGCCGATGGAGCTGAGCATGAACCAGAAGGAGTCCTCCGGAATGGCCAAGCCTTCGGGGCTGGGTTCGCCGCCCAGGGAGAGCGACACGGCGATGAGCAAACCGCCAGTGACCACGAAGGGCACCATGTGCGATACGCCATTCATCAGCGCTTGGTAGAGCTGGCGGCGCAGTGGCTCATCGCTGCTGGCGGTGTCGGTGCTGTCGTCCTGGGCGCCGCCGGCCGTCCACACTGGGGCAGACTGGGCGCGCTTGAGCACTGCGGCTGGATCCTTAATGGCGGCATCGACAGACGTGCTCAGTAGCCGTTTTCCGGCGAAGCGCTGCTTGTCGATCACCGTGTCTGCGGAGATCAGAATGGCGTCGGCATTGGCGATCTCCTCGGCGCTAAAGGCGCCCTCGACCCCGACCGAGCCGTGTGTCTCCACGCGCAGCTCGATTCCCATCTCGTGGGCAGCGGCCTCGAGGTTTTCGGCGGCCATGTAGGTGTGGGCAATTCCGGTGGGGCAGGCTGTGATGGCCAGCACTCGTGGCGTGCCCCTATCGCGTGCATCTCTCATGAGACGTAGGATAACACCGGTTGAGTGCGCCTCTCGGCGGGCGAATAGGGCCAGCGACCTCGGTGAGCGGCGGCGCTCTGTCTGCCCCGGCAGCTAGCTCGGCGGGCTGTGCAGCGGGCCTGTGTGCTGCGTCGTCACAGCCTCGCCCCGGCGATGCCGCCCAACCCCCACCCCTAACCCTCACCAGCGCGGGCAGTGGGTAGTGGCGCCATTTCTGGTTCGGGGGCATAGTGGTGGCTATGAGTATTGATCTAGACGCAGTCATTGCTGATTGCCCCACGCAGCTTTTTATTAATGGTGAATTTGTTGAT
This sequence comes from Corynebacterium sp. TAE3-ERU30, assembly GCF_019209925.1. NCBI lineage: Bacteria > Bacillati > Actinomycetota > Actinomycetes > Mycobacteriales > Corynebacteriaceae > Corynebacterium > Corynebacterium sp. TAE3-ERU30. The sequence goes on along the minus strand of NZ_JAHUTO010000001.1, from coordinate 652,059 downwards.
GCCCGCTCCGGCGAGACCTTCGAGGTAGAAAATCCTTCGGATGGCAGTGTGCTGGCTACGGTGGCCAAGGCCGGCGAGGCGGATGCCGTGGCAGCACTGGATGCTGCCGTCGCGGTGCAGCAGGAGTGGGCGGCCACCGCCCCGCGCGAGCGCGCCGAGATTCTGCGCCGCGCATTCGAGTTGCTCACTGAGCACAGTGAGGAATTGGCCTACATCATGTCCGCCGAGCTGGGCCGCGCCCTCCCGGATTCGCGGGGCGAGGTCGCCTATGGCGCGGAGTTCTTCCGCTGGTTCGCCGAGGAGGCCGTCCGCATTAGCGGCGATTACCGCATCACTCCCGCTGGTGGTGGCCGCGTCATCACTATCCGGCAGCCGGTGGGTCCGGTGCTGGCCATCACCCCGTGGAACTTCCCGCTGTCGATGGGCACCCGCAAGATGGGCCCAGTGTTGGCCTCTGGGTGCACGATGGTGCTCAAGCCGGCCTCGAAGACCCCGCTGACCATGCTGTATCTGGCCCGCATTCTCAAGGAGGCGGGGCTGCCCGATGGCGTCATCAATATCATTCCCGGCTCCGGTTCGGCGGCGTCCTCGCTGCTGGAGGATCCCCGCCTGCGCAAGTTCACTTTCACCGGCTCCACCGAGGTGGGCCAGGCACTCCACGCGAAGGCCTCCGAGCACACTCTCGGCGCCAGCTTGGAGCTAGGCGGCAATGCCCCCTTCATCGTCTGTGAGGATGCTGATCTCGACAAGGCCGTGGAGGCCGTGAAGGTGGCGAAGATGCGCGGCGCTGGCCAGGTGTGCATCGCCGCGAACCGCTTCATCGTGCATGAGAAGCTATACGACGCCTTCTGCGAGCGCGTCACCGAGCTGATCGGCACCTACACCGTGGGGCGCGGCACCGATGAGGGCGTCACCGTGGGGCCGCTTTCTGGTGATGACCAAGTAGAAACCGTCTCCGAACTGGTCAATGACGCCATCGCCCAAGGCGCACGGGTGCTCGCCGGAGGCAGCGTCTACGAGCTGGACGAGAATCTCCCAGAGAAGGGCTCCTATTTCCCGCCGACCGTGCTGGCCGATGTGCCGCGCTCGGCGCGCATCGCCAGCGAGGAAATCTTCGGACCCGTGGTGGCAATCTATAAGGCCAACTCTGATGCCGACGCCATCGAGTTCGCCAATGACACCCTCTTCGGCCTCGCGGGCTATGTATTCACCGAGAACCTCGAGCGCGCCCTCGGCGCGGGCGAGGCGATGCAGGTGGGCATGCTGGCGATTAACAAGGGCGCGATCTCTGATCCTTCCGCCCCCTTCGGTGGAGTGAAGCAGTCCGGTGTGGGCCGTGAAGGCGGTTTCGAAGGTATTGACGAGTATCTCGAAACCAAGCTCATGGCACTGCCGGAGGCCAGCCTCTAAAACCACCGCACACGGATCAAGGGCGGCGCACCCACATCATGAACTCATGGTGGGATGTGCCGCCCTCGCGTCGGGAGAGAGGCTAGAGCTTGCCGCGGCCGAGGCGCAGCAGAATACCGGCCAGCTGCGGGCCCTCTTCGCCCAATTGCTCGCGGAACTCATTAATGATGGACACCTCGCGGGTATGGACGAGGCGAGTGCCGCCGGAGCCCATGCGGGTTTTCCCAATGGCCTGGGAAATGGCGGTGCGGCGCTGGATGGATTCGATAATGACCTTGTCGAGACGATCGATTTCCTTGCGATACTGCTGGATCTCGGCGTCAGAGAGCGGATCATCAGTGCCCGACGGCATGCGAATAGCAAAATCTTCAGCATCACTCATAGCAGTATTGTGCCACACCCCCACCACATCGCGGGGTATGCGCTGGGATAATGCCTGCGATTGCGGCGGCTATCGAACGCCTGGGTGAGCATCGCTGAGCAGTGTCCGAGCGAACGAGTAGTTTAGAAGACACTATGTCGAATTCTCCCTTTAGTCCGCGTAGCACCCAGTCCTCCGCCGTGTCTCCCGCCGCCCGCGTGGCGGCCTTTCCCGGCGCTGCCGAAGCGGCAGCGTCGCGCCCGCCGCAGGCCCGCTCGGAGGCCATTGTCGAGGGGCTGAATCCGCAGCAGCGCGAGGCTGTGCTGCATAGTGGCACGCCGCTGCTGATTGTGGCGGGCGCTGGCTCGGGCAAGACCGCGGTGCTGACCCGCCGCATCGCCTATCTGCTGGCGGAGCGCGGCGTCGCTCCGTGGCAGGTGCTGGCTATTACCTTTACTAATAAGGCCGCCGCCGAGATGCGCGAGCGGGTGCTGGAGCTGGTGGGCCCGGCGGCGCAACAGATGTGGGTGTCTACCTTCCACTCCACCTGCGTGCGGATGCTGCGGCAGAATGCGCATCTGGTGCCGGGGCTGAATTCCAACTTCACCATTTATGACGCCGATGATTCCCGCCGCTTGATCGGCCTGGTGGCCAAGGACATGCAGCTCGACGCCAAGCGTTTCCCGCCCCGCCAGGTGGCCAATGCCATCTCTGCGTGGAAAAACGAGTTGCTGCGCCCGGAGGAGGCGGCGGCCGCGGCGGAGCGGACGCATAACCCCTATGAGGAGACCCATGCCGCGGTGTATCGGGAATATAATCGCCGGCTGCGGCAGGCTAATGCCGTGGATTTCGATGATCTCATCTTCGAGATGGTGGCGATTCTGCGCCAGCACCCCGAGGTGGCCCAGCACTATCGTTCCCGTTTCCGTCACGTCCTCGTGGATGAGTACCAGGACACCAACCACGCCCAGTATGCGCTTGTTGCGGAACTTGTCGGCGCTGAGAGCGAGCACCCCTCCGAGTTGTGTGTGGTGGGCGATGCCGATCAGTCGATTTATGCCTTCCGCGGCGCCACCATCCGCAATATCGAGGAATTTGAGCGCGACTTCCCGCAGGCCCGCTCCGTGCTGCTGGAGCAGAATTATCGCTCCACGCAGAATATTCTGAGCGCGGCGAACGCGGTGATCTCTCAAAACGAGGGGCGCCGAGAGAAGAAGCTGTGGACCGCGGAGGGCAGCGGCCCGAAGATCATCGGCTATGTCGCCGATAATGAGCACGACGAGGCCTCCTATATCGCCTCGGAAATCAACCGCCTGCTCGATGAAGGACACAGCGCCGATGAGGTGGCGGTGATGTATCGCACCAACAACGCCTCACGTGCCCTCGAGGACGCGTTCATGCGCTGTGGCATCACCTATCGAGTGGTGGGTGGCACGCGGTTTTATGAGCGCAAAGAGATCCGCGATATCGTCGCCTACCTGCGCGTCTTGGACAACCCCGATGATGACGTCTCCATTCGGCGCATCATCAACACCCCGCGCCGCGGTATCGGCGACAGGGCGCTTGCCTTTGTGGATCTGCACGCCGCGAATAACCAGATCCCCTTTTCCCAGGCGCTTATCGACGCCGGCAATGGCAAGATTGACCTGCTTGGCGGGCGGGGCCGCAATGCAATCGCCCGCTACAACGAGATGATGGACGGGCTGCGCGCCCGGATGGAGGAGATCCTCGCCGAGGAGGAGATCCCCGCTATTGGCGATATCATCTCCGAGGTTCTCGACGTCACCGGCTATAAGCACCAACTCGAGAAATCCAATGATCCCCAGGACGCGACCCGCTTGGATAACCTCAATGAGCTGGTGTCCGTCGCCCGCGAGTTCACCTCCGAAGTCATGAACCAGAAGGCCTATGCGGAGATGGACGGCGGCTCCCTCGAGGTAGAGGAGGGCGAGCCCGCGCCGGGTAGCCTCCAGGCTTTTCTCGAGCGCGTCTCCTTGGTGGCCGATGCCGATCAGCTGCCCGATGGCGACGAGGGTGTCGTGACGCTCATGACGCTGCACACCGCCAAGGGTTTGGAGTTCCCGATGGTCTTTCTCATCGGCTGGGAGGACGGGCAGTTCCCCCACATGCGTAGTCTCGGGGATCCGTCCGAGCTCGCCGAGGAACGGCGTCTGGCCTATGTGGGTATCACCCGCGCGCGGCAGCGGCTTTTCCTCACCCGGGCCATGGTGCGCTCGGCCTGGGGCAAGCCGATGAATAATCCGCCCTCGCGCTTCCTCAACGAGATCCCCTCTGAGCTGATCGAGTGGGAGCGAGAAGAACCGCAGCCCAGCTCCGCATGGGGCAGCGGCTCCGCATGGGGCAGCGGCTCAGGAATGGGCGGCGGCTCGTGGTCCGGCTCGGGCTATGGCTCCGGTTCCAGCTATGGCTCGCCCCAGCACTCGAGCCCGCGCCCCAGCAGCCCCGCGCCGAAACGCCATCTGAATAAGAATCTCTCGCTGCAGGCAGGCGATAGGGTCAATCACGATAAATACGGCCTCGGAACCGTGGTGGCCGTGGAAGGGGTGGGGGTGCGTGCCACCGCCACCATCGACTTCGGTTCGAGCGGCACCGTTCGCCTGATGCTGCTCGGCGGTGTGCCCATGGAGAAGCTCTAAGCACCCGGCCCGCTCTGCGGCGGGTGGCGCCTCACCCGCGGGTCCGCCCGCAGCAGGTGCAGCACGACATCAGCCCGCAACGTGATCACACACGCTGCGGGCTGATGTTTATGTTCTAAAGATTATTTAGACGTGGATGCCCAGGTTGGCCAGCCACGGCACAGGATCGATGGGGCCGCCGCCACCGGGGTGAACCTCGAAGTGCAGGTGGGAGCCGGTGGAGAAACCACGGGAACCCATGCCGGCGATACGCTGCCCAGCGGTTACCTTCTGGCCCACGGCGACCTCGACGGTCTCCATGTGGCCGTAGACGGTGATGGTGCCGTCATCGTGCAGCACCCGCACCCAGTTGCCGAAACCGGAGGCCGGGCCGGCATCGATCACGGTGCCATTCAGCACGGCGACGATGGAGGTGCCCACGGCATTGGCGATGTCGATGCCGTTGTGCATGGTGCCCCAGCGGGGACCGAAGGGGGAGGTGAAGGTACCCTCGGCCGGCTTGGCAGCCTTCGGGGCGCGGGCCGCAGCATCGGCGGCGAGGCGATCCTTGGTGAACTTCAGGGCGGTCTGCACCTGGTTGCTCAGGTCCTCCACCGGCTTGTACTCGGCGATAGCGAGGATCTGCGGCTGTGCATCGGGGATGGTGGTCGCCGGATCGGCGGCCAGCTCGAAAGCGGCGGTCTCAGGCTGGGAATCAGCAGTGGTAGCGGCAACGGCGGCGCCGCCGGCTCCCGCGATGGAGACGGAGCCAGTAGCAAAAGCCACTGCGGCGACGCGTCCCTTAGCGGTTGCGCTCATCGCAGTGGTGCGGTGCTTGGCGTGTGCCCGAGTCTGAGTCTGCATGAGCCTTCTTTCTGTGCCTAACTAGTGTTCCGAGGGGAACCGCGGATCTGGATTGTCGTGACGCTGCTGGATGCATACAGAGAATGTGGACATCCAGAAGGTACGGAATCGTTAGATCCTTAGAAGTGTACAAAAATGTAACCATCCCGTTATCAACAGGTAGTAACGCTAGCCTTTTATAACGAATTGGTCAAGCACAATCGAGCATGTTGTGAAAAATGTTTCTATACGTGACAACGGGGGAGAACGTTACAGGCGTGACTCTTCCCCTCCCACCCGAGAGGGGGTGAGGGGCGCTGCTAGTGTCGCTTGACCTATCTTTCGCTGATTCATGGCAAAGTGGTCGTGTGAGTAAAACGACGTCGCCACAGAGCCATTCCTCGAGGAAAACGCGACAATCGAGGCGTGTCAAGGTTAGCGCCAGCACCGCCGAACGTCGCCAGCGCGCAGCTGAGCAAGCGCCCGCTCCCGTGACGTGGCGGTCACGTCTGCTCCGCTTCGGCGGGGCCTCGGTGATCGCCAACGTGATTGTGCTCGCACTCTGTGTGGTGGTGGCGTTCGCCGCGATTCTCTTTAGTAATGAGCCTCTGGGGTATCTGCTGAACGCCACCGCCTATGTGTGGGCAGGGGCACATACGGCGGCGCTCCACACCGAGACCGTCACCTTTTCCGCGATGCCGCTTCTGGGGCCGGTGGTGGTGATCGCCGGCATGGCCGCCTTGATCCGGCACAACGTGAATAAAAAGGTGAGCGTGGTAGACATTGCCTATCTCACCGGCGCCACCGTGCTCGTGCCGCTGCTGTTTGCTGTGGCGATCTGGGCCGTGCTGCGTCCGGCCGAGTTCACCCTGCAGCTGCCGAACCTGCTGGGGCGTGTGCTCGCCATTCACCTGCTGGCCTTGATCTTTGGCATGGGCCCGCGCTTGTGGCGGGCACTGTGCAAGAAATACGGTGTTCCCAGCGAAGTGCTCAGCGGCTTCGACGCGGCCACGCGTTTTCATACCGCCATGGCCGCCGTCGCTGTGCTCGTCGTCGGCGTGAGCATCGCCGCCCACCATGCCGCGCTCGGCGAGATCCGTAGCGCCTTCGAGGGCAGCTCCGGCTTCCTCGGGGTGGTGGGGGTCTCCGTGCTCTACGCCGTCAATGGCGTGGTCGCCGCCATGGCCGTGCTCAGCGGAAGCGAAGCCCGCTTCGGTGAGGGGTTTGTGAGCCTTTTCGACGCCACCCTCGTGCCCATGCCCCCGCTGCCGCTGCTGACAGCGTGGCCGGCCTCGATCTGGGACTACGCTTGGCTGCTCCTGCTGGTGCCCATGCTCATTGCCCTCGAGATCGGCTGGCGCATCCCCGCCCGCGCCGAGCGTCCGTGGCTGTGTGTGGCGCTGTCCGCGCTCTGGACCGCCGCGATCGCCGCCGTGCTGGCATGGCTGCTGAGCGGCCAGGTGGGCCTCTACGGCTCTATCGGCGTGCATGTGCCGCTCTTCGCCGGTGTGAGTGCGGCGTGGATGCTCGTACTCGGCATCGCCATGGTGGGCCTAGACCGCCTGCTGGCGTATCGCGCCGCCGCCGCGGTTCCGGAGGAATTCCGCGAGACCGACTCCGAGGAGGAGTACAGCGAGGACAGCGAAGAAACCGAGGAATACGAAGCGGACTTCGTCGGCGGTTTCGACGATGTGGAGCACAACGAAGACTACGAAGAACAGCTCACGGACATCCCCGCCATCGACGAGCACGCCGCTAGCCCGGCAGAGGAGAGCGCGGAGCCGAACGAGGAAGAGGACTCGGGCGAAGAAGAGGAGCCCACAGAGAGCGCTGCCGCAGAGGAGACTGCCCCGGCCGAGGAGCACCCGCAGGACCCGGATCCGGCAGCGGGGGAGGATGACGCCGAGATGGCGTCGACAAGCGAAAGCACAGAAAGTGCGGATGAGAACAACCAAACGGGGGTAGAGGAGGCCGAAACTGAGCGATCGCAGGGGGAAGAAGACAGTAGTGAACCGCGTTAGCGTTAGTATGTGTTCGTGACTTCACCCCATAGCACTACCCCGAGCACTGATCTGCAGCCCATGCGCATCGTCATTCTGGCATCGGGCTCCGGCACTCTTGCCCAGGCCATCATGGACGCCCAGGATGAGGCGTATCGCGTATGTGGACTGGTGGCGGATTGTGAATGCCAGGCCCTGGAGCGGGCCCGCACCGCTGGAGTGCAGGCAGAGCTCGTGCCCTTTCGTGGCGGCGCGGAGCGAGACCACTGGAACCGAGATCTGGCGCAGGCCGTAGCGGCGCTGCAGCCAGATTTTGTTGTTTCAGCGGGCTTTATGCGCATCCTCAGCCCCGAGTTTCTCGAGCGTTTCCCGCGGCGGGTCATTAATACCCACCCGGCGCTGCTGCCCGCATTCCCGGGCGCGCACGCGGTGCGGGATGCGCTGAACTACGGGGTGAAAGTCACCGGATCGACGGTTCATTACGTTGACGAGGGCGTGGACACCGGCGAGATCATCGAGCAACGCCCCGTTGCGGTGCACGCCGATGACACCGAAGCCAGCCTGCATGAGCGCATCAAAGTAGTAGAGCGGCAGGCCATCGTTGATGTGCTGCACACTCTGTCCCGCAGCTAGCCTGCGCCGCTACGGCAGGCGCTGCGCACCAGAGACCATTGTTGGCGAAAGACATACTGCGAAAGGTTAGGAACAAGCTCATATGAGCGAGGATCGCAAGACTATTAAGCGCGCATTGATCAGCGTGTATGACAAGACTGGGTTGGAGTCTCTCGCGCGTGATCTGCACGAGGCCGGCGTGGATATTGTCTCCACCGGCTCCACCGCTGCCCGCATTGAGGAGGCCGGGGTTCCCGTGACCCCCGTGGAGGCCATTACCGGCTTCCCCGAGTGTCTTGAGGGGCGGGTTAAGACGCTGCACCCGAAGGTGCACGCAGGCATCCTCGCCGACACCCGCAAGGACGATCACCTCTCCCAGCTCGAGGAGCTGGGCGTGGAGGCCTTCCAGCTGGTGGTGGTGAATCTCTACCCCTTCCGCGAGACCGTGGCCTCCGGCGCAGACTTCGACGCCTGCGTGGAGCAGATCGACATCGGCGGTCCCTCCATGGTGCGTGCCGCCGCGAAGAATCACCCCTCGGTAGCCGTGGTCACCTCGCCTGCGCATTACGACGCCATCTCCCAGGCGCTCTCCAGCGGCGGCTTTAGCCGGGCCGAGCGCACCGAACTCGCCGCCGAGGCGTTCCGGCACACCGCCGCCTATGACGTGGCCGTGGCCACCTGGATGGGCGAGCAGCTGCACCAGCAGGACGATGCCGACAACACCTTCCCCGCATGGCGTGGCGCCAGCTATACCCTGCAGGAAACCCTGCGCTATGGCGAGAACCCGCACCAGAGCGCGGCCCTGTATCTCAACGACGCCGAGCATGAGGGACTGGCGCGCGCCACCCAGCTGCACGGCAAGCAGATGAGCTACAACAACTACACCGATGGCGACGCAGCCTGGCGCGCCGCCTGGGACCACGAGCGTCCCTGTGTGGCGATCATCAAGCACGCCAACCCCTGCGGTATCGCGGTATCGGAGGAATCCATCGCGGAGGCCCACCGCCGCGCCCACGCCTGCGATCCGATGTCTGCCTTCGGCGGCATCATTGCCGCCAACCGTGCCGTATCCAAGGAGATGGCGGAAACCGTCTCTGGGATCTTCACCGAGGCGATTATCGCCCCCGGCTATGAAGACGGTGCGGTAGAGATCCTGCAGCAGAAGAAGAATATTCGTATCCTGCTCTGCCCCGCCCCCGAGCAGCAGCAGTATGAGACCCGTGAAATCTCCGGTGGTCTGCTCGTGCAGCAGCGCGATCGCCTCCAGGCCGAGGGCGATACCGCGGCCGGCTGGACCCTCGCCGCCGGTGAGGCCGTGGACGAGGACACCCTGGCCGATCTCGAGTTCGCATGGCGCTCGGTGCGCGCCACCAAGTCCAATGCCATCCTACTCGCCCACGATGGTGCCACCGTGGGTGTGGGCATGGGGCAGGTCAATCGCGTGGACGCCGCCAAGCTCGCGGTCGAGCGCGCCAATACCCTGGCAGGGGAGCAGGAGCGCGCCCGCGGTGCGGTGGCCGCCTCCGATGCCTTCTTCCCCTTCGCCGATGGCTTCGAGGTGCTCTCTGAAGCTGGAGTTCGTGCCGTGGTGCAGCCCGGCGGCTCCATCCGCGATGATGAAGTGATCGAGGCCGCCACCAAGGCCGGCGTGACGATGTACTTCACCGGCGCCCGCCACTTCGCGCACTAAACCCGGCGCTGCGAGCGGCTATGGCCGCAGTCGCGGTGCGGCTACGCGCAGCGGGCCCTGCGAGGAGGACGGTGACAGCTAGACTGATCTGGCATGAGCACTTTCCATCTCGCAGGGCCCGCTTTGCTCTTCGCCCCCGTTAATCGCCCAGAGATCATCCCCAAGGCCGCCGCGCGGGCGGATATGGTGATCCTCGATTTAGAAGATGGTGCTGGGACGGTGGATCGGGCGAGTGCCTACGCCACCATTCGCGAGTCCGATCTCGACCCGGCACGCACCTTCGTGCGGGTGGTGGGCCCGCAGGATGAGCACCACGAGGATGATCTTCGCTGCGTCGCAGAGACGCCGTATCGTTCGGTGATCATCCCGAAGGTCACCGGCCCGCTGCCGGATTCCCCGCTGCTCGACGGACTCGATATTGTGCCGATCATTGAGCTGCCCGAGGCGCTGCTGCATACCGCCGAGATCGCCCGCGATGAGCGGGTGGTGGGCCTGTATTGGGGCGCCGATGATTTCACCATCGGCCTCGGCGGGGCGAGCTCGCGCCAGCAAGACGATGAGCCCTTTCCCGGCCGCTATCGGGCGCCGCTGGACTATCTGCGCTCCCATACCCTTATTCACGCCGCCGCGGCGGGCAAGTTCGCCATCGACGCGGTGTATCAAGACTTCACGGATCTCGAGGGGCTCTACACCGAGGCGCTCGACTCGGCGCGCATGGGCTTTGCCGCCTATCCCTGTATCCACCCCAGCCAGGTGGAGACGGTGCGCCGCGCCTTTCACCCGAGTGCGGCACAGCTGGACTGGGCCCGGCGCATCGCGGCGGAAAGCCGCCGACACCCAGGCGCGTTTTCCCTCGATGGGGAAATGGTGGATACCCCGCTGATTACCCTGGCGCATCGGCTTCTCGAGCGCAGCGGCGAGGCCACGGAGAGCGCGGACTAGCTGGTCTGCACCTTGGTGATGAGCTCCAGTGCCGTTTCTTCGCGGCGCTCTGGCAGCTCGGCGTTGAGCACCGCCAGGGCGGCGTCGGCCAGAATCACCGTTGGCTCGGGCAGGCTATCGATCGCCAGCGGGAAGGGGATGGTGCCATCATTAGGGCGCATATCCACCACCGACTGGGCGATATGCCGCGGCAGGAAGGTGCGAGGATCATCGGGGCCGACGATCTCCGCGGCGAGGTCCCGGAAGATTTGGGAAAGATCCCCGCGCTGGCGGTGGAACTCCGTGAACTCTTCCGAGGCGGCCATCGGCAGCTGATAGAGCTTGCCCACATTCCATCGCGTGGACAGCAAATGCCGCGTCTCGGCGGCCACCTGGGCCCACAGGCGCATCTCGGGCGTGATATCCGAGGCGCCAAGCTCCGCGGCCACCACCATCGACGGTTCCACCGTGGACTTCAGCAGGGTGAGAAAGATATCCGACTTAGAAGGAAAGTGGTAGTACAGGCTCGCCTGGCGCATGCCCACCGCGTCCGCGATCTCGTGGGTGGAGGTGGTGGAAAAACCTTTAGTGGTGAACAACTCGGCGGCGGCGTCGAGGATTTCCTCTCGGGCATTGTTGCCGCGCCGACGATCGCTATTTTTGCGGGGACGTCCTACTGCTCCGGCCATTATTTTCCCTCCTCGACGCTGTGCGCCTGATTATAGCGAGCCTCAACGGCCGCAAAGACATCCGATAGTAGTCGGGACGCTGCGCCAAAGGCGGAACGATCCAGCTGCGGGAGCAGATCCCAGCGCATGACGTGCCCGCCAGCGCGGTCCGCCCAGCGGTGCAGCTGGAGGGTGATCGCCGCCGTCCATGCCTCCCGAGCATAGGCGGCTTCGTGATGGCTGAGTACACCAGCCACCTCCGCGGCGGCGATGCGGCGATCCGTTTCCGTCACGGTACTGCCGGCGCGCATCGACGCCCACCGGGCCAGCTTGGCCAGCGGTACCACCAGTTCAGCGTGCATATCCACGACGCGGTCGCGCTTCGGTAGGCCATCGATGACTTCGATCGCCGGCGGGCGCACCTTCGCGGCGTGGCTGAGCAGCGGGGTGCTCAGCTCCGCATCGCTGGCCACCGCGGCCGCGAGTTCGGCGGCCACCCAGGTACCGGCATCTGCGAAAAGCCCCATGGCTTCGCCATCGCCGCGCTCGACCGATGCGTGGATCCGGCGGATCCATTCCTGCTTATCCGCGGGGGTGAAGCTATCGGGGGTGGCGTGCACGGTCAGACCGGACGATTCGCAGAAGTGGGCGAGGGCGGCGTCGTCACTGCTCTGCCCCTCGCGGAGCACGCTGAGCCACTGCACCCCCGAGGTGGGCAGGCCATGGCCGCGGCCGAAGGCGCCGGTGACCACGATGGTGGCGCCACCGCAGAGCTGCGACACCGCGGGGGAGTGCAGCACGGCCTGCACCACATCGGAGAACCACCGGGTGAGCGACCACGCATCTACCTTGTCCTCGTGGGAGATGGCGTTGCGCAGCAGAATATGGGATTCCTCGAGGATGTCACGAGCCATGGCGAGGCTGTGGCACTGGGGCGCTTGCTCGAGTAGTTGGCGGAGGGAGGGATGCAGTGAAGTGGGCACAGGTGGGCTTTCTTGTGCGAGGTGGACGGTTAGCAAAAGACTACCAAGCCTGGAGATAAGCAAAAGGCGCATAACTCCCGAAATGTGGGAGATATGCGCCTTGTACTGCTGAAAACTCTTGCCGTGTCACGAATGCCAGCGGCAACAGTGCGCTGTCATCGCGTAAGCGATTAGAGTGCGTCCCAGTCGGCTTAGCGGCTGGTGAACGGCAGGAGGGCCATCTCGCGGGCGTTCTTCACAGCGGTAGCGACCTGGCGCTGCTGCTGCGGGGTGAGCCCGGTGACGCGGCGGGAACGAATCTTGCCGCGGTCAGAGATGAAGGTACGAAGAGTGTTGACTTCCTTGTAGTCAACCTTCTCGATACCCAGAGCCTTCAGAGGGTTCTTCTTGGGGCGGCGGGACTGTTCCATCCGCGCCTTCTTAAAATTACGCTTCATTGAAACTCCCTAATTACCAGCTGGACTTACGGACGCCCGGAAGCTCACCACGGTGAGCCATGCCGCGAACGCGGACACGGGACAGGCCGAACTTGCGGAGGTAGCCGCGGGGACGACCATCGTGGGCGTCGCGGTTACGCACGCGGACCGGGGAGGCGTCGCGGGGCTGACGGTTCAGCTCGTACTGCGCATCCAAACGGTCCTCGTCAGAGGTGTTCGGGTTCTTGATGATGGCCTTGAGCTCAGCGCGACGCTCCGCAAAGCGGGCGACGATTTCCTTGCGCTGCTCGTTCTTGGCGATCTTAGACTTCTTAGCCATAGATTATCGCTCCTCGCGGAATTCGACGTGCTTGCGGGCGATCGGATCATACTTCTTCAGCGTGATGCGATCGGGGTTATTGCGCTTGTTCTTCCGAGTCACATAGGTGTAGCCGGTGCCCTCGGTGGACTTCAGCTTGATGATCGGGCGGATGTCATTACGTGCCATAAGTTAGATCTTCTCCCCACGTGCGATGAGTCGAGTAACAACGGCGTCGATGCCATCGCGGTCGATGATCTTCAGGCCCTTGGTGGACACATTCAGAGTTACGGTACGACCCAAAGAAGGGGCGTAGAAACGACGACGCTGCACGTTGGGGCTCCAACGGCGGTTAGTGCGTCGGTGCGAGTGCGAGACGGACTTGCCGAAACTCGGCTTGCGTCCCGTTACCTGGCAAATAGCCGACATGGGTTTCCTTCTCCTAGCCGCCCACGTCTGACTCTTCTGGAGCCGCTGCTCGCACAAGGCCTCAAAAATAAAAAAGGCATCGGGGCGCGGCTCACAGCCACGTCGACGGGGCGTAAACGAATACTTCGACAACAGCAAGCGATAACAATACATGTTTTCGCGTGAAATCCCTAATCGCTTGCTCATTTGCTATCGCGCCGGCCACTGCTGGGGTGCGTGGGGTAGATGTGGCGCGCGGATTACATGTCATTACGCAGGAGGCTCTATATATGTAGAGCCCTGTGCGTGGCTTATCGACGCCATCCCCTCGCCGCCGCAACCCCGCGGCAGAGCCGGGACGTGGAACTCGTGCGAGGTTGGGGGAGTTTTGCAGGAACAATGCCGGTGTGTAGGATGTTTCGAGTGCCATCGTGCACGCCTATGTCCGCTGCGCGCGAGGCATGGGCGGTGGCGATGAGCGAACCGCGCTCAGTAGCACATAGCCATCGTTTCGGTGGCCGTGGCTGCCGCGCAGAACTGCACACCTAAAGAAACCCAACTCAGGCACGACGTGCGCCGTGGCTGGTCACTTATACATTTCAAGGACTATGCCGGCGTGATGCGCGCGACCGACCTGAAGTTCAACCCTGAGGGAATCGAAGTTTATGAAGAAGGACATCCACCCTGACTACCACTGGGTAGTTTTCCAGGATGCTGGTACGGGCCACAAGTTCCTGACCCGCTCCACCGCCGGTAGCTCTCGCACCGTCGAGTGGGAGGACGGCAACGAGTACCCGCTTATCGTCGTTGACGTCACCAGCGAGTCTCACCCGTTCTGGACCGGCGCTCAGCGTGTCATGGACACCGCTGGTCGAGTCGAGAAGTTCCAACGTCGTTACGGCAACCGAGTTCGCCGCAACAAGAAGGCCTAAAGGAGGGAATACATCATGGCAGTACCAAAGCGTCGTATGTCGCGTGCCAACACTCGTTCCCGTCGCTCTCAGTGGAAGGCCAACAACGTGGCACTCCAGGAAGTCAAGATCGACGGCCAGACCTACCGCATTCCGAAGCGTCTGGTGAAGGCCGCCAAGCTCGGCCTGGTGGACCTCGAGCAGTTCTAAGCGCGAAAAACACCTGATAACTATGTCCGCTGCGGCGCCTGGCGCCCAGCTGAGATAAGCACAGAACCCATCGCCTGCGACGGCGGTGGGTTTTGTTTATGTGCCACCCCGGCCACGGCACTGCGCCGCGTTGTGGGGGAGGGGTGGGGCGCGTGTGCGCGGGCAGCGGCGAGGCAGGTCACACTAAAGCTGTGGGTTCGCTGTCAGCCGCTAAAAAGCTTTCTGTAAAGAGTCTAAAATCGGCGTCATCGTAGGTATGTTTGGCGATACATAGGGCACAATAGAGTTCATGAAAATTCTGGTAGTTGATGACGAACAAGCGGTACGCGAGTCGCTGCGCCGCTCCCTGACGTTCAATGGCTATGAGGTAGTCATGGGCGAGGATGGCCAAGACGCTCTGGACCTCACCGAACAGGAGCAGCCCGATCTGCTGATCTTGGACGTGATGATGCCGCGCGTCGATGGCCTCGAGGTGTGCCGCACCTTGCGCAGCCGCGGCGATGATCGTCCCATTCTGGTGCTCACCGCACGCGATGGTGTCTCGGACCGCGTGGCCGGTCTGGATGCGGGTGCCGATGACTACCTGCCCAAGCCTTTTGCACTCGAGGAACTGCTGGCTCGGGTGCGTTCCTTGCTGCGCCGCGCCGCCGCCGAGGCCATCGGCCCAGAAACCACCGCCGATTTGGTCTATTCCGACCTGCGCCTGAACCCCGAAACCCGTGATGTGTTCCGTGGCCAGCGCCAGATCAGCCTCACTCGCACCGAGTTCGCGCTGCTCGAGCTGCTGCTCTCGAGGGCGACGCATGTGCTCAGCCGTTCCGCGATCTTCGAAGAAGTATGGGGCTATGATTTCCCCACCTCCGGCAATGCGCTCGAGGTCTACATCGGCTATCTGCGCCGCAAGACCGAGGCCGATGGCGAGCCCCGCCTGATTCACACGGTGAGGGGTGTCGGCTACGTGCTGCGTGAGACTGCACCGTGATTTTGCGGCAGTCTACATCAGTGCCCGAGGACGGTGATATCGCCGACTCGGGCACCGATGCTGAAATGGATAGGCGCCTCGGCGGGTGGAATCGTTCCCCGCTGCGGTGGCGTTTGTCTATGGTCGCGGCCTTTATGGTGGCCGTCGCCGTAGGAATCATGACCATCGCCGCCTACTGGACGGTCTCGACCGCGATGACGAACTCGGTCGACCGTGAGCTCGAGAGCAAAGCGGAAACCCTGCTATCGAAGAGCCTCGATCCGGTGTTTATCTACAACCCCGAAGCCGAGATTCTGCGCTTTAAAAACTACAACCCCTCCATGCGCGTGGCGTATTTCCCGCCCGGCTCGCATTCTGGGGTAGGCGATCAGATTCAGCTTTTCGACGAAATCAGGGTGATTAATGGCGCCCAGCAGCTGAGCCGCCGCAATAACGGCGATGAGCGCGTGGTGGCGGTGCGCAATGACTATGGCGCTACGGTGATTCTGGCCCAGGACCTAGAAAACACCCACCGCATTATCACCAGCCTGGGGTTGATGCTGCTCACCATTGGTGGTGTGGGCGTGCTCATCGCCATTGCCACCGGCATGGTGATTGCCCGCACCGGTCTACGCCCGGTGGGCCGGCTCCAGCAGGCCGTGGACTATGTGGCCCGCACGGACGATCTCCGCCCGATCCCCGTGGTCGGCGATGACGAGCTGGCGCAGCTCACCCGCTCCTTCAATGACATGCTGGCGGCCCTGCAGGCCTCCCGTATCCGCCAGGCGGAGCTGGTGGCCGATGCCGGGCATGAGCTGAAAACCCCCTTGACTTCGCTGCGCACCAATATCGAGCTGTTGATGATGGTCACCCGCAGCAATGGGGCGGCGATCAGCGAGGAGGACCGCAATGATCTGGAGCGCGATGTGGTCGCCCAGATCGAGGAGATGTCCACCCTGATTGGTGATCTCGTGGATTTGGCCCGCGAGGATGGCCCCCAACAAGTAGTGGAGCTGGTCGATCTCGCCGAGGTCATGGAGGAGTCGCTGTCCCGCGTGGAGCGACGCCGCCCCGATGTGGCATTTGAGATGCAGACCACCGACTGGTTCCTCTACGGTGATCCCTTCGCGCTGGGGCGCGCCACCTTGAACCTGATGGATAATGCGGCCAAATGGTCGCCCTCCGATGGGGTGGTGCGCATCGCCATGAATCCGGTGCGGGAGGATCTCGTGGAGCTCACCTTCGCGGACTCCGGACCAGGTATTCCGGTGGAAGATCGCGAGAAGGTGTTCCAGCGTTTCTACCGCTCGGTGCAATCGCGCTCCATGCCCGGCTCCGGGCTGGGGCTGGCTATCGTCAAGCAGGTGATCGAACGCCATGCCGGCACGATCGTCGCCGAGGAATCCGAGAGCGGCGGGGCGCTGATGCGCGTGCAGCTGCCGGGTGAGCCCAGCAATCCGGAGGCCCAAGACGAAGAGATGGAGCCGGCGGAGGGCGACGTCGATAAGCGCGAAAGCCCCATAAAGGAATTTCCGCAGCAGGGCTCGCGCGAAGAAATCTTCGGCGCGCTGTGGGAACGTAACCGAGAAAACTAGGCGGCGGGCTTCCAAGGAAACTGACAGACAACTGTCAGTAAGCGCGATATTCTTCGCCAGTCATTCCCCACAATCAAGGTGAATAATAAGGATTTATGAACGAAGATAACACCACGCCCCGCCCCTCCGAGTCTCCCTCGTGGGGCCAGCAAAACGGATCAGAATCCACCGAGTCCGCGCAGGCTCACGGCGCCGAGTCCGGCTGGCAGTCCCCGAGCACCAACCCCTATGGCCGCTGGCAGGACCAACCTACCCAGCAATTCGGGCCCGCCGATCAGCCGGCGCCGCAGCAGGGCGCGCCCGCGCAGCCTGCACAGCCGGCACAACCCGCGCAGCCTGGACAGCCGGCGCAGCACGCGGCCGGCACCCCGTGGGCTGGGCCACAGAACCCGCAGCCGCAGAACCCGCAGCCACAGCCGGGCGCCCAACAGCCCGGCCCGAACGCGGTGCCGGAGGGCGACTATAGCGATCCCGCCGCGCCGCAGCAGAAACCCAAGCGCCAGGTCGGCTTTGTCACGGCGATGGCCATGATGCTTGTGGGCGCTGTCGCTGCCGGCAGCATCACCGGCCTGGTGGTGGCTAATTCCGGTACGGGCAGCTCGCCGCGCTCGGATCGGGTCAACGCGCTCGCCGAACAGCCCGTGGAGCGCACCGGCGCTGCCGCAGAGGGCAGCGTGGAAGACGTCGCCAGCCGGGTGCTGCCGGCCGTGGTGTCGATTACCACCCAAACCGCGGAAGGCTCGGGCTCGGTGATCTCCGAAGACGGGCTCATCCTGACCAATAACCACGTGGTGGCCGGCAGCGAGAATTCCCCGATCGTCGTGACGATGCACGATGGCCAGCACTATCAAGCCGATTTCATCGCCGGTGATTCCGATACCGACGTGGCCGTGATTAAGCTGCGCAACGCCCGCAATCTCACCGTGATGACCTTCGGTAACTCCGATGATCTCAAGGTAGGCCAGCAGGTGGTGGCCGTCGGCTCGCCCCTCGGGCTCGAGGCCACGGTGACCAGCGGTATTGTCTCCGCCCTGAACCGCCCGATCCGGGCCGCAGGCAATCGCGCCGGCGAGTCCTCGCTTATCGACGCCATCCAAACGGACGCAGCGATCAACCCCGGCAACTCCGGTGGCCCGCTGGTGGACATGCAGGGCAACCTCGTGGGAATGAACTCGGTGATTGCCACCACCTCCACCGGGGGCGGCAGAAGCGCCGGTTCCATTGGTGTCGGCTTCGCTATTCCTTCCAACCAGACGCGCCGGCTGGCCAACCAGTTGGTGGAGACCGGCAAGGTGAAGCAGCCGATTATCGGGGCGCGGGTATCGCGCAGCCCCTCGCCCTATGGCGCCGTGGTGGCCGAGGTGGAGCCGGGTAGCCCCGCCGAGGCCGCTGGAGTGAAGCCCGGAGATATTATTTCGCGGGTCGATGATCGCGCCATCGACAGTGCAGATGCGCTGATCACAGCGGTGCGCTCCCAAGAATTCGGGGCGACGATCAAGCTGGAAATTGTCGATGACAATGGCGAGAATCCGCGAATGGTCGAGGTTACGCTGCCGAACGAGTAGATTGATAGCCAGCACTCGTAGATTCCCCGATCAGAAAAGGTCGACATGGTTGACGATAACTTCAACTCCGCAGCTGATCGAGCTGCGCAACGCCTCGCCGACATCGAGGAACCATCGGCAGAATTTCTGCAGGCCTCCGAACGGGAAGAAGTCGCTGGCCGGCGCACCGTGCACCACGCCCTCGTGGTGTTGGTGACCGATCACGTCATCGCCAGCGGCAAAGACACCGACCGCCTCGTGACCGAGCTGCTCGAAGAGGGCAACTATGCGGTCGACGCGGTCGTGTCGGTGCGTTCGGATGAATCCGCAATCCGTACCGCCATTGAAACCGCCGTGGTCGGTGGCGCCGATCTGGTGATTACCATCGGCGGTACTGGGGTGGGCCCGCGCGATAAGGCCCCAGAAGCCACCGAGGCGGTGCTGGATCTGAAACTCAACGGCGTTACTCAGGCGCTACGCTCCTCCGGGCTGGCCTGCGGTGCCGTGGATGCGTGCGTCTCCCGCGGCGTGGCTGGGGTGTCTGGTTCCACCGTGGTGGTTAATATCGCCCCCTCGCGGGCGGCGATTCGCGATGGCATGGCCACGCTCTTGCCGCTGGTGGATCACGTGATCGAGCAGCTGCAGAATTGGAGTGTAGAAGACTAGTGGCACAACCCCCGTCGAGAAAATCGCGGCCGCGCCGCCGCGCCCGTCGTCTCTCCGATGCGGAGAATATTGATCGCAGCGTGGACTCGATTGACTTCTATCGCCGCATCACCGGAGCCGAAAATACCCGCGGAGATCGCGACCGCACCGTCGATGTCGATAGCGACGGCGTCGTGGAAGAACGAGCGCCCATAGACGCAGATGGGCGGCTCAGCGCCGAGTTCTGGACGCAGAACCGCCCGCCGCATCACGGGGACTAGCGCCTAAGCGCAGAATAATCGCCGCCGCAGCCTAACACCATGAGGGTGCCAGGCTGGGGCGGCGTTGTGCTGGAAGAACGTCCGCGCGTAGGCGCAGCTCTTAAGAGTGTGAGGGCTTCTCCGCAGACGAACTGTCCGGCCCAGCGGTGCTCGTACTGGCGGTCCCGGAGTCAGCCGCGGTGCCAGCCGCGCTGGGGGAGTCGGCAGAGGCTGCGACCTGGGCCTTGAGCAGATCGCGGATCTCGCCGAGCAGCTCCTCTTCTACAGAAGCAGGCGCTTCCTCATCGTCTTTGACTCCCTTGCGGGCGGCCTGCAGGGCGCGGAACTCATTCATCGGTGCAACGAAGAGGAAGTAGACCACGCCCGCCATAATCAGGAAGTTCAGTGCCGCGGTGATGAGCTTGCCCACATTCACGACGGTGCTGGGCTTATTGTGATCGAGCTGGAAAGCCAGACCCTTGACATCGGTGGAGCCAAACAGCGCTAGCACAGGTTCGATGATGTTATCGGAGAAGGCAGTAACCAAGGCGGTGAACGCGGAGCCAATCACCACCGCCACGGCCAGATCGATCACATTGCCCCGCAAGATGAAGTCGCGGAAACCCTTGAGCATGGAAAACGTCCTTAAAAATGAAGAGAGAGGGTGGGCACGAGCTCAGGTGTCGGCCAGCGCCTGCCACCGGCAGTGTCGCCTCGACACACAGGACCTCTAGCGAGTGGTCTTAGCTCGCCGAGTGCAGCACACTCGGAGGGGCTCAGGCCTCGCCTTAAAGTCGAGGCAGTATCTTAGCCCAGCTGCTCAATCAGCCGCTATGCGGTGCGTTATCCGCTGCGGAGGCAGGTGGCGGCGCCAGGTGCTGTTCATCTGCATGGGCCGCGTCCGCACCCCTGTCCACACTGCTACCGGCGCGGGCTCCGGTGATCACGACGGTGAGAGGGCCGTGCAGCGCCGCGGCGGCCACCGCGTGAGCCTCCGGTTGGGAGAGCACCACCAGGATGGTGCCTGGCTGCGCGTCCGTATCCGCTGGGTGGTGGGTCAATGCCACCCGCGCGTGCTCGGCGATGGTGACCGTCTCCTCGCGGTTATCGGCCCAGGTGAGAATGCTGATGCTATCGCCGTGCTGGAGCAAACCGGCCACGGCGGGATCAGCCACGGTGATCGGCACCATCGTGGCATCGGGAATACCCGGGGAACCCATGGCGAGCTGCGCTGTGAGCTCGGGGCCGAGCACCCGCGCCGGGTGCAGGATCTCTCCCGCACGGAGCGCCGAGGCCGCTACTTGGCCGCTGACCTCCTCCACCGCAGCATAGGCGCCCTCCGGGCGCAGCCGGTCGGGAACGGAGATCACTCTGAGATCGGCAGAGGCGATCTCCTCACCGGCGGCCACATCGCGGCTGAGCACCACCGCGGCGGGATCGCTACTACGCAGTGGCGCCAGCGCAGACACCGCGGCCACCACGAGGCACAGCCCAGCGATACACCAGCGCAGCAGGCGGGCGCGATGATAGCTCGGGGTGAGGAGGGCTTGAGTAAAAGAACGCAATCGAGAATCAAGAGAGGAGCTCATATCTGCAATAGACGCAGCAGCGCTAGCACCAGGTTCCCCATTCTCGTCCTGGGTGAGCTAGCGGCGTGCTATTCCACGCTGCGGATCGCCGAGGGAGTGATGATGATGTCCACAGGCGCGTCGTGATCCTCGGTAGGCAGCTGCGGCAGCAGGTTATCGTCGAAAAGCAACACAGCGGCGAGGGGGCGAAGCGCCGCGCGGGAGGCCAGCGCGCGATCGTAGTAGCCGCCCCCTTTGCCCAAACGACACCCCTGCGGGGTAGCCGCCAAAGCCGGCACAATCATCACGTCGAGCTCGCTCAACACACTGCTCGGGTGGCGCGGGCCGGTGGGCTCTGGGATGGAATAGGGGCCGGTGCGGGTGTGCTCGAAGCCGCGAAACTCCGCCCAGCTCAACTGCCCCTCCGGCTCGGAAATGGGCAGATAGAGCTGCTCGAGGCACGAGGCGAGGACCGGGACGAGCGCGTCGCCACCTGGCTCGGTAGCCAACGGCACATAGGCGGCGGCGCGCCGGGCACCGATGGACATCATGAGATTGGACACATGAGTGCACAGGGCTTCATTGGCCGCCTCGCGCGCGGCGGTGCTCAGTGCGCGGCGTCGAGCGATCATCTCACGACGGAGACGGGCTTTCTCTGGGGCATGCTCGGCGGGGGAGGACTCTGCGCTCATAGCCCCAGCATAGGCACGCGGGGAATTAAGGGGAGAGTCAAAGCATGGAAGTGAGGATAGGGGTAGGTAGTCTTAACAGTTATGACCGTGCCAATCGAGAATCACGAACACTCTGTTAAGACTGTGGTTGTGCCGGCTGCGGGTTTAGGCACCCGCTTCCTGCCCGCAACCAAGCGCGTCCCCAAGGAACTCCTGCCGGTAGTGGACACCCCCGGTATCGAGTTAATCGCTGAAGAGGCCTCCCAGCTGGGCGCTTCTCGATTGGCTATCATCACTGCGCCACAAAAATCCGATGTGCTCGCACATTTTGAGCCCTATCCCGAACTGGTGGACACGCTGCGCGAACGCGGCAAAATGGATCAGCTGCGCAAGGTGGAGCGTGCGGAAAACCTGATCGACGCCGTGCCTGTGGAACAGGATCAACCCTTGGGCTTGGGTCATGCAGTGGGCTTGGCGGAGTCGGTCCTCGATGATGACGAAGATGTGGTGGCCGTGATGCTGCCCGACGACATCGTGATGCCCATGGGTGTCATGGCGGACATGGCTCAGGTCCGCGCGGAGAGGGGTGGCTCGGTTCTGTGCGCGTTCGAGGTGCCGCACGATGAAGTGTCGAACTATGGCGTCTTCGACGTCGAGGAGTGCGGCGAGGGCAGCGTGCGCAAGGTAGTGGGCATGGTGGAAAAGCCCGATGCCGATGAAGCGCCGTCGAACTTTGTGGCGACCGGCCGCTATTTGCTGGATCGCTCGATTTTTGATGCGCTGCGCCGTATTCCCCCAGGAAAGGGCGGGGAGCTGCAGCTCACCGATGCCATCGAGCTGCTCATTGAGCAAGGCCACCCCGTGCACATCGTGATTCACGAAGGCAAGCGCCATGATCTGGGTAACCCAGGCGGATTTATCCGGGCCTGCGTGGATTTTGGCCTCGACCACCCCGAGTACGGTCCCGGTCTCAAGCGCGCCATTAAAGAGATGCTTGCGGAGCGGGAATCTAAGAAACGACGCGGCTAGAATAATTCTTTACACAGCACGGGGCGGATAAGCTCTGCCGCGCTGGCCGTACACGCGATACCGAAGGAGTTAGTGAGCTTGTGAGATCGGTTGAGAAACAGCTCGAGCTAATAACCACGCTTGCGGCCACCCCGGAACCGGTGCGGATCGCTATCGCGGAAGCCCTCGGCATGATGTGCGCCGAAGAAATCAAGGCCACCAAGCCGCTGCCGGGCTTCCCACAGGCCGCAATCGATGGCTATGCGGTGCGGGCCGTGGACGTTGGCGGCGAGCGCGGGCTCTCCCGACGCCCCGCACGCGGCGGCGAGGACGTGCCGGAGCTCGCGCCTGAGCCCGTGGCGGAAACATCCATGCCCGTGGTGGGCGAGGTCCCCGCCGGCTCCCAGCGGCCGCTGCGCCTCCAGCCCAAACAAGCAGTGCGCGTGCACACTGGTGCACCCCTGCCTACGCTTGCCGACGCCGTGCTCCCGTTGGAGTGGTCCGATCGTGGATCGAAGCGCGTGGTGGCCACCCGCCCGGTACGCTCGGGCGAATTTGTGCGCGGCGTGGGCCAAGACATCCAGCCCGGAGACGTGGCCGTCGCCCCTGGGGTGACTCTCGCGCCCGCTCAGATCGGTTTGTTGGCGGCGGTGGGGCGCTCCAAGGTGCTGGTCTACCCGCGGCCGCGGGTATCGGTGATCTCCGTTGGTGCGGAGCTCGTTGATATCGATCGCGAACCAGGGCTCGGGCAGGTCTATGACATCAACTCCTATGCCCTCGCCGCCGCAGTAAAGGAAGCGGGCGCCGAGGTGCATCGCGTGGGTATCGCCGCGGGTGAACCACGTCGCTTGCGGGAGATTATTGAAGGCCAAACGCTGCGCTCGGAGCTGATTGTGATCTCTGGTGCTGTCGGTGGTGCCAGTTCCCGCACTATCCAGGACGTACTGCGCGAGCTCGGCGATATCGACACCACCCGCGTGGCCATGCACCCAGGTTCCGTGCAGGGCTTTGGTGTGCTCGGCGAGGAGCGCACGCCGGTATTTTTGACCCCCTCGAACCCGGTGAGCTCGCTGGTGATTTTCGAGACCTTCATCCGTCCGTGGATTCGCCGCAGCCTCGGCAAAACCAGTACGCAGCGTCGTTTCGTGCGGGCGCGAGCCCTCAACCACGTGGATTCCCGCCCGGGCCGCCGCGGCTTTGTGCGGGCGCGGCTGATGCGCGATGCCCAGACCCAGGACTATCTCGTCGAAGGCCTCGCCGGCGCCGGTGGTGCCCCAGCGCACCTGCTGGCCGGATTGAGCGAAGCGAACGCCATCATTCGTATTCCGGAAGACGTCACCGAGATCCGCCCCGGGGATATCGTGGACGTGATCTTCCTCGCCCAAGGCCGCTAGGACAGACGCATCATTACTCCACGGCGGCTCAGTATTCGATCTCAACGACCACACGATCTCTATGTTCGGTTTGTTCACGCGCGTTCGACATAGCGTGCGGGCGCACGTGGCGCCCACTGGCTGTGAGCCGCGGCCGACCATCGCTGTGCGCCTACCTGGAGGCGAGGAGCTGCGGCTTCGCCCCGTGACCTATAGCGATGGTCCACGCTGGCGTGCCTTGCGCATCAAGGACCGCGAGTTTCTTGAGCCGGTCGAGCCAACGGTTGAGGGCACATGGGAGCAGGCGCATTCCGCCCGCGCGTGGAAGGACACCTTCCGCGTATTGGAAGAGGCCGGCATGAACGGCGAAATCGTGCCCATGGTGATCGAGCTCGATGGACGCTTCGTCGGGCAGGTGACTCTCGGCAATATTCAACGGGGCGCGCTGAGCGAGTGCTGGATTGGCTATTGGGTGGATAGCGACTACACCGGACGAGGAATCGCCACCGTGGCCTGTGCCCTCGGAGTGGACTACGCCTTCGGCCACCTGCAGTTGAATAGGGTGACCGCCACCTATCTTCCCCACAATCCCGCCTCCGCTGCCGTGCTCGAGCATTGTGGTTTTAGCGAGGAAGGATATCTGCGCGAGGCATTGCATATCAATGGTCGTTGGCAGGACCATTGCCTCGTGGCGATCCTGCGCAACGACTATGCGGTGCCGGCGATAGAGCGTCTACGACGCCTCCACCGGGTGCTCTAAACAGCGCAGCGACGGAATAAATAATGGGCTGACTCGGCGTGGCTGTCTCAGCCCCAATAGCATTCACAACTAGTGTTAAGTACCGACAAGAGTGGGATCGCCTCTCCGTGCATCGGTGATGTCCGTGTGCGCCGTGTGTGCACGCGCATCGTTGTGTGGTGCACCGATGATTCCCACGCTTATTCTCAGCTAGGAAGGTCCTCAAACAGTGTCAGGTACAGTCGCGATCGCCGTCATGGTGGTGGTGTGGCTTTTCGTTCTTGCACCTCTTGCACTCCGAGGTCAAAAGCCGATCCGTCGCACCAACAAGGCCTTCGATGAAACCCGCGTGGTCTACGAGGGGGGCTCCGGCGAGCTGCCTCGCGCCACCCGGCCCCGCTGGTCGCGTCGCGATATTCGTCCCGAAACCCCGCAGCCCGCTGTGGAGGCAGAGGAAATTGATCCCGAAGACATCCTGATTGATGACTCTCCTCGTCGCACCACCGTGGCCGCAGAGCCTGTGGTGGATGAAGTCGATGGCGACGTGGTGCGAGAGCTGGAGCCAGCACGCAACACCCAGGCGGATGCAGCGGCGGATGAGGACACCTCCGACGAGGACACTTCCGATGCGGAGCCGACCGCCAACGACGAGGACGAGCAGGCGCTAAGCGTCGACACTGTAGCAGCAGAGGATCCTGCCGCCGCGGAGTCCGTCTCCGAGGAGTCCGCTGCGGAGGCTGAGACGGATGAGGTTGAGCAGGACACTCCTGTGGCCGAAGACGCCTATGAGTTCGACAGCTCCTATACCGGCCCCTCCGATCTGCTCCACCCAGCAGCTCACTATGAGGACGCAGACGAGGTATCGGAGGCCGAAGCTCCTGCCGATGACACCGTCGAGCACGAGGTAGAAGCCACTGATGAGGATCGTGAGTTTGCTGCTTCTCGACGCGGCCGCGGCTGGTACGACCCCGAAGCCGACGCCAATCTCGCCCACGCCCGCTACCAGCGCCGCCAGCGCACCATGATCGGCTTGGGCGTGGCAATCCTGTTGGGCGTTGTGCTCGGCATCGTTGCTGGGGGCTGGGCCTGGCTGTGGAGCGTCGCTGCAGTGCTCTTGACCGTGCTCTACCTCTCTGCCCTGCGTAAACAAGTACGTGCCGAACAACAACTCCGCCAGCACCGACTGCGCCATCTGCGCCGCGCCCGCCTTGGCGTGCGCACGGACCGGGACGAAGAGATGGGTGTGCCCGAGCGCCTGCGCCATCCCGGCGCTGTGGTCCTCGACATGGACGATGAGAGCCCTGACTTCGAATATCTCGACACCAGGGATGTCAGCGCCGACTTCTACGACGATTACTACGATGAGTACGAAACGTCCTACAATGGCGGTCAGCCGCGTCGCGTAAGTTAGAGCACGTTCGCTCTCACCCGCTGCGACGCAGTATGGGGCCATAGCTCAGTTGGTAGAGCGTCGCGTTCGCAATGCGAAGGTCGGGAGTTCGATTCTCCTTGGCTCCACAGAATACATTTCCCCTAGTGGTTATCCACTAGGGGTTTTGTTGTGTTAAGGCTGGGTAAAGGCTTTTCGTGGTGGTGGATGAATCGACGGTAGAGCACGAGTATGCTGATCGCAGCCTATAGCCTGGGCCTGTGAATAAAATGGTAGTCTCCGCGTCGCGTGGTAGCGCAGTCCTGCTCTAAGCTCAGCCGGGGTAGGGGAGAAGGGTATGTGATGGATTTTCCGAAGTTTGATGATCGGAAAAGCGTGTACGACTACATTGTTTCGGTAGGTCCTCAGCTTTCTCCAGAGGATATGGCTCGGGTTCAAGAAGAGGCCGATGATGGTGACTACACCTTCGCTGTGACTAAATACATGCTCATGGCGCAAGATTATGGCATGGACGACTACATCCCTTACGCCGTGCGGGAAAACCTGCGGCTTTTCAAAGGCGATTACGGTTTCCGCATGCTTGCTCAGTTGCTGTCTGTCGATCCGGACACTATGACGCTGTACTAGTCCATCCGCACGTGTACGCCACGTTCTTCTTTGCGCGTGGTGGTGTTGGCTTCCTCTAGTTGGATGATGCTGGGTTCGAGTCTCAGCGTGGCCACTAACCCCGCATTGGGCGGTCCTTGAAGGACTGCTGGTGTGGGGTTGTGTTATGCCCGTTTTCTACTCCCAAGAGGAGTCATGGAAAGCGATTCTGTTAATCACGCCCCAGAGAGCACTGAGGAGGCTGCTTCTGCCGCTGAGTACTCGAGTTCGGATCATCTATCCGAGAACAGTGCAGCGAGCGATGCTGGTTCTGATACGTCGAGCGAGACAGAGATGTGTGTCGAGCAGCTGCGTAAAGAGCTGGAAAAGACGCGCCGAGAGGCGGCTGGGCATTGTGTAGAGCGCAACAAGTTGCGTGTGAGCAGCTGGCAAGTACTCAGAGCCTTGAAGAGCGTGTGAAGTTGCTGGAGGCGGAGAAGGAGCAGGCCCATGCTCAGGCTATGTCTGCGACTCGGGATGCGATCGCGTCGAAGGCTGGTGTGCCGGCGGATCTGATTGTGGAAGACACGGCTGAGGATATGCAGGCGTTCGCTGACAAGCTGGTGGAGTTGTTTGAGCAGCGCGCACCTTCGGGGTTGCCTGTTGTGGGTAGTGCTGGCCTGCTCTAAGCTCAGCCGGGGTAGGGGAGAAGGGTGTGTGATGGATTTTCCGAAGTTTGATGATCAGAAGAGTGTGTACGACTACATTGTTTCGGTAGGTCCTCAGCTTCCTCCAGAGAAAATGGCTCGGGTTCAAGAAGAGGCCGATGACGGTGACTACACCTTCGCCGTAGAGCTCTACATGCTTATCGCGAAAGACTACGGCATGGACGACTACATCCCTTACACCGTGCGGGAAAACCTGTGGCTCTTCAGAGGAGACTACGACTTTCCCACGCTTGCTCAGGTGCTGTCTGTCGATCCGGACACCATGATGGTGCTTTAGTCCATCTCACGTGTACGCCACGTCCTTTTTGGGTGGTGGTGTTGGCTTCCTGGTTGGGTGATGCTGGGTTCGAGTCTCAGCGTGGCCACTAACCCCGCATTGGGCGGTCCTTGAGGGATGGCTGGTGTGGGGTTGTGTTATGCCCATTTTTTTACTCCCAGGAGGAGTTATGAATAACGATTCTGTTGCTCACACCCCAGAAAGCACTGAGGAGGCGGCTGGGCATTGTGTAGAGCGCAGCAAGTTGCGTGTGAGCAGCTGGCAAGTGCTCAGAGCCTTGAAGAGCGTGTGAAGTTGCTGGAGGCGGAGAAGGAGCAGGCCCATGCTCAGGCTATGTCTGCGACTCGGGATGCGATTGCGTCGAAGGTTGGTGTGTCGGCGGATTTGATTGTGGGAGACACGGCTGAGGATATGCAGGCGTTCGCTGACAAGCTGGTGGAGTTGTTTGAGCAGCGCGCACCTTCGGGGTTGCCTGTTGTGGGTAGTGCTGGCCTGCTCTAAGCTCAGCCGGGGTAGGGGAGAAGGGTATGTGATGGATTTTCCGAAGTTTGATGATCGGAAAAGCGTGTACGACTACATTGTTTCGGTAGGTCCTCAGCTTCCTCCAGAGAAAATGGCTTGGGTTCAAGAGGAAGCGGATGACGGTGACTACACCTTCGCGGTGAAGGTTTATATCCAAATCGCGAAAGACTACGGCATGGACGACTACATCCCTTACGCCGTGCGGGAAAACCTGTGGCTCTTCAGAGGAGACTACGACTTTCCCACGCTTGCTCAGTTGCTGTCTGTCGATCCGGACACTATGACGCTGTACTAGTCCATCCGCACGTGTACGCCACGTTCTTCTTTGCGCGTGGTGGTGTTGGCTTCCTCTAGTTGGATGATGCTGGGTTCGAGTCTCAGCGTGGCCACTAACCCCGCATTGGGCGGTCCTTGAAGGACTGCTGGTGTGGGGTTGTGTTATGCCCGTTTTCTACTCCCAAGAGGAGTCATGGATAGCGATTCTGTTAATCACGCCCCAGAAAGCACTGAGGAGGCGGCTGGGCATTGTGTAGAGCGCAGCAAGTTGCGTGTGAGCAGCTGGCAGGTGCTCAGAGCCTTGAAGAGCGTGTGAAGTTGCTGGAGGCGGAGAAGGAGCAGGCCCATGCTCAGGCTATGTCTGCGACTCGGGATGCGATTGCGTCGAAGGTTGGTGTGTCGGCGGATTTGATTGTGGGAGACACGGCTGAGGATATGCAGGCGTTCGCTGACAAGCTGGTGGAGTTGTTTGAGCAGCGCGCACCTTCGGGGTTGCCTGTTGTGGGTAGTGCTGGCCTGCTCTAAGCTCAGCCGGGGTAGGGGAGAAGGGTATGTGATGGATTTTCCGAAGTTTGATGATCAGAAAAGCGTGTACGACTACATTGTTTCGATAGGTCCTCAGCTATCTCCAAAAAACATGGCGTATGTCCAGGAACACGCGGATGACGGTGACTACACCTTCGCGGTGAAGGTTTATATCCAAATCGCGGAGGAATATGGGATGGATAACTATATTCCTTCCATCGTGCGGGAAAACCTTGGTCTTTTCAGGGGCGAATACTGTTTCCGCATCCTTGCTCAGTTGCTGTCCGTCAATCCGAACACTATGACGCTGTACTAGTCCATCGCACGTGTACGCCACGTCCTTTTTGGGTGGTGGTGTTGGCTTCCTAGGCGGGTGAAGCTGGACTCGATTCCTTATGCGACTCTGAGCCCCGCAGTGCGTGGTTGTGGATCGGCGGTTGGACGGAGGCACACTGATCGCCGCCTCCCCGGGGGCTAGGAATGACAGTTCTGCCGGCCACGCGAGCGAGAACATCTGGGAAGATGTCGCTTGCTGAGCATGCGAGTTCAGTTCAGCTATCCGTTCACAGTGGCGCCAGCAACGACGATTGTGCACCGCGTTGAAACAGAGATATCTGACGCGAGGCCGCATAAGAAGCTGGAAAGACACCCGAGAAGGCGTCAGCTGGGGGAGCCCACGGTTCTGCATACTGAACGGGAGTTCTTAGGGTACGCTTATTTGTCTCATGGGTCGTGTGTTTGTCCCCGCATGGGGTGGAGAAGGTCGCCCAGTGTGTGAGTGTGAGCGGGCTTTTGCCACGTGAGCGGGGTGCGGGTTGAGAAAAGTCTAATGGCACGGGTGTGCTTTAAGGGGTAGGCAGAGCCGGCCGCGATGCGGGTGCGTCTAAGATCACAGAAAATTTATTTTCAGCCTTCTATCAGGTGCTTTACCCTCGATCCTGCCGGGTGTTCATCCTTTGTTCACCTTTGGTTCTTGAGGGCGTTATGTCGGTTGTTTCTACTCTGTGCAGATCCTCGTCCATGCTCAACACGGAGATATGTGAACTACATGCAGACCAAGAGTCGTGAACATACCGCTACGGAAACTCCCGAAGCGGTGCAGAGCGATGTCGCTATCCCGCGCAGTCCTCTCTCCTTCATTCCGCTGAAGGGGGCCGCAGCCAATGCCCGCGACTGGATTGGCGTGGTCCTCGGAATTTACGTGCTGATCACGGCCGTGAAGGTCATCGGCTCCGGTTTTAAAATTGCCACCGGTGATCAGGCGGAGGCTCTCTTCTCCTTTGCCTCCAACCCGATTGTGGCCTTGATGATTGGTCTTTTGGCCACTGCCTTGACCCAATCCTCCTCCACCACCACCTCCATCGTGGTTGGCCTAGTGGCCGGCGGATTACCCATGGCGGTGGCTATTCCCATGCTGATGGGTGCCAACCTCGGAACCACTATGACCAATACTTTGGTCAGCTTGGGTATGGCGCGAGATAAGGATGCTTTCCGACGCGCCTTCGCCGCAGCCACCGTGCATGATTTCTTCAACCTGATGGCCGTGCTCATTCTGCTTCCGCTTGAGCTGATGTTCGGCATATTGGAGAAGAGCTCCAATTGGATGGCTACCCACACCGATGGTTCGGATGGCGGCATCGTTGCCGCAGTCTTCAGTGGTATCGGTTCCTTCGTTAAGACCATCACGACCCCGCTTGCGGACCTGTTCAAGGGGGGTATTGGCTCCCTCGGCTTGAACGATGTGTGGACCGGCGTTCTGCTCATTGTGCTCGGTGTTGTGTTGATCCTTGCCGTGATTAATAACATCGGCAAGCTGCTCAAGGTGCTCATGGTGGGTAAGGCCAAGGATGTGCTGCACAACGCCATCGGACGTGGCCCCATCACCGGTATTTTCTCCGGCGCGCTGATGACGATCATGGTGCAGTCTTCCTCCACCACCACCTCTCTGGCAGTGCCGCTGGCTGGCTCCGGCACCTTCACGTTGCGACAGATTTACCCCTTTACTATCGGCGCCAATATCGGAACCACCATCACCGCGCTGATTGCCGCCTTCGGCTTCACTGGCGCGGAGGGCACCTTGGCGATGCAGGCCGCCTTCGTGCACTTGCTATTCAATGTGTTCGCCACCCTGATTATCTTCGGCCTTCCCTTCCTTCGCGGACTCCCTCCGCGGGGAGCGGAAATGCTGGCACGGGTCTCCGCAGAACGAAAGATTTGGGCTGTGGTGTGGACCGTGGGCGTGTTCCTCGTAGTCCCCTTCTTGCTGATCCTGGCTACTAATCTCTTCTAGGGAGTTGATTCATGTCCGAACATAGCGCGCCCGATCTTGAGTCCAGGCTCAAAGCCAAGCTCGTCGAAGCGGAAAAATATGCAGCGAGCATCCGCGAGGACATCGCTGCTCTCGTGAAGAAATCCGATGATCCTGACGATGTTGCGGAACGGAAGATGCAGCACGAGGCAGTCAATCATCTCGACGAGTATGAACGGCAGACGCACGTGCACTGGCACACCGTGCTGGAGTTCCTAGAAGACGCTATTGCAGAGTTGCGCGCTGGCCATGAGGACGCGGATGCGGCGGCAGATGACCACGAGGCGGCGTCGACAAGCGCCGCTAGTGGCGCTGAGAGCAGCACCGCGGAGAAGGCACCGTCGGTACAGACGGCGCCCCGCACCGATAGTGACACCGTTGACCATGACGATACGCACGAGCCCTGATACCTGAGGGAAACCCCAAGCGATGGACGAGCGCTTGGGGTTTGGCCGTTTAAGAGTCGGTGTAGGTGCGAGGAAACGACCACCTATAGCGGCGGCGAAATAACACGATCGAGAGTGCAGTCCCGAATGCCTCGGCAGAAGGACTGCTCATCAGGCACCGAGGGAGTATCCTTGGTTGCACCCCACTTTTCCCAGTGAATAAAAAACATCAAAGCAGGAACGAAACTGTGTAATAAGGGTTGGTGCTGGCACCATGCGCCGCACCGGCCTGACGTGCAGTGAGAGGTCACCTGCTCGGTGGCTGTGAGGAAGACGGATCCATGAGTGAACGAAGTGATACCGAACTGGAAGCTCGACTGGAAGTCAAACTTGCCGAGGCTGAGGAATATGTAAGCCGTTTGCGCAAGGAATTGGCGGAATTGCGCTCACGCAAGGCCCAAGCTCAGGCAGAGCGCGCCATAGTTGAGGCCGCCGAAGAAGAACTACGCGAGGCTGATCAGCATGCTGTTACTGATGAGCTCGACAAGTACATGCAGCGCACCGCCGTGCAGTGGCGTTCCGTGCTGGAATTCCTAGAAGATTCAATCGCTGAACTACGGCGGGATCGCGAGCGATCCAGCGAATCCAGCGAGGAGCCGCGGGTGTCCGCGGAAGACGCCTTGCTGAACTCTTTGCCGCCCAAGCCATCCAAGGGGGAGACTGACTAGTCTCACTCGTGGCTGCCAGGTGGAGGCGGGGATAGCGCGCCACACCTCGGCCGTGCATCTTTGGCATGCTGGAGACATGGACTCCTACGGAGACGATGTATTCATCAAAAGACCTAACGAGCACGGGGCGGCCCTAGCTGAAGCTGCCGGGCTGAGGTGGCTCAAAGAAGGCGCGCCCGCCGCGATCGTGGAGGTGCTCGATGCCTCAGAAACAGCCATCGTGACTGCCCGAGTCACCGAGGTGCGCCCCACCGCAGAGGCGGCGTATGAGGCGGGCCGGCAGATCGCGTTCATGCACCGCGCTGGGGCAGCAGCGCATGGTGCACCACCCGCCCCAGGTGGCGAGGAGTTTCGGGGACAGAATTTCATCGGCACCCAACCCCAAGACTGCACGCCCTCTGAGCAGTGGGGCAGCTTCTACACTCAGCAGCGCGTGCTGCCCTTTGCCGAGACCGCGCGGCAGCAGGGAACGCTGTCCGAGCAGGACTATCGCGACGTGCTCGCCGCCTGCCAGCGCATCGAAGCTAGTGACTATAACCCGCCGGTGGCGCGCATCCACGGCGACCTCTGGGCCGGTAACCTGCTTTTCTCGGAAGAAGGCCCCATCCTTATCGATCCCGCCGCGCACGGTGGCGCCGCACTGACTGATATAGCCATGTTGGCGCTATTCGGTGCCCCCTTCTTCGATCAGATCGTGCAGGGCTACCAGAGCATCTCCGCGCTCGAGGAGAACTGGCGGGAGCTCATTCCGCTGCACCAGATGCACCCGCTCGCCGTCCACGCGGCCACCCACGGCCCGTCCTATGGCCGCGAGCTGGGCGCGGCGGCACGCGCCGTGACGTCACTAGGAAACTAAGGCGGATACGCCGCAGTGTCCGCGCCGCGAGGACACAGCGGCGCGCTGTGATCGCGCGGCTTTATAAGACGGTTGTGGCCGCGCTGGGGTGTTAGTCTTAGAAACCATGGATAGACCAGCAATGAGGGACGCAGCGCTGTTTCTCCTGCGCGCCGTGCTCGGCTTCCTCTTCATCGCCCATGGCTGGCAGAAGGTCGCGATCGACGGCATGGATGAGACCATCGGCAGCTTCAGCACCATGCACGTGCCGCAGCCCAAGCTCTCCGCCTATATCACCATGATGGCGGAGCTCGCCTGCGGTGGCTTATTGGTGGTGGGTTTTCTCACCACCATCGCCGCGGCCGTATTAGCTCTGGTCATGGCTGGTGCCCTGTATTTCGTGCACCTCGACTCGGGCGTCTTTGTCGGCACGGGCGGGTTTGAATATGTGCTGCTGCTCATCACCGCTCTCATCATGGTGATCGTCTTCGGCTCGGGCCGGGCCAGTATCGACGGAGTGCTCACCAGATGATGGACTGCGCACAGGTCCAGGCGGCGCTATCTGCCCGTCTGGACGGCGAACCCACCGGCATCAATGATGACGCGCTCGATGCGCACCTGTCCCAGTGCAGTGACTGCCGAGCCTTTCTCAACGAGGCCGCGGCATTGAAGCGCAGCCTGAATTTTTGTGTTGCCGACGACTCCGATGGGGCGGGGGTGACCCCTCCCGATCTCTCGGAGATGATTCTCGCTGGGGTGGAGCCGCAGCGGCGTCGCCAAGCATCGCGCCGCGCAATCGGGGTGGGCATCAGCCGTGTGCTGCTGGTGATCTGCGCGCTGGCGTTTCTGTTCTGGGGCATCCAACTCTTCGCCGCCGCCGCTTCCGTGCAACAGGCATGGGAGGCAAGCGAGCTTGATCCCTATCTCGCGCGGATGCTCGTCGAAGGCGCCACCGTGCGGTTTGCTCTGGCCTTCGGCCTCGTATTCGCGGTGTGGCGCTCCCGCATCGCGATGGGCCTCTTACCCGTCTACGGGGCGCTATTTACCTTCAGCCTCGGCTTTGGCGCTCGCGATATGGTGCTGGGCACGATCGATCGTGACAGCGTGTACTGGCTGCTACTGGTGGGGCTCAGCGCCGTGGTGCTGCTGTGCTACTGGCTCGCTGATCGAGGATTGGTGGCGCTGGAATTGGCGTGGCGGCAACTATCCGCCATGCCGATGCAGAGCACCGATCTCCGCTAACGCCAGCTACGCAGCCACATGATGGTGAAGTAGTAGTCATCGCTGATCAGGATCCCGTAGAAGATGGGGGAGTAGAGGGCGAAGAACACTACTGTCGCAACGAGATAGCTCACGGCAAGCACGCTGCCCACATGCCAGGTGTGCAGCCGCAATCGCGCCATTGGATGCGAGCTGGCTAGGGGGTGCCGTCGCAGTGTGGTGCCTGCGCCCCACATCTGATTCAGGATCAACGCTAAGCCGATGATGATGAACGGGATGAGCGGCACGGCGTAGAAGAAATACATTTGGCGATCATAGGAGAAGAGCCACGGAACATAGCCGGCGCTAAAGCCGAGCAGCACCATGAGATAAGCGCCGCGGCCACGCAGGAAGAACTGCACGATCGCCCACACGAGAACGGGCACGGTGAGCCACCAAATAATCGGCGTGCCATAAAGAAAGATCATGCGCCGGCAGGTGGAATCGCCGCACGCGATATCGGTGTCGGAATAAAAGAGCACCGGCCGCAGGGCGGCTAACCAGCTCAAGGGCTTGGACTCCCACGGGTGCTCGTGGCCATTGGAGTTGGTGAGCGAGGAGTGGAAGCTCAGCATCTTGTCGTGGTAGTACACCCAGCTCGCCACGGTATCGGGGAGCGAGGCATACCATGCACCCTCCTCAATTTTTCCCTCCTCGGCGGCATGCCGGAAAGAGGAGGTCTCTGCGGCGAACCAGCCGCGCCAGCTGAAGATATAGCAGGACACGGGGAGGATGACGAGGTAGACAAAGGCCTTCGGGGCATCGCG
This sequence comes from Corynebacterium sp. TAE3-ERU30, assembly GCF_019209925.1. Lineage (NCBI taxonomy): Bacteria > Bacillati > Actinomycetota > Actinomycetes > Mycobacteriales > Corynebacteriaceae > Corynebacterium > Corynebacterium sp. TAE3-ERU30. The sequence continues at coordinate 616,720 of NZ_JAHUTO010000001.1, read as the reverse complement.
AAATAGTGTTCGGGTCACGGCCTTCTTATCGCCGGCCCCAGCACGCACCCACGCATCCCACCACACGGTGATGACGCCGAAAAAGGCCATGTAGTACAGCCCCGACCACTTCACGGACAGCGCTAAGCCAAAAAACAGCCCGCAGGCAAGCAGCCACGGGCGCAGCCCAAAGCGCAGCGGTGCCGGGCCGGGCTGAAGGGCCCGTGTGGTCACTTCTTCGCGGTCGCGGATAAAGGCGTAGCAGGCGCAGAGGACAAAGAACACCAGGTAGATGTCCAGCATGCCGAAGCGGGAAATAACTAAGAGGACGCCGTCACATAGCGCAATGATTCCGGCGAAGAGAGCCACGCGAGACGAGCGGGAGATACGGCGGGCGAGCAGCATAATGACGAGCACCAGGGCGCTGCCGCAGAGGGCCGCCATCACGCGCCAGCCCAAGGGGGAGTAGCCAAAGATCGCCTCGCTCAGCGCGGTGAGACGCTTGCCCAAGGGCGGGTGCACCACGAGCCCATAGCCCGGGTTGGATTCGATTCCGCCGCCCGCGAGCAGCCCGAGCTGGCCGTGGATGCTGCGCAGTTGGTCATAGGCCTGGGGCACATAGTGCTTCTCGTCGAACACGGGGGTGCCGCTGGCGGTGTGGGCGCTCAGGGCGATGAAGCGAGTGAAAAAAGACAACGCCGCGATGATGACGAAGATGAGGGTGTCACAGCGGCGCCACACCAGCTCAGAGCTCAGCGAGCCGCCGCGCCAGGCACGTCGACGCACCGCGGTCGAGCCCATATGGGGTTCGCGATTGAGGAGCGGGGCCGCAGCACGAGGCCGGTCTGGGGAATCGGAGGGCGGCTCTACAGCGCCATGCGCACTCGCCGAAGCTGAACTCATGGCTACTTAGTCTAAATGTTGAGCCGGACACCACTAAAGGGCGCTGAGGGGATTGCCGCGAACTCCTCTCGCTCGGTGCCGCCGCGCTCGGCAGAGTACGCCTTCCTCGGCGCGCGCGGGGATGTGAGAAGCTAGAGCTCATGAGCATCTCCTCCGCGCGTCACCCTGCACCACCGACCTATGCTGACTCGCTGCCCCGCGGGGTGATCATTGCGGCTACGCCCCTGGGCAATATCTACGATGCCTCGCCGCGCTTGGTCGCTGCCTTGGCGCAGGCAGACATTATCGCCGCCGAGGACACGCGTCGCACCCGCTCCCTCGCGGCGGCGCTGGGGGTAGAGATCAAGGGCAAAGTGATCTCTAATTTCGATCACAATGAAAGCGCGCGGGTGGAGGACTTGCTTGCCGCCGCTGCGGCCCACTCGGTGCTGGTGGTCACCGACGCCGGCATGCCCGCGGTATCCGACCCCGGTTTTCCCCTCGTGCAGGCCGCTCACGATGCGGGCATAGCGGTGACCTGTCTGCCCGGCCCCTCGGCAGTACCCACCGCCTTGGCTCTGTCGGGTCTGCCGGTGGGCAAGTTTTGTTTCGATGGTTTCGCCCCGCGCAAGGCGGGCGCCCGCCGCACTTGGCTTGCTAGTTTGCGTACAGAAGAGCGGGCGGTGTGCTTCTTTGAATCCCCGCATCGTATCGCCGCAACCCTTCAGGAAGCCGCGGAGATTCTCGGCCCCGAGCGGCAGGCGGCGGTGTGCCGGGAGCTGACGAAGACCTATGAGCAGGTTAAACGCGGCGGTCTGGCGGAGCTTGCCGACTGGGCGAGCAATGGTGTCAAGGGCGAGATTTCGGTGGTGATCGCCGGCGCGACCGGGGCGGCGGACACCTCAATGGAGGAGCTGGTAGCCCAAGCCGTGCAGCGCGTTGCCGCGGGAGAGCGGGTGAAAAACGTGACCAAGGAACTGGCTCAGCGCCATAAGGTGTCCAAAAACGAGCTCTATGATGCCGTGATCGCCGAGCGCGATGCGATGAAGGCTGCGCCCAGCGCCGCGGCTGAAGGCTCGGCTGCGGGTGCTAATAATGGGCTTGAGCCAACAACTGAGCGTGGATCAACCTCAGTCTGAGCGAATTGTTATCGTCTTGTGACATTTCGCTTATCGACGTTGTCCTTCAGGCATGGTCAAACTCACCCCTGAACAGGGGAAAAGCTGCTATCTGTGGAGCTTCTAAGCCAATGCTGAGCTAGCTCTGAGGAGAGGGGAGAACCCCTATGCTGCGAGTTTCTGCCCAGCGGAGCGCTCTCTCCTTTTGGCAATGAGGTGAATTTTCACCAAGCTAGAAGCATGAGCACTTCTGACCAGAATGACGCGGCAGGCACTCCTGCCGCAGACGAGACCGAAGGATCCGGTGCGGATGCCCACGCGGTAAACGCGTCGGCTACTACGGCCCCGAATTCCGCAGGGGCTGAACGCACCTCGGGAAGCACTGAGGACTCCAGCGGCACGACCGCCGCGGGCGAGTTCGCCTCACTTCTCGATTCCGAGGACGAATATAACTACAAGGAAGCCGCCGAGCAGTTTAATGACTACGGCGCTTATGAAGATAAAAATGCCCCACTGAGCTGGGGCATTATCATCCCCTCGATGGCTGTGGTGATCGCTATCGTGGTCTGGGGTCTGACCCTGCCCGATAGCTTCGCAGCTTTCGCTAATGATGCCTTCGCGCAAGTGATTGACAAGCTCGGCTGGGCCTTCGTGCTCTTCGGCACCGTGTTTGTTGCGTTCATCCTGTACGTGGCGCTGAGCAAGTTCGGCAATATCAACCTTGGCGCCGATGATGACGCGCCGGAGTTCTCCACGCCCAGCTGGATCGCGATGATGTTCGCGGCCGGTATGGGTATCGGCCTGATGTTCTTCGGTACGTCCGAGCCGCTGACCTTCTTCCGTAATGGTGTGCCCGGGCACCCGGACCACCAAGCCTCCTCGGCGTTTGCGTCCACGCTATTCCACTGGACCCTGCACCCGTGGGCGATTTATGCGATCGTGGGCCTGGCTATCGCCTATTCCACCTTCCGCCTTGGCCGGAAGCAGCTGCTGTCTTCGGCCTTTATTCCGTTGATCGGTGAGCGCGGTGCCAACGGCATCATCGGCAAGATGATCGACATCCTCGCGGTGATCGCGACCGTTTTCGGTACCGCCGCGTCTCTGGGTATCGGTGCGCTGCAGATCAAGTCCGGCCTGGATGCTTCTGGCGTGATCGAGGATCCGCAGAACTCCACCGTGGTGATGATCGTGCTGATCCTGACCGTCTGCTTCATCATTTCCGCAATGTCGGGTGTGGGCAAGGGCATTCAGTACATCTCCAACGCCAACATGGTGCTGGCCGCACTGCTCGCTATTTTCGTGTTCGCCATGGGGCCAACAGTCAACGTGCTCAACATGTTGCCCACCTCGGTGTCCTCCTACTTCTCCCAGTTCTTCGAGATGGCCGCCCGCACCGCCAACAACGGCAACCCCGAGGCCGCGGCATGGGTCTCCGGCTGGACTATCTTCTACTGGGCATGGTGGATCTCCTGGAGCCCCTTCGTGGGCATGTTCTTGGCTCGCATTTCTCGCGGCCGTACCGTGCGTGAGTTCATTCTCGGCGTGCTGCTGGTGCCCACCGCAGTCTCTGCTGTGTGGTTCTCGATCTTCGGTGGCACCGCCATCACCTTCGAGCAGCGCGGTGAATCCATCTGGGGTGACGGCGACAGCCAGCGCCAGCTCTTCGACTTGCTGCACCAGCTGCCGGGCGGCTTCATCGCCGGCTTCGTAGCGATGGTGCTGCTGTCCACCTTCTTCATCACCTCGGCGGACTCCGCCTCCACCGTGATGGGCTCGCTGAGCCAGAACGGCGCGATCGAGGCCAACCGCTTCGTCTCTGCCGCCTGGGGTATTCTCACCGCCGGCATCGGCCTGACCCTGCTGCTCATCGGCGATGGCCAGGACTCGCTGCAGAACCTGCAGAACGTCACCATTGTGGCTGCCTCGCCCTTCCTCGTGGTGATCATCCTGCTCATGGTTGCCCTGCATAAGGACCTGAGCAATGACAAGCTCTACTTGGATCACAAGGAGCAGCAGCGCTGGGCTATGAAGCTGGCCCGCGAGCGCCGCGTGTACAACGAGTGGAAGCAGGCGCAACAGCGCCGTTCCGAGGTGCGTCGCAAAGCGCGCAAGATGATCTAATCTTTTCGCCACTGGCTTCTGACCGCCTTCTCCTTAAAAAGGGGAGGGCGGTTTTCTGTGTGTCGCGGGCGGGTGCCTCGGGCTGGACGATGGTGTCCAGACATGTCAGTAGACTGTGGCTCTATGAGCCATACGATATCTACCCAGCACCTTGGTGAGCTGACTCTCAGCAACATCACCTTTACCCAGCCTTTGAGCGCCGACCCCGCAGACGAGCGCACCATCGACGTCTTCGCCCGCGTGGTCACAGCCCCCGGTGGCGAGGACAAGCCTTATCTGCTGTTCTTGCAAGGCGGCCCAGGAGTGGAAGCACCCCGCCCCTGGGCTCAGCCGGCCGAGCCCTCGTGGCTGCCCACGGCCCTCGAACGCTATCAAGTGGTGATGCTGGATCAGCGCGGCACCGGTCAGTCCAGCCCCGTCGATGAGCGCATTCTTGCCGGCAATAGCGCCGCCGAGGTGGCCGAATACCTCACTCACTTGCGCGCCGATGGCATCGTCCGCGACGCGGAGGCCCTGCGCGAGATTCTCCAAGTGGATACCTGGTGCACCCTGGGGCAGTCCTTCGGTGGTTTCACCACCTTGCACTACCTCAGCACGCACCCCGAGTCGCTGGATACCTGCTATTTCACCGGCGGGTTGTCCGCGGTGGGTCACTCCGTGGATGAGGTGTATTCCGAATGCTATCGCCGGATGCGCCGCAACTCGGAGGAGTTCTATCGCCGCTTCCCCGAGCTGCGCGAGACCATGCGCCAGCTGCTCGAGGCGGCCCGTGCCGGGGAGATCGTGCTGCCCAATGGCGAGGTGGTCTCTGAGACTCGGCTGCGCTCGCTGGGGCACCTGCTCGGCTCCGATGACGGTTGGCTGAAGCTCTATCAGCTCCTGCAGCTGGATCCCCAGTCCAGCCAATTCGCCTATGATCTTGCTGGCCTGCTGCCCTATGGGGGCCGCAATCCGCTCTACTATGTGCTGCACGAATCCTCCTACGCCGATGGCGGGGCCACCAACTGGGCGGCGCAACGCTGTCTGCCGCAGGAGTTCCGCGAGGATCCCACGCTCTTGCTCGGCGAGCATGTGTTCCAGGAGTGGTCCGAGACAGTGCCCGCCTTCCAGCCGTGGGCGGAGGTGGCCGAGATCCTCGCCGCTCATGAGTGGCCCACGCTCTACGATGCCGAGGCGTTGCGGAACGCCGGGGTGCAGGGGGCAGCTGCGGTCTACGCCAATGACGTTTTCGTGCCCCTGAACTTCTCCCTCGAGACCGGGGAGCTGCTGGAGAATGTCGCACTCTATATCACCAGCGAATATGAGCACGGTGGATTGCGCACGAGCCAGAACGGGGCGGTGCTGCGGCATCTCTTCGAGCTCGCCGCGGGCCAGCGGGTGCGCTAAGTGCCGTGCCGGTGGGTGCGGGCGTGAGGGTGGCGTCGATAAGCGAATGACGCCTAAGTCTTAGACTTAGCTGTCTATCAATTATGCTCGTAGGCATGTCTGAATCTGTGCTCGTCTCAGTAGCTTGGCCCTACGCCAATGGCCCCCGCCACATCGGTCACGTGGCAGGGTTTGGCGTACCGTCCGATGTATTTGCGCGCTACCAGCGAATGCGTGGCCGCAACGTGTTGATGATTTCGGGAACGGACGAGCACGGCACGCCGCTACTTGTGCAGGCGGAGAAGGAGGGCGTGGCCGTCCAGGAGCTCGCTGATCGCTACAATCGCCAGATTGTGCAGGATCTCGCCGGGCTGGGGCTGACCTATGACCTGTTTACCCGCACCACCACCCGCAACCACTACGCCACGGTGCAGGAGCTCTTCCGCGGGCTCTATGACAACGGCTATATGGTCAAGGAAGTCACCCAGGGGGCAATTTCTCCCTCCACGGGGCGCACCCTGCCCGACCGCTATATTGAGGGCACCTGCCCGATCTGCGGCTGCGATGGCGCCCGCGGCGATCAGTGCGATAACTGCGGTAACCAGCTGGACCCGGCGGATCTCATTAATCCGGTGTCCAAGCTCAACGGGGAAACCCCGGAGTTCCGCGAGACGGAGCACTTCTTCCTCGATCTTCCTGCCCTCGCCGAGGCGCTGGAGACGTGGCTGACTGAGCGCAAAGACTGGCGCCCGAATGTGCTGAAGTTCTCGATGAACCTGCTCAAGGACATCCGCCCGCGCGCCATGAGCCGCGATATCGACTGGGGCGTGCCCGTGCCCATCGAGGGCTGGGAAGAGAACAACGCCAAGAAGCTCTATGTGTGGTTCGACGCGGTGGTGGGGTATTTGTCCTCCTCCATCGAGTGGGCCTATCGCATCGGCGAGCCGGAGGCGTGGCGCGAGTTCTGGAATAACCCAGAGACCCGGTCCTATTACTTCATGGGCAAAGACAACATCACCTTCCACTCCCAGATCTGGCCGGCGGAGCTGCTGGGCTATCGCGGCCAGGGCTCGAAGGGCGGGGAGGCCGGCCCGCTCGGGGAACTCGACCTGCCCACCGAGGTGGTCTCCTCGGAGTATTTGACGATGTCGGGCTCGAAGTTCTCCTCCTCCAAGGGAGTGGTGATCTATGTCAAGGACTTCCTCGAGGAGTTCGGTCCCGATCCGCTGCGGTATTTCATCGCCGTGGCCGGCCCGGAGAATAATGACACCGACTTCACCTGGGATGAGTTTGTGCGCCGCGTGAACAACGAGCTGGCGAATGGCTGGGGCAATCTGGTCAACCGCACCGTGTCCATGGCCTATAAGAACTTCGGCGAGATCCCCACCCCGGGTGAGCTCACCGCCGCCGAGCAGGCGCTCTTGGAGCAAACCGAGCGGGCTTTCGTGGAGGCCGGGGAGAACCTTGAGCACTCCAAGTTCAAGGCCGCGATCAACCAGGTGATGCACATTGTGGGCGAGGCCAATGCCTATATCGCGGAGAATGAGCCGTGGAAGCTGGCGAAGGATGAGACCCAGCGGGAGCGCCTCGCCACCGTGCTGTGGACCGCGCTGCAGGTGGTATCCGACTGCAACACCATGCTTACTCCTTTCATCCCGCATACCGCCCAAAAGGTGCACGAGACCCTGGGCCGCGAGGGCGAGTGGGCCGCCACCCCGCAGGTGCGCGAGGTAGCCGATGATATGCCGGTGGAGCCGGTGGGCGTGGGCCTGCCGGAGAAGAACAAGACCTACCCGGTGATCATGGGCGACTACACCCAGCAGCAGGCCGCCTGGCAGCGCGTGGAGTGCGTGCCCGGCACGCCGCTGTCCAAGCCGAAGCCGCTGATCCAGAAGCTCGACCCGGCCCTCGCCGAGGAGGGCCCCTCCTGGGCCCCGGTGGCAGGCTAGAGCCATGGGAAAGAAGAAGCGACCTACGCCCACCCCGCTCGCCGGGGCAACGGGGCTTATCGACGCCCACACCCACCTCACCTCCTGCCCCGATGAGCCGGCCGCGGTGGTCGAGCGCGCCCGCGCTGCCGGGGTAGAGGCCATGGTGACCGTCGGCGATGGCCTAGCGGAAGCCGAGGCAGCCTTGGCCGTGGCACAGCAGCTCGATCGGGTGTGGGCGGCGTGTGCCATTCACCCCACGCGGGCTCGTGAGCTTGACGACGCCGCCCGCGCCCGGCTGCGCGAACTGGCCGCCGATCCGCTGTGTGTCTCCATCGGCGAGACCGGGCTCGATACCTATTGGATCGGCAAAGAAGAGTGGTGCGCCCCGCTGGAGGCGCAGGAGGAAGCGCTGCGCTTTCATATTGATCTCGCAGTGAGCAGCGGCAAGGCGCTGATGATTCATAATCGCGAGGCCGATGCGGAGTTGCTGCGGGTGCTCGATAGCTCCCCGCAGCCTAAGACGGTGATTCTGCACTGCTTTTCCTCGCCGCTGGAGGTCGCCCGCGAGGCCATCGAGCGCGGCTATGTGCTCTCCTTCGCCGGCAATGTCACCTTCAAACGCAATGAGGAATTACGCCAAGCGGCGGCCCTGGCGCCCATGGAGCAGATTCTCTATGAAACCGATGCGCCCTATATGACGCCCGAGCCTTTCCGCGGCGCCCGCAATGAGCCGGCCTTCATCGGCCACACCGCCCAATGCATCGCCACGGCCCGCGGCATGGCGCTCGAGGAGTTCAGCGCCGCAGTGGCGGCGAATTTCCGGCGGGTATATCAGCTCGCGGACTGATCGTGGGCGTCGAGTAGCGTGCGGAGCACCTTTAGCACGCCCTGCTCGCTATTGGAGGGCGCGATAAAGTCTGCACTCTCGGCGATGCGCGGGTGCGCATTGGCCATGGCCACGGCGACCCCGGCCTGCTGGAGCAGCTCGAGATCGTTGAGATAGTCGCCGAAGGCTAAGGTCTGGCTGGGGGTAATCCCCAGCTGGGCGCAGAGTTCCCGCAGGCCGTGGCCCTTATCGGCCTCAGCTGCCATGATGTCGATCCAGTGCTTGCCGGATACGGTCACCTGTGCCTGCTCGTAGAACTCGGACAGATGCGGGTAGATGCTCTCTTCCACCGAGTCGAAGCCGAATACCGCGATCTTGATGATCTCCTCCGGGTTGAGCTCGGCTACTGCATCCACGTGTTGCATCGATGCGTAGTAGCGCCGCGTCTGCTCTAGAAAGGCCTCATCACTGCGATCGACATAGGCCACCTCGGGGGTGCAGGCCACAATGCCGATATCGTGGCCGCGGCCGCGCAGCTGAGAGATCGTGTCCAGCACCTTGCGCACGATATCTGGGGAGATCGTGGTGCTCGAGACCGTGGTGCCATCGAGCACCACATTGGTGCCATTTTCTGCAATGAAGTTGCGTGGCGGATTATCTGCGGCGGGGTGGGCGAACTGCTCGCGCAAGGTGGCGTATTGCCGCCCCGAGGCAGGGGCAAAGCTGATACCAGCGCGGTTCAGGCGGTTCAGCAGCGGCCAGAACCCTTCTGGGATCATGTGATCATCGCCCAGCAGGGTGCCATCCATATCGGCGACGACAAGTGCGATGCTGTGCTCGCGGAGTAGGCCGGCGGGGATATCAGTGGGGCTGAGCATAGGATCCTTCGTCTACGGGTGTCTCGTTCACGGCGGCATTTCTTCCCCCAGGGGGCTCGCAGCGGAGCGCACGGGGAGAATTCTCATCCTAACGCGCGCCCACCCGGTGCAGCCCACCTGGCTGAGCGTCGGCTGTGTCTAAGAACACTCCGAGCGAGCGGGGGTGGCGCAACGGCGGTGCAGAGGGGAATATTCTTCGCACAACCGGCACAGCTGAGAGGGCAGGGGCGGGTGTGACGGCTGTGGTTATGCTGAGGACGGCGCTTCAACTGCATGGTCTGGAATATAAGACTCGCGCGTTCTGGAGACAGCGTTCTCTAGACATCACAGAATTGTTACCGTACTGTTACATCCATTGCGCCAGCGGGGGAGAAACACCCAAATGTATCTCCCCACCTGAGCGCCACGACACAACAACCACACGACACCTTAAGGGTGAAGGGAACACTGGCTTTCATGGGACACCGCACCAAGGCTCGCATTAACGGCACCGGCTCTAGCTCGACTCCGCTCCGTGTCGCCACCGGCGGCATGTTGGCCACCTTGCTGGTCGGTGGTGTGGTCTCCGCCAATGCGGTGAGCAAAAATGATGTCACCATTGATTTCAATGGTGAGACCATTAATCTCGCTACCGCCTCCGATACTGTCGGTGCCGCGCTGGATGAGGCTGATATTCCGGCCGCCGACCGTGATCTCGTGAGCCCCAGCCCAGAGAGTGCGATCACTGATGATCAGGCGATCACCGTGCGTAGCGCCAAGCAGGTTGCGCTGGTGATTGACGGCGAAGAAAAGACCGTTGATTCCACTGCGCTGACTGTGGATGAGCTGCTGGCCGAGCTCGGCATGGTGGATCCCTCCGATCTCATCTCCCTCGACGGCACCACCGTGATTCCCCGCGACGGGCTCACTGTGGATGTGGTGAAGTCCAAGATCATCACCATTAACGATGGCGGTTCCGTGACCTATTCCAAGGTGGCCGAGCGCACCGTGGGGGATGTGCTCAAGGAGCGCGGCATCACCTTGGGCGATAAGGATGAGGTAAGCCCCGCCCTCGATACGCCGCTGAAGCGCGGAATGACCATCGACATCACCCGGGTGGAAGAAAAGGAAGTGACCGATACCGAGTCCTTCACCGCCGATCCGGTCTACGTCGATGATGCCAACCTGGAACAGGGCAGCGAAGTAGTGGAGCGCGAAGCCACCCCGGGCGAGCGAGAGATCACCCGCAAGGTCACCCTCGTCAATGGCAAAGAGGTGGCTTCGGTGACAATCAAGACAAAGGAACTGCGCCCCTCCACTCCCGCCACCATCAAGCGCGGCGTGAAGCCGGCCGCTCCGGCCGTGGCCGGCGGCAGCGTCTGGGATCAGCTCGCCCAGTGCGAGTCCGGTGGCAACTGGAGCATCAACACCGGTAATGGCTACTCCGGTGGCCTGCAGTTCGCCCCCTCCACCTGGCAGGCCTATGGCGGCGGCGAGTACGCCCCCACCGCCGGCCAGGCTACCCGCGAGCAGCAGATCGCCGTGGCCCAGCGGGTACAGGCCGCGCAGGGCTGGGGCGCATGGCCCGCCTGCACCGCCAAGCTGGGCATTCGCTAAGCACCCTGCTCGCTCGGGCGGGCCGGCGAGTACCTGCTCGCGCCCGCTGTCTGCTGCGCCCACCCTCTGTGGTGGGCGCTTCGTGCTATCTCCGCCGCCTCGGTAATGGGTGGCGCGCGATCAGCCACTACACTGAAGAAACTATGACTACCGCACCGCCGCATGCCGAGGATGGGGGAGTGTCCCCGCAGGGCAGCGCCGTCCAGCTGCTTGGCCCGAAGGAGATTCGCGAGCTCGCCGAGAAACTCGATGTGAGCCCGACGAAGAAGCTGGGGCAGAACTTCCTGCACGATCCCAACACCGTCCGGATGATCATCGCCGCCGCCGAGATCACCGCCACAGACGATGTGATCGAGATCGGCCCAGGGCTTGGTTCGCTCACTCTCGGATTGCTGGAGGTGGCCCGCTCGGTGACGGTCGTGGAGATCGATCCGCGGCTCGCCGGAGAGCTACCGGCCACCGCCGCCGCCCGCGCCGGTGCCGCCGCATCCACCCTCAGCGTGCACAATCGCAATGCCTTGGAGTTCCAGCGCAGTGACTGCGCCGTGGCACCGACGGTATTGGCGGCCAACTTGCCCTATAACGTCTCCGTGCCGGTACTCATGCACATCCTGGCGGAGTTTCCCTCCCTGCGGCGGGTATTGGTGATGGTGCAAAAAGAAGTGGCCGATCGGCTCGCCGCCGCGCCGGGCAGCAAAATCTATGGAGTGCCCAGCGTGAAGGCCGCCTACTACGGCCAGGTGCGCCGCGCCGGGCTGGTGGGCAAAAACGTGTTCTGGCCGGCCCCGAAGATCGACTCTGGGCTGGTGCGTATCGATTGCTATGAGCGCGAGAACATGCCCTGGCAGGCGAGTGCCGCGGAGGTATTTCCCATCGTGGATGCCGCCTTCGCCCAGCGCCGCAAAACCCTGCGCGCCGCACTCTCCGGGCATTTCGGCTCGGGCGAGCGCAGCGCGGCGATTCTTAGCCGCGCCGGCATCGATCCCACATTGCGCGGCGAACGCCTCGGGGTGCGAGAGTTCGTCGATATCGCCCTAGCCGCCCGAGAGGAGGCCGCGGAATGAGCTTCGCGAGCACCTCGGTGCGGGCCTGCGCCAAGATCAACCTCTTTCTCGGAGTAGGGGAGGTCCGCGAGGATGGGTTCCACGAGCTGACGAGCGTGTTTCAATCCCTGTCCAACCACAATGTGGTGCGGCTCAGCCCTGCTGCGGAGCCGGCGCGGTTGAGCGAGTATGTGGGCGCGGTGAGCGCCTCGGGCCTGGCCGCTAGCGCGGTGCCGCTCGACGCCAGCAATCTCGTGGTGGGCGCCGCCACCCGCTATCTGCAGGAGCTACGCAGACAGAACCCGGAGATCACCCTGCCGGTGATAGATATCCACATCCACAAAGGGATCCCCACCGCTGGCGGCATGGCCGGCGGCTCCGCGGATGCTGCCGCCGTGCTGCATGCGCTCCAGGGCTACGCCCCCTTGCCACAGGAGCGGGTGCTAGAGATCGCCGCCGAGCTCGGCTCGGATGTGCCCTTTAGCCTCGTAGGTGGCACGCAGCTGGGCACTGGCCGCGGGGAGCAGCTGGTGCCGATGCTCAGCCGCGGCACCTATCACGTGGCCCTGGGGATTCAGAAACAGGGGCTGCGCACCCCCGAGGTATTTCGCAAGCTCGATGAGATGCGCCAGGCAGGCAAGGCCGGCGCGCCCAGCACCGATACCAGCGCCCTAGCTACCGCTTTACTCAGCGGCGATCCGGCCGCGGTGGCGCGGCAGCTACACAATGACTTGCAGCCGGCGGCGCTGTCGTTGATGCCGGCGCTGCGGGCCACCCTCGCCGCCGGCACGGCCGCGGGGGCACTCGCCGGTATCGTTTCCGGCTCGGGGCCCACCACGGCATTTCTGTGCGAGAGCGCCGAGGCGGCCGAGGCCGTGGCTGAGGAGCTGCGCGATTCGGGCACCGTTTTCGACGCCTTCGCCGTCCACACCGTGACTCGCGGTATAGAAACACTCGAGTCTTAAGCCGTATCTACCGTAGTTCGCCCATCGTTCGACGCCGACTAGTGAGAAGGACATACCTGCCGACGTGGCTAATTTGATCAACCTAGAAAATGTCACCCAGAGCTTCGGGATGAAGACCCTGCTCGACTCCGTGAGCCTTGGCGTGCAATCGCACGATCGGATCGGCGTGGTGGGGCTGAACGGAGGCGGTAAAACCACCCTCATTGAGATCCTCTCCGGGCAGCTGGACCCAGATTCGGGACGGGTCTCCCACAATAAGGAGCTGCGCCTGGCCGTGGTGACGCAGCGGGCCAAGCTGGACGATACCCGCACCGTGGGGGAGGTCGTGCTGGAGCAGCTGGGGCTAGAAACCTATGAGTGGGCCTCCAATGCCAAGGTGCGTGACGTGCTCTCGGGCCTCGGGATCGTGGATCTCGGATTGGATACCCCGGTCTCCGCGCTCTCGGGTGGTGAGCGTCGTCGCACCCACCTGGCTGCGGCGCTGGTGCGCGAGCTGGATCTGGTGGTGCTCGATGAGCCCACCAACCACTTGGACGTGGAAGGCGTGCGCTGGTTGGCCGATCATCTGCTCCAGCGCAATCTCGCGGTGGTGGTGGTTACCCACGATCGCTGGTTCCTCGACACCGTGGCCACCCACACCTGGGAGGTCCACGACGGCACCGTGGACGTGTATGAGGGAGGCTATAACGACTGGACCTTCGCCCGCGCCGAGCGCGCCCGCCAGGCAGATGCGATGGAACAGCGCCGCCGCAACCTCGCCCGCAAGGAACTGGCGTGGCTGCGTCGCGGTGCACCGGCCCGCACCTCGAAGCCGCGCTACCGGATTGAAGCCGCGGAGGCGCTGATTTCCGATGTGCCGGCCCCGCGCGACACCGTGGAGCTCATGGCCTTCTCCAAGCGCCGCCAAGGCAAAGTGGTCATCGAACTCGAAGACGCCACAATCTCCACCCCCGATGGCCGGGTGCTGGTGCAGGATCTCACCTGGCGGCTCGCGCCGGGCGAGCGCATCGGCCTGGTCGGGGTGAATGGCTCGGGCAAAACCACCCTGCTGCGGGCGCTGGCGGGGGAGCATGACCTTGATGCTGGGCGCCGCATCGAGGGCACAACGGTGCGGCTGGGCTGGCTGCGCCAAGAATTAGATGACCTCGATCCCGAGCGCCGCGTGCTTGATGCGGTGGAGGATGTGGCCAGCTATGTGGAACTCGGCAAAAAACAGCTCTCGGCCTCGCAGCTGGCGGAGCGCCTGGGCTTTTCCCCCAAGCGTCAGCGCACCCCGATCAAGGATCTCTCCGGCGGCGAGCGGCGGCGGCTACAGCTGACCCGTGTGCTCATGGCGGAGCCCAATGTGCTGCTTCTCGACGAGCCGACCAACGATCTCGATATCGATACCCTGCAAGAGTTGGAATCTTTGTTGGACTCTTGGCCGGGCACCTTGGTGGTGATCTCCCACGATCGCTACTTGATTGAGCGCATCGCGGATTCCACGTGGGCGCTGTTTGGCGATGGTGCGCTCACCAACCTGCCGGGCGGAATTGAGCAGTATCTCGCCCGCCGCGATGAGATGGCAGCGGCGGAAGGCTCGGGGCCACTGAATGTGGGCACGAAGGAGGCGTCGTCAAGCGAAAAGAAGATGGATCAGAAGCAGTGGCGGGAGCTGTCAAAGAAGCTATCCGCCACCGAGCGCAAGCTGGATAAGGTGCGCGCGGAGATCGATTCCCTCAATGAAAAAATGGCCGCCGCGGCGCAGGCGGTGGATCAGGAGGCGATGATCGAGCTGGACGCCAAGCTCAAGGATGCGGCAGCTCGCGCCGAGGAGCTGGAAATGCAGTGGCTAGAGTTGGGCGAGCAGATGGAAGCCTAGCGCTGGTGGCCGTGGGTGCGGTTTTTTCGTAGGCTGGGGCCATGATCTTGATCAATGTGAAATTCACCGTCAAGGACGAGTACGTGGAGACCTTCCGCCAGGAAGTCGCCGAGTTCACCGAGGCCACCCGCGCCGAGGAGGGCAATCTCTTCTTTGAGTGGTACCGCTCCACCGACGAACCGAACAGCTATATCCTCATCGAGGGCTTCAAGGACGATGCCGCGGAGCCGCACGTCAACTCCGATCACTTCCAGAAGGCCTGCGTGGATATGCCGCGCCTGCTGGTGAAGACCCCGGAGATCATCAACACCCTCATCGAGGGCAAAACCGAGTGGGATAAGATGGCTGAATTCTCCGTGGAGGAGTAATAGCCGAACCGTATCGGCATACGGGGCCAGGACACACAGCGTGGACTGGCCCCTTAATGCTGAATAGGCTGATTTTTTCAGCGATTCTTCAGGTACTCTGGTGAGCATGAGCAAGAAGGACACACAGGATTTCACTGACCCGCCGAAGCTATCGAAAAAGGCCTATGAGGCAGAGCTGAAGCACCTCCAAGCCGAACTGGTAGACATGCAACAGTGGGTGGTGGAAACCGGTGCCCGCGTGGTGATCGTCATGGAAGGCCGCGACGCCGCCGGCAAGGGCTCCGCGATCAAGCGCATCACCCAGTACCTCAACCCGCGTACCTGCCGCATCGAGGCATTGCCCGCGCCGAACTCCCGCGAGCAGGGCCAGTGGTACTTCCAGCGCTATATTGAGCGCCTGCCCACCGCCGGTGAGATCGTGATCTTTGACCGTTCGTGGTACAACCGCGCCGGCGTGGAACGCGTGATGGGCTTTTGCACCTCCGCAGAGTACCGTCGCTTCCTGCACCAGGCCCCCATCTTCGAGCGGTTGCTGGTGGAAGACGGGATCATGCTGCGCAAGTACTGGTTCTCCGTCTCTGATGAGGAGCAGGTGAAGCGCTTCCGCTCGCGCCGCAATGATCCGCTGCGCCGCTGGAAGCTCTCGCCGATGGATCTGCAATCCATCACCCGCTGGGAGGACTACTCCCGCGCCAAGGATGAGATGTTCATCCACACCGACATCCCCTCCGCGCCGTGGTACACCGTGGAATCCGAGGATAAGAAGCGCTCCCGCATCAACGTGATCAGCCATCTGCTGTCCACGATTCCCTATGAGAAGATCGACCGCGAGCTGCCGGAGATCCCCGAGCGCCCAGAGTCGGAAACCAACTACGACCGGCCGCCGCGCTCCGATTTCCGCTATGTGCCGGATGTGGCCGCGCAGCTGGAAAAGCGCAAGGTCGAGGGCGGCTCGAAGAAGGACAAGAAGAGCAAGAAGTCGAAGAAGTCCAAGAAAGACAAGAAAGACAAGAAATAGCGCCCACCCGCCGCAGCCTCGCGCGCATTCTCCCCGCACCAGTGGGGAGGGTGCGCGTTTTTCTGCATCCTGCGCGACACACCCGCGGGAGAGAAGAACCCGCAGCTATGGACGCTGTGGGCGTAGCCCAGAATTAGTGTTCGCCGCCACATCATTTGGCATTTTGTGACACACTGTGTATATGACTACAGAAAATTCCACTACAGGCACCCAGTGTGCCGCAGCAGAGAAAACAGTAATCGCAGAGGTTCGTGGCTCGGTCGGCTTCTTAGAGCTCAACCGCCCGAAGAGCCTCAACTCCCTCGACACCGAGATGTGTCAGATCATTCACGACGCCCTCGACGAGTGGCGCGAGGATGATGCCGTGTCCGGAGTAGTGATCTACTCCAACAACCCCAAGGCCTTCTGTGCCGGTGGTGATGTGCGGGTGATCCGCGAGGCTATCCTTGCCGGCCAGCCCGAGGTGGGAGATCGCTTCTTAGACGTCGAGTACGCCATGAACGCGGCGGTGGTGGACTTCCCCAAGCCCTATATCGCCCTCATTGATGGCATCGTCATGGGCGGCGGCCTGGGCGTCTCGGTGCACGGCAGCCGGCGCGTGGTTTCGGAGCGCTCTTGGGCCTCCATGCCGGAGATGGCGATCGGTTTCTGCCCCGATGTGGGCGTCACCTACGCCTTCCAGCGCATGGTCAACGCCACCGGCTCCCATTCCTTCCCGCTCGCCAAGTTCCTCGTGCTCACCACCTGGCGGCTGAGCCCGCAGGACATGATGTGGTCGGGTCTCGCCACTGACTATGTGCCCTCGGAGAAGTTCGAGCAGCTCCGCGAGGCGCTGGAATCGGCCGCGGACGCCGACGGCATGAACGCGGTGATCGATAGTTTCGCCGAGCCGCTTGCGGGCGAATCCCAGCTGGCCGAGCTCATGGAGCATATCGAGACGGTCTTTGATGCTGCCTCGTGGGAAGAGGTAGTAGCGAAGCTGCAGGAGTGCCCCAGCGAGGAGTTCCAAGACCTCGTCCGCGGCCACCTGGCCCAAGCCAACCCCGCGTCTTTGGTGGCCACCATGGAGCTGATGGATGCCAACGAGCGCGTGGAGAATGTGCAGGCGGCACTGGCCAATGAGTTCGCCGTGGGCAAGGTGCTGCGCGAGGACAAGAACTTTGTCGAGGGCGTGCGTGCCGTACTGGTGGATAAGGGCCGCGATGCCGTCTTCGATCCGGCCACGACCGCCGAGGTGGATGTGGAGAAATACCGCGCTGCCGTGAAGTAGCCGCTACAGAAGAACAACGCAGCCGACCGAGTGCGCATGAGCCTGGCCGGCTGCGTTGTCCTATGCGCTGGGCCGCCTTTGGTCGCCACTGGCCGCCACCGGCTGCGGCTTCCCCGAACCTAGGACGTGAGTACGATACTGGCCAGCTGATAGGCACTACAGAAGCGGCAGGTAACCGCCGGTTTCAATCTTGTCCCCATGAGGAGAACGTCCATGAAGAACCCGCCGGAGTCCCTAGAGGCATGTTAAGGTAAACAAAACAGCCTTGCTTCATGAACGGACAAGCCATGAGTTTCTTTAGCCGGATATTCGGAAAGAACAGCGATAGCGAAACTGAAGAAGAGTCAGTTGTCGAGAGCGAAGTTACAACGTGTGATTACTGCGGAACAGAGAGCGACGACCTCATCGGGGTCGACATTACTTTGTCTGAAGGCGACCCGTCCTATCTGAGTGACATCTGTAAAGATTGCTACATCGAGCTTGACGCTTGGAACTACAGCTCCCCAGCCTATTGCTGTGGAATGATATACGAAGAAGGGGAGCAAGTGTGCGCCAGCTGCGGCGAATTTCTCTATTAAGAGTCGTCGCTCGGCACACTAGGGACGTCACGCTCATTTTCTGCGTCCGCTGACCACTCCTCCACGGAGCATCGGATTCCTCAATTTTTGCTTGCCGATACCTGACCATCACTCTCTACGGTTGATGATGACTTCCTCTAAGCCTTAACTGTGCGTTAAGCACCCCTCACATGCCGCGAATAGGGCCAACAGTTCTCTGTTAGGCTGCGCTGTGGCTGAGTTCTGCCTCGGTGGACGCCGCGCTGGTTTGGTTGCGGCGACGACGCTCCATGCGAGACCATTCCACGAATCCCCACGCCACGAACCCGCCATAGGCGAGGTAGAGCACGGCCGAGGGGTAGTAGCCGGCGGCGAGCAGCAGCGGTACGCCGACGATGTCCACGCTGAGCCACAGCAGCCAAAACTCGATCCAGCCCTTGGCCATGCCAAAGGTGGCCAGAAGCGAGCCGGAGAAGATCCACGCATCCGCCCACGGCCCCCACGAGCCAAGCGCGGAGAAAATCTGGGCGCAGACGACGGTGCTGATCACCATGAAGGTGAGGATGGCGAGGCGTTGCCGCGGTGTGGCCCAGTGTGGCTCCACGGCGGCTTGATCGGAGGAGCGATCCCGCTTGTTCAGGTTGCGCTGCCAGCCGTACCAGCCATAGGCGCTGACCACCAAGAACATCACTTGGCGGGCCGCTTGGCCGTAGAGATCAAGATTTTGCGGTGTGTGGAACACGCCGCCGAGGAAGACGGTGAAGAGCAAGATATTGCCGATGATGCCCACCGGCCACGCCCATACGCGCCTTTTCAAACCAAAAATGGCGGAGCCAATACCAAAAGCATTGCCGATGATTTCGCGCCACAGAATAGGAGCACCACCGATGATGACGGTGGCATCAAGAAGCTCGACTATAGGATTCATTCGCTGACCTACACGCTTTCATGTTTCGGTTGAGCAGAAAACAAATCCTCAGGTGAAACACAACATAGGTCAGCATCGCAGCCACCGCGCCCCCGAGACTACAGGCCACAGCAGGGTGGCAGTCTCGCCTAGCGCGGCGCGCTCAGCGCCTAGGTTCTCTTCCATCCGGACTATTACCGTCGGTCCCGGAGTTTCACCGAGTCTGCTACAGCCGAAGCTGCGGCTCGTGGACTATTACCACCGGTGGGGAATTACGCCCCGCCCTGAGAACGCCTCTCACTATAGCGCGTGAGCGCGGGCGGGCACAGAAACTAGGTCGATGGAGGTTGGGACACGGGGGTAGTGTCATCGCCGCGAGGGGCACCCGCGGGGTTCTGCGGGGCCTGCGGCACCGAGCCCTGCGACACCGAGCCCTGCGGTGGCATCCCAGGTGGTACCGCCGGTTGCGGCGGCATCGCCCCGCTGCGATAGAGCACACATCGCCGGGCGCGGTGGATATCCGCAGTCAGAGTCGCGGACTGGGCGCCCTCGATGCGCAGCAGCGCGGGGATGCCGTTGGTGTGTGCCATCTGGACGATCGCCGGATGGGCAGTCACGGAAGGATCGGTGGCGGGCGGGTAGCTGGCTGGCACCTGTTGGGCGTCGCGCAGCACCTGGGCAAAGCTCATGCCGTGGCCATAGTCAACGACGATGGACTCGCGGGTGCTTACCCCCACGATCTGCCCAGCCACCCGCAGCTCATAGCAGCCCGCGCCGCAGGGCCGATACTCGCATTCGAATAGCCGAGCCAGCCCATCGATACTGCGATCCATATCCGGTGACGCCGGCATGAAGGCGCCAGCGTGAAAGAGGGTGCGGTGACAATCTGCGGCAGCGGCAGCGGGAACAGTGGCCATGATGGTGGCGCCATCGGCGGTGGGCAAAAAGAGTACGGGGTCATTGGAAAAGAGGGTGCGTATCGCGGCCGCGAGTTCTTCCGCGGTGGCGAGGCTGCGATAGGCGTGCGGTGCAGTGGCATCGTCGGTCTGAGCATCGTCGCCCGCATCGTCTGCAAGCAGCCGTGCTGCGGTCTCAAGATCCAGCTCTGGTGGTCGGGGCGCCACCCATTCGTGCTCGAGTTCAGGGATGGCGAACTCCTCGGCCGCCTCTGCGATACGCGGGTGCAGCCACTGCCACACCCCAGTGGGCAGGATCTTGGCGAGGCGCTGACCGGTGAGCTCAGTGGGGCGGTGCCCAGAGAAACTGAGCCGGATCTGCACGTTCTCGCCGTCGGTATCGCCGGCCTCCACCGCCATCGCCGTGGATAGAGTGGGCAGGAAGGCGGCGTCGAGACAGGCTTGATGAAAGTAGCCGTCGGCGCGGAGTTCAGCAATGCTGCGTGGTGCGGGGATAGTCACAAGCCCGCATTCTACCTAGCTTCCGCCGCTGAGCGGGATGCTTATCGACGCCACCCCGCACCCGCCACCACCGCCGTGGTAGCAGAAACGCAGCCCCCCGCGTGAGGGCGAAGGCCGCAGGGAAATGATTGACCTCGCAGTGTATGTTCGTTAGCCTAACCGCTCGTATATATACGCTATGACCGGCGCATTCGCGGCGCAGGCATTCATTCGATCTGAGAATCAGAGGGGATCATCTATCCATGAACGACCAGTATTCGCCCAAGGACAACCAGGGCGAGCACAACCAGGGCGAGGAGAATCCGGGCGCGTTCTCGGCGGAGAACACCAACCAGCAGGCCACCCCGCAGAGTGACCAGCCTTATACCCAGTACACCACCCCGCAGGCTAACCAGCAGCCCAACCAGCAGGGTGCGGCCCCGTTCTACCCCAGTGCTGGGAACCAGCAGTCCAACGCCACCCAGCAGGGGCCGGCGGCTGGTTCAGACTCCGCTGGCTTTCCTCAGCTCAACGCCGTAGGCGCGGAGTCGAAGAACTTCTTGCAGGCGCTGTTTGATTTCAGCTTTTCGAGCTTCATCACCATCAAGTTTGCCAAGGCCATCCACTTGGTCAATATCGTGCTGGCGCTTCTGGGCTATGTGTTCTGGGTGTTTATCTGGCTGTTCGTGGCCTCGGATGTCGGCGACTCGGAAGTGGGCGCCATGGCGACTTTCTTCGCTATCATCGCTCTGCTATTCGGCTGGATTCCGGCGCTGCTGCAAATCGTGGGCGTGCGCCTGGCGCTGGAGATGAACATCGCCTTGGTGCGCACTGCTCAGAACACCTCTGCGCTGCGCGAAGCCACCGTGGGGCGCTAAAACAGCACCTCCCGCATGCGGGCGCTGTGACTAGAAGGGGGCCGTTGCCATCAGGCAGCGGCCCTCATCTGTGTCTTTTACCTCGCCGCCAAGGGGTATTATCGCAGGTAGAAAGAGTTCTACCGAGAATCAAGGAGTACTGCTATGTGCCGTCCTGTGCCGTGTCCCACCTGCCATAAGACCACGTGGGCTGGGTGTGGTGAGCATATCGCCCAAGTAAAGGCGACGGTGCCGCCGGAGCAGTGGTGCGATGGTAAGCACGAGAGCAAGGCTCACTAGCACCCCTGCACCCTAGCCTCGGTGTCGAGCTAGTCCGCCACCAGCGGGAAGAGCTCGAACTCGGGGTGTTCCTTCTCAATGAAGCTCAGGCGCCACTTGTCGCCAAAGAGAGCGATGAGTTCGCCGTCGGTGCGGGTGAAGATCTCCACGCCGCGCTGCTTATTCAGCTCGGGCGCGGTGGCGGCGGTGGTGCGTCGCGCCACCGAGTAGGGGACCGGCTCGGTGATGGTTTCCACGTTGTATTCCACATCCATGCGGGCCTGCATCACTTCGAACTGCATGGGGCCGACAGCAGCCATAATGGGGGCGGCGTCGCCGCGGGCCTCGTTTTTCAGGATCTGCACCACGCCCTCGGAGTCCAGCTGTTCCAGCGCTTTACGGAACTGCTTGTACTTGCCCAGGGTTTTCGCCCGCAGGGTGCGGAAGTGCTCGGGGGCGAACTGCGGCATGGGCGGGAATTGCACTTTCCGGCCGGCGTAGATGGTGTCACCCGGGGCGAGCGAGCCGGCGTTGACGAGGCCGACAATATCGCCGGGATAGGCGGTGTCCACGGTGTCGCGGGTGCGGCCGAAGACGGTGAGCGCGTACTTGGTGGAGAAGCTGCGCCCAGACTGGGCGTGGGTTACTTGCATGCCGCGGTCGAACTCGCCGGAGACCACACGCATGAAGGCGAGGGTATCGCGGTGCTTGCGATCCATGCCGGCCTGCACCTTAAAGACCACGCCGGCGAAGTCGCTGTCCAGATCGCGGTGATCGTCGATGGCAGAGGTTGCGGCGGCCACCACGGCCGGGTCCGCGGAACGGGGCGCGGGCTGCGGCGCCAGAGCGCAAAGGGCATCGAGGATCTGGTGCACACCGAAGTTGAGCATCGCCGAGGCGAAAATGGTGGGGGAGGTGGTGCACTCGAGGAACAGCTCGGGGTCATGCACCGCGCCATCGGCGGCCATGAGTTCGACTTCCTCGGCGGCGGTTTCCCACGCCATCTCTTCTTTGGCGGCGGCTTCTTCGGGGCTGTAGTGCTCCTCGGGGGCAATGGTGGAGCCGCCGGCGGTGCGCAGGAAGTGAATGTATTCCTCCGCCTCGCCATCGGAGTTGATGCGGGCCAGGCCCCGGAAATCACCGGCGGCGCCCACCGGCCAGAACAGCGGGGTAGGCTGCAGCCCGATCTCGGACACGATCTCATCCATCAATTCCAGCGGCTCTTTGCCCACGCGGTCCCATTTGTTCACCACGGTCACAATGGGCAGGCCGCGGGCCTTACACACGCGGAAGAGCTTGAGGGTTTGGGGCTCGAGGCCCTTGGCGCCGTCGATAAGCATCACCGCGGCATCCACGGCGGTGAGCACGCGGTAGGTGTCCTCAGAGAAGTCGGCGTGGCCGGGGGTGTCCACTAGGTTAATCATGTAGGGCTCGCCCTGGTGGCCTTCGGGCGCGTACTCGAATTGCAGAGCGGAGCTGGCGACAGAGATGCCGCGCTCCTTTTCCATATCCATCCAGTCGGAGACGGTGGCTTTACGCCCGGCCTTGCCGTGCACCGCGCCGGCTTCGGCGATCATGTGCGCGTGCAGCGCCAACGCCTCGGTCAGGGTGGATTTACCGGCGTCGGGGTGTGCGATCACGGCGAAGGTTCTGCGGCGCGAGGCCTCGTCAACTACTCTGCTCATGGTGTTTCATCTTAACGCCTCGGTGTCTGAATCAATCGCTCGCACACATGCCTCTGCGGTGCGTTCGATTCAGCGCGTAGTGGATGAGACGGCTCCGCCCACCCCGCCTGCGGAGGCGGTGGCACAGATCGCGGAGCTCTTCGCCAGCGGGCGCGCCGCTGTGCTCACCGGTGCGGGGGTGTCCACGCCCTCTGGCATTCCGGATTATCGCGGGCCGCAGGGCTCGCTCGCCCGGTCGCGGCCGATGACCTATCAGGAGTTTCGCTATGATCGCGCCGCCCTGCACCGCTACTGGGCGCGGGCCTTTGTGGGGTGGCGGCACATGGCCGCAGCTCGGCCGAACTCGGTGCACTATCAGCTGGTGGAGCTAGAAGCTGCGGGTCTGATCACTGGGGTGATTACCCAAAACGTTGATGGCCTCCACCGCGCCGCCGGCAGCACAAGCCTGGTGGAACTCCACGGCGATCTCTCCCGCATCGAGTGCTTGAGCTGCGGGGCAATCATGCCACGATCGCTTATCGACGCCCGCCTGCATGCCGCCAATCCCGGCTACATTGAAAAAGCCGAAGCTAGGCGCGGTGCGGTGAACCCCGATGGCGATGTTGCCCTTGATGAGGAGATCGTTGCGAGTTTTCACCTAGTGGGCTGCCCCTACTGTGGTTCCCAGGTGCTCAAACCCCATGTGATCTACTTCGGCGAACCGGTGGACCCGAAGCGGAAGGCGGCGGCCCATGCCCTCGTGGAGGAGGCCGATTTCCTGCTGGTGGCTGGCTCCTCTCTGGCGGTGATGAGCGGCTATCGTTTCGCCATCGAGGCGCAGCGCGCCGGGAAGCCGGTAGTGGTGATTAATGGCGGGCCCGGGCGGGCCGATACCCGCGCTGCGGTGTTATGGCGCAGCGACGTGCGGCAGGCCTTCGATGCGGTGATCGACGCCACCGGGTTGGCCTGAGCTGCGAGGCAGCGAGACTAGCGCCGGTTGGTCGTATTCTGCGCGGCGCTGAGCGAGTCGCTAGCAGCTAGCCAGGCGCCCTCGGCGGCCCGAGCAATGGCCTGCTCCATCTCTGGGGAGGGATCGATAGGCCCGAGCACCCACACGGGGATGGCTACCGGTTCGCTCTGCGGTGGGCGGCCGATGCCGATGCGCACCCGCACATAGTCCCGCGTGCCCAACGCGGCGCTGAGCGATTTCAGCCCGTTGTGGCCGTTTTCATTGCCGCCGCGTTTGATTTTCACCGTCCCGGCGGGAAGATCCAGCTCATCGTGGATCACGATCACGTGCTCGGCGTCCAGCTCGAGGTGGCGGTGGAGAGCCTCGATCGCCTCGCCCGAGTTATTCATATAGGTATGCGAGCGGGCCAGCACAATGCTGCGGCCCTCATGCTCCAGGGCGGCGATGCTCAAGGGGGCACCGGCGACCGGGGTGAGGATATCGCCGCGGCGCGCCAAGATGTCATCGATGGCCATGTAGCCCACGTTGTGCCGAGTGGCCTCATAGTTACTACCGGGGTTGCCCAGTCCCAGAATCAGGTAGTCGATGCGCTCGGGCAGGCTCGTGGTGGGGGTGGGAGTCCGCGAGCCGAGGCGAGCGAAGAAGGAGCGGAGGGAGTCGCTGAGGTTTTCAA
This sequence comes from Corynebacterium sp. TAE3-ERU30, assembly GCF_019209925.1. Classification (NCBI taxonomy): domain Bacteria; kingdom Bacillati; phylum Actinomycetota; class Actinomycetes; order Mycobacteriales; family Corynebacteriaceae; genus Corynebacterium; species Corynebacterium sp. TAE3-ERU30. The sequence continues at coordinate 592,195 of NZ_JAHUTO010000001.1, read as the reverse complement.
ATCGGTGCACGCATCGATTCTTGCACATAGGCTCGACAGCTATGAGTCATCTCCTGCAGGATCGGACAATCACACTTATTGCCGCCCCTATGGCGGGTGGGCCATCGACCCCACAGCTGGCGGCGGCGCTGTGGAATGCCGGGCACCTCGGTTTCCTCGCGGCGGGGCGCGCCAGTGTGGAGGCTTTGCGGGAGGATATGGCCACTGCCGCGAAGCTCGCCGGCGGGCTCAACGTGGGAGTCAATCTTTTCGCCCCGCATCCGCGGCCGCGCTACCTCGAGACCCACTCCCACGAGCAGTGCGCCGCCGCGCTGGGCAGCCGTTGGACATCTGAGGTGGACTATAGCTTCGGCTGGGAGGAGAAATTCGCGGCCGTGCTCGAGGCGCGGCCCCTGGTGGTGAGCTCCATGTTTGGCTGCTTTTCTGCCGCGGAGGTGCAGCAGGCCCAGGAGCGCGGGATTGAGGCGTGGGTGACTGTGACCAGCCCCGATGAGGCCCGGCAGGCTCAGCTGGTGGGAGCGGATGCGGTGATCGTGCAGGCAGCCAGCGCCGGCGGGCATCGCGGCACCTGGAAGCAGGAGGATGAGCCCACCACCATGAGCCTGCCGGAGCTCTGTGCCGCCGTCGCGGCCGGCTGCGAGCTGCCGCTCATCGCCGCCGGCGGGCTGAGTACCCCAGAGGCTGTGGCGGATGCCTTGGCACTCGAGGGCGTGGTGGCGGTGTCCTGCGGCACTGCCTTCCTCTTGGCCGAGGAAGCCGGCACCTCCGAGAGCAATCGTGCGATTCTGCGCGAGGGCCAGCTGCGCACCGCTGCCACGCGCGCCTTCACTGGGCGAGTGGCCCGTGGGGTGATCACGGGGGTGGACGAACACGCTGCGGCCACCATGCCGCCGGTGTTTCCGCATCTCGCTCCCGCCCCAGCGGGGCAGAAGGCGAGCCGAGCCTGGGCCTATTGCCTCGCTGGGGAAGGAGTGAACGACTGCCTCGAGGCCCCTGCCGCCGAGATCGTGCAGCAGCTGACATCCGCCGCCAGCCGCCGCTAAGAACGCTGGGTGATTCCCGCCCCCACGCCACTTAGGTCAGCTAGACTTTCACTAGTTAAGGCTATGGTAATCAGGCCGGCTGTCTGTGGATCGCGGGGACGCGGCGCGAGGTGGCGTCGATAAGCATCGATGAGCGCGAAGGAGGGGCAAGGATGAAGCTGGAGAAGGTTCGCCGCAATTTGGAGAAGGGCAAGACGAAGAAGAAGTGTTGCCGTTCCAAGAAGCGCTGCTGCTCGTGTCCGGTGGTGTGCCATCGGCTGCGCAAGGCCAATGCCTTGGATTTGGACGATAAGGCGCTGAAGAAGGCGATCGCCAAAGCGCGTAAGTGGTAGCGCGGATCACAGCCGAGTAGGGGGTGGCTCACATCCGCGTGACCGGATGGGGGAGAACAGACATAAAAGTCCCCCGACAGGTGAGAAAGTGGGGTGAAAACGGCCCCCTGAAAACCACATCTTCGCTACCGTTTGAGGTGGACATTGAACCATTCACCCATCACTAGCGGAGGATAAGAACGTCACTATGACCGACGCCCACACCCCCAACCCCAGCGACTGGAGCAAGCGTATCGAGCTCGCGGAGCAGATGATCCCACTGATCGGCCGCCTACACCGCGAGAAGAATGTGGTCACCTCAATCTTCGGCCGTCTGCTGGTGAATCCGTCGGACATCGAGATCATCAAGATGCACCGCTATGCTCGCCGCGTGGTGGAGCGCGAGCTGCCCTTGGAAGACACCCTGCCTGTCTTCCAGACCTTGCTGGAGATGGATCTCGGCACTGCCTCCATTGACGTTGCCCGCCTGGCCATCGGCCACAAGAAGCATGGTGGCGATCTGCGTGCCTACCTGGAGGAGCAGCTGGCCGATGTGATCGGTGATAAGGGCACCGATGTGCAGCGCGATGTGGTGCTCTATGGCTTCGGCCGTATTGGTCGGCTATTGGCCCGCATCCTCGTCGCCCGCGAGGCCCAGGGGCGGGGCACCCGCCTGCGCGCTGTGGTGGTGCGCAAGAAGTGTGCGGATGACATCGCCAAGCGCGCCTCGCTGCTGCGCCGCGACTCCATCCACGGCGCCTTCGAGGGATCGATCACCATCGATGAGGAGAAGGAAATCATCTGGGCCAATGGCACCCCCATCCAGATGATCTACGCCAATAGCCCCGAAGAGGTGGACTACACCGCCTATGGCATCAACGACGCCATCGTGGTGGACAACACCGGTGTGTGGCGTGACCGCGCCGGGCTGTCCCAGCACCTCAAGTCCAAGGGGGCATCCAAGGTGCTGCTCACCGCCCCGGGTAAGGGCGATATCAAAAACATCGTCTACGGCATCAACCACACCGATATCGAGGACTCGGACGAGGTGCTCTCCGCCGCGTCCTGCACCACCAATGCCATCACCCCGGTGCTCAAGGCCATCGACCACCGCTATGGGGTGGAGTTCGGTCACGTGGAGACCGTGCACTCCTTCACCAATGATCAAAACCTGATCGATAACTTCCACAAGGGCGAGCGCCGCGGCCGTGCCGCCACCTTGAACATGGTGCTCACCTCTACCGGCGCGGCGAAGGCCGTGGCGAAGGCCCTGCCGGAGCTGGAAGGCAAGCTCACCGGCAATGCCATTCGCGTGCCCACCCCGGATGTGTCCATGGCGGTGCTGAACCTCACCATGAAGAAGGACGTGGACGCCGATGAGGTGAATAACTACCTGCGCACCGTGTCGCTGAAGTCCGAGCTGCGCCAGCAGATCAACTACATCAAGTCGCCTGAGGTGGTGTCGAATGACTTCATCGGCTCCACCCACGCCGGTATCGTCGATGGTCTGGCCACCATCGCCACCGGCAATCACCTGGTGCTCTATGTGTGGTACGACAACGAGTTCGGCTACTCCAACCAGGTGATCCGCATCGTGGAGGAGATCGCCGGCACTCGGCCGCGCGTCTATCCGCCGCGTCGCGCGCTCTCTGAGCTGGACTAATACCTGCAGAAAGCAACGCCCCACCCTCGGTTTCGGGTGGGGCGTTGTGGCGCTTATCGACGCCGACTCGGCGGGCTCTGCAGCCCAGCCGGTGACGGGGTTTAGACCGGCTCGGGGGAAGAGCCAGATTCTTGCTTGCGCTGTACCAGCTTCTCGGCGTGTGGGTCCTTGCTCTTCTTCGCCCAATAGAGCAAGCTCCACGCCACCGCGGCGATAAATAGCGCCAGCATGGGGCCCAGAATCCAGCCGGGGCCGAATTGGTAGATGATCGGCACAGCGAGCGCAGTAATCACGCCGCCGCCGAAGAAGGGCTCGAATACCAGCTGCTTATAGCCGAAGGCCTCGAAGGCGGGGCTTTCGCCATCGGGGTCGGCGATGCGCATGAGGATCAGGCCGGTAGCGGTGACACCCATGGACTGGCCGAAGTCGCCGATACCGCGCTCGAGCCAGTAGGAGGGGATGGTGCGCGGCACCAGCCACAGCAAGATGACGACGTTGATGATGATGCCGCCCACGCACAGCAGCACGAAGGGCCAGAAGTTATCGGCGATTGCCTGCAGGGAGATGGTGGCGAGTGCGGCCACGATGAGCATATCCAGCGCCAGGCCCTGCAGGCGCAGCATCATATTGGAATCCACCAGGTAGTCATAGCCGGTTTTATTCAGCAGGATCTGCACGATGATGCCGCCGATCATGGCGATCGGGAAGAGCGGCACATAGCGCAGCAGCTCGACCTTATCTGCCCACAGCATCTGCTCCACCCACTGCAGGAACTCGAGGATGCAGATACCGATGAGGATGGACAGCCCAATGAATGCGGCGTGCAGGGACATCGGCTCGATGGAGGAGGGGCGAGAGGTCATCATCGCGGCGGTGTATTGCTCATCGCGGCGGAAGAGGCCACGCTGCTCTTCGAGAGAGCGGTCTTTGACCTCGGTGACGATGGTGGTGCGGCCGGTGCGGATAGCCCAGTTGATCACACCCACGCCGATCACGATGCCGCCCACCAGGCCCACGGTGGCCACGGCCACGGCGAGATCGCCGCCCTCGGGGAAGCCCACCTCGTGGAAGACGTCGATCATGCCGGCGGCGGTGCCGTGTCCGCCCTCAAAGCCGATTTCGATGAGCGCACCAGCCATGGGGGACATCCCAAACAGGGGAGCCAGCACCAGCATGGCGAGCAGCATGCCCACCACATACTGGCCAGAGGCGAAGGCCACGCCCACCGAGAGCTGCGGGCCGGCCAAGTGATAGACCTCTTTGGGCTTGGGCAGCTTTTGGCCCAAGAAGAGGGTGGCGAAGACGACAGAGATCAACAGCCCCGGCAGGGTCTTCCATACGCTGAGCATGTCCTCGCCAAAGAGGCCACCAGCCTGCAGATACTCTGTGGCGGTATTCTCGCCAAACCAGCTGGCGATCGTGCCCAGCACCTCGGGGCCGAGAAGCAGGGCGAGGGTGCCAGCAATGATAGAGCTGGGCAGGAAGAGGTTCTGCGTCCACCGAACGCGCATACGCACGACCTTGCCCACGAAGAGCACGACTAAGAGCACGACGAGCGCAAAGCCAACGGAGTTGGGGGTCATGGCTTAGGAGATCTCCTTTTCTATTTTCCGGGATGCACATGTGGCGCACCGCACACAACAGGGAAGTAATGAAGTACATTAGCCTGTGCTGTGCGGAATAAATAGAACAGCTGATACGGCACCGAGAATGCAGGGGTGTTGTCCCTGCAAGGTGGTGCATGCTTTCCAGCCCGCGGCTGCGCCGCTATCGGTGAACACCGTGGCTAGTGTGATCCCGTGCTCGGCGAAGCCGGGCACACACAAACCCGCCTCATCCACGCACGACAGGCTGGAATAAGGCGGGTAGAAGCGGGCACTGCCCCGAAAGCGTGCTTAGCGCAGCGCCGCGAGAGCAGCCTCATAGTCCGGTTCGGTGGCGATCTCCTCTACCAGCTGGGAGTGCAGCACGGTGCCCTCGCCATCTACGACGATCACGGCGCGAGCCAGCAGCTGGGCCAGCGGGCCATCGGTTTGCACCAGGCCGAGGTTATCGCCGAAGCCACGGCGGAAGTCCGAGGCCACCTGCACGTTCTCCAGGCCTTCGGCACCGCAGAAGCGAGCCAAGGCGAAGGGCAGATCGCGGGAGACATTGACCACCACGGTGTTGTCCAGACCCGCGGCGAGCTCATTGAACTGGCGCACGGAAGCGGCGCAGACGCCGGTATCTACCGAGGGGAAAATGTTGAGCACCACGCGGCGCCCAGCGAAATCAGCATTGGTGACAGTCTCGAGCGAGTCATTCGTCAGCGAGAACTCGCCGAGACGCGAGCCCACCTCGGGCAGCTCGCCGGAGACGGTGACGGGGTTTCCTTTAAAAGCGGTATGAAGAGTCATGTCTCCTTTGTACCCGAATACCTCAGACGCCGACGTCCGAGAGATAACGCAGCACCGCTTTGACGCGGCGGTTGTCCTCCTCGGGGGAGAGCCCCAGCTTCTGAAAAATCGCGGCAATATGTTTCGCCACCGCCGCGCCTGAGACCACGAGACGGCTCGCGATCTCCGGATTGGATAATCCCTGAGCCATGAGCGCCAGCACCTCACTTTCCCGGGCGGTGAGATCACTCATGCCCTGCTGGGAATGCACCATGGCCTGGGCTACCTGCGGATCAATCACCATGCCACCGGCAGCCACCGTGCGTAGCGTCCGGATGAAATCAGCGACATGCCCCACCGAATCCTTCAGCACATAGCCGGTGCCGGCCACACCACCGGCCATCTCCAGCACGGTGCGGGCATAGGCCGGCGCCACATACTGGGAACAGACCACGATGCCCAGCTCGGGGTAGCGCTGCCGCACCGCCACGGCCGCGTGCAGGCCGTCATCGCTCATCGACGGCGGCATGCGGACATCCGTGACCAATAGGCTGATCTCCGCGGAGTGGGCGTCGATAAGCGGCATGATCTCCTCGGCAGAGGAGCACTGCGCCAGCACATGAAAGCCCTGGCGTTCCAGCATGGCTGCCAAGGATTCGCGCAGCAGACCGGAATCATCGGCCAAGACAATATTCATAGCGAGCGATCCTTTCTCTCCGCTGTAGAGCTGAGGGTGCCGAGCACGATGCCGGACTCCCCGCGATGTAGCAGCAGCGGCACATCCGCCACCACCTGGGTGGGCCCGCCCGGCGGCGAGTTCACCTCCATCGTGCCCCCGAATGCCGCCAAACGTTCCTTGATACCGTGCAGGCCACCACCGGCGACGATATGGGCGCCACCCGGGCCGGTATCGAGCACCGAGATCCGCAGCCCGGAATCGACCGTGAGCAACACATCCACCCGCGCCTCGGGGGCGTATTTGCCGATATTGCTCAACGCCTCAGACACAAAGAAATACCCGCAGGCCAATACCCCCTCCGGCAGGGTGGGAAGTGGATGCGGGCAGGTCAGCGAGGAACGCAGCGGCATCGACTGCAGCAGCTCCTCCACCGCGGCCACCAAGCCGGCGTCGCTGAGCATGTGCGGATGAATCCCGCGCACCGTACTCCGCAAGGCCGCCAGCCCCTCATCAAGATTGCGGTGGGCCTGCTCTAAAAGAGCACGCAGCTGCGGATTATTCTCCACTGCGGGATCCAGCTCGGCCTCGCCCAACGCCATCGCCGCCGCGACGAAGGACTGCTGGGCACCATCGTGCAGGTCCCGCTCAATGCGCCGCCGCTCCACCTCATAGGCATCCACGATGGTGCGACGAGAATCAATGAGCTCGCGGATCTCCTCATCGCGCTCGCGTCGAGGCCCAGCGGCCCGGATGCGGAATCGAGAAAACAAACCTGCCATGGTTCCCATTCTAAAAGGGCCGCCGGCCGCCATCGCCGTGCTGGGGCCGGTGGGGGTAGTGCTAGGACTACGTGGAAAACTAGCCTCTAGGTTATTGGGAAAGACCAGCGTAGAGCCTTGAATGAGAGATATGACAACACACTCACTACTCAGCGCGCAGAACCTGTCTAAGAGCTTCGGCGCGGAACATGTCCTCCACGATATCTCCCTCGAGATCGGCGCCGGCGAGGCAGTGGCCGTGATGGGCCCCTCCGGCTCCGGTAAATCGACATTGCTGAACTGCCTCGCCGGGGTGCTGGTACCGGATGCGGGATCGGTGATCTACAACCAGCGTGATATCACCACCATCAGCGACACCGAGCGTTCGCGCATCCGGCTGCACGATTTCGGCTTCGTATTCCAGGACGGCCAGCTCATCCCCGAGCTCAGCAGCCGCGAAAACGTGGCCATGCCGCTACAGTTGCGCGGCAGCTCGCGCCGCGCGGCGCTGCGCCAGGCCGATGAATTGCTTGCGAAGCTGGGCATGAGCGGCCATGGCGGCAAGCTGCCCGGCAATATCTCCGGCGGCCAAGCCCAGCGCGTGGCCGTAGCCCGCGCCATCGCCGGCGAACCGACGATTATCTTCGCCGATGAGCCCACCGGCGCCCTCGACCAAGCCACCGGACATGAGGTGATGCAGCTACTCACCGCTTTAGTCGAGCGCAGCGGCTCCACCCTGCTCACGGTGACCCACGACAGCAACGTGGCGCAGTGGTGCGACCGGCTCATCGAGATCCGCGATGGGCGGGTACACACGGACCGGCCCATCGATGGCTCCCGTACCCGCACCGCCACCGCCCACGCGGCTATGCGACGCAGCGCCGGGGAGGGGCAATGATGAACCCCACCACAGCCTCCTCCACGGCGCCCACCAGCGCCCCACAGCCGCAGCGGGTGTATCGTGGCGCGGCGAATCTGCGCTCGATTGCCTACCAGGTATTTTCTGCGCGCATGAGCCGGCGCGATGGCTCAGGGCTCTTGACGCTCTTGTCGATCGCAGCGTTTACCGCGGTGACCGCAATCGTGATGATCGTGGCCTCCGGCACGTGGATGTTTGTCTACCGCGAACAGCACCCGCGCGAACTCGCGGTCCACGCCATCGCTGCGGATCCCACGATGTCGACGCTTCTCGGGTTTTATGTATTCCTGGCCGGTTTCGCCTGCGCCCTGCTGATCTTCCCCGTGCTCTCGCTTACCAGCTCAGCCACCCTGCTGGGGGCCCGGATGCGGGAACGCCGACTGGCCTGCTTCCGCCTGCTCGGGCTCTCCCGCGCGGAAGTCAATCGCATGGGGCTAATCGACACCCTCGTGCAGGCCGCGGTGGGTGTGGTGCTGGGCACGGGCGGAACATTGCTTCTGCTGCCATTCTTTCAGCGCCTGTCCTTTCAAGGAGACACGGTGCGCTATGAGGAAATCCTGGCGCCGTTGTGGCTTTATGCACTGCTCGATATTGCGCTGCTAGGTTTTGTCACGCTCTCGGCCTGGTGGAGTTTGGTGCGGATCAATATTTCCCCCTTGGGAGTATCGCGCCGTTCCGCACCGCGGGCCCTGCGCTTTTGGCGGATCGCCGTGCTTATTGCCGCCATCGGATTGTTCCTGCTCACGCCCGCACCGCGGCTGAGTTCTGGTCCGGCCCAATACGCCAAATCTGTGGCGGTGATTGTGGTGTTCCTGCTCAGCGTGGATCTGGTGATGCCGCTGGTGATGCAGCTGGCATCGCGGCTGCTAGCCCGAGCCCCGTGGCTGCTGGTCAGCTGGCCGGCCCGTCGGATAACGCTGGAACCGGTGAAAGCCTGGCGACGCGTCTCCGGAGTGGCAGCCGTCTCGCTCATCGTGGCGGTTCTTGCCTCCGCACCCTTTCAGAATCCCAGCGACCCTAATATCCAAGACGCAGTCACGCAGATGTTTGCTGAGTTTGATAGGGACATCACCACCGGCGTGATATTCACCATCTCCTTCACCTTCATTCTGGCCGGTATTTCCGCGATGATGAATCAATGCTCCGCTGAGTTCGAACGCGCGCCCCAAACCCTGGCGCTGCACAAGATGGGCGTGCCCAATCGCGTCGGCCTGGCTGTCTCGTGGCTCGAGATGCTCGGCCCCCTCGTGGGAACCTGTGTGATGACCTTCATCTTCGGCCGCATCCTCTTTTTGCCCTATTCCAGCTATCAGGAATTCACTGACACCGATCCCACCGTTTTCGAACACCCCGCCTCATGGATCGCTATTGTCGTTGCCGGTGCGGTGGTGATGGTGGTGGCACTGAGTGTGACTCTGCCGGTGCGTTCGCGAGTGCTCGCCGGGGCGAAACGGGTGCGCCGCGCCGACTAGCCAGTGACGCTCTGCTCGATCAGATCGGCTGCATCGCTGCACACAAAGGGCAGCTCGCGGCGCTCACGGGTACTGAAGGGCTTGAGCACAAAGCTCGCCGGTGCCTGGGAACCCGGCGGGCGCCCGATGCCCACCCGAATGCGCGGAAAGTCCTGAGTTCCCAGTGCTTGGGCGATCGAGCGCAGCCCATTATGGCCGGCCATGCCACCGCCCATCTTGTGCGCGACCTGGCCAAAATCGAGCTCCATATCGTCGTGCACCACCAAGATCTTGCTCGGGGGTAGCGAGAAGAAACGCGCCAAGGCCTGCACCGGCCGGCCGCTGAGGTTCATCGCACACAGTGGCTTGGCCACGATGAGCCGCTGCTGGCCCAGGCGCAGCTCCGCGATCTGCGTGCCGGATTTTTTATGCACGCTAAAGCGTGACGACGCCATCCCGCGGCCCGCCAACTCATCGGCCACCATGAAGCCGATATTGTGGCGGGTCTCGGCGTATTTTGAGCCGGAGTTTCCCAGCCCAACCACGATAAAACTGTCCATGGTTCCTCACCCTAGTAGCAGCGATACCGCAGCGGTTTCCGGGCCTAGGATCAGCTGCTGTGGGCCCTAGCCGAGCTCGGGCGCATCCTCCGGCAGCGATGAGGCGCGGGGAATGAAATGGGAGGGCAGTAGGAGCTTGCGGTGGGGCTTGCCCTCCATCAACCCGGCGAGTTCATCAATGACCACACCAGCGAGTTCGGCGAAGTCCTGGCGAATAGAGGACAGGGGAGGGGTCAGGTAGGAACTGACTTCATCATCGTCAATGCCGATGAGCTTATAATCCTTGCCCGCGGTGAAGCCGTGCTCGGCGAAGGCGCGGGCGCAGCCGACCGCGATTTTGTCATTGCCGCCGATGACGGCCTCGGGGAGGCCAACGTTGAGGATCTCCTGCGCGGCAGCATAGCCATCGCAGGCGCCCCAGCCCCTGCCGCCAAATAGCGAGAAGGAGTGCTTCTTCAAACGGCTATAGCGCTGGTAGATGACCATACGTTCCCGGGCGTCGATATATTCCCGATCGCCGGTAATCATGGCCGTATCGGTTATTCCTTGGTCCCACAAATGGTCCAAGGCGGAGTGGAGGCCGGAGACTTGGTCGATGCCGATGGTGGACATGCCCTCAATGCCGTGGTCGACGGAGCTGATCATCACCCCGGGCGCGCCCGTCCAATGCTCGAAGAGCGGTAGAAGGCTGCGATGCTGGAAGAGGATGACCGTCGCCAGCACTTGCCGGGAGCGCAAATAGTCAAGGGCGGATTGCGCCTCCGCGAAGTCGGCATTGGCCGAGGAGGAGGTGAGCACATGCCATCCCCGATGTTTGGCATGGGCCTGCAGCTCGGCAAAGAGGGTGATCAATCCATGAGACATCGTGCCCACAGAAAGGACACCGATGGAGCGGGAGGAGCCGGAGGCAAGCATTTGGGCCGCTGCGTTGGGCCGGTAGTCGAGCTCGCGCATCGCGGCATAGACGCGTTCACGGGTGGCTGGTCGCACGGAAGAATGGTTATTTACCACTCGAGACACAGTTTGCGTGGATACCCCCGCTAACTGTGCCACATCCTGCATAACTGCCTTTTTACGCACGCCGGTAAGTGTACATGACGCCCAGGACACCCGAGAATGCGGGTGGCCTAGGCGCCATACAGTCTGTCGAAATACGTGAATCTATTCTGGAATGACAATTCCCTTCGTGAGAATAATATTTCCGTAGAGAGCGGTGTCCGTGGTCGCAACAACTGCGAAACACTTCTTTACTTGCTCATAGAACTCGAATCGTTCAAAGTGCTTCACGGTATGGCCCGGATAGCTGCGTTCGGCGATCTCGGCGAATTCGCTCCATACGGGAGGCTCTGGATCGTCTCCCACAGTTTCCATGAGACCGATCTGCCACGGATTATAGGGATCCAAGGGCATGAGCTTGAGGATTGCGTCCATCATGCCAGCCACGGTGTGACCATCTGCGTGGATGACCGTGGAATTGAGGGTGTAGCCTGGGAAATTTCCATCTCCGATGACGATGCGATCGCCATGTCCCATGCGGGCCAGAGTGTAGAGGAGTTCCGGTGAAATCTTCTCCGGGATATTGCGGAGCATGTGTTCTCCTTAGTGTGAAAAGAGGTGACGATGAGGGGGCGTGAGAGTGCTTATGTATTCAGCCTCCTATGCGGCAGCCGGCGCGGTTTCGCCAGGGTTCTTGAAGCGGAGCGTAAATACTCCGTAGGACAGCACCACAATGAAGCAGACGAGAACAACAATGAACGAGTGGGCGGTGCCGATAGTATCGACGAGCAGGCCTTGTACCGGGGGAAGAATAGCGCCACCGACGATGGCCATAACGAGTCCAGCCGAACCGAATTTTGTGTCTTCTCCGAGTCCGGTGAGTGCCTGGCCATAGATAGTGGGGAATAGCAAGGAGATACAGGCGGAGAGAGAAGCGATAGCGATCAAACCGATGATGTTCCCGGTAAGAATACCGACCAAGGTGAGCACGACACCCAAGGAGCACATGATGATCAAGAGTCGGCGGGCGTCGATGATGCCCATCAGGGCGGTCATGACGAAGCGGGCAACGAGGAAGCAGATCAGGGAGACCTGGAGCCAGATTCCCGACTCCGCGTTGGTCTTGCCGACGACATTGGTGGCGTAGTGGATGACGTAGGTCCAGATACAGGTTTGGGCACCAATGTTGAAGAACTGGGCAACCACACCGAAGGAGTAGCGGCGATTGCTGATCAACCGGCCCAGGCGGCCCGAGCTCGGTACCGGAAGGGCGACTGCGTCGTCTCCGGCGCTTCGAGAGCGATCAGGAATCTTGACCAGCGCGATGGCAATGCCGAGCACCAAGTACAGGATGGCGAGGCCCACGAAGGGAATCATCACGGCCTTGAGCTCGCCCGAGACCATAGAGGTGAGTTCCTCTTGGGGCAGCGATGCTCGCTCTTCTGCCGTGTGCTCGTGAATATTGGGCAGGATCATGATGGCCGCAACCAGCACACCCAGGTTAGAACCGATGGGGTTGAAGGATTGGGCGAAGTTCAGGCGCCGCGTCGAGGTCTCTTCCGGACCCATGGCGATAACAAACGGGTTAGCAGAGGTCTCGAGGATAGACAGCCCGGCGGCGAGGGAGAACAGGGCCCCGATGAAGGCCACGAAGGTCATGCTCAGGCTCGCGGGGTAGAACGCAAAGGCGCCGGCAGCAGCGAGGAAGAGGCCGATACATACGCCACCCTTATAGCCCAACTTGGAGTTAATATAGGCCGCCGGAATGGCGAGCAGGAAGTAGGCCCCGTAGTAGGAGAACTGCACGAGCGAGGATTGGAACGTCGACATCGAGAAGACCGAACCAAATACCTTGACGAGAGGCGCGGTCATGTCGGTGGACATACCCCAGGCTGCGAAGCAGGACACCAGAAGGATGAAAGGAACGAGCATTCCATCGTTCAGGTACTTTTTACGTTCCTTCTTCGGGGGTGTTGTTTGTGGACTGCTAACGGAAGTGTCAGTCATGATCTTTTCTTTCAGTCGTCCGTCGGGCAGACGGTGGTGATCACCCCAGCGTTGCGAACCCATTCCGCTAGGTCTGCAGGGGGAACGTTCAGGGTGAGGAGCTGGTTGATGATGTTTCCTAGGGCCGTGGCCTCAGGATCCGTCACGTGAATGCTTTCGCCGAGGGCGGCGGCTGTCCTTTGCATGAGGAAGAGGTTCTTTACCCCGCCTCCCATGACATAGGTTTTCCCCGTGGATCCGGTCAGAGTGCGAAGCGTGTGGATCGCATCTGCTTGAGCTCGGGCGATGGAATCAAATACGACGCGCAGGATCTCGCCTCGTGTCGAAAGGGTGACGTTATGTTCACGTGCTGCCTGCACGACGCGATCCGGCATGTCTCCAGGGGCACTGAAGCGTGGGTCGCATACATCGATGATGGCGCCTGGATTTGAGGCGTCCGCTAGCAGCCGGTTGAGTTCTTCGTAACTTGGATTTCCCCAGGCGCGCCGACACTCTTGAGCGACCCAGAGCCCAGTGAGGTTGAGCTCGGCTCTGTTATCGCCCCGTGCGGTGGCTTCATTGGTGACCCCTCGGGAGTAGGCCTCCTCTGTCACCACCGCTTCTGAGGTTTGCGCGCCAACAACGGACCATGATCCGCAGGAAATAAACATGGCGTCTTCGGGATAGCCACATTCCCGAGACAACGATGAAAGTGCACAGGCGGTGTCATGAGAGCCAGCGGCGATGACGCGCACGCCATCGGAACGGGTGCCGATCACGCGCCGCTCGCTGGTGATAGAGGGGAGTCGTTGCCGGTCGATACCCGCTGTGGCGAGTATTTCCTCGGACCAATCCTCATGACTTGCCGCGAGAAGCCCCGAGGTAGAGGCGATTCCTCGCGACGCCCACGCCTGGGTGGGCTGATCGAGCAGGCAGCGGGCGATGAAGTCCGGGAGGAACATCACCGTGCCGGTGCTGGGCGGTTGCAGTGCGAGTCGATATACAGAGTTAATGTCTTGGGGGAGAACGCCGGAGGCGTGGTACTGCTCCGCCTCCGGCATTCGTGATGCCATCAGGCTTCGGCCTCGGGCGCCGGCACTATCCCGATAGGAGCGTGCCTGCGACAGAGGATTATTGTTCTCGTCGACGACGACGAAATCGACTCCCCATCCATCGACAGCAACTGAGTCGATATCTCCGGCCGCGTGGAGTGCCTGGGTGGCTGCGTCTTTCAGCGCCTCCAAGTCCCAGTACAGGTTTCCCTGCTCATCGGTGCAGACGTGGTGTTCTGCACGAAACACTTCCGACCTTGTCAGCTTCTTGGAATCTGTGTCCCATGCACCAACAATTCCACGAACGGAGGACGAGCCCATGTCGATTGCCAAAGTCCTGATGACCCGTGACATTATGTGATCCTTATCTCTTGTCGCTCAGTGCACTGCGCAATTAGGCAAAGAAGGGACCATAGTTTTCGCAGGCGCGGAAGTCGGCGCTTTCCTTGTCTGCGGTTCCATGGAGACCCCATGCGCGCGGGCGGAAGATCTCTGCATCGTCCACGTTGTGCATGTTCACTGGGATACGGAGCATGGCGGCGAGAGTGATCAGCTCCTTGCCGAAGTGGCCGAAGCCGATGGCGCCGTGGTTCGCGCCCCAGTTGTCCATCACGTCATACACCGAGGTGAATGCGCCCTTGCCCGTCAGACGCGGGGCGAAGAACGTGGTGGGCCAGGTGCGGTCCGTGCGGTTCTCGATCTTGGTGGTGGCCTCTTCGCTCAGGGTGACGGTCTCACCCTCGGCGATCTGCAACACCGGGCCGACACCCTTGATCAGATTCAGACGAATCATGGTGACAGGCATGTTCGGAGCGGTGCGGAAGTGGGTGGAGAATCCACCGCCACGGAAATACTCGTGGGTTGCGGCATGGAAGGTGGTGGCCTCCATGACAGCCTTCTGGTCCTCTTCGGTGACTTCCCAGAAAGGCTTGGTGCACGGATTGCCCTCGGCGTCCTTCATCACGCCGGTGGCGTCGAGAGTGGTGGCGCCGGAGTTACGCAGGTCCAGGAAGCCATTCGCGGCCCCGCCGGTGGGCTTTTCACCAGTGACGCGCTCGATGGCCTCGGGGGACCAGTAGGTGCGCACATCGGAGAACATCTGCGTGCGGTTGGTGAGCAGGTAGTTGAGGAGCATGCTGGCACCATTGAGGGTGTCATTCTCCGTGGCCAGCACCACCGGGCGGCGAGCGCCGTTCCAGTCGAAGGTGGTGTTCAGCATGGTCTCCATGAAGTCACCATTGGGGTAGGTGTCGGTCCACTGACGCTGGCCCTGGAAACCGGAAGCGATGGCGTTGAAGCCGCATGCTTCCTCCTCGAAGCCCAGCTCGGCGAGCTTGGGGTTGCCCTCCATCATGTCGCGGCCGATGAGGGCCATCTTGGTGATGAAGTCCCACTGCTCTTCGGCATCGTCGCGCGGCTCGGGGTTGAAATCCTTGCCGATCTGGACGTTCTCACGCACCCATGCCCGTGCCTTCTCATACTCTTCGGGATCGAAGATGCCTTCGTTGATGCGGCGAATGAACTCAGTCATGTCCACGGACTCCACGCGCATGCCGAGATAGTCCTGGAAGAAGTGGCGATCGATGGAGGAACCAGCGATGCCCATGCAGGTCGAGCCCATCTGCAGATAGCCCTTACCGCGCATCTGTCCCGCAGCAACGGCTGCGCGAGAGAAGGTCAGGATCTTGTCAGAGACTTCTTCCGGGATGTCGGTGTCATCGGCATCTTGAACGTCGTGACCATAGATGCTGAATGCGGGAATGCCGTACTGAGCGTAGGCAGCGAGATTTGCGGCCAGCGTGACGGCGCCGGGGCGCTCGGTGCCGTTATAGCCCCAGATGGCGTGGAAACGGTTGGGATCCATGTCCATGGTTTCCGTGACATAGCACCAGGCGGGGGTCACGGTGAGTTCGGCGATCACGTTCTGGCCAGCGAAAAGATCGTCGCAGGCAGCTGCTTCGCCGGGGCGGCCGATGGTGGTTTCGGCGATGACGACCTCGACGGGCTCGCCGTCGAGGTAACGGAGATTCTTAGTGATGAGATCGGCGGCAGCGTGGGCCATCCACATCGTTTTATCTTCGAGTGATTCGCGGACTCCGCGACGACGGCCGTCAATGGTGGGTCGGATGCCAATCTTCGGATGATGAACCATGAGTACTTCTCCTTCGGGAGGTAATGTCACCCCAGTATGGGGGATCTGGAGCGCCGTGGCCGGTGGGGGCGATTGGGCCTAGCCATCGGTCCGTGGGCACTGTCTCATGCCCGTATGTTAGCGCTATCAAAAGCTTAACATCGCCCCTACAGGCGGGGAAGAGGTTTCGGCATCTTTCCCGCTAGCCCCACACATACGGGGTGGGTTTTGTGGCGTTCGCCCAGCGTAACGGCGGCTGAGACGGTCGTCACCCTGGCTCGTGAGGATGGGAAAGGCTGGAGGAGGGGGCCGCCTAATGGGGGTAGCTATCCGGCGGCGCGGAGCAGGGAAGGAGGGTGTGGCATGATAACGCTCACACATGACAGCGCAAAAGAGCCCACCATGACGATGGTGGGCTCTTCGTATTCTGGCTGAGTGTTTGTGCGGCTTAGCGCTTGTGCGGCTGGCCGTAGGTGGCGATGGCGGCGCTGGCCTCTTCCATTTGCTCGGGCGTGAGGATGCGCGGGGTTCCCGCGGCGCGGGCGTTGAGGTAAACCTTGGACAGCCATTCAATGGACTGTGCCTTGGTGTAGGCCTCGGCGAGGTCCTTACCTGCGGCTACGGAGCCGTGATTGCCGAGCAGACATGCGGTTTTGCTCTGTAGTGCGGCCTCGACATTGTCGGCGAGCAATTGGCTGCCATAGCGGGCGTATTCGGTGACGGGGATCGCTCCGCCCATGGTGGCCGTGATGTAGTGGATATTGGGTAGCTCTGTCACGCCTTTTAGGCTGGCCACGGTGGTGGCATAGGCGGAGTGCGTGTGCACGATCGAGTCGAGCCCGGTGGTCTGCAGTGCCTGGAGGTGGAGATGAATCTCGCTGGTGGGTCGATACTGACCTTCGACCTGCTCTCCGGTGTCGAAATTGACCACGCAGATATCTTCTGGGGTGATTCCGACGTAGGGCAGTCCGGTGGGGGTGATGGCGACGAGCTCACCGGCGCGGATAGAGATATTTCCGGCCGTTCCCACGACCAGCCCGTCGGATGCGAAGTGCTGGCAGTAGTCGGCGATGAGTGTTCTCTCTTCTGAGAGAAGCATGGTGTCCTCCTGGCGATTGGGTCTGCGAGTAGAAGCCGTGGGTGTCTATCACTGTCGTGTCTATGTGGTGACTAGCGATATATGCAGCTAGAGGCTATAAAACGAGAAATGATAGCGCTCTCATTTGTCATGTTACTACTCTTCGCAGCGATCGGCATAGCGTACGTGGAATAAAGTGAGTTACGACAAGTACGATACAAATACCCACTAACAGGGGTGATCTAGCGGATATGGCTGTGTTTATATCCGCTGCGGTTCGCCGCGGTTCGCTTTGCCCGAATACAGTGCAGCACCAGTCCACAGTTTCCTCAGCAGGGAAGTGGAAGATAGAAACACGCTGCACGCAGGCGATTGTTGCCTATTTAGCGGCGAGCGCGGCGCCGCCCAGCGCGGCCGCTTGCCCCGCAGGCGGCGCAGGGCAGGGCGTCAGCAGCGGCCCGTGCGGGGGTAGTGGCCTAGGCGGAGGGTTCTGCTCGGAAATCTGAGGTGAGCAGCTGCACTTCGAAGGGATCCTCGGCCAAGCCGGTGAAGCCGCGGCTGCTGAGATGGACCTGCTCGACGGCGATGGGCTGCACCGCGCCACTGGCGAGAATCTCCCGAGCGATCTGTGCGGCCGCGGTCTCGCGGCTCTCGGTGTCTGTGGTGGTTAATGCGGAGGCAATCTCTGCGTCCACGCTCCCATCGCAATAGCGGGCGATGTTATAGCGCTTGCCGCAGGTGGCATCGGAGGCGAGATAGCTGAGTGTGTCCGCAGCACCACTCATGTAGTTGCGGGAGCCGAGAACAAGATCGAAACGCCCGTCTAGGATCCGGTTTTCCAGCGCCCCATAGCTATCAATGCTGAGCTGGACTTGGAAACCGGCCTGCTCGAGCTGTTCGGCGATCTCCGATGCGAGCTGGGGAAGCTCGGGGATATCGGAGTAGGTGGCCATGGTGATATGGGTGGGGCCATCCTCGAGGTCGTCTGTGGCTGGGGTGTTCAGCTTGATCGGCTTCGTTGTGCCATCGCCGCGCTCGGCGGCGCGGAAGAGCGTATTCTGCAGCGCATCCTTATCTGCGGGGTAGCTATCGCGGACCAGTGCGGGCACATCGAGCGCCTCAATCGCGGCGCTGCGCACATCGGCACGGGTGAAGATGCCTTTGCCCGTATTGAAATACAGCAGACTGGTGCGCGGGGTGGATATCGTCATCACCTCGGCGCGCTCGCTCACATCACTCAGGCTCTCAGCCGGCAAGCCGGCGGCGACATCGAGCCGGGAGCTTTGCACCTCGCGGGCCAGCTCGGCCGGATCGGCGGAGAAGGTGACATCCACGCTCGGCACTCCGGGCTGATCGCCCCAGTAGTCCGCATTGGCCTCAAGGTGTGCGTGCTGCGGGGTGGCGTCCTTCCACACATAGGGGCCGGTGCCGAAGCCGATCGGGGTGATCACCAGGCGCTCATCTTCTGTGGTGTAGGCCTTGGGTGAAAGAATCATGGTGCCCGGGTCTGCGAAGCGCTGCGCCAAGATCGGGTCCTGGCGATCGGAGGTGACCGTCACCTCGAGAGTGTCTGTGGCGGTGGCCCGCAGCGCCGCCGAGCCGAGCCCGCGCGGCCGATAAGGAGAGGCAAAAGCCTCGTTGAGCGAGTTGGCCACGGCCTCGGCATCCATCTGGGTGCCATCATGAAAGTCCACCCCAGAGCGCAGTTCGAATACCACGGTGGTGGAGCTGGGCTGCTCCCAAGACGAGGCCAACCAGCCTTCGGGAGTGCCGTCGGGGGCGATGCGCACGAGCGTTTCCGAGGAGCCTAAACGCGTCGCGATGGAGGCATCCGCACTAAAGGGCGCGAAGCCGGCGACGGGGGAAAACGCCACGCCGAGACGAGCAGAGTTGGCGTTGGGGGTGCCGGAATCGGCGGAACAGGACACAAGCCCAATCGATAGGGCACACACTGCCGCAAGGGCAGTGGTGGTGGCAACGTTCATGAGGCAAGAAGCTTTCTAGATAAGCACCGAGAGTCACCTCATGGTAGCGCGCCCAGATACACCACCACCCTAGGCACGCACGAAGGGCGCCTAGGGTGGTGGTGCGAGGTGGCGTCGATAAGCATCGCGCCAGGGTGGAAGGAGATTACTCCTTGTCCTCGGAGTCGGAGTCCTCGTCGGAATCCGCATCGTCCTCGTCCACGGTCGGGACGTCCTCCGGATCCTCGTTCTCGGCCTCGCCCGGCTCGACATCCTCGGTCTCCGGGTAGACGACGCTGAGAACCAGCACGTCTTCATCGGCAGCCAGGGAGCAGTTGCCGGGCATAGCAACGTCCTTGGCCAGGATCTGGGTACCGACCTCGAGGCCCTCGATGTCGATCTCGATCTCTTCCGGAATGGAGAGCACGTCGGCCAGCAGGAGCAGGGTGTCTGCATCCTGGTAGACGAGAGTGCCCGGAGCCGGCTCGCCGGTGTAGGAGATCGGCACCTCGACCTCGACCTTCTCGCCGCGGGAAATGGCGTAGAGGTCGATGTGGTCGATGTCGAAGCTCAGCGGGTTCTGATCAACGTGCTTGATCATGGTGAGGTGCTCCTCGCCATCGACGTTGACGTTCACAATCGCGTTCACACCGTGGTTACGCACGATGGCGGTGAACTCGATGCGGTCGACGGTGGCGTGCACCGGGGCCTCCAGGTGCTTGGAGTACACCACGAGGGGGATCAGGCCGTCGCGGCGGGCACGGCGGGCAGCGCCCTTACCGAACTCAGTGCGAGCGCTTGCCTTGATATCAATTGCCTTAGTAGCCATTGTTATCTCCTTAAAAGTTTGTGTTAGTGGTCAGCGCACCGCAGACGGGTTGTGCTTGATCGCGCCGGAACCATGTGCAGGTTCATGACACGAAAAAAGCCCGCAGGCAGTGCGTGGCATCTCGCATCGCCGCAGGCTAGAAGCCCCAATAGGTGGGGCTGAGCTCTTGGATCGCGTCGATAACGGGGCTTGGGTTACAAACCCCCTCGCCGAGACGAACGGAAGTCTAGCACAACCCGCAGGTTATCCACCAAAGACAACCCGATTTCGGATACGGCCGATCCCGTCGATAGAGACCTGAACCACATCATTATGGGAGAGATACTCGCCGCGACCATGCCCCACACCCGCCGGAGTGCCGGTGGCAATCACATCGCCAGGATTGAGCGTGTACAGCTGTGAGCAGAAGGAGACGAGATCCGCTGGGCTAAACACCAGATCCGATAGCGGCGCATTCTGGCGCTCCTCGCCATTGACCACGGTGTGCAGCCGCGCCTCCGCATCCAACTCATCAGGGGTGACCAGCCACGGCCCGAAACCGCTGGTGCGCTCCAAGGACTTGCCCTGATGCCACTGTTGCGTGCGTTTTTGCAGCTCACGACAGGTGAAATCATTGATCACCGAGAAGCCGGCGATAGAATCCGCGGCCTCCTCCGGTGTGGCATTGCGGGTGCGCTTAGCGACGATCACTGCCAGCTCACCCTCGTAGTCCGCAGTGTCCTGAGCGAAAGACGGCACCTGGATATCGTCGAAGGGGCCGATCAGCGCCTCGGGGAACTTGATGAACAAGGTGGGCACATCGGGGCGTTCGTGGCCCATCTCCGCGATGTGGGCCGCATAGTTCAGGCCGACGCAGATGATCTTGCCGGGGCGCGGAATCGGCGGGGCCAGGGTGTGCTGCTCAAACTCGACCGTCAGCTCCGAGGCGTGTGCGGCGAGCTCTCGCCAATTGGGCTGCTGGAGTAGCTCTGCCACATCGGCAAACTCGCCAACAAGAGTGGCCGAGTGGTCATCGTCGACGCGTCCCACGCGAGTCCGATCCGGGGTAAGCGGGGAGCGAAAGGTAGCAAGCTTCATGTCCACCGAGGCTACTTGCCCCGTGGCTGGAGCGCAGTGCGGCTGGTAGGGAAGGGGTGGGCCGCGCACCGGTGGGGCCAGCGGGTGTTTAAAGTTGAAAGGACACACACAGGTGCGAGGAAGGAGGATGCGGGTGCGGCTCTTCAGGAAGAAAGCAGCGACCTCCCCGGACGAACACAGCCAGGCGGAGAAGCGCGACAGCGCTCACGATGGTGATGCCCGAACGCACAGTGGCGCCGGCCACTGGTGCGATGCAGGAGCAGCGGCAGACATTGCACCCGAATCCGCGATCGTGCTTGAACCCGCGGTGACCGGCCTCGATGCACCCATCGCCGTGTTTCGCACCGAGGATGACGAGTTCTACTGCATCGACGACACCTGCACCCACGAGGATGCATCGCTCGCTGAGGGCTGGGTGGAAGGCTGCGAGGTGGAATGCCCCGTGCACGTGGCAGCCTTCTGTCTCAAAACTGGGGACGCGCTCACCCCACCCGCCAGCGCGCCCGTGCGTACCTACCCAGTACGGCTGAACGACGGGCACGTGTGGGTGCTGCTAGGGGAGTGAGGGGCTAGGCCTCGGCTCCGCGGAGATAGCTCAGATCTGCGGGATTTACGGGGACCTCAAAATCCAACTTCATGCGCACAATGTCAACGTTGCCATCTTTCACCGGCATCCGTTCTTGAGTCGCGTCGCGTGAGGTCACTGGGCCAAGGTAGAAGAAATCAGTGCCTTCGCGATCATCCCGCTTCGCGAACATGTGGAGGTCGACCGAGTTGTCGATGATCGGGATGAGCTCCTTGCTCTGCAGGGTACGTCGTCCACGGGTGTACCAGGTCATGGTCTCCGGGGAGTCGAGATAATCCTCGTACCGGGTGCTCTCAGAGAACGCATCACCCTTGTGGTGGGTGATGTAGATCGGGCAGGTGTTCGTCTCTTTATCTATCTTGTAGCCGTTAATCACGCCGCGTTCATTGCGCCTCCAGTTGAAAAGCCGGCAGAAATCTTCGCGGTTGTATAGCTTGCCTACGATCATCTTTCCGTCGATGGAATGCTTCTCCTTGTTGAGGAATAAGCTCGTCTCGATAATGTCGTCGACATGAGCCTTGAACAGCTCGGATGAGCGATAGTTCTCCTGGAATATCGAAGAAAGCCTGAGGTCGTTGCCTTCTCGCGTGATGACCGGAAATTCTGGCTCAGTTTTCCAGCAGTCGAACTCTCCGGTGAGCACGCGGACCGCGCTATCAATGGTGGCGCGATCGGATGTTGTGCCGTAATCGGCAAACAAAGCGCGGGTCTCGTCGATTGTTGTGGGGCCATCGATGAGACGACGAAGCAGGAGCGGTTCGTGTGGGCGCTTACCGTCGAGAATCCTCAGAGAGAGCAGATTGAGCAAGCCTACTTGAGTCTCGCTTGGGCTCTCCTCGCAGAACTTCGCAGAATATAACAGCGACCAATAATTCTTCTTCTTGAGAGCCATGACCTCCGGCTCAACATGGTCGAAGCGGGCGAAGTCATAAAGCGTGGGTACTTTGTTGAGGCGAGCGCGAAGATCTGCAATATCCTGCTTCAACAGGTGGAAGTTGTCCATTGTTGCCGTGCTAATAGCGTCGAGGATGCGTTGCTGGGCAATGTTATCGAAGGAGATATGACTTAGTCCGGACACTGCTTTCGCTGCACGTGCGCCGTCTCGAAGGACGCCCTTTATTCTGGTCTCACCAGTGAGAGCCATCGGTACCAGATAATTGTTCTTGTAGTTACCGATGAAGTCGATGACACGAAGGTTCTCTTTACCCGGGTACTTCCTTAGACCGCGACCGAGCTGCTGCGTAAATACAATGACTGACTGCGTGGGGCGCAGCATTACGATCTGATTGACCTTCGGAATATCGATCCCCTCATTGAAGAGATCCACCGTAATAATGTAATCCAGCTCGCCGGCCTCGAGCCGCCGCACCATGCGCTCGCGCTCCTCGTGTGAGTCGGTGGCGCTGAGAGCTACAGTGCGAAGAGGTCGCCCGAATAGTTCAGACTCATTGAGCATGCGAGAAAGGTCCTGCGCCTCTTCGGTGCGACTGCAGAAGATAAGACCACACACATCCCGCACGCGACCATAGACGCGTAGTTTCTCCAGAAGATGCTGCACGCGTTCCTTGGCGACCAGATATTTCAAATCTGTGACGTCATCTACGGTGTTGCCGTCTTCCGCGACATAGTCAGCTACACCGTAATAGTCGAAGGGCGCCAGCATATCGTTCTCCAGCGCAGTGCCGAGGCGGATCTCGAATGCCACGTTGAAATCGAAGAGCTCATAGACGCTGCGATCATCCGTACGCTCGGGAGTCGCAGTGAGCCCCAAGAGGAAATCAGGCGTGAAGTGGTCCATGATCCGGCGGTAGGAGTCAGCAGCTGAACGGTGAGCCTCGTCGATAATGATGTAATCGAACTGATCAGGGCTCAGGCTGTCTAAGCTGCTGTGGCGAGACATCGTCTGCACGGTGGAGAATACGTAGCGAGGCGTGGCATTCCGTTCATTGCCGAGGAATACAGAGAACTCGTCATCCTCTGCGTCAATCACACGACTGAACTCCTCGCGCGCTTTACGCACGATCTGTTCCCGATGAGCAAGGAACAAGAGGCGAGTCGGTTGCGCTGCACGTGCGGCAAGTGCGGCCAGAATGGTTTTACCGGTGCCTGTGGCGGAAATAATCAGTGCTTTCTGAGCGCCGGTGCTGCGCAGCTTAGTGATCTCTTCCAATGCATGAAGCTGCATGTCATTGGGGGTGATGCGCTCTCTCGTGCGTAGTTGGGTGTCCCGCTCAGGAAAAGCTGGCGCCTGACGGCGCGAGCGATACTCCTCGATCCAGTCCCGAGTCAAAGGAACGGAGATACCACGTTGGTAGCTCGTGGCGTCGTGTAGCTGATAGGCGATGTCCCCGTGTTCCATCGCGCTGAATTTGACGTTCCACTCCTGATTTTTCATCAGTGCTTTACGGGTCATATTCGCACTGCCGACAATGGCGGTGACACCGAAAACCGTGGAGAAAATATAGCCCTTGGCGTGGAATCCATAAGTGTGGTCATCCACCACGCGAACTTCAATATTCGGAAGTTGGAGTAGCTCCTCAAACATTTCCGGGGAGTTGAAATCCAGATAGGTGGACGTGATGATCGTCGCCTTACCCGTGTACTTGAGTAGGTACGGCTTGAGGAGGGCAAGAGCGCCCGGGGTAATAAACGCCACCGAGAAAATAAAGGAACTACACCGCTCCATCTCTCGGGTGATAGCGGCCAGCATCGTGTTGGGATCGCGATTATCGATCAGATGAGGGGTTCCATCGCCCTGTGGTGCATGGTCCTGATCAATAAAGCCATGGTGAAGATCATCCAGCAGCTGCGGTGTGGGATTGGTGTTGCTCATGCGTGTGACAGGATCTCCACGGTAGGAACATCGGCCGGCGCCCATTCCACGTCGTTTAGCTCCTCTTTACTGAGCCAGCGGACCTGCTCGTGCTCGGTCAGTGTGGGCTCTTCCCCGGAGGGCAGAGAGCACACGTATGTGGCCAGTTCAATGATCGCGAAATCATACTCATGCCGCGTGGTGGTGATGTGTTCTTCGATCCGGGCGTCGATCAGTAGCTCTTCTTTGAGCTCGCGGGCGAGGGAAGCCTCCGGTGTCTCTCCCTCTTCAATCTTTCCCCCCGGGAACTCCCAGAAGCCGCCGAGGCTCTTTCCCTGTCCTCGTTGGGCGGCAAGGATCTTTCCGTCTCGTTGGAGTACGGCGCCGGTCACTCGAATGGTCTTCTTCATCACGCCTCGCGTCATCGGGGGTTAGTGCTGTTTGACGTTGTAATTGTAGCAATCGCCCCGGACACCAGACCCTGATATTGGCTCATGCGGAGTGTTCCATCAATCGGAACGAGAGCTGTCGATCATAGTGACCTGAACCATATTGTGGACTGGAACGTAAGGACGCTAATAGGAAAGAGGGGCGCTAGGGGCATGTCTACACAGTTACTTGCGATGTCGCACAGTCCATTGCTCAATGTTCTTGAACCACCGAAGGACGTGCTCGAAGAACTCCACAACGCTTTCGAACAGGCTCGAAACTACGTGAAGTCTTATGACCCGGAGCTTGTGGTCCTCTTCTGGCCCGACCACTACAACGGATTCTTCTATGATCTGATGCCGCCTTATTGTGTGGGCTACGAGTGTGTGAGCGTTGGAGACTGGGGCGGACAAGTTGGGCAGCTCAATGTGCCCACCGAGTTAGCAGAGGAGCTCGCTCAGTTCATCATTTCCAGTGATATCGACGTCGCTATCTCGCGTCGCATGGAGATCGACCACGGGGGAGTACAGCCGCTAGAGGTGATCTACGGCGATATCGAGGGAGTCCCAGTTATTCCTATCTTCGTCAATGGAGTCGCTCGCCCCTTCGTATCAATGGAACGTGTACGGCACCTGGGTGAGGCTGTGGGGCGCTTCTTCGCAGACCGCGATGAACGGGTGCTGTTCATGGCATCGGGGGGTTTGTCCCACGATCCTCCGGTGCCGCAATGGGCTACGGCCACCGAAGAACAAAAGAAACTCTTGCTCAACGGCCGTCATCCCACGGAAGAAGCCCGGCACGCTCGAGAGCAGAACGTGATCAACAACGCTGTCGCATTTGCCAAAGGCGAGGCCCCTATTCAGGACCTTAACCCGGAGTGGGACACAGCATTCATGCAGGTGTGTGCCGGCAACGATCCAACTGGATTCGATAGCTACACGGCTGACGAGATGGACGAACAAGCAGGTCACTCCTCCCACGAGGTACGCACCTGGGTGGCGGCGTTTTCCGCACTTGCGGCCGCCAATCCCGAGGCAGAAGTCCGTTATCAGTACTACAAGCCAATCAAGGAGTTCATCGCTGGCTTCGGAATCATGGCGAAAGGATAGGGCGCAGCTATGAATGATGCGAAAGAGAAGGTTGCCGCAGCACTGCTCGCAGCCTATGAGACTAAAGAAGCCATCGAGCCGCCGCGCAACACCATTCCTGATCTAGATCTGGACGGTGCCTATGCCATCCAACAGTGGCAAGAACGTGCACTAAAAGAGGCAGGGCGCACCATCCTTGGTAGGAAGATTGGGCTCACGTCCATCGCGATGCAGCAGCAGCTTGGCGTTGATAGTCCCGATTTTGGTTTTTTCACCGATCAGCAGCTATTCCACGATGGGGACCACATTGATGTCTCTCAGTTTATCGCTCCAAAAGTGGAGCCTGAATTGGCTTTTAAGATCAATCGCGATCTGGGCGCTGATGCCACGTTTGACGAGGTTGTCGACGCAGTAGAGGAAGCCTATCTCGCAGTAGAGATCATCGACTCCCGCGTTCGGAATTGGGATATCCGTCTCGTTGACACAGTGGCAGACAATGCCTCGTGTGCGGCAGTCATTTTGAGCTCCAATCCGGTTGACATACCTATTGAGCAGTTGGCTGAGGTTGAAGCCGAGATGACGGTGGGAGAAGGCGCGCCGCAATCAGGAATCGGTTCGGCAGTCATGGGGCACCCTTTAAAGCCCCTCGTCTGGCTAGCCGGCGTGCTTGCTGAGCAGGGAACCCCGATCCAGGCAGGAGAAATCATTCTTACAGGTAGTTTCTGTGGCGCCGCAGCGGTACATGCGGGAGAAAGCGTTCGCGTGGATTACGGCAAATATGGAACTTTGACAGCCACTTTTAGTGAAGGGCAACAATAATGAGTAAAAAGATCACGGCAGCCATCGTTGGTCCGGGAAATATCGGTACCGACCTCATGTACAAACTTCTCAAGTCAGAGGTCATTGAGCCGGCGTACATGGTGGGAGTCGATCCACAATCGGAAGGGCTCAAGAAGGCAAAAGACAAGGGCTTGATTACATCGGCCGAAGGTGTCGAGTGGCTGGTGAAGCAGGACAGGTTGCCGGATATCGTCTTTGAGGCAACCTCCGCCAATGCGCATCTCGCAAATGCCCCGCTTTATCGGGAAGCGGGAATCCGAGCAATCGACTTAACCCCCGCGGCTGTGGGACCCTACTTCTCTCCCAGTGTGAATCTGGACGAGATCAAAGACCTCGACAACGTCAATATGATCACGTGTGGCGGACAGGCTACGGTCCCTATCGTCTCTGCTGTGTCCAGCGTTGTTGACGTGGAGTATGCGGAAATCGTTGCCTCGATTTCCTCTCGATCCGCAGGACCAGGCACGCGTGCCAATATTGACGAGTTTGTAGAAACTACAGCTACCGCGCTGGAAAAGCTGGGCGGGGCGCGGCGAGGCAAGGCCATTATCGTGCTCAATCCCGTTGAGCCGCCGATGAATATGCGTAATACCGTCTATTGCTCGTTGCCTGCCGAGGCGGCACAGGAAGGCGAACTGCAAGACAAGGTTCTCGCTGCAATCGAGACCATGGTTGAACGCGTGAGTTCCTATGTTCCCGGCTATCACGTCACCGCTACTCCTCAGTTCGATGAAGCACGACCGGAATGGAATGGCTGGGGTCGCGTCACTGTGTTGCTTGAGGTAACCGGTGCCGGCGATTACTTGCCGGAGTACGCAGGCAATCTGGACATCATTACTGCAGCAGCTGTGGCCACAGGCGAACGACTCGCGAGCCTGATCTAGGAGAGGAATTTTCACCCATGAGTATTCGTATTAATGACACAACGCTGCGTGATGGTTCACACTCGGTGCGCCATCAGTACACCGAGGAGCAGGTGCGCACAGTCGTACGAGCCCTCGATGATGCCAATGTAGAGATGATTGAGGTTACTCACGGCGATGGCCTGGGCGGATCCTCCTTCAACTATGGCTTCTCCAAGGTCAATGAACTCGATCTGATCGCAGCTGCGCGCGATGAGGCGAAAAATGCCAAAATCGCTGCTCTCGTCCTACCTGGCGTCGGGCGCGTAGATGACACCAAGGAAGCACAAGCGCGAGGGGTAGACGTGATTCGCGTCGCCACTCACTGCACTGAAGCCGACGTGTCTATCTCTCACTTCCAAGCGGCCCGCGAGCTGGGACTCGAGACAAGCGGCTTCCTCATGCTCTCGCATCGCTCGGAGCCGGCTGCTCTCGCACAGCAGGCGCGGATCATGGTGGATGCTGGCTGCCAGTGCGTGTTCGTCGTGGACTCGGCCGGTGCAATGATCATGGAGCAGGCATCAGACCGTGTGAAGGCTCTCGTGGACGAGATCGGTGACGATGCCCAGGTGGGCTTCCACGGTCATCAAAACATGTCCTTCGGCGTGGCCAACTCTGTTCTCGCGGTTCGCGCAGGTGCGAGCCAAATTGATGGTTCTCTCGCCGGGCTTGGCGCCGGGGCTGGCAACTCACCGACGGAAGTCCTTGCCGTAGCATTCGAGCGGCTAGGAATTGACACTGGCGTGCAGACCAAGGAAATCCTGCATGCCGCGGAGGATGTACTCAAACCTATGGTGGATCGACTGCCCGCTATGGACCGCGGGTCGATCGTTCAGGGGCAGATGGGCGTGTACAACTCCTTCTTGCTCCACGCCGAGCGCGCGTCGGAACGCTATGGAGTTCCTACGCAGGACATCCTCGCTGAAGTGGGGCGCCGAGGATACGTCGGCGGTCAAGAAGACATGATTATCGATGTTGCTGTCGATCTTAAGCGAGCCGGCTAAAAGCAGACAGTGAATGCCCTGCAGTGGCCTTCCACCCGAGAAGAAATCAGGTGGGAGGCCACACGTGGTGTGTGCACCAGTGCACCCCGGCGATAGCAGCAGGCGCGTATCGCGATACAGGAAAGCGCCTGCATGCCGGGTTAGTCGTCGAAAATCTCGGGGCGGTTTTTTCTTTGCCACTGTTGTACAACGCGGCTTGCTGCGAGACAGATCTTCCTGAGCGGAGGAAGAACCCTTGTCGGATCAAAAGAATCCGAGGGGCCAGACACGCTCATTGCCGCCTGTGGCACATTGTGTATGCCGAATATAGGCGCTGCTACACAGTTCAGGCCGAGTGTGATCTCTTGGCGGTCGTAGGCGATTCCGGTGTCATGAATGGTGGCGAGCTCGCGTTTAAATTGCGCAGGATCCGTGATCGTGAACGGGGTCCAGCCGCGCAGCCCCGAGGCCAAGACAGTTTCGGTGGCACCTTCATCAAAAGCGAGCATCGCTTTGCCGACGCCTGTGCAGTGTGCTGGCGCCCGGCCACCAATACGGGATGGGGCATCAACTCCACGCGCAGAAAACAGCTTGTTGACGTACACGACCTCGGTGCTGTCGAGATAGGCCAGGTGCACGGTGTGCCGGGTGTGTTCAAAGAGTGCGGCGAGATAAGGCGTGAGCTGCTCGCTAACGAGCTCTGAATGCTTACTGCTTCGCTCTGTGATGAGTTCGAAAAATAGCGGGCCAAGCCGGTAGACATCGCCGGAGCGTTCAAGTGCGTCGTTGTCTACCAGCGTTCCAAGGAGGCGGTGTGTCGTTGTTTTCGAGAGCTCGGCACGTCGGGCGAGCTCACTGAGTCCGATGCCCATCGCATCGTGGGTGGTGAAGCATCTCAACAGACTCATCGCTTTGTCTACTGCTCCGCGGGTGTCTTTCGTTGGCTGTTCTCTTGTCATTGCGGGCTGACCTCATAAGTAACTGATGTACGTAGGAGACGTACTGCGATTTTTAAGCACTGGGTGGGTGCGGGGTGGCATGGTGAACGGGTGCCACGGTTAGAGTGTCATCTTTTCTACTTTAAATACCTGTAAATACCCCTATGGGTGGGTGGTTGGGTTCGGGGTGTGGGGTGGGGTGAACATCTAGTTGAGACTGTACTCTCTGTGCGACGTTCCGGAGGGTGGAACGGACTCTTTAGAAAAGTTTGACACCAGTCACATAATTAAGCACGCAACATATGAATCAGCTCACATAGCAACGCCCTTATGGTTGTTGGCCACCCTCTGTGCAGAGGGGAACGGACCGTGATGGCGCCGGTGGGTTGATTCAGCACAGTGGAAAACCGCGCCGTAGCAGTTGTGGTCTTTCGGGTTCGATCTATCCCCTGGGATGGCACCGCCGAGCATGGTTTCCACAGTGTGACACGACAGGACAAGGAAAGTAGGGACGGAGAACATGGCAACTCCGAATAACCCGAGGCCTCTTGCAGGGCTGCAGCGCCCCGAAGGCCTTGATGCCAATACGGACATTGGCGGAATGGTCGACCCGGATGCAGGGCTGATTGATCGCCGAATTTTCAGCGACCAGGAAATTTACCGGCAGGAAATGCGTCGGATTTTCGCACGCTCCTGGCTGTTTATCGCGCACGAGGACCAGTTCGAAAAACCGGGTGACTTCTTCCAGACCTACATGGGAGAAGATCCGGTGATCGCCTCGATGAACAAAAAGAGGGAGATCCGGGTCCTGCTGAATAATTGTCGCCACCGCGGTGCGCGCGTGTGCCGTGCTGACCATGGGCGCACGAAAAACTTCACCTGCACCTATCACGGCTGGACGTACGATCTCGACGGCGAGCTCATCAACCTTCCTGGTAAGGACAACTATGACTCTTCCTTCAGCGCAGCCGACTGGGGACTAGTTACCGCGCCTCGCGTGGAGTCCTACAAGGGACTCATCTTCGCTAACTGGGACGAAAATGCAGAGCCGCTCGAAGAAGCGCTGGGTGATCTCACCTGGTATCTCGATGCTTTTCTCGATCGTGACCCAGAAGGCACCTGCGTTGTTGGGGGAGTGACCAAGTGGGTCCTCGAGGGCAACTGGAAGCTCGCGGCGGAGCAATTCGCCACGGACTGGTACCACGTCAATATGTCCCACGCCTCGGCGTTGATGGTGATGTCGCCATCGGGCAAGGGGCCAAAGAAAGCGATCGCAGAGCGAACTGGCAAGCAGTTCACCAGCGAGGCAGGCCATGGTGCCGGCTTCCCGGTGCATCCGAAGAACCGCTTTGATGCCCAACCCGTGCACGAGTACTACGACTACGAGTTCCTGCGCGATCGTCTGTCGCCGGAACAAGTCACGGGTCCGATGACCAATGGGCACGGCAACGTATTTCCTAACTTCTCCTATCTTCCCGTCAACGGCTCGATCAGAGTGTGGCACCCCAAGGGGCCAAACAAGATGGAGGTCTGGGCGTGGACGGTACTGGATAAATCGATGCCGGAGGACGTCAAAAAAGCCCAGCGGTTGTATAACCTTCGCACCTTCGGGCCATCGGGAATTTTCGAGCAGGACGACGGAGAGAACTGGTCGGAAGTACAGGCGAACGCCCATGGCTTCATGATTCAGGGAACTGCTCTGAACTACCAGATGGGAATCGGTACCGAGAAGCATAACGAGGGCTTCCCCGGTACCACCTCGGAGCTCTATTCCGATGCTGCCGGTCGAGGGTTCTACCGCCGCTGGAAGGAACTCATGAACACCCCGGCCTGGCACGAAAACTAAGACCGCGCCGGTTCACCCACCACTATCTATGTCACTAGAAAAGGTTCACCCATGTCTGAAGCAGTAAAAGTCGCCGTCATGGACGATATCGAGCCTGAAGAGGCCATCGTCGTCGATACCGATGTCACCGGTTTCTCGGAGCCCATCGCAGTGTTCCGCACTGAGGATGATGAGTTCTACGCGCTCAATGACACCTGTTCCCACGAAGACGCCTCGCTCGCCGACGGTTGGATTGAAGGCTGCGAAGTGGAGTGTCCAATTCACACTGCGAAGTTCTGCCTGAAAACGGGTGCGGTGCAATGCATGCCTGCTACCGAAGATGTGGCAAGCCACAAGCTCGAGCTGCGCGGAGAAGAGATCTGGATCTATCCCGGTACGCCCGCTACCGCTGAGTAGATATCGCTCATCGGCATAAAGAATCGTCTTCATACTCAAGGAGCTGAGAACTCGTGGCACACACACTCATTATCGGCGGCGGAATCGGCGGGTTCAGCCTCGCTCAGTCGCTGCGCAAGCTGGGGTGGGATGGGCTCATCACCATCGTGGACCCGCATGGCCTGCCTTATGATCGCCCGCCTCTGTCTAAGGAGATCATGCAGGGCACGAAACAGCATGACGATCTATTGCTCGCCCCGGCTGAGTGGTTCGAGGAAAACCGAGTTGAGATAGTCCAAGGAGAAGCTATTGCCGTGGACGGCGTCAATAAGACCGTCACGCTGAAGGACTCGCAGAAACTCGGATACGACAATCTCGTTATCGCCACCGGTGGCGTGCCCCGGGTGCTGCCCCTGCCTGGTTTCAACCACCCCAAGATTCTCTCTCTGCGCACCACCGAGGATGCGGAGACTCTCAAGAGCAGGCTTAGCCCGGGGGTTGATCTCGCGATCGTCGGCGCGGGGTTGATCGGTGCGGAGCTCGCTGGATCTGCTGTCGATCTGGGAGCGCAGGTGACGCTTATTGACCCAGCGCCCGTTGCTCTGGTGCCAGCAGTGGGTGAGGAGATCGCTACTCGTCTGCACAACATGCATGACGATCATGGCGTCACTTATATCAATGGGCTTACTGAAGAGATCAACTACCACGATGATGGTGATCACGCGTTCACCGTGAAGATCAAGGGGCACGACTCCCTGGCCGCGGATGTCGTCGTTGTCGCAGTGGGAATCACCGCAGAGGAAGCGCTTGCTCGCTCAGCAGAGCTTGATTTCGACAACGGCATTCTGGTGGACGAAGCACAACAGTCCAGCGTGCCGGGGATCTGGGCTATCGGTGATTGCGCTCGTACACGGCGCGAGGATGGAGCGCTCGAACGCCGCCATGAGCATTGGGAGAACGCGGTACACACTGCACAGACTGCCGCCGCCGCGATTGCAGGGGCGGATCTTCCGCAGCATGGTGCGGGCTGGTTCTGGTCGGATCGCTATGGCGTGCATGTCGAGGGAGTAGGGGACATGAGCCTTCCTGGAAGCACGGTCGTTCGCAAGGACAGCAACGGG
Organism: Corynebacterium sp. TAE3-ERU30; assembly: GCF_019209925.1. Classification (NCBI taxonomy): domain Bacteria; kingdom Bacillati; phylum Actinomycetota; class Actinomycetes; order Mycobacteriales; family Corynebacteriaceae; genus Corynebacterium; species Corynebacterium sp. TAE3-ERU30. The sequence goes on along the minus strand of NZ_JAHUTO010000001.1, from coordinate 559,403 downwards.
CATCCCGCGGTGGCCTTCCGAATCGCTAACGACGGTCGTGTCGTTGGCGCCGCCGCCGTTGATGACTCGATGGCGGTGCGTGCAGCACGACGAATGATTGATCGAGGCTTAAGCCCCGATCCCGACAAGCTCGCCGACCCCGGCGAGAATCTCAAGAAATTGGCTCGATAAGTAGCCGGGGGATTGTAAGAGGAGACATGTAATGACTGACTATTTACGCAGGGACGATGCGGTCGTGGGGGAGCTGGTGGACATCCAGCGCGCCTATGAGCTGCAGAACTTTTATTATCGCGAGGCGGATCTCCTGGACGATGGCCGCTACACCGATTGGTTGGAGCGCTTCGATGATGACTTGCTGTATTGGGCGCCAACCCGATCTAACCGCCTGCGGCGGCAGCAGGCGCTGTCCATCGCCGCGTATGGGGAGGCAGCCTTCTATGACGAAACCAAAGAATCGCTGGCATGGAGAATCCGGCGCTTTGACTCGGGCATGGCGTGGGCCGAAGACCCGCCTTCACGCACGAGGCATCTGATCACCAATCTCGTGTTCCGACACGCAGAGGTCGACGGCGAGGACGTTATTGAAGCCCGCAGTAACTTTCTCGTATGGCGTACTCGGTTGGAAGAAGAAAAGGATGTCTTCGCTGGTACCCGGACGGATCTCATTCGTTCCACTGACGAGGGATACAAGATTTTCGATCGGCGCATTCTCCTGGACATCAACGTCTTGACCTCGAAGAACATTTCGACGTTCTTCTAGCTGGCAGCCACGGACAGGAGAGGATTCATTATGGCGCAACAGAGGTTTCACGATCAGACAGTCTTTATCACCGGCGCGGGTTCCGGATTGGGAGCAGCGCTCGCACGTCGATTCCACGAACAGGGCGCGAATGTGTCCTTGGTGGATGTGTCGCTGGAGCGGGCACAGGCAGTAGCTGATGAATTAGGAACATCCCGGGCGTTGGCCTGCAGCGCCGATGTGCGGCAGCCGGAAGCACTCCATGCCGCGGTGGAGGAGACATGCCGTGCCTTCGGCGGGATCGACACCGTGATTCCCAACGCCGGCATTTGGGACTACAACCGCTCGCTCACGAAGCTCAACGGAGCGGAACTAGCCGCGGTGTGTGACGAAGTGTTCGGCATCAATGTCAAGGGCTATGTCCTCACCGTTGAGGCCACGTGGCGAGAACTTGTGAAATCGCGCGGCTCCATCATTATGACCCTGTCCAATGCCTCCTTCTACGCCGCCGGCGGCGGTCCGGTGTACACCGCAGCCAAATTCGCCGATAGAGGGCTCATGCTTCAGTTCGCACACGAACTGGCACCAAAGGTCCGCGTCAATGGAGTGGCGGTCGGTGGGATGCGTACTGACCTTCGTGGCCCGGCGGCCGCGGGCTTGGACAGCCGCAGCTTCAAGGACACCATTGATCGCCGACCAGAAGGCGGCAATCCCTACATCCCATTGCACGACATTTCGACAGACCCAAGCAGTTTCACTGGGCCCTACATCATGCTCGCAGATCGCGAGGACGGGGCCAACATAACTGGTTCGGTAGTTCAGATCGACGGAGGCATCGCCGCGCGCGGCTTCCAGACAGCCGCAGGAGGCGATTCCTTATGATGATTACCGGCGTAGTCCATAATCCGGACACCCTGGACATCAACCCCGTGTCACAGATCGCACGGCATGCCCAGTACAGGCCCGACGCCGTAGCGTTGGTCTATGAAAACAGAAATATCACCTACGCGGAGCTACACGAGACTCTGCAGCGTTGGGTTCTGCACCTCGATGAGGCAGGTGTGCGCCAGGGCGATCGCGTGGCTTATGTCGGTGTGAACTCCGCGAGCTTTTTCTACACCATGCTCGCCACATGGTGGCTGGGCGCGACGTTCATGCCCTTCAATTTCCGGCTCTCAGCGCCGGAGATATCAAAGCTGTTGATGCAGGGGACTCCGCACACAGTCGTCGTCGAAGGCGAATATGTGGGAAAGGCCATGACGGTCTATGGAATCGAGCGGCAGCATATTGTGGCCGTCGACGATGATGAGCTCAGCCCACCGGATAAGACGATTCCTGTGTATTGGCACTCCACGTCAGCTTTTATCACCCCGGATGAGACCAATCCCGCGCCAAAGATTCGGCCCATGGGGATGAAGGACCTTGCGCTGTTGCTCTTCACCTCCGGCACAACCGGATTGCCCAAGGGGGCGCAGCTCACCTTCGGCAATCTCTGGTGGAACCAGATCAACGTGGACTCCATGGTGGATGTGCGCCCGGGTGATGTCACGCTGGCCACAGCACCCCTTTTCCATGTGGGTGCACTGAACTCCTTTTCCATCCGGTCTCTTGTGCGTGGCAATACCGTGTTGATTCACCGCCAATTCAATCCGGGCCGAGTGCTGGAGGATATAGAGAAGTACTCTGTGTCCACATCGTTTCTTGTGCCCGCCCAACTAGAGGCCATGTACAAGCACCCGAACTTCGGTTCCTCGGATCTGCACTCGATGCGGGCCACGATTTGTGCCGGAGCGCCGGTTCCGCCCGTGTTGATCCATCGCTATATGGAAAAAGGGATCAACATTCAGCAGGCGTGGGGTCTTACAGAAACCTCACCTTTTGCCACCTACCTTCCGCCAGAGATGACTGTGTCCAAAATCGGTTCCTGCGGCATTCCGATGCCCTATACCGAGGTGAAGCTCATGAACTCTGACACCGGGGAAGAGGTGAAAGAGCCCGGCGTTTCGGGTGAAATGTGGGTGCGCGGACCTAATGTGGCCACAGGATATTGGAATAATCCCGAAGTCACGAATACCGCCTATACCGCGGGATGGTTCCATTCTGGGGACATTGGTATTCGCGATGAAGACGGCTTCTACTACGTGGTGGATCGTCTCAAGGACCTCATTATCTCCGGTGGCGAGAATGTGTATCCGGCAGAGGTTGAGCGTGTGATCGCCGGAGCCGAGGGCGTGCTGGCCAATGCGGTTGTTGGCCACCCTGACCCCGATTGGGGCGAAATTGTGGTGGCGGTTGTTCAGCTGGATGAGGGTGCGACCCTGACGATTGAGCAGCTGCGGGAGCACTGCGAGCATCACCTTGCTCGCTACAAGCTGCCGAAGAAGCTGGTGCTTGTCGACGCCATCGACCGCAACTCAGCCGGCAAGGTAAACAAAATCGCTATCCGGGAACACGTGCGAGAAGTGTTTGCGGTGGAACATGCTCGAGACGCAGCTGCGACACGAGAGGATGCCGATGCTTAAGATCACGCCCATTGTTCGCTCGTCTTTGAAGCACACGTATCCCTATGGCGCAGACGATATCGAGATGTCGCTGGGCACCGCGGAACGTATGCGCGCCAGCATTGCGGAAGCCTTTCGAACTCATCCCCGCTGCCGCCGCGTGATTGTGGGGGTGGCTATCGACGATCTCGATGGGGTGAAAGCATGCGAAGCGGCGGGGATGCATTTCGTCGTGGACGTCGAGACCCGTGACGGTGAGGAGCTCAATCTCATGGTCGCCGAACCCGAGCGGGTGAAGCAGCAAGCTACAGATATTGACTCATTGGAGCTGACATGACATTTGAAGACAAGTGGAACGACTTTTACTCCCGTGTGGATGACATCGCCATCACCCTCGGGCTCTATCCGATAGAAGGCTCGGCTGAGTGCGTCAAGGTGGGAATGCCCTTGACTAAGGAAGTCTCGCAGCCGGCCGGAATGTTCGCCGCTCCCGCGCTCTTTGGTCTCGCGGATATCACTGCCACATGGTTGGCGATGCACAACGTGGCGGAAGGCGTGTTCCCTCTTGCAGTGTCATCGACGGTAAACGTCGTGGCGAACACCAGGAAGGGCGATGCGATTGCCACCGCGCGAATCGTGCGCGCCGGGAAGACGATCATCGTCACCGATACCGAGGTTCATTCCAGTGCTGACGGCACCCTGCTCGGAAAGTTCCTAACCACCTACTCGGTGCCGCGGCCACGGGACTAATCCTCCACACGGGATTGTCCCGCCCAGTGGAACATACACCCACCCAAAGAATGTGATGGAGGATACAGTAACCGCTATGACTGAGACACAGATCCCTGACTTTAAGACAGACCCCTTCTTCGGCCTGGAAGATAAGTGGCTTGAAACCGCACCAGGTGAAATCACCCACTACCACGAGCTCGGTGAGGGCACCCCGATTCTGTTCCTGCATGGCTCCGGAACGGGCGTCACCGCTGCCGCGAACTGGTGGCTTAATCTCCCGCAGATCGCCGAGTTTGGCCGCTGCATCGCGATCGACTCGATTGGCTATGGCCAAACCGTGGTGGCAGAGGGCACCGAGTACGGCATTCGTCAATGGGTAGAGCATGCGATCCGCGTTCTCGATGCACTGGGCATTGAAAAGACCTGGATTGTGGGTAACTCCTTGGGCGGCTGGCTCGCCTTCCAATTCGCTATCGATCATCCGGAGCGCCTCGCTGGAATCATCTCTATGGGTACCGGAGGAGCCAAGCTCACCGGTGCGCTCAAGGGGCATTCGAACCCCACCCTGACCCGGGAAGGCATCCGTGACACCCTCGAACTGTTCGTGGTGGATAAGAGCCTGATCACCGAGGAACTTGTGGAATTGCGCTACAATTCCGCACTCAATGACACAGCCAGCGACCGTCTCAAGGAGGTTGTTGCTGCCCGTGATCGTGACCGTAATGAGTTGCCGCTAGACTTCGACAAACTCGCTGAACTGGACATTCCGGTGTTGCTGATCCACGGCACCCAGGACAAGGTGATTCCCGTATCGCGCACCTGGGACCTGCTGAATGTTGTGCCACATGCAGATGTGCATATCTTCTCCCAGTGTGGTCACTGGTCGCAGGTGGAACGTGCTGATGAGTTCAACCGAGTCATTAAGCAGTGGCTCGCTGAACGTCTCTAGGACGGATCGCTCTTCTCACTTCTCGCTCCACGCTTCGGCGCGGGGCGAGTTTTTCTGTCTGGACTAGCAGCACATAGCGTCGATAAGCGCAGAAGCGGCCGTCGCCTCGAAAGTGAGGAGACGGCCGTCCTAGATGCCGGAGCGGGTTTAGGCCTCGCCCTCGAAGAGGGTGGTCACCGAGCCGTTTTCGAAGATCTCGTGGATCGTCTTGGCCAGCAGCGGGGCGATGGGCAACACGGTGAGGTTGTCCCAGCCCTCGGGGTTCTGCGGCAGGGTGTCGGTGGTGATGACTTCCTTGGCACCGCACTTGGAGAGGCGCTCGCGGGCGGGGTCAGAGAACACGCCGTGGGTGCAGCCGATGATGACATCGCCGGCGCCGGCTTCCTTGAGCACGTTCACGGCACCGGAGATCGTGCCGCCGGTGTCGATCATGTCGTCGAGGAGCACGCAGGTGCGGCCTTCGACGTCGCCGACCACGCGGTTCGCGGTGACCTTATTGGCTTCGTCCACGGAGCGGGTCTTGTGCACGAAGGCCATGGGGGAGTCGCCGAGGATATTGGCCCACTTTTCGGCCATCTTCACACGGCCAGCGTCCGGAGAAACCACGCAGATGTTGTTGAGCTCGTAGTTGCTCTTGATGTAGTCGGTGAGGATCGGCATGGCGTGCATGTGATCGACGGGGCCGTCGAAGAAGCCCTGGATCTGGTCGGTGTGCAGGTCCACAGACACGATGCGGTCCGCGCCGGCGGTCTTGAGCAGATCAGCCACGAGGCGGGCGGAGATGGGCTCGCGGCCGCGGTGCTTCTTGTCCTGGCGGGCATAGGGGTAGAAGGGCAGGATCGCGGTGATGCGCTTGGCGGAGCCGCGCTTGAGCGCATCGATCATGATCAGTTGCTCCATCAGCAGCTTGTTCAGCGGCTGCGTGTGGGACTGGATCACGAAGGCGTCACAGCCGCGTACGGATTCCTCGAACCGCACAAAGATCTCGCCATTGGCGAAGTCGCGGGCGGTGGTGGGGGTCAAATCGGTACCCAGCTCACGTGCCACTTCCTCACCGAGGGCCGGGTTGCCCCGGCCGGAAAACACCATGAGGTTCTTTTGGTTATCTGTCCACTGGCCAGTCATCGTTATTCGATGCCTTACCTTTCCTTATGCTTGCTTGGGTTTGCGGGCGGCAGCTGCAGCGTCGGCAGCTGGGGTGTTTGGTCGCTTGCGCTCTACCCACCCTTCGATGTTGCGCTGTTTGCCGCCCGAGACTACGAGCGAACCTGCAGGTACATCATCTTTAATTACTGTACCTGCCCCGGAGTACACGCCGTCACCAATGGTCACCGGAGCGACAATCATGGTGTCGGAACCGAGGCGCACATGGCTGCCAACGACGGAGCGGTGCTTGTCCACACCGTCGTAGTTGACGAACACCGAGGAGCAGCCGATATTGGAGTCCTCGCCCACCTCGGCATCGCCGATGTAGGTGAGGTGCGGAACCTTGGAGCCGCGGCCAATCTGGGCGTTTTTGGACTCGACGAAGCCGCCGAGCTTGCCGTTCTCACCAAGATCGGTGCCGGGGCGCAGATAGGTGAATGGGCCAACGGAGGCGCCGGCGCCGATGCGGGAATCAAAGCCGTGGGTGCGCACCACCTGGGCGCCTTCGCCCACCTCCACGTTGCTCAGCGTGGTGTCCGGGCCGATCTCGGCGCCATCAGCGATGGTGGTGCTGCCCTTGAGCTGGGTGCCGGGGTGAATGGTCACATCCTGGCCGATCTGCACGGTGCAGTCGATGAAGGTGGTGGCGGGATCGTCGATGGTGGCGCCGCCGCGCATGGCGGCCTCGCAGAGGCGACGGTTGAATTCTTTGCTCATCGCGGCCAGCTGCACGCGATCATTGACCCCCGACACGTAGTAGGGGTCGGCGAGCTTGTGGGCGCGCACCAGCTTGCCGGAGGTGCGGGCGATCTTGATCACATCGGTGAGATAGAGCTCGCCCTGGGCATTATTGGTGTCCAGTTGGGTGAGTGCCTGGCGCAGCAGCGCGGCATCGAAGGCGTAGACGGCCGAGTTGATCTCGGTGACGGCGCGCTGGGCGTCGGTGGCGTCTTTTTCCTCCACGATCTCGGTGACACGCCCATCCTCATCGCGGATGATGCGGCCATAGCCGTGGGGATTATCCACCGCGGTGGTCAGCACGGTGACCGCAGCCTGCGGGGCGCTGGTGTGCGTGCGCACGAGCTGCTGCAGGGTCTCGGCGTTCAGCGCCGGAATATCGGAGGTGGTCACCACCACGGTGCCGGTGAAGTCCGCCGGCAGGGCCTCCAAGCCGACGCCAACAGCATGGCCGGTGCCGTTTTGCTCCTCCTGCACCGCGGTGTGCACGGTCGGGGAGTGCGGCAGGGCCGGGGCCTCGGCCGCAATGGCGGGGACCACCTGTTCGCGGCCGTGGCCGACAACAGCAATGAGATGGGTGGGGTTGATGCCCGCCGCGGCGTGCAGGCCATGCGCCAGCATGGAACGGCCGGCAACAGGGTGCAGCATTTTCGGAGTGGCGGACTTCATGCGGGTGCCAGCGCCCGCAGCGAGCATGATCACTGCGGTGGCGGCGGAAGTATGGGAAGTATCTGACATAAAAGATTAGGCAACTTTGTCTCGATAGCGTTTCGTGTACGGCTCTAAAAGTACCATTAGCTGCGCCCAGAAACGGGTGACTTCGAGGCACTGGGGTGAGGTGCCTGCGTGACGGCGTCGACAAGCGAGAAGAGGCTGCTGGGGCTGGAGACAGCGGCGATGCTGCGGGAGAAGAGCAATCCCGTCACCGAGCAGCGCGGAGACCACGAGCACTGAGCTAAGAATCACACACTTAGAGAAGTCCTGATCCCCGCCACGTAGGGTGCGCACAGCGCTGATCCAGCCGATCAGGGCGAGGATCACGCATGCTTTTTTGCAGTTCAGAGGTGCCTTATCGACGCCGCGATGGCGGGGAAAGCGTGTGCGAAAAGCGCCGTGGAGGTGTCCGAGGCGTCGTTACACTAAGTGAGGTACACACACCGATCGCAGCAGCGCGCAGGGAGAGACGCATGAGCACACCGAGCAGGAGCAGAGAGACCGACCAGACATTCCGAGGGTTCGCCGTCCTCGACCTTGAGACCACAGGTGTGCGCAGAAACGACAGGATCCTCGAGATCGGCATCGTTGTGCTCGATACCCAGGCGCGGCCCGAACGCTATTGGCGTAGCTTGGTGCAGCCGAATCGCGGCTTCGATAACTCCCATATTCATCACATTGAGCCGAAGGATCTCGTCAATGCCCCCAGCTTTGAGCAGCTGGCACGCCGCCTCGCCGAGGTGCTGCAGGGGCGCATTGTGGTGGCCCATAGCGCCAGCTTTGAGCGCCGCTTTCTCAGCGATGAATTCGCGCGAGTGGGGGTGCAGCTGCCGAGTTCTGCCTGGACGCTCGATACCTGTGTACTCTCGCGCCGGCTCCTGCCCGGCGCACCGGGGAAGCTCTCGGCCTGCCTCGAGGTGATCGGGGTGAATAACCTCGCCGCCCACACCGCGCTCGCCGATGCCGCCGCCACCACCGAGCTCTTTGTCGAGCTGCTGCGTAGGCACCCCGAGCTGGGTGCCGCTGCATCACCGCTGATATTCACTGCTGCGCAGCAGGCAGCCCTGCCGGAGTCTCATGCCCCCTGTATCGCTCGGGCGGATGGGCTATTCGGCAGCGAACCCTCCGGTCCGATCAGCGAGTGGGCGGCGGCGAGTGAGGACGCCGCCTTCGCTGCGGAGTCCGCGTGGCTGCGACGGCTCACCACCGCCATGCCCTCCACAGGCGATGCGCAATCCGATCGCTACTGCGCGGCGCTGGCGCAGGCGATGGTGGACGGCCGGCTGAGCAAGGAGGAGCTCCAGGAGTTGGGGCGGGTGGCGCAGAGCTATGGGCTCGAGGCCGAGGACATCAGCGAACTGCATGAGCATTATCTGAAGCAGCTGGTGATTGAGGCGTGGGCCGATGGGGTGGTCACCGAGCGTGAGCGCCTCTGGCTCGGCCATATCGCCGAACAGCTGTGCATCGACCATGCGCGCTGTCAGCAGCTGCTCGCCCAGCCAGGAGAACAGGAGGGGCAGGACGGGCAGGAGGGGCAGGACGGGCAGGCTGCGGCGCAGGTCTGTGCGCTCGCGCCGGGAGATCGTGTCACCTTCACCGGGGCGATGGTCACCCCGCGCGAAACCTGGGAGGCCCGCGCCCGCGAGGCCGGATTGAGTGTGGGTGGGGTGATCACATCCTCGCGGCTCGTGGTGGCCGCCGATGTGCACACCATGTCCGGCAAGGCGAAAAAGGCGCGCGCCCTCGGCGTGGAGATCATTGATGAGGTGAGCTTCGCCCGGGCGTTGGCGGCCATGACGGCGTCGATCAACGCCACAGAAAAGGACACCGAGGCCCACGGCCACGCCGAGCTTATTGCGGCAGTGTTCCCGTGGTTGGAGATGGAGAATGACACCGCCGCGCCCGACACGATGGCTGTGGTGGAGGCCTGGCTGGGGCGGGGGAGCACCACCGCCCTGGGGCAGCTATCGCCCTATCTTCGGCCCGGGTTGGTGCCGGAGAGTGCGCTGTGGACCAAGGTGCAACGCCGGCTAGGCATTCGCTCCGAGACGGGTATCACCGAGCTCACCGTCGAGGAACTGGCGGATCTGCCCGGAATTGGGCGGGTGCGGCTGCAGAAGTTGCTGAACGAGGTGGTGCTGCTCGCCCTCGATGAGTACGAGACGGGCGGCTCTGAGGACGCAGCAGCGGAGAACGAGGCACCCGTGGACGCCGATCACCCAGTGGAGCAGCTGCTCTATGACGATTCCGCCCATAGCGATGCGTCCGCGCTGCTGGATTGGCTGGCGGTGACCGGTGCGGCCACGGCTGTGCTGGGGGAGAAGGAGAATATTCCCGACAGCGTCACAGCCGCAGCGGCGAGCTTGGAGGGGCGGGCGGAAACCGTGGCACGGGCCGCCTGCGCGGAGATTGCGGAGGTGGTGGCCGCTGATGCGCGCTTTGCCCCGATTCTCGATGAACGCCTAGCTGGGTCGGCGTCCCTGCAAACTCTGGGGGATCGCTTCGAGGTGAGCCGCGAGCGTGTCCGGCAACTCGAGGGCATGCTCTGCGCTGGGCTGGGCGCTATCGGGCCGGTGTGCGAGCTGGTCCAAGCCGCCGTGCGCGAGCACGTGCGCATCGCGCGGCCGGTAGCAGAGATCTATCGGGCGCTGCCCGCGCTGCGGTCGACTCCCGGGGGAGTGGAGACGGACCTATTAACAATCCTGCCCATGGTGGGTGCGCCTGGATCATGGGGGCTGGAATTCATTGACGGACCCGAGGCCGGGGCGGAGGAGGCGAGCCGCTGGCTCGTGCGGGCCGGCTTTGCCACGGCAGTGGAGAAGGCCATTGCCGCCGCGGCCGATAACTATGGCGTGCTCACACTGCAGGAACTAGCTAGCGCGGTGGGTGCCGATACTGCATTGATGCGGGAGTGGATAGAACAGCACACCCCCTATGTGATCTATAAAGAGCATGTGCTCAGCGACACCGGATCGGTGATTGCTCGGGCCAGTGCCGTGCTGGCCATTGAGGGCGAGCCCATGAGCACGGAGCAGCTGCACGCGGTGCTGTCTGATCGCACTATCCGCTCTATCGATGGGGCACTGGCCAGTGCCGAGCATGTGCAGCGCTGCGGGGCGCGCACGTGGGCGCTGCGCGAGTGGGGTAAAGAAGAGTGGACCACGATCTCGGATTTCATTGGGACACGGCTGGCGCAGGCGAATGTGGCCGATCCCGAGCGGCGCACATCGCTGCCGCTGCAGGAGCTTATCGCCGAGGCCATCGGCTATGGGGTGGCGGAAAACTCGGTGCGGGCCTTTGCCTCCACCGGCGACTTCGTGGTCGAGGACGGTCAGGTGCGCTACCGCACAGACGAGGAGGCGCTGGTCAATCACGCCCTGCCCGAGGAGACCAAGGGGCTGTATCTCCGCGACGGCGAGTGGAATCTGCTGCTGCGGGTGAGCCACGATCATGTGCGCGGCTCCGGCACCGGCATCGGCCTCGGCGTGCTCGCCATCTACGATGTGGCCTTCGGCGAGTCGCGGATGATTCCCAGCCGGCTGGGGGAGCAGCGCCTGACTTGGGGCAAAACCACCAGCTCGCTGGGCACGATCTCCCGCTTTATTCAGGATCTCGGGCTGGAAGAGGGCGAGCGCATGTGGCTGCGCTTTGGCGAGAGCTTCGACATCACCCGCGCCCCCGCCGAGCGGGACGACGCCGAGGGCCTGGTACTGCTCATCAACCGCATCGGCCTCGACGAGGAGTTCCTCGATGCCGAGGGACAGCTCGCGGACTGGGTATGCCCCGAGGTGGTCATCGCCGCGCTCAATCTCGCGATGGGGCTGCCGGCGGAGTGCGCTCGCCGGAAAACCGTGCGCCGGCTGCGGGATCGCGGCGATGATGAGCTGGCCGAGCTGGTCCGCACCTTCTAGGGCCGCGGGGAGGCGTCGGCCGCGCCGCCCTGAGCCTCCCCCATATACCGAGTGGTCTAGAGTAAAGCGCCAGCTAGGAACGGTGTAAACCTTGTGAAGCAGCCATTTGGCGGGGGTGGTGTGCGAAAATAGTAGACAGAGATGTCTATGATGGCGGCATGCACACACTCAATATTCCCGTCATTGACTTCTCTCGGCTGCGCAGCCCTGAGCATCCCGGATATGAAGACGAGCTTCATTCCTTGCTCGAGGCGGCGCACGAGGTGGGCTTTTTCTACCTTGCCCGCCACGGCATTGACCCCCGCGCCCGCGATGGGCTCTTGGCCGAGGCTCAGTCCTTTTTCGCCCAGCCCGCAGCACAGAAGCGGCGCATCTCCCAGGTGCACTCCCCGCACTATCGCGGCTATACCGCCACCGGCACCGAACGCACCCAAGGTTTGCGGGATTGGCGCGAGCAGCTGGATATCGGCCCCGAGCTGCCCGCCGAGTTGGATAAGGTGCCGGAGGAGCCGTGGAAGATCCTGCAGGGGCCCAATCAGTGGCCCGCGGATCAGCCCGAGCTCAAAGAACGCGCTCTGGCGTGGTTTGCGCAGCTCGAACACATCGGCGCTGGCCTGCTGCGGGCCTGGGCGGTGGCCTTCGGCGAGGAGGAGGACTTCTTCGCCGAGGCCTTCCGCGCCCCGCACTCGCTGCTGAAGATCGTGCACTATCCCGCCCACGATCTCTCAGCCACCCGCCAGGGCGTCGGCGCGCACCACGACGCCGGTTTTATCACCCTGCTCACGGTGGAGGAGGGCTCCCGCGGCCTGCAGGTGCTTATCGACGGCCGCTGGGTGAATGTTCCCGCCGTCGAGGATTATCTCATCGTCAATATCGGCGAGCTGCTCAGCGTGGCCACCGGCGGCTATCTTAAGGCCACCCCGCACCGGGTGCTGCCCTCCGCGCCGGGCACGGAACGCTTCTCCATTCCCTTCTTCTATAGCCCCGCGCTCGATGCCGAGGTGCCCCGCATCAGCCTCCCTCCGGAGCTCACTGACTCGCCCACGGAGGTGGGCGTGGATCTCGATGGCGAGCAGATCTACAGCACCAATGGTTTAAATGCCCTGAAGTCTCGACTGCGCGCCCACCCTGATGTCACCCAGAAATATCACCAACACATCGCGGATAACTTCGCGGATATCGTCGATAAGCACAAGAAAGCAGCCTAAAACCATGATTAAGAAGATTGCCGCCGCCGCAGTGTGCGTCCTGGGCCTTAGCGCCTGTAGCGCCCAGCCGGATGAGAACACGCTCACCGTTGTCGCCTCGCCCGAGCCGCATGCCCGGATTCTGGAATATATCGCGGACGAGGGCCTCGCGGAGGGAGTGGAGCTGGATGTGAAGGTGATCCAAGGAGGAATCGATCCCAATCACGTGACCACCCACGGCGATGCCGACGCCAACTTCTTCCAGCACCAGCCCTACTTAGAAGAATGGAGCGAGGAGAATAACGATCACAGCCTGCGCAGCGTCGCCAATGTGCACCTAGAACCGCTGACGCTATTTTCTACCAGCATTGATTCCCTCGATGCGCTGCCCGACGGCGCCACGGTGACCATCCCCAACGACCCGGTGAATCGCGCCCGCGCCCTGGCGCTGCTTGCCGATACCGGGCTGATCGAGGTGGAGGATCGCGGCGCCGAGACGGCCGTGGCGGATATCACCGCCAATCCGCGCGAGCTGACCATCACGCCCGTTGACGCCCGCCTGCTGCCGCAGACACTCGAGGATGAGGATGTGGCCGCAGCGGTGATCAATGGCAATTTCGCACTCGAAGCCGGGCTGGACTACGCAGAAGATGGCCTTGCCGCCGAGAAGCCGGAGAATAACCCCTATGTGAACATTCTGGTGGCGCCGGAGGATAAGGCAGACTCGCCGGCGGTACAGGCCCTCGCCCAGGCGCTTGAGTCCCAAGAAGTCGCCGAGTTTATCCGCGCCGAGTACCAAAGCGCAGTGCTGCCCGCGCACTAATACTGTGACTCGAGCCGCACCCGCGGGGCGGCGGGGACTCTTACACTGGAGACTATGAGCGCAGATACCCCACGGAAAATCATTCTCGATTGCGATCCCGGCCACGATGACGCCGTGGCCATCATCCTCGCCGGTGGCAACCCCGCCATCGACCTGGTGGGCATTACCACCATCGGCGGCAACCAGACCCTAGAGAAGGTCACCCACAACGCCCGCGCAGTGGCCACTGCGGCTCGGCTGGACACCGTGGTCTATGCCGGCTGCGACCGCCCGCTGGTGCGGCCGCTGAGCGTCGCCGCCGATGTGCACGGCGAGACCGGCCTGGACGGGGCCACCTTGCCCACGCCGCGGGTGCCGCTCGGCGAGCAACACGGCGTGGACTTCATCATTGACACCATCATGGCCAGTGAGGACGGCGAGATCACTCTCGTGCCCACCGGGCCGCTGACCAATATCGCTCTCGCGGTACGCAAAGAGCCGCGTATTGTGCACAAGGTGCGCGAGGTGGTGCTCATGGGCGGCGGCTATCACACCGGCAACCGCACGGCCTGGGCCGAGTTCAATGTCTACGTGGACCCGGAAGCCGCGCATATCGTGTTCAATGCCGGCTGGCCGGTGACCATGGTGGGCCTGGATCTCACGCACCAGGCGCTTGCGACCCGCGAGGTCGAGCAGCAGATCGCGCAGCTGGGCACCGAGTGCTCCCAGTTGGTGGTGGATCTCTGCGGTTTCTTCCGCGAGGCCTATCGGGAAAACCAGGGCTTCGATGATCCGCCGGTGCACGATCCCTGCACGATCGCCTATCTCATCGACCCCGAGTGTGTGGCCACCCGCCGCGCCCCCATCGACGTCGAGCTGCAGGGCAGTCTCACCACCGGCATGACCGTGGTGGATTTCCGCGCCCCCGCCGACCCCGCCTGCCCCACCCAGGTCGCCACCACCCTGGACCACGGCCGTTTCTGGCAGCTGGTTACCGAGGCCATCGCGGCAGTAGAGGATAAGCCCGAGCTTTAAGGCGCGCGGCACTCGCAGCCTGCAACATACGCCAACGCCCAGCCTCGCCCCGATAGAACAGGGGAGAGGCTGGGCGTTCGTGTATAGAACCCGTGGCCCGCGTGGGGTCGGTGCGGGTATTAGGAGCGGGCGGTGTGGCTAGCGACCGCGTGCAGGCCGGCATCGGTCATGTGGAACATGAGCTTGTGCGGGCTGCGGGCGGTGGTGTCCACGATGCCGGTGATCCAGCGATCATTGGAGCACATTTCGTGGCCATCGGAGATCGGCTTGGTGTCTACGAAGGTGGCGCCACCATCACGAGAGGCGTTCACCTGTGCCCACTGCAGGTGGCGCTCGACGTCATTGACGGCGCGAGCAGGAATGCCCAGCGGCACATTGGGGATCACGTTGATCAGGCACACGCCGCCTTCCGCATTGGCCACATGCGGCATGCCGACGACCTTCACGCGGGCGTTCGGGGCATAGTGCTTGGCCTTGGCGATGGAGTGGCGGATCGCGCCGTAGAGATCGCGCTCAATATCGGGCAGGGACTGGCTGCTCATGCGCGAGTAGGTGTCATTGCCGCCGGCGAAGATGACCACCTCGGAGGTGCCGCTGTTGAGCTTGCCGCGCTGTGCCGCGGTGTCAATGGCGAAGTCCACGCGCATGCCGCCGCTCATGAAGCTGGCGCCGGGGCAGGTGAAATCATCCACGGGCTTGCCCGAGACGCGGGCATAGGTGCCGGAGAAAAGACCATCGCTGCCGCATCCCACCTGGTTGAGGTGGGCGTTCGGGGTGATGACGCGAGCCTGCTCAGGGAGCTTGGAGGCAACGAAGTCCTCGATGCTCGGATTGGCGGGCATGGAATCGCCGACCACGACGACATTGCCAGGTGCCGCGTGGGACGGCGCCGGCAAGGCGGCGGAGATGCCCATAGCAGCGGCGGCGGCGGTCACAAGAGACAGCACCTTAGTGCGGGTCTGAGATGCAGACTTCATGAAGTTCTTTCCAATCGGGTCACGGAAAACATCGGCACCGCCCGTCGGCGGCATCACTGATGTATATCGCTGGGAAGCTTAGCAGGTGTTACCTAAATGAGACTTTACTCTTGTCACAGAGGTTAGCGAGCGGGTGTGTAGGGTCGCAAAAATATCTCCCGATACTGAGCGAGCGTTATGCCCGAATGGGGGGATGGGCGAGTGGTGTCCGTGGGAGCGCGAACCGCGCGGGAATACCGGGCAGGCATCGAGCGTGTCACCGGCGAAAGGCAGCAGTGCGGCAGCTCTGCGAAGAAAGAGGGTGACCCCTCTCGATCGGGGGTACACATTGTGTTCCGACTGGCGGACTATGTGCAGTTCAGGTGGGGAAATAAAAAAGCTTCCCCACCAGGACTCGAACCTAGAATGACGGTACCAAAAACCGTAGTGTTGCCAATTACACCATGGGGAAACGCACATGCCCAACGGCCGTGCGCTAGAAATCCTACAACATAGCGTTGGGGGCGTGCCAATCGCTGCTGGGGGACAGAAAGACTAAAGATGCGGCTGAGAGAGGGATAAGCGTATAGGCTTTACGGCATGGTGAAGCGGAGGATGACCGGCAAGCAGCGCCGCGAGCAACTAGTAGAAGTAGGACGCACAGTATTTGCAGAGCGCGGGCTCAAGGGCACCAGCGTGGAGGAGATCGCCTCTCGCGCCGGGGTGTCCAAGCCGGTAGTGTACGAGCACTTCGGTGGCAAAGAGGGGCTCTATGCCGAGGTTGTGGACCGCGATACGCAGCTGATGCGCTCGGTGATTGAAAATGCCCTGAACTGTTCCGGCTACCGCCGTCGGGTGGAGTCCGCGGTGATGGCCTTCCTGTCTTTTGTGGAAGACCACACCGATGAGTTCACCATCCTTACCCGCGATGTGGACCCCGAGCAGCACAACACCTATTCCACGCTGCTCAATGACACCGTGGGCAAAGTCTCCTATATTCTGGCCGGCGCTTTCGAAAAGTCGGGGCTCAACCCCGATGTGGCGGTGCTCTATGGCCAGGCGCTGGTGGGCATGGCCTCCTCCACGGCGCAGTGGTGGCTGGATGTGCGCGAGCCCAGCAAGGAAGTGGTGGCCGCGCATATCGTTAATCTCTGCTGGAATGGCCTGGCCGGCATGGTGGCTGATCCCAGCCTGCGCGATCCGGAGCTGAAGACGGTCGGCGAAAACGCCAAGTACTATCAGCCCACCGAAACCCCCGAGGCCCTGCAGCGCGCCCATAGCCGCCGCACCGCCCAGGGCGAGAGCGCCCCGAAGCCGGCAGGCGGGGACTCTGCAGCAGACTCCACCCCGGCTGCGGACTAGCCCGATACCTGATACCCCTGCTACCGGCGTGCTATCGCGCCGGCTCTGCTGCTGCCCACACCTCGCCCACGAGTAGTATCAGCGCGGTAAGGTGCACGGCAGCGCAGGGGACTGGCCTGCCGTGCTTACGGCGGGGCTCGTCGGCGACCGCGCTGTGTAGTATTCATCCACCGTTTTTTTTAGGAAGGCATCGCCCAGCCGTGACTCACGAGGCGTCCGCATCATCCACCCCCATGCTCAGCGGCCTGGCCCGCACGGCCGCAGAGGATAAGAAGTTCGCTGGGTTGCTCACCCACGTGGGCGATCCGCGCCTGCATCTCTCGCTCGTTGATCAGGCCCGGCCGTGGACGATTGCGGCCTTGGCGCAAAAAGCACGGCTATTGGTGGTCACCGCCAATGGCCGCGAAGCCGAGGATCTCACCGCAGAGTTAAAGGCCATGCTGGGGGAGAAGGTGGCCTTTTTGCCCTCCTGGGAGACGCTGCCGCATGAACGCTTGAGCCCCGGGATGGACATCGTGGGCCGCCGCGCCCAGACCCTAGACACCCTGCAGGATTATCGCGTGGTGGTCACCCCGGCGCGCAGCTATTGCCAGCCGGTGCTGAATACCGAGCAGCAGTCGATTCGCCTGCAGACGGATACGGAATGCGATTTTGAGCAGCTGCGCAGCCAGCTGGTGTTTTTCGGCTACTCCCATGTGGATATGGTCTCTCGCCGCGGCGAGTTCGCTACCCGCGGCGGGATTATCGATGTCTTTCCCACCACGGCCGATCAGGCGGTGCGCATCGAGTTCTGGGGCGATGAGGTCAGCGAGATGCGTGAGTTCGCGGTGGCGGATCAGCGCGCCATTGCCGACCGCGTGCTCGAGCAGCTCTCGATTTATCCCGCACGCACGCTGCTCATCGACGATGCGGTGGCTGGCCGCGCCCGCGAGTTGGCGCGCACCTATGCGCATCACCCGGCCCTCGGCGAGCTGCTGGATAAGATCTCTACCCACACCTACGCCGATGGCATGGAGGCGCTGCTGCCGGTGCTCAGCCCGCATGAGCTGGTGCCGCTGCCGCAGATCTTGGGCAGTGGCTGGCATGTGCTGGAGCTGGCGCCGCAGAAGATCATGGCCCGCATCAGCGATCTCATCGCCACGGATGAGGAGTTTTTGGCCGCCGGCTGGGAGGTGGCCGCGATGGGCGGCACGGCACCGGTGGCCAGCGCCGATCTAGACCTTTCGGCCGGCTCCTATGTGGGCATCGAGGCGCTTCACGACGCCATGCTCGCCCAGTCTCAGCCGCACTGGACCGCGGCGGAACCGGGTATTCTCGAGGCCAGCGAGGATCTCACCCTACCCTTGGAGTTGTCGCTGCCGCCGCAGCCGCGGGGTGATCTCAAAGAGATTGAGTCCATGATGAAAGAGCTGCTGGCGCATACCCTCGCCGGCGGTAAGGTCGCCTATATTGCCCCGGCCAAGGGGGCGATTAAGCGCATGCGGGAGCGGTTTAAGGAGCAGGGAATCGCCACCACCGTGGCCACCCCCGGCTGGCAGCCGAGTGCTGGCGAGGTGACGCTCTATCAGGCCTTCGCCCATAACGGTGTGGTCTTTGACGGCCCGAATCTGGTGGTGATCACGGAGACCGATCTCACCGGTAACCGCGTGGGCGATATTGCGGGAGCGAAGCGTCGTCCAGCGAAAAAGCGCAATAGGGTGGATCCGCTGGCGCTGAAAAAGGGCGACTATGTGGTGCATGACACCCATGGCATCGGCCGCTTTGTGGAGATGACCGAGCGCACCATCACCACCGGCGATGGCACCTCGCGGCGCGAGTATGTGGTGCTGGAATACGCCTCCTCCAAGCGGGGTGCGCCGGCCGATAAGCTCTATGTGCCCATGGACTCCATCGACCTGCTGAGCAAGTATGTGGGCGGGGAGACCCCGACGCTGTCGAAGATGGGCGGCTCGGATTGGAAGAACACCAAGCGCAAGGCGCGCGCCGCGGTGCGCGAGATCGCCGGCGAACTCATCGAGCTCTATGCCAAGCGCCAGGCCGCGCCCGGCTATGCCTTCGCCCCGGATTCGCCCTGGCAAAAGGAAATGGAGGATAACTTCCCCTTCGTCGAAACCGAGGACCAGATGCTGGCGATCCAGGCGGTGAAGGAGGACATGGAAAAGCCGGTGCCGATGGACCGTGTGGTCGTCGGCGATGTGGGCTATGGCAAAACCGAGGTGGCGGTGCGCGCCGCCTTCAAGGCCGTGCAAGATGGCAAGCAGGTGGCGTTGCTGGTGCCCACCACGCTGCTGGCGCAGCAGCATCTATCCACCTTCGAAGAACGCATGGCGGGCTTTCCCGTGACCATCCGTGGGCTCTCCCGCTTTACCTCCACCGCGGAGGCGAAGGAGATCATCAGCGGCTTGGCCAGCGGCGAGGTGGATGTGGTCATCGGCACCCACCGCCTGCTGCAGACCGGTGTGACCTGGAAGAACCTCGGGCTGGTGATCGTGGACGAGGAACAGCGCTTCGGTGTGGAGCACAAGGAACACATCAAGGGCCTGCGCACCCACGTGGACGTGCTCACCATGTCTGCCACCCCGATTCCGCGCACCTTGGAGATGTCCATGGCCGGTATCAGGGAGATGTCCACCATCCTGACTCCGCCGGAGGATCGCCACCCAGTTTTGACCTATGTGGGCGCGGCCGAGGACAAGCAGATCGCGGCGGCGATTCGGCGCGAAATCCTGCGCGATGGGCAGGTGTTCTTCGTGCACAACAAGGTCAAAGACATTGATAAGCGCGCCAGCGAGCTGCGTGATCTCGTGCCCGAAGCCCGCATCGTGGTGGCCCATGGCCAGATGAGCGAGCAGCTGCTGGAACAAACCGTGCAGGGCTTCTGGAATCGCGACTATGACGTGCTGGTGTGCACCACGATCGTGGAAACCGGCCTGGATATCGCCAATGCCAATACCCTCATCGTGGAAAACGCCCACCATATGGGCCTGTCCCAGCTGCATCAGCTGCGCGGGCGCGTGGGCCGCTCCCGGGAGCGCGGCTATGCCTACTTCCTCTATCCCAAGGGAGTGCTGCTCTCCGAGGTCGCCTATGACCGGCTCTCGACTATCGCCCACAACAATGATCTGGGCGCGGGCATGGCCGTGGCGATGAAGGACCTAGAGATGCGCGGCGCGGGCAATGTCCTCGGCGCCGAACAATCCGGGCATATCGCCGGGGTGGGCTTCGATCTGTATATGCGGCTGGTGGGCGAGGCCGTGGAGACCTTCCGCGCTCTCGCCTCCGGCCAGCCGCTGGATGCCACCGAGAAGGAATCCACCGAAATCCGCATCGACCTGCCGGTGGATGCCCACATCCCCGATAGCTATATCAACTCCGAGCGGCTGCGCCTCGATATGTATCGCACTCTTGCCGCCGCACACACCGAGGCGGAGCTGAGCCGCGCCGTAGACGATATGAGCGATCGCTTCGGCCAGCCGCCGGTGGAGGTCCAGCGCCTGCTCACCATGGCGCGGCTGCGCCGGGTGGCCGCCCGCGCGCAGGTGGCCGATATCGTGGTCCAGGGCAATCGCATCAAGATCCACCCCGTGGAGCTCAAAGACTCCCAGCAGGTGCGGCTCAAGCGCCTCTATGGTGGCTCCACCTATCGCGCCGCCGCCAAGGCCGTGATGGTGCCGCTGCCCAAGGCGGGGCGCACCATCACCGATCCGCAGCTGCGCGATGTCGAACTCGTGCAATGGGTGGCGGACTTTTTGTCCACCATGTTCCAGCTGGATCGGGTGAATGTGAGCACCGGCGTGGAATCCGCCATGGAGACCGTCGCCCCGGTGGTGAGCAGCTCCACCGCAGACGGCGGCCGTGCCACGAGCAGCAGCGGCCCTGCTGCCGGGACGCGGCGGCGTCGGGCGGGTCGGCGCGGCAAGCGCACCGCCGCCGAGATTAATGAGCAGATGGATATGGAAGATAAGCGCGAAGCCAGGCGGCGGAAATACCGCTTGCGCTAAGCCACAGCGCCGCTGTACCGGCACGAAGACTAACGCCTCCCGGCGGGATATGTGTTCCTGCGGGGAGGCGTCGATAAGCGCGGCGGGGCAGCCGCTAGAGCGAGAGGCTGCCAGTGGACAGCCCGTAGATGGCGAATCCGCCACCGATGAGAACGAGCGCCACAATCACCCATTCCACCGGGTTGAACACCCGATCGCCGGTGGCTTTGCGGGTCCACACATAGGGCACCAGCCCAGGAATGACGAGCAGCGCGCCAAAGAGCACATAGGTGACATCGGCGGCATAGAACAGCCACAGCGAATACACGGTGGCGATCAGCGCCACGAGGCGATGCTTCCCATTGGTCCGCGCGGAGATCTCCGGGCCGGAATCGTCGAAGCGAATCCCGGCCTGCGGGTGGGCCACACCGCGGCCGCGAGTGGTCAGCAGCAGCAAATAGATAGCCGAGAACACATAGGGCAGCATGTACATCATGGTGGCCAGCTGCACCATGGAGACATAGGTGGTCTCATTGACAAAGAAAATGATCACCGAGATCTGAATCACCACGGTGGACACCAGCTGCGCCCACACCGTGGCACCCTGATCGTTGACAGCACCCAATTTCTTCGGCAGCAGCCCGTCCGTGGCCATGAGCGCGATCGGCTCGGCGCAGAGCATCTGCCAGGACACATAGGCGCCCAGCACCGATAGGCACAGGCCCAGCGAGATGAGCGCTCCGCCCCACGGGCCCACCACGGCCTCCAGCACGCTGGCCATGGAGTTATCCGGCAGCGCCGCCAATTCCTCTTGGGTGAGCACACCATAGGAGAGGGTGGCCACGGTCACCAGCAGGGCGAGCACGGTGAAGAAGCCAAAGACGGTGGCTTTGCCCACATCGGAGCGGGTGCGGGCCTGCTTGGAATAGACGCTGGCGCCCTCAACACCGATGAAGGCCCACACGGTAAAGAGCATGATGCCCTTGACCTGATCCATCGTCGAGCCCACCGAGCCCTCGCGCGCCCACACATCCAGGGTGAAGGTATCCCAGCTAAAGCCGAGAAACGCCACCAGCAGAATGAAGGCGGCAATCGGCAGCAATTTCGCCACCGTCGTCACCATATTCAGCACCGCTGCCTGGCGAATACCGCGGGTGAGCGCGAAATAGATCACCCAGGTCATCAGCGAGACGGCCACCGCCTGAATCCAGCGGTGCTCATCATTAAAGAGCGGCACATAATGGCCGATCGTGGAGAAGAACAAGGTGGCATAGCCCACCTGGGCGATCACGGAGCCAAGCCAATAGCCCCACGCCGAGGCGAAGCCCACGAAATCGCCGAGGCCGGCGCGCACATAGGAATACACGCCCGAATCGAGATGGGGTTTGCGCACCGCCAGAATGTGGAACACGAAGGCAATCGAGAGCATGCCTACGCCCGCAATGGCCCAGCCGATGAGCATCGCGCCGGGACCTGCGACAGAACCCGCATTTTGCGGCAGGGCAAAGATGCCGGTTCCGATCGTGGAGCCGATAATAAGCGACACGAGCGTCCACACGCGCACGGTCGGCCGATGAGAGTTCGTGCCCGCAACCACGGGCTGAGATGTAGTGCTCACCCACATACCCTAAAACACGCTGCGGGAAAACTGACAGCATCGGCCTTCCGTCTGGGGGTAACGCGGTACGGTGAGGCCATGCGCACTATTGTTCTCGATGCCGATAATGGTTTTGCTGTACCGCTGGAGCACATCGCAGACCTGACTGGGCCGGTGCTTATCGACGCAGACCTGCCCAGCAGCGTTCGCTCCCAGCTCTGTGCCCTCGGCGCGGAGCCCGCAGCGGAGGCGCCGGTGCGGATCTGCGCCAGCTCCAGCACACACGCCATGGCCGTGATGGAGCGGGCGCTCGATATTGGAGAGTGGGAGCGCAGCCAAAGCCATAGCTCATTGGTGCCGTATCTGCGGGAGGAAAGCGAGGAGTTCATCGCCGCCGTCGTCGCCTGGGAGCGCGGCGAGGCCAGCGCGGAGGAGTTAAAGAAAGAACTCGCCGATGTCTATCTCCAAGTGCTATTCCACGCCGAGCTGGCGCGGCGTCGCGGGGATTTTTCCATGGTGGAGGTAGCCCAGGCCTTTGTGGAGAAACTGCAGGTGCGCGCGCCGTATCTCTTCGATGGCACCACCGAGATCGTGGCCGTGGAGGAACAGAAGAACTTGTGGGAGAAGGGCAAGCAGACAGAGCAGCGCCGCGAGCGGGGCGATTCTGTATATTAAACGTCCATGGCTACTGGAGGACGACGCGCGCTCGGCTGCGGCTGCAGCACGGTTTTGGCGATCATTATGGTGATCGCCGTGGTGGGGTGGGCGCTCTCGCTCTTGGAGGGTGCCAGCCCCATCCGCCAGTTGCGGCCCGTGCCCGATAACGTCCCGCCGGCCGCCGGGGCGGAGGTGCCGGCCATCAATGTCGATGACGCCGGGCGCACCTCCGACAAGCTCGGCTACTGGGCCGATCCTTTGGCCGCGGAGATGTCCATTCCCGCCCCGGCGCTGCGCGCCTATGCGAATGCGGAGCTCATCGCTGCCGCCTCCTGGCCGGAGTGCCACCTGAAGTGGAATACCCTCGCCGGCATCGGCTTTGTGGAGACCCGCCACGGCACCTATTCCGGCAAGGTTTTCGGCGGCTCCAGTATCGGCGATGATGGGGTGGTCTCCCCGCCGATCATTGGCGTGCCGCTCGATGGTTCGCCCGGGTTTGCCGAGATTCCCGATACCGATAATGGCGAGCTCGACGGCGATACCCAGTGGGATCGCGCCGTGGGCCCGATGCAATTCATTCCCGAGTCCTGGGGCCGCTATGGGCGCGACGCCAATGGTGATGGGGTAGCGGATCCGCATCAGATCGACGACGCCGCGCTCGGTTCGGCCACCCTGCTCTGCTCGAATGGCCGCGATCTGGCCACCCCAGAGGGCTGGGTCGATGCCATCCGCTCCTACAACATGTCCAATGACTATCTGGTGCGGGTGCGCGATGCCGCCGCCTCCTATGCCTTGGGGCAGCCGGCGCTCTAGCGGTGTGAGTTTGTTCCCACATTGCCGCCTGCGACGGCAGGGGCGCGCATTTCGTGCCACAATTGAGCGGTGAAGCGTGACTTTCGCAACCATCTCGCAGCCTATCCTGCAGAAATGTTGGCTATCGGACATCAAACATGTGGTTTTGAGTCCGTATGTCGCAAAAATGCGCTAGAATCGGGCATGTTGGTGGAAAGATCGCACACGCATTTCCACACCCCAGCAATCTGTCTAACGGCTTAGGAGGCCATAGTGGCTGAGATTATGCACGTATTTGCACGCGAGATCCTTGATTCCCGCGGTAACCCCACCATTGAGTGCGAGGTCATCTTGGATGATGGCTCGCACGGTCGCGCCGATGTGCCCTCGGGTGCATCCACCGGTGTGCACGAGGCACACGAGCTGCGCGATGGCGGCGACCGCTACCTGGGCAAGGGTGTGCAGAAGGCAGTGGAGAACGTCAACGAGGAAATCGCTGACGCTCTCGCTGGCCTCGAGGCCGATGACCAGCGCCTGATCGACCAGACCCTCATCGAGCTCGACGGCACCGACAACAAGTCCCGCCTGGGCGCCAACGCCATCCTGGGCGTGTCCATGGCTGTGGCTAAGGCTGCCGCTGACTCCTCCCTGCTGGAGCTGTTCCGCTACGTCGGCGGCCCGAACGCCCACGTTCTGCCCGTGCCGATGATGAACATCCTCAACGGTGGCGCGCACGCCGACTCCGGCGTGGACGTCCAGGAGTTCATGATCGCTCCGATCGGTGCCGAGACCTTCTCCGAGGCCCTGCGCGTCGGCGCCGAGGTCTACCACACCCTGAAGAAGGTTATTAAGGACAAGGGCCTGTCCACCGGCCTGGGCGATGAGGGCGGCTTCGCTCCTTCCGTCGACTCCACCAAGGCTGCCCTCGACCTCATCGTCGAGGCCATCGAGAAGGCCGGCTTCACCCCGGGCAAGGACGTTGCCCTGGCACTGGACGTTGCCTCCTCCGAGTTCTTCAAGGATGGCAAGTACCACTTCGAGGGCGGCGAGCACACCGCCGAGGAGATGGCCAAGGTCTACGAGGAGCTCATCGGGCAGTACCCGATCGTCTCCATCGAGGACCCGCTGCAGGAAGACGACTGGGAGGGCTACACCAACCTCACCGCCACCATCGGCGAGAAGGTCCAGATCGTCGGCGACGACTTCTTCGTCACCAACCCGCAGCGCCTGCAGGAGGGCATCGACAAGAAGGCCGCCAACGCGCTGCTGGTGAAGGTGAACCAGATCGGTACCCTCACCGAGACCTTCGACGCTGTCGAGCTGGCCCACCGCAATGGCTACCGCTGCATGATGTCCCACCGCTCCGGTGAGACCGAGGACGTTACCATCGCCGATCTGGCTGTGGGCCTCAACTGCGGTCAGATCAAGACCGGCGCCCCGGCCCGCTCCGAGCGCGTTGCCAAGTACAACCAGCTGCTGCGCATCGAGCAGATCCTCGGCGACGCCGCTGTCTATGCCGGCGCCAACGCCTTCCCGCGCTTCCAGGCCTAAACGCCTAAAGAGCGCGCGCTTACCCGCGCTGCTCACCACCGCGCCCCACGGCCGGCACCCACACTGGGTGTCGCGTGGGGCGCGCTGTGCTGTGTGGGGCTAAACTTAGGCACATTATGGCCACAGGAGACACCCCGCGATCGGTACCGGTGAAAAACAAGGCGCATTTCGCCACCCCCACGCGCAGCGCCAGCCTGCCCCGCACCTCGATGACCCGGGGCATGAGCCCTGTGGGGATTGTCGTTCTCGTCGTCGCCCTGCTGCTCGCGCTCTGGCTCATCGTGCTGCCGCTACGCACCTACTTTGACCAGCGCTCCGATATCTCCAACCTCAACTCCTCCATCGCGGCCAAACAAGCCGAAAAGGAGCGCCTGCTCGACGAATTGGAGAAAAACAACTCTCCGGCCTACCAAGACGAGCAGATTCGCCGCCGCCTTGGCGCCATCCCAGAAGGGGAAACACCCTTCCGTATTCTCGATCCCTCCATCACACCCAGCGACGGGGTGACGTCGACAAGCGCCGAGGAGCAGGCCGAGAACCACACCTGGTACACCGACCTATGGCACAGCGTCACCGACCCCCGCGCCACACTCGTGGAGCTCAATCACGACGTAGACAGCGATCGTGGGGACGAACCCGATATCTCCAATTTGCCGCTCGAACCCCTCGAACCGCAGCAGCAGCCGCAGCCCGCCGACGCCGAGCCCGCAGCGCCGCCACAGAATTAACTCCGCGCCCTGGATCGTGAGACACTAGAGCGCATGAGCGTACGCGATGCAGATCTAGACGAGATCCAGACCCAGCTTGGCCGCCGCCCCCGCGGCGTGCGCGCCGTCTCCTACCGCTGCCCCGATGGCGCCCCCGGGGCCATCGAAACCGCGCCGCGACTCGAAGACGGCACGCCCTTTCCCACCCTGTACTACCTCACCGATCCGCGGCTGACCGCGGAGGCCTCGCGGCTCGAGGTGGCGCACGTGATGAAATGGATGACCGCGCGGCTCGACAGCGACGCCGACCTTGCGGAGGACTATCGCCGCGCCCACGAGTTTTATCTCGCCAAGCGCAACGCCATCGAGGACCTCGGCACCGACTTCTCCGGCGGCGGCATGCCCGATCGCGTCAAGTGCGTCCACGTGCTCATCGCCTATGCGCTGTCAGAAGGACCCGACCGGGTGCGCCTCGGCACCGAGGCCGTGGCGATCGCCGCCGATCACGGCAAGCTGCGCGGCACCGCCATCCCCGCCGACTGGCCCACCTGCGCCGAGCTCGGCATCGACCTCGAGCAATTCGACTTCTCCAACGCCGAGGTGAAATAACATGACCCGCCTCGCCGCCGTCGATTGCGGAACCAACTCCCTGCGCCTGCTCATCTCCGAAGTCCGCGATGGCAACGTCCGCGACATCTACCGCGGCATGGAAATCGTGCGCCTCGGCCAGGGCGTCGACGCCACCGGGGAATTCGACCCCGAGGCGCTCGAACGCACCCGCACCGTGCTCGAGCGCTACGTGGACATCATGAAGATCGAGCGCGTCGAAGCCGTACGCATGGTGGCCACCTCCGCCACCCGTGACGCCGGCAACCGCAATGAGTTTTTCACCATGACCAGCAAGCTGCTCAACCAGGTGGCACCCAACCGCGGTGCCGAAGTAATCAGCGGCGAAGAAGAAGCCCAACTCTCCTTCAGCGGCGCAGTCAGCGACCTCACAGAACTCCCAGGGCCCTACTGCGTGATCGACCTCGGTGGCGGCTCCACAGAATTCGTGGTGGGCACCAGCGACGGCGAGATCCTCGGCTCCCACTCCAGCCAGATGGGCTGCGTGCGCCTGACCGAGCGCATCATGCGCTCCGACCCGCCCACCAGCACCGAAATCGACATCGCCGCCGACTACGTGCGCGAACGCCTCAGCGAAGTACGCGCCATCGTGCCCATTAGCGAGGCCGCCACCTTCGTCGGCTGCGCCGGCACCTTCACCACGCTCTCCGCGCTCGCCCAAGGACTCGAAGCCTATGAAGCCACCGCGATCCACGGCAGCACGCTGCGTTTCGACGCCCTCCGCGTGCTCTGTGGCGACCTACTGGCACAAACCTCCACCCAGCGCGCCGCCCACCCCGTGATCCACGAAGGCCGCGCCGATGTCATCTCCGGTGGGGCGATGGTCGTCGACGGCATCACCACCATGATCGAAGAGGAAACAGAGGTCCACGAGATCATGATTTCCGAAAAAGACATCCTCGACGGGATCATCAATGAGCTCGCGCGGCAGCGCGGGGAGATCGAATAAAGAAGCGCTGAAGCGGCGGCGAGATGGCGTCGATAAGCGCAAAAGAGCGAAGGCAGAAAAACGTCCCCCCAGTCGGACTCGAACCGACACTGAATGGATTTTAAGTCCACCGCCTCTGCCAATTGGGCTATAGGGGGATCACGCGCTGCGCGCGCTCGAACCAGTGTAAAACATCGCGCGCACAGCGAGCGAATTTGCCCTGCCCGCGGGTCGGAGAAGGAAAGTAGGACCCGAGGGAACTAACACGGGGGCGGAAACGTTGAATAGGACGTAAGCGCGATAACGTGACACAACAATCGCAGATAAACGAAGCTATGAAAGCCATGAAAGGACACGGGCAAACTAGTGCGTAGCAGCAATCCAGTATTTAGCTCTCTCACCCAATCGGGACAGCGAGGCGGCCAAGCCCCCGGTTATCAGAACGACCCCTATGGGCAGGGCTATCGCGGCCAGCAGGCGGCACAGCAAGCCGCCATGCAGGGCTACTACCAAGACCCCAGCTTCAACCAAGCCAGCGCCCAAGGCGCTGAGCGCCCCATGACCGTCGACGACGTGATCGCTAAAACCGGCATCACCCTCGGCGTGATCATCGTCGGCGCCATCATCACCTATGCGATCGGTGTTGCTAATCCGGGCCTCGCCATGATGCTCGCCGGCATCGGCGCCATCGGCGGCCTCATCACCGTGCTGATCTCCGCCTTCGGCAAGAAGTACGGCTCCGCCCCCATCACCCTGACCTACGCAGCCTTCGAAGGCCTCTTCGTCGGCGGCATCTCCTTCATGTTCACCAACATGGTGGTCGCCGACACCAACGCCGCCGTGATGATCGGCCAAGCCGTCATCGGCACCGTCGGCGTGTTCATCGGCATGCTCTACGTGTACAAGACCGGCGCCGTGAAGGTCACCCCGAAGTTCCAGCGCATCATGACCGGCGCCCTCATCGGCGTCGTCGTGCTGGCCATCGGCAACATGCTGCTCTACATGTTCACCGGCAACAACCCGCTCACCGACGGTGGCCCGCTCGCCATCATCTTCTCCCTCGTGTGCATCGGGCTCGCCGCCTTCTCCTTCCTCAACGACTTCAACATGGCCGACCAGCTCGTGCGCCAAGGCGCACCCGCCAAGATGGCCTGGGGCGTCGCACTCGGACTCGCCGTTACCCTCGTGTGGCTCTACACCGAGATCCTGCGCCTGCTGTCCTACTTCCGGAACTAGGGCAGACACAACCCACACATGGCGGCGACGTCATGTGTGGGTTTTTTCGTGCCTTAGTGGAGGGGCGTGGGTGGTTGGGTGTGGGGTTGTGGGGCTGGTTTTGTGGGGCTGGGTTTGTGGGGCTGGGCGGCTCGGCGGCGGGGCGCGACCCGGCGGCAGCAGATTTCGCGGCCCCAAAAAGCCCCCATAACCCATCAGAGCAAGGATCGCACGCCAACAATGCACGCCAAGACGTGCACTTTCAGCGAGCGCAACGGGCAGGGGAGGGGTTAGAGTGGGTGCTGGATGAACAGAAGTACGTTTTATTCGGGGGAAAATCAATGTACTCGGGGGATCAGCACGCACTAGACAGCGCTGCGCAATGGCTCGAACACCACTCTGCGAGCCTTGAATCCGGCGACATCGATCTCGCCGCGATTCACCAACACCGTGATCGCCTCAAGTCCGTGCTCACGGCCCTCGCCCGTTTCGAGCTCCAACTCGCCCGCGCCGCCGATACCTGCAGCACCACCGAGCTCTGCGGCTCGAACAAATCCACCCTGTACCTCACTGAGTCCTATGGCTGGTCCAAAGCCAAAGCAAAGGACTTACGAGCCCAGGGCCGCGGCTGGTATGACAGCGTTATCGACGAGCCCGCAAGTACAGATGAAAACCGCATCGCTGTCACTAGGCGGCGGGAAGAAGCAGAACGCATCCGCGCCCGCGCCCGGGACCTCGCCAACCGCCAAGGCCTCACCGCCGAGCAGCGCCTCACCATCGAGCGCGGCCTGAAATGCTTGCGATCCAAGGCCGCGATCCCGCGGGAAGCGATCCGCCTCCGCGCAGTCGAGCGCGCCGCGCACTGCAGCGTCGAAGATCTCAAGGCCTTCGTGATGAGCCTCGTCAACGAACGCAACGACGAGCTCCCCCGCGACACCCTGCGCGCCCACCGCAACCGCGGTTTCTTCATCGGTCCCCAAGACAGCGATGGCGGGGCCCGCATCGGCGGCTACATCCCGCCTTATGCCCTGGCCATGCTCAAAACCCAACTCGATGTCGCCCAATCCACCGCGCGACCCCTCCGCACCGACACCACCTGCCATCGCACCAAGCGCCAACGCCTCGCCGACGCCCTCTTCGCCATCCTCGGTCGCCCCGCGTCACCCCAGGAACCGAAACACCCGCTGGCCCACGTTCTCGTATCGCTGTCTGCCAAGGACCTCGAACTCCCACCGCGCGCCGGCGCTAACGCCCTCTTCCATACCACCTGCGGTATCCAACTCTCGGCCCTAGACTTGAGCTTCCTCGGCATCGACACCACTGGGCACGTCGCGCTTCACGACGCCACCTCCGGGCAAATCAAAGCCCTGCGCACCGAAAAACGCTTCGCCGATGTCGCCCAACGCATCGCCCTTTTCGCCACCGAGCTGGTGTGCTCCCACCCCGGATGCAACCAGCCGGTCACGGCCTGCCACGTCCACCACATCGACCCGTTCTCACGGGGCGGGCCCACCGACCTAGACAACCTCACACTCATGTGCCCGCAACACCACTCGGACACAGATGACAGCGGCATCCATCCGCACAAATATCACGCTGAACGAGATCCCGACAGCGGCATCGTCTATCACACCAAAGCCGCCACACCAGAAGAACCCTACCCAGAGAAACGCTTCAACCGAAGCACCTTCTCCCAACAATCAGCCGCGGCAAAAATCCGCCGCCAACACTGGCCCGATAGCGCCCCACCGACACGAGACGACCCCTAGCGCCGAGCTCCACACAGCGCTAGACCCCGCCGGCACACGACTTAAGCCTGGCCACCAGAAGAGGTGACCAGGCTAGAAGTCGTGGCGGATACGCCCTTAGGGCGATTGCTCCTTGCCATCGATAGACAGCGACGTAAAAGCGAGCCCAAAAGGCGTGTGCACGGGATCGCCGAGAGTGACAGCGACGCGCTTTTCTTCCTTTTTTGAGCGATCAGCGGAGTCCCGGGTGCGCTCGCGTTGCTTAGAGGCGGACTCAGCGCGCTTCTTCTTACTAGACAGCGATGCGGTATGCAGTCTCGCGGTCCCGGTGGCGCCATCAATGAGCCATTCGTCCCACGTGATGTCGTCTACGTAGTCGCTGTCTGTAGCGCAGTTGAGAGAAATCCGCTCGGGCCGTATTTCCGGGGTGGAGACGCAGTCGATATAGCGCGGCAGGTTCACCGGAATCGCATCGCTGTCTGGAGTGGCGATTTTATGTGGTGAGTCCTGCTCGAGACTAGGCGTGCAAGCCGAAAGCGCGACCGCAGTGCAGGTCACTGCGATCGCGAGGATCGTTGAACGCATGAAAAGTGGATCGCTGTCAGCGTTGGTTGCGCAGGGTGGCGTACTTCTCGGAGTTGTAGGGCTCCGCGGAGATCACGGTAACGCTGATGCTCACGCCGGAGGGCGCGGTGTATTCCCGGGTTTCGCCTTCGGTGGCGCCGAGGACTGCGGCGCCGAGGGGGGACTGCTCGGAGTAGGTTTCGAGGTCCGGGTTTTCGCTGGCGGCGGCGCGGGTGCCGATGAGGAAGGTTTCTTTGTCGTTTTCGTCGCCGTTGTAGTAGACGTGTACGACGGAGCCGACGTTGGCGACGCCTTCTTCGACGGCGGAGCGCTCGGTGGTGGCGTTGGCGAGGATTTCGGAGATTTGCTTGATGCGGGCTTCTTCTTGGTCCTGCATCTCGCGGGCGGCGTCGTAGCCTGCGTTTTCCTTGAGGTCGCCTTCTTCGCGGCGCTCGTTGATTTCGGCGGCGACGACGGGGCGGTGCGCGATGAGCTCGTTGAGCTCGGCTTCGAGCTTGGCCTTGGTCTCCGGGGTGATGTACTGCTTTCGGGCGTCAGACATAGTTAGCCTTTATACCTTCCCGTCGTTGGGTGGTGGGTTGGGTGCATCGCTGTCAGCGAGAAATTCTAGGTCGCCATAGTATCAGACGGCCTAGTCTTCGCCTTTGAGGTAGTCAGGGATGGTGTTGGAGCATCCGTAGAAGTCGGCGACCACGGGAATGTCGCGGGTGGTGATTGTGGTGTTGTGCCGGGTGGTGTGCTCGCCGCCGCTGGGGATGTAGATTTCGCGCCGCCCCACTTCCACGGCGTCGTAGTTCATCGCTGTCACTATGCAGTATGCAGGCTTATCGACGTCATCTCGCGTGATATCCACCGTCGCTGCAATCATGTTGTCCTCGACCCGTTCAAACTTGGTGACTTGCCCGTCGACGCTTCCCGCCTGCAGTTTTTGGGAGTATTGCACGATCACGATGACAGTCACGATGGCGAAGATGACAGCGCCGACAGCGATGATCTTTCCGGAGATCGTTCCGCGATTGCTGTCATAGGTGGCGGTGGGCTCTGTGCTCTGGTTACGCGACTGCGACGTGGGGCTGGGCATGGCGTGCTTTCTGGGGTGTCGAGGCCTTCGATATCAAAATGTTGATCGCTGTCATTCTAGCTTGTTGGCTTCAGCTATTACGATGGTGGGATGCTTGTGCCTTCGCGCAGGCGAATGAATTTTATTTTCTCAACGTTTATGGGAGTGACTGTCACGTGACTATTCCTTCGGATGCTGTATCTGAGCCGGGCACGGATCGTGCTGGCGCTGCTCAGCGGCCTCGCCCCAAGGAGGGTTTGCGCCTTCTGGCTATCCATGCCCACCCAGATGATGAGTCGAGTAAGGGCGCGGCCACGATGGCTCGTTATGTGGATGAGGGCGCGGATGTGCTGGTGTTGACCTGCACTGGCGGTGAGCGCGGTAGTATTTTGAACCCGAATATGGACCGCTCTGGCGTGCTGGAGAACATCGCGGAGGTGCGTCGCGAGGAGATGGCGGCGGCGATGCGTGCGCTCGGCACCTCTAATATCTGGTTGGGTTATGAGGATTCGGGTTTGCCGGAGGGCGATCCTTTGCCGCCATTGCCGGAGGGCTGCTTCGCTCTCGCAGACAGCGATGAGGTCACCCGCGAGGTGGTGCGCGTGGTGCGTGATTTCAAGCCGCACGTGATCATTACTTATGACGAGAATGGCGGCTACCCCCACCCGGATCACCTGAAGGTGCACGAGGTGTCGATGAAAGCGTGGGCGCTGTCTAGTGATGAGAACTTTTATCCGGAGGTGGGTCAGCCCTGGACGCCGCTGAAGCTGTATTACACCCACGGCTTTATCCGCCAGCGTTTGCAGATGTTCCATGATCGTCTGGTCGCGGAGGGCCGCCCGTCGCCGTATGGTGGTTTTTTGGAGCGTTTGCGTTCGGATAAGGGCGATACGCTGGCCCGAGTAACGACGCAGGTGCATGCTGCGGAGTATTTTGAGCGCCGTGATGATGCGTTGCGCGCGCATGCGACGCAGATTGATCCGGCGGGTACGTTCTTTGCGACTCCGGTGGAGTTGCAGCGCGAGTTGTGGCCCACGGAGGAATTTGAATTGGCCCGTACGAGGGTGAAGACTGAACTACCAGAGGATGATTTGTTCGCTGGGATCGATAAGGATTAACTGACGTGCTGTACGAGATTCTCGCCCAGGCTGACCAGCTGGAGGGCCCGCTCGGCCCCGAATTCGGTAAGGCTTCGCCGATCGGCTTGTTTGTGCTGGTTGTGTCGTTGGTGGCGGTGCTGTTCATTGGCTGGCGCCTGTCGCGCCGCATTGCTCGGTTGAACCGTCGTCAGCGTTTCGCTGAGGACAATGGCCTCGATGTGTTCGATACGGAGGCGATCGATAAGGCCCTCAAGGAGGCTGGCCTCTACGACCAAGCCAAGCGCACCTGGTTTTAGCTTCTTTTCGCTTATCGACGCCCACCTCTCGGCCCACCATCGCCGGGCCCGCGGTGGGCGCCGCCGCTGTCGTGTTCCCACGGCAGCGGCTTTTTGTTGAAGACAGCGGGCGCGGAAAATCGCGATCGCTGTCTAGTGGAGATAAGCTAGTGGTTTGTGAGGATTGTGCCGAAGGTTTTGTACCCGCTCTATGAGAAGCGTCTCGAGCGGGACGTTCGGCGTATCACGAAGGAGCTGCGCGGCGCCCGTTTGCCGAAGCATATCGCGGTCATGGCGGATGGTAATCGCCGGTGGGCGCGCGAGGCGGGTTTTTCTGATGTCAGCCATGGCCATCGGGTGGGGGCCCAAAAGATTGCTGAGATGGTGCGCTGGGCGGATGAGCTCGGCATCACCTTGGTGACGGTGTATTTGCTGAGCACGGAGAATCTGGCGCGTTCCTCTTCGGAGCTGGAGCAGCTCTTTGAGATTTTGGCGGATGTGGCGCGCGAGTTGTCGGATCCGGATATTAATTGCCGGGTGCGTTTGGTGGGGCACACGGATTTGTTGCCGGATTCGCTGTCTGCGGCGCTGGGGGAGGCCGAGTCGCACACGAGTGAGCACACGGGCGTGGTGGTCAATGTGGCGGTGGGCTATGGCGGCCGCCAGGAGATTGTGGACGCTGTCCAGGCGTTGATTCGCGATGAGCTCGCTGCTGGCACCCCGAGTGAGCATTTGGCGGAGGCGGTCACGGTGGATGCTATTTCTACGCATCTCTACACCAAGGGGCAGCCGGATCCGGATTTGGTGATTCGTACCTCTGGCGAGCAGCGGCTGTCGGGCTTTTTGTTGTGGCAGGCGGCCTATTCGGAGATTTGGTTCACCGATACCTATTGGCCGGCTTTTCGCCGTATCGATTTCTTGCGGGCGTTGCGTGAGTATTCTTCGCGTTCGCGTCGTTTTGGGAAGTGAGTATGGCTGCGATCGTTTTTTCGTCCACCTATGGCTCCACTGAGCGCTATGCCCGCGAGCTTGCCGCTCGTGTTGCTGCCCCGTGCATGGCGCTTGACGACGCCATCTCCCAGCCCCTCGAGCCCTCCGGCCCTGTGGTGGTCTTATCGCCGAATTATGGCGGCCAGTTCCGTGGCGTTGATTGTGCCCGGTCGCTGTCTCAGCAGGGGATTCCGACGGCGTTTGTTGCTGTGGGTATGACTCCGCTGCCGCAGGCACGGGAGAAGGACCAGCTGCGCGGCGTCGTCAATTGCTCGGAGATTGCGCGTTTTTATTTGCCGGGGCGTTTGGCCTATTCGGAGCTGTCGCGGGTGCATCGGGCGACGATGTGGACGATGACGAAGCTGCTGCGGGCGAAGCCGTCGTTGAGTGTTGCCGAGCAGGCAATTGTTGATGGCTACGGCGAGGATATCTCCCGGATCGATTTCGCCGAGCTCGCCCCGATCGAGGCGTGGCTGCGCGCCCACTAGCACCCGGCGAGAGCCGCAGCCGCTACTGAACCATGTTCAAAGCGCGATCGCTGTCATAGTTTGCGCATCCGCACCCGCTGCACGGAGTGGTCGATATTTTTCCGCAGCACCAGCGACGCCCGCACCCGGGTGGGCAGGATGTTTTCCACGAGGTTGGGCAGGTTCACGGATTGCCAGATTTCGCGGGCGACCTCGCGGGCGGAGTCGTCGTCGAGGGTGGCGTAGTGGGAGAAGTGGGCGTTGGGTTGCTGGAAGGCGGAGTGCCGTAGCTTGAGGAAGCGCTCGATGTACCA
Source organism: Corynebacterium sp. TAE3-ERU30 (assembly GCF_019209925.1). NCBI lineage: Bacteria > Bacillati > Actinomycetota > Actinomycetes > Mycobacteriales > Corynebacteriaceae > Corynebacterium > Corynebacterium sp. TAE3-ERU30. Next base: position 524,038 of record NZ_JAHUTO010000001.1, on the reverse strand, counting down.
GCTTTCGATGTGCTCGGTGGCGGCGTCGACGTAGACGGAGAAGTCGAAGAGGTCGCTGACCATGAGCGTCGGGGAGGTTTGGAGGACGTTGAGTCCTTCGAGGATGACGATGTCGGGGCGTTCGACGTCGATGGTTTCCTCGGGGATGCGGTCGTAGAGGGTGTGGGAGTAGACGGGTGCCTGGACGAGGGCTTTGCCGGCTTTGACATTGGTGACAAAGCGCAGCAGTGCGCGCCGGTCATAGGATTCGGGGAATCCTTTGCGGCTCATCAGGCCGCGGCGGTGCAGTTCGGCGCTGGGGTAGAGGAAGCCATCGGTGGTGACGAGGTCGACGCGGGGGTGGCTGTCCCAGCGGGAGAGGAGCACCTGCAGCAGGCGGGCCGTGGTGGATTTGCCGACGGCGACGGAGCCGGCGACGCCGATGATATAGGGCACCCGGGTGAAGGGGTCGTCGAGGAACTCGGCGGTGGCTTGGTGTAGGCGCTGTCGGGCGGCGACTTGCAGGTGGATGAGGCGCGAGAGCGGCAGATACACCTCGGCGACTTCGTCCAGGTCAATGGATTCGCCGATACCGCGCAGCTGAATGACTTCTTTTTCCGTCAACACCTGCGGCATGGATTTACGCAGCGTGCGCCATGAGTTGCGGTCGAAGTCGAGATAGGGGCTGGAATCGTTGGCGCGGACCATAGTCTCTATTGTGCCCTCTTGCTGGCGCGGCGAAAACATCAACCCCGCTGTCTAGGCGTGTGATCGGAGTAGGGTACTAGATGTATGTGGCTTTAGTCTCGCCCCGAGAGTTAGCTACGGTTAGAAGTACGCTCGCGGCACTACTGGCTTGTCGACGCCACCCCGCTGCCGCACGATCACCGTGATAGGGAAGGACCTTCATGAGCGAAAATACCCCGGACATCCGCTACCAGTCACTTGCCGAGCTCGATCCCGATGTTGCTGCCGCGATTGGCGGCGAGCTGGGCCGCCAGCGCGACACCTTGGAGATGATCGCCTCGGAGAATTTCGTGCCGCGCGCGGTGCTGCAGGCGCAGGGTTCGGTGCTGACGAATAAGTACGCTGAGGGCTACCCGGGGCGCCGTTACTATGGCGGCTGCGAGCACGTGGACATTATCGAGGACCTGGCGCGGGAGCGCGTCAAGGCGCTGTTCGGTGCCGAGTTCGCGAATGTGCAGCCGCACTCGGGTGCGCAGGCGAATGCCGCGGTGCTCATGGCTTTGGCTAATCCGGGGGATAAAATCATGGGCCTGTCTCTGGCCCACGGTGGTCACCTCACCCACGGGATGAAGTTGAACTTCTCCGGCAAGCTCTACGAGGTTGCCGCCTATGAGGTGGATCCGGAGACCTTCCGCGTGGATATGGATAAGGTCCGCGAGCAGGCCCTGGCCGAGCGCCCCGATGTGATCATCGGTGGCTGGTCCGCCTATCCGCGCCACCAGGACTTCCAGGCCTTCCGCGAGATCGCCGATGAGGTGGGCGCGAAGCTGTGGGTGGATATGGCGCACTTCGCCGGCCTGGTGGCTGCGGGGCTGCACCCCAGCCCGGTGCCGCACGCCGATGTGGTCTCCTCCACGGTGCACAAGACCTTAGGCGGGCCGCGTTCGGGTGTGATCCTGGCTAAGCAGGACTATGCGAAGAAGATCAACAGCGCTGTCTTCCCGGGCCAGCAGGGCGGGCCGCTGATGCACGCTATCGCCGCGAAGGCCGTGACCTTCAAGGTGGCCCAGACCGAGGAGTTCAAGGATCGCCAGGCCCGCACCATTGAGGGCGCGAAGATCCTGGCCGAGCGCCTGATGGGCGAGGACTGCGCCGCCGCCGGCGTGGACGTGCTCACCGGCGGCACCGATGTGCACCTGGTGCTGGTGGATCTGCGCAATTCCGAGCTCAATGGCCAGGAGGCCGAGGATCTGCTGCATGAGGTCGGCATTACCGTCAACCGCAATGCTGTGCCCTTCGATCCGCGCCCGCCGATGGTCACCTCGGGTCTGCGTATCGGCACCCCGGCATTGGCCACCCGCGGCTTCGATGCCGCGGCCTTCACCGAGGTCGCCGATATCATCGGCAGCGCCCTGGCCGCCGGCAAGAACGCCGATGTGCAGGCGCTGCGCCAGCGCGTCGATGCCCTGGCCGCGAACTATCCGCTCTATGACGGCCTCGAGGACTGGAAGCTCGCCTAACGGCCGCGAAAACGCCGCAACCACCATCTCGAAGCGAGATGGTGGTTGTTGTGTGCTTGGGGGCTAGGAGTTCGTATTCTCCTGGAATTTCTCGCGCTCCTCGGCCAGCCACGCGGGCATGGTCGAGAGCAGTTCCTCGATCTCGGCGGTGGTCAGCGGCGCGTCCATGTCATGGCGCTTGAGCGCGGCGATGGTGACGCCGAGCTTCTCCGCGAGCACTGGGCGCGGGTGCGGGCCCTTCTCGCGCAGCTCGTTGAGCCACTCCGGCGGGCTGGTGCGCAGGGCCTTCAGCTCCGCGTGCGTGATCGCGGTCGTGCGGAACTCCTCTGGGCAGGCGGGAAAGTAGATTCCCAGCTTCTTGGCGGCAGTCTCCGGTTTCATTGCGGTGCCGGAGGGCTGGATCGGGGTGCGTGCAGATTCTTCGTTCACAGGGTTCACGGTAGCATTTATCGTCATGGAACTCGTGATCTCGTATGTGAAGGGCACCGCCCCCGGAAAATGGTTTGCCCGCATGCGGGAGCGCACCGATATCAGCTTCCGCTCCTTCGAATCCTATGATGCGCTCGCCGACGTCGCCTCCGGCGAAGCCACCGTGGCGCTGGCGCGGCTTGTCGACGCCACCCCGCCCGCCAGTCTCGACCCCTACCACGTGGTCATCCTCTACGAGGAGCAGCCCGGCATCGCCGTGCCGGTGGATTCCGAGCTCACCCTGCTCGATGAGCTCGACGCCGAGGACATCGCCGAGGAGATCATCACCATCACCGCCCCAGATGAGCAGGGCGTGGTGGATGTCGCCGCAGTGAAACAGGCCCTCGATGTGGTCGGTGCGAATGTGGGCGTAGCCCGCGCCCCGCGGCCGCTGCTGCGTTCCTTCAACGTCAAATCCTGTGCGCACCGCGACTTCCGTGGTGGTGATCCGACTAGGATCGCTGTCATATGGAAAAAGGAGGATGACTGCGAGGAAATCCAAGAGTTCATCGGCATCACCCGCGGCCGCACCCCGCGCAGTACCCGCCAGGATCCTGCTGCAGGAGAACAGAAGAAGCGTTCGGCCCGAGAGAAAACCCGTGCCAAGCAGCAGCGGCGTGGACAGCGGCCAGGGGCTGCTGTGAAAAGAAAGGGAGCGCGGCGTGCGAGAAAGCGTCGATAAGCGCGAGAAAAGCGCGAGCTCACAGACATATTTTGCGGCGCAATTCCGCAATGAGAGAAGATAATGCGCATGGCACAGCGAGATTTCCGTATCCGGCCGATGACGAAGGCCGACTATCCGCAGGCCCGCGCGATATATGAGCAGGGGCTAGACAGCGGTCACGCCTCCTTCGAGACCAGCGGTCCTACGTGGGAGGAATTCGCGCAGAAGAAGCTGCTCAAAACCTGCTTCGTTGCGGTGGAAGAAGACGATGATGAGAAGGTGCTCGGCTGGGTGTCCGGGGCGCCGGCATCCTCGCGCTCGGTGTACTACGGCGTGGTGGAAAACTCGATTTACGTGGGCACGGACGCCGTGGGGCGCGGTATCGCCGGCGCGCTGATGGATAAGCTCATCGACGTGTGCAATAGCCTGCACTATTGGTCGCTGCACGCCTGGATTTTCCCCGAGAACGAAGGCTCTAAGCGGCTGCACGAATCCCGCGGCTTCGAACGCGTGGGCACCATGCACCACATGGGACGCATGACCTATGGGGAGCTGAAGGGGCAGTGGCGCAACGTGGATCTCTACGAGCGGCTGCTGGATAAGCCGGACGATTATGATCCGGACAATCACACCCACGAAACCCTCGACCGCCTCGACCAAGAAGACGCCGAGGCTTAATACGACGGCCACAACGCATACAGCCCACCGGGACACGCATAGCGCATCCGGTGGGCTGTTTTTATGGCCGAGGTTTATCGCAGCTAGCGCGCGCCGGGCTCAGGTTCAGCGCTAGGTTCGTGCTGGGGGATCGGCGCGGAGTGCGCGACGGTGGGTACGGCCCCAGCATCGCTGTCAGCGCCCAGGGTCTCCCGCAGTTTCTCGTGCTTGATAAAGAGCAGCAGCAGCAAGGACAGCGCCGCCATCGGCATCACGTACATAAACACGGGGGTGAGGGCGTCGTTGTAGCTGGAGATGAAGGCCTCGCGCACCGGCCCGGGCATCTCGCTCACCATGCTGGGGGTGATCGCATTGGTGTCGAGGCCCTGGCGCTGGGCGATGGCCGCCTGCTGTTCGGGCGGCAGCTGCTGTATGGCCGCGGGGATGCGGGTGTCGAGCAGGGAGGAGAGATTGCCCACGAAGAGTCCGCCGACCAGTGCAGATCCCAGCGCGGAGCCGATCTGGCGGAAAAAGTTATTCACCGCGGTCGCTGTGCCCACTACGGCGGCGGGCAGCGTGTTTTGCACGATGAGCACCAGTACCTGCACGGACAACCCGAGGCCGAAGCCGAGCAGGAAGAGGTAGGCGGCGATCTGCCATACCGGGGTGCTGGGATGCATGGAGTGGAAGAGCACCAGGGTGGCGAGCACGATCACCATGCCGAGGATCGGGTAGATGCGGTAGCGGCCGGTGCGGGTGATGCGCATGCCGGTCCAGAGGCTGGTGCTCAGCATGGATACCAGCATGGGGATCATCATGAAGCCGGCCTCGGTGGCGTTGAAGCCGTGCACCATCTGCATATAGGTGGGCAGGTAGCCGAGCACGCCGAACATGGTGATGCCGAGTACGAGGCCCACGGTGGTGGTGAGCGCGAAGTTGCGGTTGGCGAAGAACTCCAGCGGCACCAGCGGATTGGCGGCGCGGCGTTCCACGGCGATCAGCGCGAGGGAGGAGATCAGGAAGGCGATGATCAGCCCCAGGATGATGGGATCGGACCATACATAGCGCGAGCCGCCCCAGGTGGTGAAGAGGATGAGCGTGGTGGCGGCGCTGACCATGAACAGCGTGCCGAGATAGTCCCAGCGCAGCGTCGTCGAGCGTGCCGGCAGCCGGAGGACGACGGCGGCCACCACGATCGCGATGGCGCCCAGCGGCAGGTTCATCCACAATGCCCAGCGCCAGCCGGGGCCTTCGGTGAACCAGCCGCCGAGCAGCGGGCCGAGCACCGCGGAGAGGCCAAAGACGCCGCCCATAACGCCCATATAGCGGCCGCGTTCGCGGGGCGGCACCACATCGGCGATGATCGCTTGGGAGAGAACCATCAAACCGCCGGCGCCAATGCCTTGCACCGCGCGGCCGCCGATGAGCATCGCCATGCCGGAGGCGAGCCCGCCCATGACGGAGCCGAGTAAGAAGATCACGAGCGCGGCAATAAAGAGCTGCTTGCGGCCGATGAGATCGCCCAGCTTGCCGTAGATGGGCAGCATCACGGTTTCTGCGAGCAGATAGGCGGTGATCACCCACATCATGTGGTCCACCCCGCCGAGTTCGCCGACGATGGTGGGCAGGGCGGTAGCGAAGATCATCTGATCCAAGCTGGCCAGCAGCATCGCGACCATGAGCGCGGACAATACCCACCAGACGCGTTTTTGCTCTTCAGCAGACAGCGCGGAGGGGCGAGGCTGTTTCTTCGTTCTGCTCATAGCTAGGCGTACTCCTTCACGGCTTCGGAGAGTTGCTCTAAGGCGCGGGCGCATTCCTCGCGCAGTGCGGTGTAGTTCGCGTGCGGGCGCTGCAGCCAGCGGTGATGCCCCACATACAGGCAGGTGGATAGCAGGGCGGTGGTGGCCTCCGCCTGTTCTTCTTCACAGCCTAGCGCCTCGCGGACAAGCTCGGTCAGCGCGCCGAGGGCGGTCATCATCTGGGCATTGCGCTGGGCGGCTAAATCGTGATTGCGGTGCATAATCTGCTTGCGGTGCCGCCTTAAGGCGTCCTCGTCCGCGCCCATGCCGTCGATGACGGTGCTGAGGTGCAGCTCGAGGAGGTCGGCGAGCAGATTGCTATGGGGCGTGGCCAAAAAGGCGGCCCGTTCCTCCGCTGAGAGCGGCCGCGGTCCGGGGCCGATCACCGCCTGCTCTTTGGAGTCGCAGTAATTAAAGAAGGTGCGCTTCGAGATGCCGACCTGGGCGCAAATCTCGTCCACCGTGACCGCATCAAAGCCACGCGCGGCCACCAGCTGTGCTGCGCTGCAATAAATGGCCGCCTGGGTTTCGCGGCGCTTTTTGTCTCTGAGGTTTTCGTGTGTCATACCAGCCATTTAACGCCTCAAATTGCACTGAGTGCAAACTTGCACCTCGCGCATTTTTCTCGGCGCGCAACGGGGCTGGGACGCTTATCGACGCCCACCTCTAGCCCCTCCACCACACCGGCAGTGTTCATCGCCTTCGGCAGAGGGGGCGAACGCAGACAGGCGCGCCCGAAGGCGCGCCTGAAAGCTAGGGAAAGAAGTGAGGGTTTAGGAGTCGCGATCCGTGTTGCACATATCGAGCACGTTCAGGCGACGATCCAGCTCCTCTTCGGTGAGCTTCTCGCCATCGACATAGCCCAGATCGATCACGGTCTGACGGATGGTCTTGCCTTCCTTCAGCGCGGTCTTGGCCACCTTGGCCGCAGCCTCGTAGCCGATAGCGGAGTTCAGCGGGGTGACGATGGAGGGGGAGGACTCGGCGAGGGTCTGCATGCGCTCCTCGTTCGGCTCGATGCCATCCACCAGCTTCTCGGCGAAGACGCGGGAGGTATTGGCCAGCAGGCGGGCGGACTCGAGCACGTTGCGCGCCATCATCGGGATGAACACGTTGAGCTCGAAGGCGCCCTGGGCGCCACCGAATGCCACAGCGGCGTCGTTACCGATCACCTGGGCGGCGACCTGGGTGGCGGTCTCGCACAGCACCGGATTGACCTTGCCCGGCATGATGGACGAGCCCGGCTGCAGATCTGGCAGGTGGATCTCGCCAAGGCCGGTGAGCGGGCCGGAGCCCATCCAGCGGATATCGTTGGCGATCTTGTTCAGCGACACGGCGATGGTGCGCATGGCGCCGGAGAACTCCACCAGGCCATCGCGGTTAGCCTGAGCCTCGAAGTGGTTGACGCACTCGCGCAGCTCCTCCACACCGGTAAGCTTCACCAGCTCGGCGGTGACCTTCTCGCCGAAGTCGGCCGGGGTGTTCAGGCCGGTGCCCACGGCGGTGCCGCCAATCGGCAGCTCGCCCAGGCGGGGCAGGGTGGCCTCGACGCGCTCAATGCCGGCCGCGATCTGGCGGGCATAGCCGGAGAACTCCTGGCCCAGGGTGACCGGAACGGCATCCATCAGGTGGGTGCGGCCGGACTTGACGACCTCTTCCCAGTCCTTAGCCTTCTTCTCCAGGGACTCCTGCAGCACCTTCAGGCCGGGGATGAGATCCTTCACGGCCGCCTCGGTGGAGGCCACGTGGGTGGCGGTGGGGAAGGTGTCATTGGAGGACTGGCCCATGTTCACGTGGTCATTGGGGTGCACCTCCACGCCATTGTTCTTGGCGATCGAGGCGATGACCTCGTTGGTGTTCATGTTCGACGACGTGCCGGAACCGGTCTGGAAGACATCGATCGGGAACTCGGCGTCATGCTTGCCCGCGGCGATTTCCTTCGCGGCGGCAATAATGGCATCGGCCTGCTCGGCCGGGAGATCGCCGGAGTCCTTGTTCACCTGGGCGCAGGCTGCCTTAAGCAGGCCCATGGCGCGGATCTGAGCGGACTCGAGACCGCGGCCGGAGATCGGGAAGTTCTGCACTGCGCGCTGGGTCTGGGCGCGCCAGAGAGCGTCGGCGGGGACCTTCACTTCGCCCATGGTGTCGTGTTCGATGCGGTACTCAGTCATAAAAACCACCTTAAAAGTTGGTGACAATGTGTCAGTCGTGCGAATTGCCCAGCACCTCAGCCACACGCAGACGCGGGGCAGGGGGTAGTGCAGGCACTGCTTTTAAGTATGACTGATTTTTCTGCCGCGGGTAGGTCTGTGGCCGCCAAGAATCCCCCGAGCTTATGTGAGCTTCTTCACTAACATACAGAGCGGTTTACTATTTATAGACAGATATGTCTACTATCGTGTGGTCTATCCCCCGTGGTGCCGCTACGGCATACACGGGGGAAGAGCAGTACCTCATCCGCTGTGCGCTTAACGCACATGAGTTATAGACACAAAGGTTCGACCATGATCATCACTGGCCTTGCGCTCGGCACACTTCTTGGCGCAGTTCTGCAGCGCGGACGCTTCTGCGTGACCGGCTTCCTGCGAGATATCTACCTCCGGCGCACATTCCGTCCTTTCGTCGCACTGCTGGTTGTTATCAGCGTGCAAGCCCTCGGAGTGCAGCTTCTCACCAGTATGGGGCTCATCCAGCCCGAATTTGATCCCTTCGCGCCGGTGGCGGTGATCGTGGGCAGCCTGCTATTCGGCATCGGCATCGTTCTCGCCGGCGGCTGCGCCTCCGGTACCTGGTACCGCGCTGGCGAAGGGCTGGTGGGATCGTGGATTGCACTCATCGCCTATGCCTTGTCCGCGGCAGCGATGAAAACGGGTGCTCTGCGTGGACTAAACGATTGGGGGCGTAGCCTGCAGACGGAGCATGTCTCCATCGCCGAAGACTTCAACATTGCGACGTGGGTGCTGGCGCTGGGGCTCAGCGTTCTCACGGCCGTCCTTGTCTGGCACTACAGCTCGACCACTACGCAGCAGCCGAAGCGAGCCGTGCGCACTGATACACCGCGATTGACGCGCGTGCTGTCTGCACCCATTCCGCTCTATCGCGCGGCCGTGCTGGTCGGTCTGATTGGAGTGGTGGCGTGGCCGCTATCGGCTGCCGCCGGGCGCAATGATGGTCTGGGAATCACCGGCCCGTCCAAGAACGTGATGAATTATCTCGTCACTGGCGATAGCGCCTTTCTCGACTGGGGAGCGCTGCTCGTGCTCGGCATTCTTCTCGGCTCGCTGATCGCCGCGTCTCTCAGTGGCGAGTTCCGTGTGCGCGTGCCGGATGGCCGCACCGCCGTGGCTTCCCTGGCAGGCGGGGTGCTCATGGGTGTGGGCGCCAGCTGGGCCGGGGGCTGCACCGTGGGCAATGGCATGGTGCAAACCAGCCTGTTCAGCTACCAAGGCTGGGTCGCGCTCCTGTTCACCACCCTCGGAGTATGGCTGGCAGCGAAGTTCTATCTCACGTCCCCCACCCAGCAGGCACCAGCCACCAGCGGAGATTCCCTCCCCGCCACCTCCGAGCGTCTCTCCACTCCGCTTGTCGACGCCGGGCACGGGCAGCTAGCCCTCGCTACCCGTCCCGCACCCCGTTTCACGGCGGTCGATGTGGGGCTTCGTGCCGCAACCTCCACCCGCACTGTCGAATCGATCAGCGAGGGGCACTACGCCCTCGATAGCCGCGGCGATGTGTGCCCCTTCCCGCTGCTCAAACTAAAAAATGCGGTTGCTGAGCTGCATACCGGCGACCACATCACGATCACCTTCGACTGCACCCAAGCAACAGATGCCATTCCTGCGTGGGCTGCGGAGAACGGCCATAGCGTGCTCGAGTTCGTGCAACGCCGCGCCGCAGAGTGGGAGATCACCCTGCAGGTAGGAGCGCCGAAGGCTTAGTCGGACTCGGGATCCGACATAGTGGGCAGCGCCGGGGTGTGCGGGTGGGCGAAGAAGAGATCCTGATCCGCCCACAACCCGGCGGTCTGGCCCTGGGCCTGCGCTTGGGCGACGAAGGTCAGCGGCTGGGGCATCGTGCGCACAAGCGCGGTATCACCCGCAGCGAAGACAAGGGGATTGCTGGTGCGCTGCTGGGCATCGACGAGGATATAGGGCCCCTGGGTTTCCAGCTCGAGATCGGCGCTGAGATCCAGGCTGGCGCTGGTGGGGGCGTGGAAGAAGACGTGATCGAGATGATGCTCCTCCTGCGCAGGCTCGTCTGCGGAAGAGTCGAGAGCTTCCGTGTGCAGCACACACCCGCAGCTTTCGCCGGCCTGAAGGCGCTGTGCCCGGGCATGAAGTACCCGCACTCCCAGCGCCTCGAGAGCAGTGCGATGCTCCGCGGGCGGAAGCTCCTCGGTGATGAGGGTGACGCGGTCGCTGAGACGTTGACGCAGATAGAGCGCTTGGTAGGAGGCGAGAAGTCCAGCCATGGGGGCATCCGGCTGCTGAATATGCACCACTGCGATGGCGGAATCCTTGGCCTCGTAGCCGTGGCAGTAGGGGCAATGCAATACCTCGGTGCCCCACAGCTCGGCGGCGCCGGGCAGCAGATTGGGGTGGTCATGCTGACCGGTGCCAAGGATGAGGCGCTGGGCGGTGATCGCGCGGCCATTGCTGAGGGTGACTTCCACGGCATCGACTTGTTCGCCGGAATCGTCGAGCGCGCGAAGGGTGCGGGCGGAACGCACGTGGCCTTGCAGGGCAATCACAGTGTCGAGGGCCGCGACCGCGGCGCGCGCCTGTGCCGTGTAGTCGGTGGGCGCGATCCCGTTGTTCGCGGCGAGCATATTAATGGCAGGGGAGGGGGCGTTGCGGTAATCGCCGGAATCGATGTGGATGGTGAGTCGTTGTTGCCGGCCAAGCAGCAGCGCCGCGGTCATGCCCGCAGGCCCTCCTCCCACCACGATCACCTCGGCGTCAATAGTGGGCAGCTGGGTGGTGTCTGTCATCGGGTGTACCTCCATAGCGTGAGTGCAGTGTTCATCATGGGGCTGAGAATGTCGTTCTCGCCTATGTCATGGATGGGGTTTATTCATCGCGATAGTTCGCAAGGATAGCGGCACGCCGGTGCCCGCGGGCGCGGCGCGAGAGGCTTTCGCGCCGGGGAGCCTGCTCAGTTCCGCGGGCTGTCCGAGTGGGGCTGTTAGCAGTGACCGTGTGATTGCTCAGTGTGTCGGCAACGAGGCGCCGAGCATCAGGTGTGGTGCTGGGTTCGGATGCCGAAGAAGAATCGACGATCTTCGCTACGAGCGCATCGACTGTGGGATTGCTAAGGAGATCCACGACCGTGACATTCATGCCCTGTGCGTGCAATCGTTGCTGCGCGGCAACTAAGTCCAGCGAAGTGATGGATTGCTCGAAGAAGGGACGCTGTGGGTCAAGATCCTCGAGGCTCGCGGTGTCGCTGAGTGTGGAGTGCACAAGCTCCCGTATTGCCGCAGAGTCGGGATGCCGCTGCGCACTAGTATCGCCGTGCTGGGACTCTGCCGTGATATGCGAGTGATTCAGCAGTGAGAGGAACGTATCGAAGAGACGCCCCAAAGCAGCTGCGTCGACGACGGTGGAGTCAAAATCCCAGTTAATGACGAGATCTCCCTGCTCTTCTGTACGGAAGGCTTGGACATCGAGCAACATCCCAGGGGTTTGAGAGATGGCATAGACGGTCTCGCCGAGAGCGGTGAGTAGCTGCGAGGCGTCACCAGGGGCGCTGCCCAACGCACTCGATACCGAAACGACAGGCATAGCCACACCGGCGTTTCGGGCAGCGCGCAATTGGTCATTGCCATGGGCCATGCCGTGTGGCGCGTTGATTCTCGCATCCATGCTCTCCCAATACTGCGTATGCAATGCCGCCTTCGCTGCCGCTTCGCCTTGGCTACACGGCACCGTCAGCACTGCGGTATGGGTGAGCTCTCCTGCTGGGCCATCAGGATCCGTGATAGCTGCAGGGTTTGTCGTCACAATGAGACTGCAGTCCTCCTCGGGGGAAAGGGTCTGGGCGACACACCAGATGATGTACTGGGTCAAAGAGGCAGAGTGGTGCATCGCGTCCTCCTCCAATGCGGAGGCCAGATGCGCCGGTACAACATGGCGTAGCCTGTGCCAACAGTGGTGGTTTCCTGCCGGGTGGTGTGGATCCGTTGGTTCGGAGGCGGCACCAACAGCGGTGAGTGGCAGGGCCGGTGAGGGCGCAATGGGTGCTCCCGGTTCCGCCTGCCGAATGGGGGCAGCAGCGGCTGGGAGGGGGACACGATCCCATTCCCGTGTGCACCCAGGATGCATATACTCCTGCTCGATGACACGGGTGATGCGTAGGGCAGTGGGCGCATCGAAGAACAAGAGATCCACATCGACAATCACTCGCCACTGTCTGTGACCGGTGTGGATGGCAAGAACCTCGATCAAAGGCGCGTGCCCAGAGTCAAGAACCCGAGTCGCACGCTCCTCGCGAATCTCCGAGAGCCGGTGCTGTTGTTCGCTTTCGGAGAGATCGCTGAGATCAAGGGTAGCGACATCGATTCCCGCATCAGGGTCGCGGCGGGCCGTTGCGTTGGCCGTTGCGTACAGCTTAAGGCAGTCGAAGACGTCTACCGTGCGGGTGCACGCCGCCTGGAGCCGTTGCGGGTCTAGCTCCGAACAGTGAAGCTCTGTGTAGTAATGCGCCGCTGTCTTGGCACCATAAAACGGTGTGTGACGGCCGATGAAATAAGCAAGTTGCATCTCGTTAAACGGCACATCACAGTCGTCAGCGTCATGATCGTCTACACGCGCCGTACTGGGAGGAGTTGTTCCACCGTTAGCGTCGAGCGCGGCGTCGTCTACATTGACCAACTCCGCCATCGTGCTCTGCGGCGCTGGGGCACACGCAGTCCGATGAGATGTCTGCGGATTCTCCGCGCTCTTGAGACCAAGGAGTTGCTCTAGCTGATCGACAGCAGAGGCACACTCTTCAATGCGTGCTAGAGCATCGGCAATACGGTGCATACGTACCGACAGTGGTTCACCCGTTTGGCCGCGTTGCGTCCCTTCCTCCGCGTGCTCGCTGTTCGAGGAAGGCGAATAAAGGCCGCTGCGCTCTGGGAGTGAATCCATCGTTGATGGTTGTTGTACGGGGGTGTCGGCCGAATGGCGAGGGCGTGGTGCATCCTCTGGAGTCGTCGTGTCAGTCTCAGAGGAAGTACTCCTGAGAGATTCTAGGAGCGCTCCTGTCGTTTCAGCCTTGGTCAACGTCGTGAGTGAGGGGCGTGTTCCGGTGTGCTCCTCAATGAGCAGCGCCAGCTGGACGAGGCTGACGCTGTCAAAACCCAGAGCGAGTAAGGGCAGGTTCTTCCAGTGCTCTTGGTCAGTACGGGCGGAAATGAATGCATGCACTGCATCGGTGAAAGCTGGGCTTTCGCTCTGTTCTTCTGTCTCTTCCGCCGTACTGATAGGTCGTGGGGCGTGGTGGGCTGCGCTATCCACCGCGGTCGCCGTGCTGAGGTTGCTCTCTGCGGGGGCCGGCGATTCCTTTTCGCTCTCCGTGGCCACCTCTCCCGTGGAGGAGTGCTGAGTTGGCGCCGTATTTTTCTTTCGGGAGGTGCTGAAGGGATCGGGTAGCGCGGAGAAATCAACCTTTCCATTGTCGGTCAACGGCAGGGCCTCTAGTGTGACGATGCGGTGCGGCACCATGTAGTTGGGCAGCGAGTCTTTGAGCTGCTGGTAATAGTCAGAGGCCGCTGAGTTGTCATGTTGCGCAACAAAGGCGATCAGCCTTTGCCTATTGTCTGGTCCGCGAACTGCGGTGACGACAGCACCGCGAACATTGGGCATGCGTTGCAGTGGCGCTTCGACGTCGCCAAGTTCGATACGGAAACCATTAATTTTCACTTGGCGATCATTTCGACCTAAGAATTCGATGGTGGAATCACTCCGCCATTTACCGATATCACCTGTGCGGTAGAAACGTCGTTGCAGCACGGGATGAATGATGAAGCGGTCATTCGTTTTTTCTTCATCCGCTAGGTAGCCGCGGGCCACTCCGTGCCCACCAATGTGTAGCTCTCCGGGTTGGTCCACCCGGCAGGGCAGGCCGTCTTCATCAAGCACCAAGAACTCTTGGCCACGGAGCGCACGGCCATAGGGAATACTCGTCCACGACTCGTGCACCGCTGTAATGGGATAGGTAATAGACCAGATAGCCGCTTCGGTCGCGCCACCAAGGCTATGAATATAGGTGTAGGGACTGAGGGACCACATACGCGTGGGCAGCGTGATGGGAAGCCAGTCACCAGAGAGCAGTACATGCCGCAGGCTGCGAATCGACGGTGGCTGAGGAGCGGTCTCTAGTGCATCGATGACGAGCTCGAATGTGGCGGGAGCGGAATTCCACACTGTGATCCCGTGCTTCTCTATGAGCGTGGCCAAGTAGGTGGGGTCAATGGCCTGGTGGGGATCTGGAAGGATCACGCATCCGCCGACACCGAGCATCCCAAACACGTCGTACACAGAAAGATCGAAACTGAGAGACGACACCCCCAAGACGCTGTCCTCTGCGGTGATAGCGAACCGGTCGTTAACGTCATCAATAGTTACCCGGGCTTGACGGTGCTCGATTGCGACACCTTTGGGCTCTCCTGTGGAACCCGAGGTAAAGATGATGTAGGCCAGATCGTCGGGGCTGGTGTGGCTCGATGCAGGTGCTAAGGAGTGTTCTTCCTTTGGAGCAGGAGCACAGCTGGTGTCCAGCGTCCCGTCGTGGCGGAGCGTGATCTGGCTCAGCGAATAGGTCTCTGCCAGGGCGCGGAGAGTTTCGGATTCATCGGACAGAGTGAGGATCGTCGATGGTGTCGCCCGCTTCACGACTGCCTCGATTCGAGCTGCTGGCCACGCGGGGTCTACGGGCACATAGGCCGCCCCGCTGGCGCATACCGCCAGCGCCGAGACTACTTGAGCGGCTGACTTTGGCATAGCGATGATGACACGATCACCAGCAGTGACCTGTGTGTCAAGGGTCGTGCGCAGTGCGGAGACGCGCTCTTCTAGCTCTCTATGCGTCACGGTAGCGCTAGTAGTGATGACTGCGGGACGCTCTGGATAGCGCTTGGCGGCTCGCATCCAAGGAGTATGGAGCAGACCGTCGTCCTCGGGGATACCGGCATCTGCCGGGGCATCCATCTCGATGTGGAAGGGCATCCACCCTAGACTCGGCCGCTCCCACGCATCGCTCGTGGCGAATTGGGAAAGTGCTCGGAGAGAAGAATCTGCGAAGCTCGTCCACATGTCCTCTGGCCATTCTCCGTCGCGCACATCCCATACGAGTACGAGGTCATCACCTGCGGTGAATACGAGATGGTCGACCAAAACCTGCGGAGTTTGAGACAATCCGAGCTGCTTGTTCCCAAGCCACTCTTCGGCATCAGTTGTTCCTACGCCGAGAGTAGAGGTGAACACGATGGGATCGGTTGCGCTAAAAGGCGAAGCCTGTTCGTGCAGCTTCCGACGCTTGCGCTCGGCGCTGGCAGGGTAGGCGCGGTGATCAACGCACTCCCACAGCCGATCGGTGATGTTTGTAATCGTGCGCTCTGCAGGAATCGTGTAGTTCAACCTAGGAACATCACAGATGGCATTGCTGCTGAAGTCGCCAATAACATCCGATTGTCCCGGAGGGCGGTCATAGACGGTGAGGTTAATGGAGAAATCCTCATCGTTTACCCGGAATCTATCTAAGAGCACTGCATATACCGTCAAGAGCAATCCCGTGGGAGAGACGTGGTGACGTTCGCACTGCTCCACTATCCGCGCCCATGTCTTCCCATCAATGCGGCGCTGGTATCGAGTAGTGGTGTCTGCGGCGTCCTGTGGAGCGACAGCCAAGGTAGGTGGGGGATTAAGTTGCTGCTTCTCCCACCATGCCTGGGCATCGTGCGTCTCCGGCAGGGGAGAGGGCTGGCGAAATGTATCGTGAGCGCTCATTTCGGAAAACGGCATATACACTGCTTCCTTCCAGCGTGTGAGTAGGGCGGTAAAAGACGCATAGTCGAGAAGAACTGCATCCGTGCTGAGTAAAAGATGCACGCTGTGGTCAGGCAAGAGGACCGCTGTGATCGCGAACATCGGCCAGCGCATCGGGTCGAAGACAAGGTGCGAATGGCTGCGACGCAGCATCGTCATGCGCTCCTGCGCAGTGTGCTGATCGCTCGCACGGAGGTCGACGCGTTCAATCCGACAATCGCGGCAGTCGATCACTGCCTCCCGCAGGCGCCCCTCGGCTGTGACCGCACTACGCAGAGTGATTTCTGCGGCGAGCACTCGACGAAAGGCAACGTCCAAGACCTCAATTGCGAGTTCAGCTGGGGTGGTATCCGGCGCATCATCTAAGAGATATCGGGCTGCGGGACTGCGGGTGATGGCGTCGATATCGAGGATGTACTCGTTGAACCAATGGGATCCCACACCACCAAGTTCAAACTCGGGGGAGCGCCCAACCCAATACGCAGTCTGAAGGGCAGTAAGTGGCATCTCTTCGGCAGCGTCCGCAGAGCGAGAAGGGGGCGAGGAATCTTCGGCCTGCCCCTGAGCGCTGGAGCCTGCTCCCATTTGGGGGTGGTAGCGGCGTGCAAGTTCGCCCAAGGTGAGTGTGCCCAGAAGTTCGCTGAGTGGGACCTGTATTCCTAAGTCCTCGCGCAAGGTTTGTTGGATTTTAAGGGCCTGAAACGATGTGACTCCGCAATCGCGCAATGTCACAAGTTCGGGATTGGGCAGTGTGCCAACGTCCTCAGTGAGGTGCGCACTGTCGAGGACAGCGAGCAGAGACCGCAACCCGTAATGGGCAACGTTGCCAATTGGAGAATTCATAGTTAGATTTTTACCTCAAAGATTGAAGGTTGCCTAGGCTTGGTCGACGGTGCTTCTGCAGAAGCATGATGGAGGGAAAAGATTCACGATGAGCAGCTCCGAAGAGCGCTTGGACTATGGAGTTTTTATGCGCATCGTGGCCCCAATCCGTCGCCGTTTGCTGTTCGCTTCGGTCTTGCAGGCGCTGTCCTCGTTCAGTGCTGTGGCGGGAATGCTCTGTACCGCAGCAGTGGCTGGATGGCTGGTCACTGACCTCGGAACTGGCTCCCTTCCGTGGCCGCTGTTGATAGGCGCCATTCTCGGATTCCTCGGCCAAGCGATCTTTTTGGGCGCGGCGACCACGGTGAGCCACCTGGCCGATACTTTTCTCCAGCGCGAGCTGCGCGGGGATATCGCCGATTATCTGCAACGCCAGCCCATGGACGAGTTCGCTGAAAAAGACTCAGCGGCAGTGAAACGAATGCTCACAGATGATGTTGGGGCCCTACACAACGTCGTTGCGCATGCTCTTATCGACGCCGTCGCCTCGATTCTCACACCAGTATTCGCCCTGATCGCCTTGGCGGTTCTTTCCCCACAGGCGGGACTTCTTGCCTGTGTTCCAGCTCTGATCGGGGCCGGTATTCAGCTCCATCACGGGCGCACTGCGATGGCGAAGATGGACGAGTATTTCGCACATGTGTCCGCCCTCGACAGTGCAAGTGTCGCTGCCGTGGAAGGTGTCGCTGTCTCGAAAGTCTTTTTCACCGTTGACGATGAGACGGCATCTGCCGATCAATTCCGGAAGGCCGCGACGCGCTATAGCCGTTTCGTCCACGCATGGGCGATGGATGTGGGACGCAAAATGACGGCGGCGGAGATCCTGCTGAGCCCCGTGCCTGCTTTTGTGATCGCCATTGGAGCTGGGCTGCTCTTCGACGTCGGCACTGAAGCGATCGTTTATGCCGCCTTGCTCGCGCCGATGGTGGGAGCTCCCATCTTGCCGCTGGCCTATGCCGCACAACACATCAGCGCCGGGCTAGCCGCAGCGCAACGCTTAGACGCGGCGCTGGGACAACGCGCAACGGACAGCCCCCGCGATGAGACTCACGGCGTAGCTAGCCAGTGGCCGGAAGACTGGGAGTCCATCGAATTGCGCGAGGTGAGTTGTTCGCGGCAGGGACATCGCGTCCTCAACGGAGTAAGTGGGGTCATCCATCGCGGGGAAAGCGTGGCCCTCGTTGGCCCGTCAGGAGGCGGAAAATCAACACTCGCCCAGGTCCTCGCGGGGCTGTATTCCATCGATGAGGGCGACATCATCATCCATGCGCCCTCGGGAGCGGTGAGCATGACGCAACTACCGCTGGGAGCAATCGGTACGCATGTCGCCTTCGTTGGCCAACACCCAGGAATTTTACAGGCGAGCATCGCAGACAACGTCACCATGGGGCGCGACGCAGTCAGCGCCCGCATCGATTCCTGTCTGCAGCAGGCGCAACTCGATGAGCGGGTACACGCCCTGCCGGAGGGCACGGACACCATTCTTGGCCGGGAAGCCTCTTTCAGCGGCGGCGAACGGCAAAGGCTCACCCTTGCCCGCGCTCTCTACCAGCGAAATCCCGTGCTCATCCTCGATGAACCTACCGCTGCAGTTGATGTGCTCGGCGAGCGACGCATCGATCAGGGGTTGGAAGAACACCACCAACAAGGAGTCACCATTATCAGGATTGACCACCGACTCACCTTTGCTACACAGGCGCAACAGGTGTGGGTGATGGACCGCGGCAGCATCGTCGAACACGGCAGTCCGGCGGACTTACGCGCCCAGCGCGACTCGGTATTCAGCCAGCTGTGTGCGGGGGTTGTAGGTCCGCGATGAGTACTCACAGCACACATTCGAGTGCCGCAGGACGGTCCACATTTCGCGGGCTGGTGCTCTCTCTTAACGCTCGTGATCGCCGCCGCGTCGGGATAGCGATCGGCGTGGTAGCCGCTGCCAGCCTGCTCGAGGTCGCGGCAATAGTCATGGCCACCGTGGCACTGACCGAGGACGCTCCGCTGTGGCCGGCGTTTCTACTCGCCGCAGCGTGGGTGATCGTCTCCAGTGTGGGCGTCATGGCGAGTAGGGGCGCAGGATATTCCTTGGCCGAAGGACTCTTAGAGCGGGTGCGCCGCACTCTCATCTCGCTTCCTTATGGCTGGTTCCGCACGGACCGCAGGGGCGATCTCGCGACCCTGACCACGGGGGACGTGATGCAGGCCATGTCGATTCCCGCGCATCTCCTCCCGCGTCTCATTCCAGCGGTGATCGTGCCGTGTTCCTTGGCAGTGCTGCTGACATCTCGTGATCTCCTCCTTGGAGGGATCCTCTGGGTGCTCCTGCTTTTCTGTTGGGGCGCGGCAGTATGGGGGCGCGCTATGGTGGCCGCCAGCGACGGTCGCTTGCATGAAGCCCAAGAACTAGCCGCTAGCGCGGTGATTGAGTTTGCTCGGCTGCAACCGACTCTGCGTCTGGCTTCTGCCCAAAGCTTCGGCCGGCAGCGCATCGATACCGCACTCGATCGCGTTCGCGACGACACCGCACGCATGATCCGCTTGGTCCTACCAGGCGTGACTGTATTCGCCTTCATGGTGCAGCTCACCATTGCGCTGAGCCTGGTGGTGGCGGTTGTGCACGGGGTACACAGCGGGCACAGCGGTATAGCAATTGTGCTGAATATTCTGCTGCTGTTGAGGTGTATCGAACCTCTACGCGGTGTTGCTGAACTCGCAGCAGCGCTGCGCATGGCCCGGAATGCAGTACAGCGGCTGCTGGATTTCTTCGCTACCCCACAACTACAGCAGGACCCTGAGCGTGCTGCTCAGCCACCCAAGATCAACCCCGAGACGGGAAAGCCCGCGGCGTTCTCGCTGGAACACGCGAGCATGCAGTATCCGAACTCCACCTCTGGGGTCGATGACCTCTCCTTGGACTTTGACGGGCCGGGTCTGGTCGCGGTTGTCGGCGCTTCCGGATCCGGGAAAACCACCCTGCTCTCCCTGCTGGCACGCTTCGGGGATGTTGATTCCGGAACAGTGCACCTCATGGGACGGGATGTACGCGGGATGAGCGTCGAGGATATTTCCGCCCACGTCAGCGTGGTTTTTCAGGACACCTACCTGCTCAATACCAGTATTCGTGACAACATTGCCCTTGCTCGACCCAGCGCTAGCGCTGCAGAGATCGAGCACGTTATGGACATCTGCGGGGTAGAGGACCTCGCGCGGCATCTTGAAGATGGCGTCGACACCGTCGTGGGCGAAGGCGGCGAGCGACTCTCGGGTGGAGAAAGGCAGCGTGTGGCCATCGCCCGCGCCCTACTCAAACAAGCACCCGTGGTGTTGCTTGATGAGGTCACCTCCGCGCTCGATGCCTTCCAGCAGCGAATCATCATGCAGGCCATCGAGCAGCTGCGGCAAGACTCCACCGTTGTGATGGCGGCACACCGGTTGAGCACAGTCGTGTCAGCCGACTGCATCGTCGTCATGGATTCTGGACGCATCGTCGATGCCGGCACCTACAGCGAACTGCTGTCGCGCTGTTCCACATTCCAAGCGATGCACTCGTCTTCTGCGGAGCGGGGAGGGGATAGCCGGTCATGACCAGCATGGATACAGTCTCCCCTGATCTCACAGACGGGCGCGTCCACGCGTTGAAAGTGCACCATGTCTACCGAGAGCAGGCCGCCTACGACTCGATATCCCGAGCGCTGCGGAATGTCGATCACGCTCGCGTACCGGCGCACCTCACACCGATTCTGCGCCGCTGGGAAAGCATTACCTCGAACCCCGACGCCCAGCAGAAACGGTGGAGGGAATTGCTTGCTCAGGACACCGGTGACGTGCCCCAGTCATGTTCGTGGGCCGAAGTCCGCGTGCGTGGCGAGGAGCTACTGTCCGAAGCTGGGTGGGACGAGAGCACCATCGACAATCAAAAGAATCTTGACGAATTTTTCTCCACCTGTGATGCCGAACTCGAGTCGCTCATTGTGGGAGAAAACACCGTGCGACAGATACTTTTCGACAACGATGCACTCAGTGCCGCGTCGGCTATGTATCAGAACAACCCGATCAGTAGTGCCATCAATACCACCGTGGCGACCGAGCTCGCTGCCCGCGCAGCGTGCTGCCCATCTAGGCTCGCCGTGGCAGAGATAGGCGCGGGTACAGGCGCACTCACTGACCCGGTTCTTGATGCTCTCCGGAACACACACGTGGACTACACCTTTAGCGATGTCTCGCGGTGGTTTCTGCATCGTGCCAAGCTGCGCTATGCAGGACGTCCCGGTATGAACTTTGGCATCGTCGATATCAATGCTGCCCCTAGTGAGGCTTTGGATTCTCTCCATCCAGGCTCGGGGTTCGATGTAATCGCCTGTGGAAACGTTGCCCATAACGCACTGAGCCCTGTGCAACTGCTCTCGGAGCTGTCCGCACAACTGCGGCCGAAAGGCAGCATTTATCTCATCGAGACAGGTACAGAACATCTTCCCCTGCAGATTTCGATGAGGTTTCTGATGGCGCCAGATCCGAATGGACCGCGCCAAGAATTTCAGGATGCCCGCGGAAGCAGCGGACGCATTTTTCTCAACCGTGAGGAATGGGTAGAAGCAGCCACTGCAGCGGGTCTCACAGTAAAAAGCCGATACCCAGAAAAACACCACCCCCTGGAATGGCTGGACCAATTCAGCCTAGAGCTCATCAAGGAGGATTCAGTCTCGTGACTCGGGCTAACCCCGCTATCGCCGTCGTATCTATGACGTGCAGGTACCCCGGTGCCGACACCCCAGCGCAACTCCTTGGCCTCCAAGTAGACGGTGAGTTCGGCTATGGTCGCCGCACACCGTCGCATGACGCAGGTGCTTCAGCACTACATCGCCATCCGCATTTTGTTCCCGTCGTTGGCGATCTCAGTCACATGGACGCATTCGATATTGAGGCACTCGGATTGAGTGAGAGCGCCGCGCAGTCCACTGACCCGCAAATGCTGCTGGCGATGGAATTGGTTGGCGAAGCGCTTGATCTTGCCGGTTTTACAGGGGAAGACGAGTGGGGAGTTACCGGTGTTTTTTCTTCCTGCGCTGAATCGGTCTATCTCCACGACAACCTTTCTGATGATTTCGATCCGAGGGGCGGCACGGATCCTGTCCGCAGCCTCGATCTGCACTCCCGCAACGTTGCGGATTATCTGCCTCTACGCATTGCGTACCGGTACAACCTCACCGGTCCAACGATGAGTATCGGCGCAACGTGTGCATCGTCTTTGGTGGCTGTTCATCAAGCCTTCAATAGCTTGCACGTGCATGAGTGCGATACCGCCATCGTCGTTGGCGTGAGCCTGAAAGACGTGGGGGCGCATCTGGGCGGCTATGTCGCTGTTCCTGATGGGCCATACTCGCCGTCTGGCTTTACCCACTCCTATGGCAGTGATGCCGATGGAACCGTGTTCACCCAGGGTGCGGGCGTTATCGTATTGCGGCGAACGACAGACGCGCTGCGTGCGAACCAGCCCGTGCTGGGAATGATCGCAGGCTCCGCTGTATCTAATGATGGTACGTATGGCCGAGCCAGTTTTAGCGCCCCATCAGTAGAAGGGCACGTTGCCGCCATTGAAGAAGCTTTGGCGGTCTCCGGCCTTGAAACACAAGATATTGGGCTGTTGCACGGTCACGGCACAGCTACGGTGTTAGGCGACGACGTAGAGATTGCGGCCTTTTCCCAAGCATACGGGCAACGTCACGACGATGACCTCCCTCTATGTTCGATCAAAGCCCACATTGGGCACACTGATAGTGCAGCGGGCATCGCGAGCCTCATTGCTTCGATTCAAGCCGCGGCTACTGGTATTCAGCCGCCTGCGCACACCGCGCATTCGCCGCACCCATCGCTGGCGCGCACACAGCACCTTAAGCTCCTTTCTTCCCCGCGTACGTGGGATGCAGCGCAACGGTGGGCAGGAGTAAGTGCACTGGGCATCGGGGGCGTGAACTGCCACGTTATCGCCGGATATGATGAGCGCTGCACACCGGTGCAAAGCACTGAGACGGAGCGGGACAGTACTTCTCTGAACCCGCAGGGTGATCCTCTATTTTTGCTCAGTTCGCATTCCGCAGACAGTGTGCGTGACATGGCGCGACGCGTTGGAGTCACTCTCGCTGCGCATCCTGATCGCAGCCATCAACTCGCCGGGATGCTGGCCGTGCATCGACAGCAGCGACGCTATCGGGCGGTCTATTCCCGTTCCCAGCTGCGGGCACGTGCATCCGATACACACGACGATGACATCGCCGAGCCCACCGTTGTGGATAGTGGGAATAACCCCGCCCTACTGTGGGTATTCCCCGGTGCTGGTGTGCCACTGCGGGGAGCTGCAGCGGGACTGCATCGTGCCGAGCTAGGCCATGCCGGTGAGCAAGAATTCTGGACACACCTGCATGACTTGTGTCAGCGCTTTCATGAAAAAACCGGCACAGATTGTCTCGCGTTTTTGACCGAAGACGTTGCTGCCGAGCAGACTCAGCATGAGCCTGTTGCGCCCCTTCTCCTCTTGTCTTCTCTCTACGCCTACAGCGTCTCGCTTGCCCGTGCCGCACAGGCGGAAGGGATCATGCCGGATGTGATGCTTGGTCATAGTGCCGGCGAGTATGCTGCGGCAACGATCGCAGGCATGCTCTCGGTTGAGGACGCCGTTTCTCTGGTGTGCGCTCGTGCACAAGCGATGGAGAACGCACCAGAAGGAGAGATGCTCAGCGTGGGGCTGGGCGCGACAGCCCTCGAGGAACTCTGTCGTGACTCCGCCGCCGATGCTTCTGTCCGCGCAGCGTTTGAGGCCTGCGATATCGCTGCAATCAATGCGCCCAATGCCGTGGTGCTGAGTGGGCCGCGTCGGGACATCGCTGTGCTTCGACACGCTGTGGAAGAAGCGGGCGCAACGACCCGAAATGTCGGTATTGCGGCAGCCAGCCATTCCCGGCTCATCGAAGGGGAAATGGCGGCGTTTCGCGAGGTAGCCACCACTGTCGGATCACCCACTGGGCAAGGAACCATGGTGAGTTGTCTCGACACGCAGGTTCACGGTGCTGGGGAGAAGATTGACCCCGAGTATTGGGTGCAGCATTTGCGCCAGCCGGTGCGTTTCGATGCGGCGGTGGACACAGCCATCAACGCCCTCGAGCGCCAAGGATGTGACGGTGTGCTCGCCTGCCATATCGGGCCCGGTTTGGGGCTTGCGAAAATGGTCGCTCGGAGGCCCATCTGCAAGGCGAGTCTCAGTCTTGCCCCAGCACAGCAGAACCCAGGTATTATTCCACACCAGCTGGTGCGCGGTTATGTGTGGGCGGCCGGCCGTGACTCTGCAGCCTCCGAACTCGTCACAGATGAGGGCTTTGCTCCCCACTTAGTGGCAGAGATGGGGTTTTCTTATCGACGCACCCCGACGGTGAAACCTAGCCACAGCAGCACCCAGACCAGCCGCCGATCCCGCACGGTTCAGGCCCACATCCCCAAGTACTGCTTGGTCGATACGCCCGAGGCTGGGGGCACCGAACGCTCGTATGTGTTCGCTTATTGGCCCCCTGAGGCTCGCCACCAGGCTGCCACACTCGATCCGAGTGTGCAGTGGGTGGACTGTGGCGCACAGGACCACGCATCGTGGGCCGACCTCGATGGTGTGGTGTTCTTCCCAACGCTGCTGTCCACGCAGAACACTGCGCACGCACTCGATCGGGTGCGATCGGAGCTCATGGCCTACGTTGAGCTGCACAATCTATGGAGCCAGCCGTCAGAGTCTCAGCAGGGTGGGCCAGCGCTGCTCGTTGTCTCGCACGCGAGCGCCGCGGTCACTTCCGCAGATAGCCCCGAAGCCCATCGCGCCGCCACGATAGCGGCCGCTCGAGTATTCGCTCAGGAGCATGGCGGGATCGCTTGGGCCACCGTGGATCTCGAGGAACCGCTGGGAACCCAGGCACACCCACATCTTCTCGCGAGGATGCTCAACCGCAGCGCGGGCGGTGGATTCCACTATGCGCAGCGCGGTGGTGTGCTGCTCCAACGAAGCTGGGTTAGTGCCGAAGATAATCCAGCGTTGGATGCTGTGCTGCACAAGGACACGCACACCGACGGCGCTGCAACGCCGGCCCCGGCGCTGCAAGTATTAGTGCTTGGTGGCACAGGCCGTGTCGGTAGCAACGTGTGCCTGCACCTAGTTGGCCACGGCCACGAGGTAACGGTGTGCTCGCGTACGGCGCCGGCCGCACAGGGGCATCAAGCCCGGCTAGCCGCGGCGATCGCTGCGGGGGAGCTGCGGTGGGAAGCCGCAGATGTCACCGATGAATCCAGGGTGCAGGAGTTATTGGCTCACGAAGATTACGACGTGTGCATTTTCGCTCCGGCGGAGATTGATCTGCTCACCTTTGAAGAGATGGATGAGGACGGGCTCAGCCGCGTCATGTCGGCCAAGATTGCAGGTCTGGAGTGTCTGGCCACAGCCATTCAGGACAGCGGCAGTAGCCCACGTGTTCTCGTGATGTCCTCCGCAGCAGTAACTATCGGTGGTTTCGGGCTCGGTGGATATGTTGCCGCCAGTGCCTTCATTGATACCTGTGCTACCGCCCGAGGATGGACGGTGATTGACTTCGATCGTTTCCGGCTGGGAAGTGAAGAGGAAAACACCGCCGCCTCGGAAGTATCTTTGCGTCACGCTATCGATATCGATGATGCCTTGAATGTCATTGACAAGGTTGTGCGGGAAGAAAATACGTCTGACACCGGATTACACTTCGCGCTATCTGCCGGTGAGCTCAACGCTCGCTCCCGTACGTTGGTCACCCGTCGATCGACCACGCCAGCGTGCATGGAGCAGCAAGAAGAAGCTGCATTATGGACAACTCAGCAACGCGCAGTAGCAGAAGTGTGGGCGGAGGTTCTAGGTGCACGTGACCTCAATCTAGACACCGATTTCTTCGCCGCGGGTGGGCACTCGCTCCTCGCGACCCGAGTGCTCTCTTTGTTGCAACAGCGGCACGGAATCCACGCCCGGCTGCGCGATCTTCTCGATTATCCAACGGTACGGACCTTCGCAGACCACCTCGACCACGGGGAACATAGCGTCGATAAGCGCGAAGCTCATGCTCCGGAACCTGCCCCCACGGAAGCTGTGGCTTCCACCCTCGGCACTGCTCACGAACCATTTCCCTTGACCCGTATTCAGCACGCTTACTGGGTGGGCCGAGGCGATGGCTATGAACTTGGTGGGGTGGCGTGCCAGTTCTACCTCGAGTACCGTGCGCAGGAGCTCGATATCGCTCGGTATCAGGCGGCATGGGATGCCACAGTGGCACACCATCCCATGCTTCGCGCTGTCATCGTGGAAAGCGGAGAGCAGTGCATTCGTGATCGTCGAGCTCCCACGATCGACGTGCATGATGCACGAGCCACCTCGGCTGAGACGCAGCGCAGGCTCGTGGAACGCACCCGAGAGCGCGTGTCGCGCCGGGTGTCTGATCCCTCCGTGGACTTCCCAGTGTTGGTGGAAATTGTGCGCACCGATGCCGGCGATCATGTAATGATCGCGGTCGATGTGCTCATGGTTGATTCCGCATCATGGCTCATCGTCGACTCCTGTGTGCAGCACTACTACGAGCACCCCGAGGTAGCTCTGGAGCCGCTGCCTTTGACATTTGAGGACATTCAGCGTTTCCACGCCAGCCAACCGGGGGAGACGGCACAGCGTCGGCGAGCCCGCGACTATTGGGACTCTCAGCTCGACGGATTCCCTGACGCACCTGCTATTGCGCGCCATCCCGCTCATGGTGCGCCTCGCTTTACACGATTGAGCGGCCGTGTCCAGGGCCAAGCCCTAGCAGAGCTGCGTCAGCGTGCTCAGCAAGCGAGAGTGTCGCTCACTAGCCTGCTACTCAGCGCTTATACCTACGTGCTTCACGATTATGCAGGGCAAGAAGATATTGCTGTCTCGGTGACCCATTTTGATCGCCGGAGTGCGCTTCCTGCCGAATGGGCAGAGCAGGTCGACTCGGTGGTCGGGGAATTCTCCTCCATGCTGCTCCTGCGCAGTCACGCTGATGCTGGAGAAGCGTTGCAGGACGATCGACTGAGAGCGACCAACCGAGAACTTTTTGATGCCTTGGATCATCGCGCAATGTCCGGAGTGGAAGTGCTTCATGCGCTGTCTCGTGCGCGGGGACACGTCGTCAGCGTTCCGGTGGTATTCACCAGCATGGTCGACTTCGAACAAGACCATGACCACAGTTGGCTGGGCGAGTATGTCACCGGTATCTCCCAAACTCCGCAGGTGTGGCTGGATCACCAGGCATTCTTCCATCGCGGTGAGCTTGTACTGCAATGGGATGTTGCTGACGTCGTGGATATCGATGAAGCAGAAACCTTCTTCGAGAAATATCTTCGGATCCTCGGCGGCACCACCGACATCACAGCGCAGCAAGCTCAGGACGGCCAGCAGCACAATCAGGACCGGCTCGAATCCTCCTCGTCCAAGGACACCGCGGCGGATGAGCAGACATCCTCGGTTGCGGAGGAGGAACAGCTCAGCGGCGATGCCACTGACCTTGTAGAGGTCGTGCGTCAGGCTTGGGCCGATCTTGTTGGCGTGCCGGCTGAGACCATTCAACGAGACTCCACCCTCCTGGATATCGGGGGAGACTCACTTTTGGCCGTTCGTATCGCGAACACGCTGAAATCCCAGTTGGGGTGCACCCTTCCGGCGCCCCTGATGAGGGCGGATGTCACCGTCAATGAGGTCGTGGACAAGCTCGCACAGCTACTCGCACCGTCCCCGGCAGAGAACCCAGAGGGACAAGCCAGCATCGAGCTCAAGCGTGCCGATCCTCAGCAGCGCTTCCCGCTGATGTCGCTCCAACAGGCATATTTTGTGGGCCAGACGCAGGCGCTCGACGTGTCGTATCCGACCGCGCACGTCTATACCGACGTTCCGCTGTGGAATATGCAGATCACCGACCCAGCGGAGGTGACGAGAATCCTGCGTTCTGCCTGCCGCCGTGTGGCTGTGGCGCACCCAATGCTGCGTGTGAGCATTGACGAAGACTCATTCCAATATTTCCGGCCAGCGTCGGCAGACGTTATCGATTCATGCGTGGACGTGCGTGTTGTCGATATGCGTGGGCTAACTGCGCCGGAAGAACTCGAAGCAGCCCTGCAGCAGCACCGCCACACTATGACTCACCAAGGGCCGAATCCAGTAAATGGTGGAGCTACCGCGATAGTCGGGGCACTACTTCTGCCTGGCGGTCATGGTCGCTTCTTCGTCTCCTCCAGCCTCCTCGTGCTCGATGGCTGGTCTGCGTCACTATTTGACCGTGCACTCCTGAAGGCACTGTGTAGTGAAGAGCCGCTCCCTGAACTCGACATCACTTTCGCGGATTACGCGCTTTCTGTGCAGGAGTATGAACAAGATGCCGTGGATACGGACCGGCAATGGTGGAGCGAACGGCTTCCTACTCTTCCTGCACCTCCAGTGCTTAACCCCGCAGATGGTTCGGCCACTGTGACTAACAGCGCTGGGTCGATGTTCATGCTAGAACGCAGGATTTCTGCAGAGACGTGGTCACGCATCTGTCAACGGGCACGTAAAGAAGGTGTTACTGCTACCACGGCAGCAATGACGGCTTTCGCGCTTGCTTTAGCAGAGCGCACTCACCGTGGTGCGATGCTGCTTAATACGCTGCAGCACAATCGACATGGCATACACCCAGATGTGATGGACCTGATGGGTCCCTTCTCGCGCACAGCTCTAGTGTCGCTCGAGCTTGGGAGGAACGATTCCTCTGATGCGCAGCCGACGATGCGAGAAGTGGCACGGTCGATTGCTGCTCAATCTGGTGAGTGCTTGTCCCACAACCTCGTAAGCGCAGTGGACATCAGCCGAATGCTGCTGAAGAACATGGGCCGAGCGCGATCTGTGGCGCCGATTGTATTCCAGTCCACACTCGGAATGGACGCAGCGTTGGGCGGTGACTTGAGTACCAATGCTGGCCCTTTGGGAACGATAGATATCTCGGAGTACTTCCAGCAGGTTCGCACGCCTCAGGTGGAGCTTGAACTGCGTTGTTTCGAGCTCTACGGGGAATGTGTGTTGTCCATGGCCGCTCTTCCGGAGCGGTTTGGGGATGCGCCATCGTTGATCCTCGATCGAGTACATGAGCTCTTATTGGAACTGGGCAGCGAATCAGCATGGGATAAAACTGTCGAGATTTCGCAAGAGCGCATGGCTCTGAGCGATTATCTCACGGTAGGGGAGAATGAGAATTCTCATAACTCACCGCAGAAACACGTCCGGGAGATCCCCGCTGAGCTAGAGAAGTGCATTGAAAAGCTGTGGAACGAGCTCGTTCCTATTGCAAGCGAAGAACACTTCTTTAGGGCCGGAGGCGATTCCTTGCTGGCCGTGCAACTTATACAAAGGTTGTGTTCCACCGAGCTGGAGTGCGTGGACAGCCACCAACTATCAATGGCAGAAGTAGCCCCAGAGTTTTTTGCGCACCCCACTCGGGAAGGACTGGCGCAGGCATATATATCTGCCGCTGCGCAGGGGGAAGAAGGAATCTCCAACGCCGATGAAAGCGCCGCGGATTCGCACAACGTGTCTGCAGAGCCGACTCGGGTAAAAGAGGTTGATATCGCGAGTGTAGTTCGAGACTGTTGTCTGCATCTCACCCGAGGCGAGGGAAGGCCCATCTTTTTCATTCATCCCTCTGGAGGCGACGCATTGTGCTATCTAGAATTAGCGAGGCGCCTAGAGACGGATCGTCCATGCGTGGCGATTATGGATCCGCAGATTGCCGGACATGACGTTCTCGGGGCGAGTATCGCCGAGATGGTTGAGCTTTACTATAGTTTGATCAAAGAAATATCACCGGATGGTCCCTACACGATTGGCGGTTGGTCAATGGGAGGAACATTGGCTCACGAAATCGCGTGTGCTCTTCGCAAGCAAGGGGATTCGGTCGATCTTGTGTGGATGGTGGATTCTAATTCTCCAGAAAGAATTATCGATATTCTCAATCAAGGCAAAGCGCTGTCTCTGAGCAAAGAAGAGCGCCAGCAGTGTAGCGACAATCGCATGATGTTGCGGCAGCTGCGTTCTATCGAAGCCTATCTCGGCCTCGACGGTGATAGCGGCCCCGACACCGATGTAGATACGTTGTGCGACAAACTCGAAGCACACGGTGTAGATGTGTCCCCGAAAGCGCTACAGGTGCGAAACGACATATTTTCTCGCCATATTCATGCGCTTTATGATCATCATGCGCACCTGCTGGACCAAGAAGTAGCTGTTCTTCTGGTGCGGGCGGATCAGCGCTCACCCCGAAATAGCGGGGAAGGCATGGGCGTCGACGACTGCACGGACGAGCACCTCGGGTGGGATTCCTGGATCGATGGCTCCTTCGAGGTACATGGCGTGCCCGCACACCACTATTCGATTCTTCGGCAACCACAGGTAGCCCGGGTGGCCACGCTGCTCTCGCAGGCCGTGCGAACCCACACCACGGGAACTCATACCACGGGACGCTCGCGGTGCTCGCGCGCCGCCGCAGCTGAAGAAGGCGATAAGCCTCCCTGATGGGGTGCTGATCGTGCCTAGCACATTCCATCCCTCTCATCACCCATCCTTTCGCCCAAACGCGAAAGCCCATTCTCATAGGAGACTGACATGGCAATGAACCGCCGCCGATTCCTCTCTGTCACCGGCTTAAGCATCGCTGGTGCCGTACTCGCAGCCTGTGGCTCTAATAACAGCGACAGCAGCAGTGCACAGTCCTCGTCCTCCGGTGCCGCCGATGCCGCGGACGCGACCCTGACTTTCGCCTCCGTTGCTGCAGGCAACCAAGCCTCCATCGACCCCCATGGCTCGCTGTTCTCCGAGTCCGATTGGTTCCGCCTCAGCTGCGTGTACGATCAGCTGCTGCTCAGCGATGACGGAAACCTGGTGCCGCGCCTGGCAACGAAGTGGACCCCGAACGAGGACTCCACCCGCTGGGTATTTGAGCTTCGCGAGGACGCCCAGTTCGCGGACGGCTCCCCGCTCACCGCGAAAGACGTGTTCTACAGCCTGAACCGTATCGACGAGATGAAGGAACAAAACGGTGTGCGCTTGGGCACCGTGGATATTCAGGCCTCGAGCATTGTCGATGATTACACCATCGAGCTGGCGACCTCCGTGCCGGATGCGGAGCTGCCGCGCATGCTGGCTGGTTTCATCCTCGTGGTCAAGGACGGAACGACCGAATTCGATTCGCCGATTGCTTCTGGCCCCTTCGTGCAGGATGCGCTAGAAGGCACCAATGCCGTCCTGAGCCCCAATGAGCACTGGTGGGGTAGCGATGTGCGGGCACAACGAGTGGAGATCAACGGCTTCAGCGATCCCCAGGCGATGGCAAACGCCGTGTCCACCGGCGCAGTCATGGTTGCCTCCTCGCTCGCCCCAGCAGCCGCGAAGTCTCTCGAGCAGCAGTCCGGCTACACCATCCGGCAGCGCCCCGGCTACGAGACCTATCCGCTGCTGCTCCGCGTTGATACCGCCCCCTTCGACAAGAAGGAAGTTCGAGACGCCATCAAGCTCGCGCTGGACCGGGAGAAGCTCGTCGAGCAGGTCTTCTTGGGCTATGGATCCGTGGGCTATGACATGATCAAGCAGAATGATCCCTCGGTGCCGAAGGATGTCACCCCCATCAAGCGCGATGTGGAGAAGGCCAAGAAGCTGCTGGCCGAGGCGGGACACCCGGATGGCCTCGATCTGACGCTGCACAGCACGCAGTCCTACCCCGGGATGATGACCACCGCTACCGTTGCCGCAGCGCAACTGGAAGAGGCGGGCATTCGCGTCACGATCGAAGAGCACGCCCCTGATACCTATTGGTCCACCGCGTACACGGTGGAGCCCTTCACTGTGGGCATGTACACCAACACTCCTTTTGCGGTGACCGTGCGCCAGACGGTGCTCTCCTCCTCTCCCTTCTCCGAGACGGGCTTCAAGGACCCGGAGTTCGACAAGGACTTCGCTGACGCTATGAGCATCCAGGATGAAAAGGAGCGGAACGAGGCCCTCGGCAAGCTGCACCACCGTATGGCAGAAGAAGGCGGCTGGGTCGTATGGGGCTTCGGCAGCGGCTTGGACTGCATGGCAGAGGGCGTCAGCGGCTGGCGGGATGGCTCTGCCCGCTACGCCCTCGACGGGGTCGAAACCGCCTAATTCCGCACCACGCTAATCAGCTAGTCAGCTAATCAGGAGCCGCGATGAAAAAAGCCCCACCCACCGCCGAGAGCAGAGCGCCGAAAGGTGCAGCGTTGCTCAGCCGTGTGCTGAGCAATATGGGCTCTGCACTTGTGACCTTGCTGGTCGTTGTGAGCATCGTGTTCCTGATTACTGCGTGGCTTCCTGGAGACTTCGCCTCCCAGCTCGCTGGGGCGAACCAGGATGCCGCCGAGCGCCTGCGCACCCACTATGACCTCGACAAGCCGGTGCTGTATCGGCTGGCTAGCTGGTGGTGGAGCGCCCTGCAGCTCGATTTGGGAACGAGTTGGATCGGGGGCACCGATGTGTTCAGTACTGTCACCCATCGATTGGGGGCCTCATCTGCCATCGTGCTGCCCGCGTGGATCCTGGCGATGACCTTTGGCATCGGTGGGGCACTGATTCAGGCCGTACTCCGCGGTCGCCCGAGCGCTTTTGTGCTCAGCGCCTTCGTCGCGGCCTGCGCTGCGATCCCAGAGGCCATTGTGGTCGTGCTGCTCGTCCTGCTTTTCGCGGTGAAGTGGCGGCTGCTACCGGCTGTGACCATGATCCCCCTCGGGGAATCACCGTGGGGATCGCCCGAGCAGCTCGTGCTCCCGGTGCTCGGGCTGGCCATCCCCGTGGCCGCCTGGGTGGCACGGATCTTGCGCGGCCCCGCAGAGGAGCTGCTCGCTTTGCCACTGTATGTCTCGGCCCAGCGTCGCGGCATGCCGTTGCTGCAGCGACTCTGGCGGTGCGTGGCAATCCGGATGGCACCCGTGGTGCTGCACACTGCGGCGATTAGTGCCGTCGGCCTGCTGGGAGCTGGTGTGGTGGTGGAAGCGCTACTGAATTATCCCGGTGTGGGCGGGCTGCTCGCCAGCGCCCTCGGAGCACGCGACATGCCGGTGGTGCAGGGAATCGCCCTAGTGCTGTCCTGCATCGCAGTCGTGGTTTACACCAGTGCTGATGCGCTCAGCGTTGCCCTGGAGAGGCGGGTAAAGCGATGAGCCGGATACGAATGCGGCAGCAGCCACGCAGCAGCATGGTCGGCGCCACCGCCCGCCGCAGCAGGCGGTGGCCAGGAACCCAGATAGCAGCTGTAGTAGTCAGCCTGCTGATGGCGCTGGTGTGCGCCCTGGTGCTCTACGGCCCAATACGGGCCGGCGATACAGTGCACCCAGTGTCGTTTCCCTATGACCAAGAGGTGGGACTGCTGGGCGCCGATGCTTTGGGCCGTGACGTGGGACAGCGATTGATGGCAGGCGGTGCTCGGCTTTTGGTGGCGCTGCCGATTGGTGCTGTGACCACCTTATGCATCACGGTGCTGTCCCTTCTCGCCGTGCAACGCCCGCGGTGGAGAAGGGTGGCCAACCGTCTGTCCACATCCCTGTTAGCCATCCCGGCAATGGTGGTGGTGCTTGCGGCGGCGAGTATCTTTCCGGCGTGGATCGCGGTGTCAGCGGCCATGTTGTTGCTGGGGGTGCCGCAGGGCATGCTCCAGCTCAGCGCGGCGGCGGCACCTCTGACGAGCGCCGGCTTCATCGAATCGGCTCGGGTGCGCGGCGAAAGCACCGTCGCCATCGCGCTCCGAGAGATGGTGCCGGCGTTATTTCCCCTCATCGTCGCCGATGCCGCAGTGCGGTGTCTGGCCGCGATGCAGTTGATGGTGAGCGTTCATATCCTCGGGCTGGGGCCCACGGCCCCCACGGCGGATTGGGCGCTGATGATCCGAGAAAACCTCTCCGGGGTCATGCTGAATCCGGCGGCGGTTATCGCCCCGACCTGCGCTATCGTTGCGCTTTTGCTCGTCGTCGTCTTGTTTTTCGATGTGTTGGTCAATGCCGTCCAGCCGCCAACTCCGCGCTCCGCGCACGCCCCGCAGCGTCGCGGAACCAACACTGCAGCCACCGCGGCGCCAGATCACGGGCCTGCGGCAGCACACCAGACCGCGCCCTCTGCGCGCATCGCGGTGGAGCAGCTGCGCATGGCGTATCCGGACTCTACGCCCATCGAGGTGCAGTCCCTGCGCGTCCAACCGGGCGAAATCCTGGGGATCAGCGGTGCTTCCGGCAGCGGAAAATCCACGCTGCTCTCGCTGCTCGCCGCCTGTCCCGCACCCGCCCTGCAGGTTACGGGCCAAGTGTGGCTGGGCGGTAGGCGCTTTCCCACTGATACGCACGCCAGCGAGCACAGCGATAGGTGGTGGCGACGCTGGCGCCGTGAGCATTGCGGCCTCGTCGAGCAAGACGCGGCCACCACCGTGGATACGGCTCGGTCCCAATGGTCGATTATTCGAGACGGCCGCCCCCGGCGCGCGATCGATAGGGAAGCGGTGCATGCGGTTGCTCGGAGCGTGCGCCTCGACCCAGAGAAGTTTGACTCCTTGGCGCGCATGTCCGGCGGGCAGTGCACTCGCTTGGCATTAGTGCGTGCCCTGGCCCATGCGCCAGAGATTCTCGTCTTGGACGAGCCCACCACTGGTCTTGACGCCGCCGCCATCGATGCGGTGGCGCGCGTGCTGGAGGATGCGGCAGCCCGCGGGGTCGCCATTGTTCTCAGCAGCCACGATGCCGACTTCCTGCGGCGAGTGTGCGATCAGGTTGTGGTGGTGGAAGAACAGGACACACGCACCATCATCAGGCCCTCAACCGTGGCTGAACTACCCTGCGGAGACACCGCAGAGCAGGAAGAACACCCGCCACATGCGGGCAACGGTTCCGCTGAGGTGTCGCCGCGCCGGGATGCGGGGCAGGGCACTGTGTTCCAAGATCATGGTGGCCTGAGCGTGCAGGGCATGGAGGTGTACACGGCGAAAGGGAAGCTGCTTCTCCACGACGTCCACTTCCGCGTACCCGCCGGCAGCTTCACCGTGCTGAGCGGCCCGAGCGGCTGCGGGAAAACCACGCTCATCCGCTATATCTTGGGGCTTCTCGGACCCGACCCGATTCGCGGGGAGTGCGCCTATGCCGCCCAAGACGCCGCCCAGGCGCTGCATCCTATGTTTAGCCTGCGGCATCAGATTCGGCGCGCCGCAGTCTGCGGCGGGCACCCGCATCCGCAGGCCTATGCGGACGAGCTGCTTGCCTCGGTGCGGCTGAGCGCGGTGGCGGATCACAAGCCAGCCGCATGCTCGGGCGGGCAGCGCCAGCGCGCCAGCATTGCCCGTGCTCTCGCCGCCGGCCGGCCCATTCTGGTGGTCGATGAGCCCACCACCGGCCTCGATGCACAGCACGCCACGGAAGTCGTGGATCTGCTCGACCAGCTGGCGCAGCAGGGAACAACGGTGCTGGCCATCACCCACGACCCCACTGTGCTGCACCGCGCCGACCACGTGATCGACGTCAGCCGCTGGAGCGTGGATTCCTAGACGCTGCAGATACACCCCGCGCAGCACGCTAAGACAGAGAAAAGCGTCGATAAGCGCGATGCTTATCGACGCCATCTCGGGGCGATTAAATCCCGCCGCGGGGAGTGTCCGTGTGGTCCTTCGCTACCTCGCCCTCAGCGTAGAGCGGCATGTCCGCATCGGCCCGGTAGAAGGGTGCGTTATTGGGCGCCAGCGGCTCGCGGCCAGCGATGAGATCAGAGGCCTTCTCCGCAATCATGATGGTCGGCGCGTAGATATTGCCGTTGGTGATACCGGGCATCACCGAGGCATCCACCACATACAGCCCCTCGGTGCCGTGGACCTGCATGGTCTCCGGATCGACTACCGCCATCTCATCAGAGGCGGGCCCCAGCTTCGCGGTGCAGGAGGGGTGAAGCGCGGTCTCGCCGTCGTTGCGCACCCACTCCAAGATCTCTTCGTCGCTTTGGACGGAGGGGCCGGGAGAGATCTCGCCGTCGGTGTACTCGCGCATCGCCTCGGTGTCCAAGAGCTCGCGGGCCACGCGGATCGCTTCCACCCACTCGCGCTTATCTTGGTCCGTGCTCAGGTAGTTGAACAACATGCTGGGCTTGGCGTGCGGGTCATCGCTGGTGATGCGCACGTGGCCGCGGGCATCGGAATACATCGGGCCCACGTGGAACTGGAAGCCATGGGCGGCGCCGGAGGTGGTGCCGTCGTAGCGGATCGCCGCCGGAAGGAAGTGGAACATCAAGTTGGGATACTTTTCCCCCTCATTCGAGCGCGCGAAGCCACCCGCCTCAAAGTGGGAGGAGGAGACCGGGCCCTTCTTAGACACCAGCCACTGCGCCCCAATGAAGGGGCGCTTCCACATCTTCAGAGCCGGCATGATCGACACCGGCTTGGTCACGTTGTACTGCACATAGACCTCGAGGTGATCCTGCAGATTCTCGCCCACACCAGGCAGCGGGGCCACCACGTCGATGCCGTGCTCCTGGAGCAGCTCCGCCGGGCCGACACCCGAGAGCTGCAGCAGCTGCGGGGTGTTGATCGCGCCGCCACACAGAATCACCTTGTCCGCGTACACGCGGCGGGTATGGCCCTTCCACTCATATTCCACGCCCACGGCCTTGGTGCCCTCGAATAGAACGCGGCGGGTGAAGGCGCGGGTGCGCAGCTCGAGATTGTCTCGGTCGAGTGCGGGGTGCAGATAGGCGCGAGCCGCGGATTGACGAGTGCCGCCAACGATATTGCGGTCGAAGGGGGCGAAGCCCTCCTGGCGGTAGCCGTTGACGTCATTGGTCAGCTTATAGCCGGCTTCCTGCACAGAGCGGAAAAACGCCTGGAACAGCGGGGTCTGGGCGGGGCCGCGGGTGAGCTTCAGCGGGCCATTGTGGCCGCGGCGGGGATCATCCTCATCCGCCGCGAGGGCAGTCTCCATGCGGTTGAAATAGGGCAGGCAATGGGCATAATCCCAGTCCTGCATCCCCTCAGAATCCGCCCACTTTTCATAATCCATGGGGTTGCCGCGCTGAAAAATCATGCCGTTGATGGAGCTCGACCCACCAACCACCTTGCCGCGAGCGTGGTAGATGCGGCGGTTGTTCATCTCCGGCTCGGGGTCGGACTCGTACTGCCAGTCGTAGTGCTTGTTCCCGATGGGGAAGGAAAACGCGGCAGGCATATGCACATAGAGATCCCACAGCGAATCCATGCGGCCGGCCTCAAGCACCAGCACATCAGTATCGGCGTCCTCGCTGAGGCGGGCAGCAACCACGGAACCGGCGGAGCCACCGCCCACCACAATCACATCGCGTCGTTTCTCCTGCACGAATTCCACAGTGTCCTCGGCAAGTCCGAGACGCTTTTTCACACCATTCTTCAGGCTGTCGCTAAAACCCAAGATGAACAATCCTCCTCGTGACACAAATCCAACAAATGATCACAACCTACCGAACTCATGCTAATGACTTTCGTGGTCGCCTGGCTACCACAGGTTGCTCCGCAGCACGTCAGCGGCACCCTACAACCCCCTACGCTGGAGTGATGAGCGTCGATAGGGCAGGCAGGAGGGGTGGCCGAACACCACGATGAGGGGGCTGAGGCGGTTGTTTTCTGGGGAAGTTTAATGCACCCTCGAAAGCACGTGGAAGGTTTTTCATGTTTAACTCCCTTTCATAAGTACGTGTGTGGACAAACATATTTTTAAGGAAGTGAGAGCGTGAGCCTAGAGTCCAGATCAACAAATAGAAAAGAAAGAAGTGACGAGCACCAACCCAGCGATATGTCTGGAGTGGCTGCCGCAGAGGAGCGCAGCACCAGCGACGGCA
The DNA here is from genome assembly GCF_019209925.1 of Corynebacterium sp. TAE3-ERU30. NCBI lineage: Bacteria > Bacillati > Actinomycetota > Actinomycetes > Mycobacteriales > Corynebacteriaceae > Corynebacterium > Corynebacterium sp. TAE3-ERU30. The sequence goes on along the minus strand of NZ_JAHUTO010000001.1, from coordinate 486,425 downwards.
TCGCGGAGAAGCCGAAAGTAAATATGCCGGTCTTCGCCATCTCGGTGCTGGGTGTGTTCGCCATGGTGCTGTGGGCCGCCCTCGCCCCGGAATCCGCCGAGTCCGCGCTGGGCTCGATCACCGGGTGGATCTCGGTGAATCTCGGCTGGTTCTACATTCTCACCGCCACCGCAGCCGTGGTGTTTGTCCTAGTGATTGCGCTCGCCCGCACCGGTACGGTGCGGCTCGGCCCGGATCACTCGCGCCCGCAATTTGGTCTCTTTTCTTGGTCCGCGATGCTCTTTGCCGCCGGCATCGGCGTGGACCTCATCTTCTTCGCCGTCGCGGAGCCGGTGACCATGTACTACAACCCACCAGTGGGGGATGCGGAAACCCGCAAGGCCGCAGAGGACGCGGTGGTGTTTGCGCTCTTCCACTATGGCATTAGTGGCTGGGCCCTCTATGCGCTCATGGGCATGGCCTTCGGCTATTTCGCCTATCGCTTGAACATGCCGCTGGCCTTGCGCAGTGCACTCTATCCGCTCATTGGGCGCCGCATTCACGGCCCCATTGGGGATTCGGTCGATATTGCCGCCACCCTCGGAACGGTATTCGGCATCGCAGCCTCCCTCGGCATCGGTGTGGTGCAGCTGAACTACGGCCTGAAGATGGTCTTTGGCATCGAGGAAGGGCCCACCGCGCAGATCATCTTGGTCACGATCGCCGTGGCGGTCGCCACCGTCTCCGCCGTATCAGGTGTGGATCGCGGCATTAAGCGGCTCAGCGAATTGAACGTGGTCATCGCGCTGGTGCTCATGTTCTTCGTGGTGTTCACTGGTCGCACCGCCTTCCTCTTCGATTCGCTCGTGATGAACGTGGGAGACTATGCCGCCAACTTCGTGGACTGGACTCTCGATACCTACGCCTTCTCGGAAACCCCGCAGGCCACCCGCGACTGGCTCGCCTCCTGGACCCTCTTCTTCTGGGCATGGTGGGTGGCCTGGGCACCCTTTGTGGGGCTCTTCCTTGCCCGCATCTCCCGCGGCCGCACCATCCGCCAATTCGTCTTCGGCACGCTCACCATCCCCTTCCTCTTCATCGTGATGTGGATGAGCTTCTTCGGTAATTCCGCCCTGGAGCGCATTATCGGTGGAGACGATGAATTCGGCGCCGTGGCTATGGCGGAACCCCAGCGCGGGTTCTATGACCTCATCCAGTCCTATCCCGCCGGCATGATCCTGGTGGTGCTGGTGACCGCTGTGGGGCTGCTGCTCTACATCACCTCGGCGGACTCGGGGGCATTGGTGCTGTCCAACTTCACCTCGAAGATCGAAAATAGCCGCCAAGATGGCCCCAGCTGGTCGCGCATCGTGTGGTCGGCGATCGTCGGTGTGCTCACTTTGGTGCTGCTGGCCATCGATGGAGTGGTGACGGTGCAATCAGCCACCATCGTGATGGGCCTGCCGTTTACCGTGGTGATCTATTTGATCATGTATAGCCTGTGGAAGTCCTTGCGCATCGAGGCCTATAAGTCTGAGGCGCGCATGGTGGCCATCCACTCCGCGATGTCGGGTCGCCTGCGCAGCCGTGGCGGCTGGCAGGGCCGCCTGGAGCGGGCCATCAACTGGCCCTCGGCCGAGGATGCACAAAGCTACATGGTGGATGTGGCGAAGCCGGCCATGGAGAAGGTGACACAAGAAATCCGCCATCTCGGTTTCGCCAGCCTGCTGCTGTACTCCGAGGTGCCCGATTCCGAGGTCAGCCAACTGGATCTCACCGTCAGCTTCGGTGAAGAGAAGGACTTCCGCTTCCAGATCTATCCCGTGGTGGGCGAGGTTCCCTCCTATGCCGGCAAGGCCACCGCAGACTCCGAGTGCTACTACCGTCTCGAGGTGCACGACCTCCAGGGATCCTTGGGCTATGACGTCTACGGCTATAGCGAGGAGCAGCTGCTTAATAGCGTGCTCGATCTCTTCGAACGTCACCTCGAGTTCCTGCACATGCAGGAAGGAAACCGCGGCAATACCGACGTCTCCGATGGGGCCGCCCCAGCCCGCGTGTGGGAAGAGAACTAGCCACGAGCCTGCCCGCTGGGCAGGCGCACCACAGCGTCTGATAGTCCGCGTCCCTACGCCACCGGAACAAGATAGGTAGCGTGGACTGTTGGCATAAACCATTCTGAAATATTCCCCGATGAAAAAGGAGTGTGTTCGACGTGGCCACAACCCCGTCCGAGCCCGTATTCGACCCCACCACCTGCGCTCTCCTCGAGGGAGTGCACGGGGCTGAAGGACCCGCCTCGTTGTTTATTGGCGGCCGCTGGCAACCAGCAGCGTTCGGCGAGACCCGCACGATCAGCTGCCCCGCCGATGGCAGCGTGGTAGGAGAGGTCTCCGAAGCCGCCGATGCCGATACGGAGCGGGCTATTGCTGCCGCGCGCGAGAGCTTCGACGCGCAGGTGTGGAGTCAGGTTCCCGCAGTGGAGCGCGGCGCCCTGTTGCTGCGCGTTGCTGCCGCTATCCGTGAGAATAAGGACACCTTCGCCTGCGCCGAAGCCGCCGATACCGGCAAGCGCGTGGTGGAGGCCGAGGCCGATATGGATGACATCATCTCCAGCTTCGAGTACTTCGGCACCTTGGCGCAGCATGATGCGGGTCGGGTAGTGGACCCGGGCGATGAGAATGTGCGCTCGCGTGTCGACGTCGAGCCCATTGGTGTCTGCGGCCTGATCACTCCCTGGAACTACCCATTGCTGCAGGTGGCGTGGAAGGTGGCCCCGGCGCTGGCAGCCGGCAATAGCTTCGTGCTCAAACCTGCTGAGCTCACCCCGCACACCGCGATGCTGCTCATGGCCGTGCTGCGGGAGGCCGGGCTTCCCGATGGGGTGGCCAACCTGGTCACCGGCGCCGGTGCGGCCTGCGGCAACCCGCTATCGCAGAGCCCCGATGTCGATATGGTCTCCTTTACCGGCGGGCTACAGACAGGCAAGCTTATCGCCCGCAACGCCGCAGAGACGATTAAGAACATTGCTCTCGAGCTGGGTGGTAAGAACCCGAATGTGATCTTCGCGGATGCGGACTTCGACGCCGCCGTGGATAACGCGCTCAATGGCGCTTTCGTGCATTCCGGTCAGGTGTGCTCCGCAGGTGCCCGCATTATCGTCGAGGAGTCCATCGCCGAGCGCTTCACCGAGGCTTTGGTGCAGCGCGCCAGCGCCATCAAGCTCGGTGGCCCGCGGGACGAGGCCGCCGAAACCGGGGCGCTGATCTCGGAGGAGCATCTGAACAAGGTCTCCGCCTATGTGGACCGCGCCAAGGAACAGGGCGCCACTATCGCCTGTGGTGGCCGTCGCGCCACCGCGGAGGATTCCTCCGCAGGCAATGGTACGGGTGCCACCAACCTTGCCGAGGGCTATTTCTACCTGCCCACCATCATCACCGGCTGCGATCAGAGCATGGACTGCGTACACGATGAGGGCTTCGGGCCCGTGGCCACCATCGAGACGTTCACCACGGAAGAAGAGGCTATTCGCATCGCCAATGACACCACCTATGGCTTGGCTGGTGCGGTGTGGACCAGCAACGCCGGTCGCGCCGAGCGGGTAGCCCGCGGCATGCGCCACGGCACTATCTGGATCAATGACTTCCATCCCTATCTGCCGCAGGCAGAGTGGGGCGGGATGAAACAGTCCGGCATCGGCCGCGAGCTGGGGCCGACCGGGCTGGAGGAGTACCAGGAAAAGAAGCACGTGTACCACAACATTGCTCCCGCGGTCACTGGCTGGTTCGCCGAGTAGCGGTCGGCGCAGCCCGCACACGAAACACCACCCCTCTGGCAGGAAACTCGGATGATCATCCGATACCGCCAGAGGGGTGGTGTCTGTCTACCCCAGCTGCCCATCGAGGCAGCAGGAGGGGAGAGGGGTATTAGTCCAGCTTGGAGTAGTCCACCACGGAGTATTCCTGCAGCTTGGCCAGCTGGTGGGTGGACTCAATGAAGCGGATGGTGCCGGACTTCGAGCGCATCACCAGCGAACGAGTGGTGGCGCCGTTGCGGCGGTAGCTCACGCCACGCAGCATGTCACCGTTGGTCACACCGGTGGCCACGAAGAAGCAGTTGTCCGAGGACACCAGATCGTCGGTGGTGAGCACGGTATCGAGCTCCAGGCCGGCGTCCTTGGCCTTTTGTACCTCGGCGTCATCGGTGGGGGCCAGGATGCCCTGGATCTCGCCGCCCATGCACTTCATGGCGCAGGCGGTGATGATGCCCTCGGGGGTGCCGCCGGTGCCCATCATGATGTCCACGGAGTTGGTGTCCTGGGCGGCGGCCACGGCGCCGGCCACATCGCCGTCGCGGATGAGGCGCACCTTGGCGCCGGCCTCGCGGATATCCTGGATCAGATTGTTGTGGCGGGGGCGGTCCAGCACCACCACGGTGACGTTGGTGGGATCAATGCCCTTGGCTTTGGCCACGGCTTGAATGTTGTGCTTGACCGGTGCCTCGATGTCAATGGTGCCGGCGGCCTCGGGGCCCACGGCGATCTTGCGCATATAGAACACTGCGGAGGGATCGTACATGGTGCCGCGCTCGGCGGCGGCGAGAACAGCGATGGCGTTCGGGCGGCCCTCAGCCATCAGGGTGGTGCCGTCCACCGGGTCGACGGCGATATCCACCTCAGGTCCCTCGCCGGTGCCCACCTTTTCGCCGTTGAACAGCATGGGGGCTTCATCTTTTTCGCCCTCACCGATGATCACGACACCGCGCATCTGCACGGAGTTGATGAGCTTGCGCATGGCGTCCACAGCGGCGCCGTCGCCCTTCTTCTTCTGGCCGCGACCAACCCAGCGGCCGGAGGCAAGCGCGGCCGCCTCAGTCACGCGAACAAGCTCCAACGCCAGGTTCCGATCGGGGATCTCCAAAGAATGGTTAGACATAGGTGTAAAGCCTCCTGCAGGCAAGTAGCGCTTCGCTCACATCATCATGTGAGAGCCGGTTAGGTGAGCGTGGGGTGGCGGTGGCACGTAACCACCAAGTGGGAATGAGAACCCAGCCGCACAACCCACACTGTCTATTGTTGCACTCTTGTGCAGCGCGTGCGGCGATTTATGCACCCGAAATGGGGCTCTGTGGCGGCTGTCATGCCCAAGCGGGCATTCGCCGGCCGGAGCAATTGGGAGTGGCCTCGGAGTCTCTGCCATACTTGAGCCCGTGGCGAGCGAAAAACCCAAATTGTTCCAAGATAGCCGAGATATCGGCATGACCCTTCTGGTGATCATCGGCATCGCGGCAGCATCGGTGGCGTTTACCGGTTTGTGCACCTTCAATACCGGCGCCCCGGAAAACGGCCCGGTGCAGGAAGTCGATGCCTCTACCGTGCTGCACATGGAGGCGCGGGCCGTGGACTTTGAGCTGCGTCAGCCCGCTGACCCCGAGGGCTGGATCACAAATTCGGCGCGCCGCGGCAGCGTCAATGGCCAGCCCGCGGTGATTCAAGGATGGGTGACCACAGGTGGCGCCTATGTCCAGCTGATGCAGAGCGATCAGCCCTTGGAGGATGTGCTGCGGGCCAATGACTCGGGCCTAAAAACCAAGGGCGAGCCGGTGAGCGTGGCCGGCATGGATTTCACCACCTATATCAAGGAGGATCGCCACGGCCGTGACCTCTGGGGAGCGGATCTCGGCGACGTGCGCATTGTCTTAGCCGGTAGCGCCGATGCCGAGGATTTTGCCACGCTCGCTGAAGCCTATGCGGCGGCAACACCGATTGAGGTCAGCGTCGATAAGCCTTAATGCGCGAGCGCTACTCGGAGAGCGCATCCTCCACTTTTTTGCGGGCCCCCGCCAGCTGCTGCTCACAGCGCTTGGCGAGGGCCTCGCCGCGTTCCCAGTACTTCAGTGACTCGTCGAGCGACATCTGCCCGAGCTCCAGGATGCGCACGATCTCAATGAGCTCATCGCGCGCGGCCTCGTAGTTCAACTCCTCGATGGGAGTGAAGCTGTCATCATTCGGGGTGCCGTGGCCATAGGTGTTGGGGTTGGACATGGAAATCTCCTTGGAATTTTTAGTCTTTGGGGAAGGTCTGCATGGACACTGCGGCGATGGAACCATCGGCCACTCTGATGCGCATATTGGTGGCCGGGCCCGCCTGCTCGATAGAGGTGACCACCTCCGGATCGGAGCCATCTCGAGGTAGCGCCTGCACCACCGCATAGCCACGGGCTAAAGTGGCGGCCGGTCCCAGCGCCGTCACCTGGGCGCGCAGGCTGGCAGTCTGGGTTTCGGCGCGGTAGAGACTGTGCTCAATGGTGCGACGAATCCGCTCGCGCGCCTGGGTGATCTGCTCCTCGCGCTGGGTGATGGGCAGATAAGGATCGGCGAGCACCGGGCGGCTGCGCAGTGCCTGCAGCGCCTCCTCCTGGCGGGCCACCCAGCCCCGCAGCGCCTGGGCCAAACGGCTGCTGGCCTCGGCCAAGAGCTGGCGCTCGGCGACCACATCGGGCACCACGCGCTTGGCGGCATCGGTAGGGGTTGCGGCGCGCAGATCGGCCACATTATCCAGAATGGGGGTGTCCGGCTCGTGTCCAATCGCAGAGACCACAGGGGTGCGGGCCGCGGCGACGGCGCGCTGGAGCGACTCCTCAGAAAACGGCAGAAGATCCTCTACCGAGCCGCCGCCCCGGGCAATGATGATCACGTCCACGCTCTCGTCCTCGTCGAGGGTGCGCAGCGCGTCGATAATCTCCGGCACCGCGCGCGAGCCCTGAACGGCGGTATTGATCACCCGATAATCCACCTCGGGCCAGCGGTCCTTCGACACCGCCAACACATCGCGTTCGGCGGCCGAGCCGCGGCCAGTAATCAGCCCGATCCGGTTGGGCAAAAAGGGCAGCGCCTGCTTGCGTTCCGGGGCAAAAAGCCCCTCGCGCTGCAGCGTTTCTCGCAGCTGGGCGATGCGCGCCAGCAGCTCGCCAATACCGACGTGGCGGATCTCCGTCACCCACAGGGAAAAGGAGCCGCGGCCCTCATAAAACGCAGGTCGGGCATAACATACCACCCGGTCGCCGGTGGTCAGCGGCGGTTCATGGTTGAGCACCATCTGCGTGGGCACAGTGAGCTGCACCGAGGTTTCTTTCTCCACATCACGCAGCGTGAGATAGGACAGCTTCCAACTCGGCTTGGTACTAATTTGTGCGAGCTCGCCTTCCACCCACACGTGCCCCAGCCGCTGAATCCAGCCCTTGACCTTGGAGTTCAACAGACTGACGGACCAGGGGCTCTCTGCCGAGCTTGCCGCTTGTTGATTCATAGTCTTCTTTGCCTATGCGCTTATCGACGTCGCCTCCCCGCACATTCACCGCACGGGCAGCGCCCAGGGCGTGGATGATGCGGCGAGGAAAAGAACAGACATTCAGTCTAGCGGGCTAGGCATGGCTGTGTGGTGTGCATGCACGCAAGGCAAGTACTGTTGAGCGCATGAGTTCACCTGCTACCTCAACTGCGACGAACCCCCACGCCGCTGGCGTGAAGAAAATTCTGCTGGCCTCGCCGCGCGGCTACTGCGCGGGCGTGGACCGGGCAGTCGAAACCGTTGAGCGTGCGCTGGAGAAATATGGCGCTCCGGTGTACGTGCGCAAAGAAATCGTGCACAACAAATACGTGGTCGAAACCCTGGCTAAGGCGGGGGCGATCTTCGTCGACGATACCGACGAGGTTCCGCCCAACGCCCACCTCGTTTTCTCCGCCCACGGCGTGTCCCCGGCGGTGCACGCGGCCGCTGCGGAGCGCAACCACGACACCATCGACGCCACCTGCCCGCTGGTGACGAAGGTGCATAACGAAGTCAAGCGCTTCGCCAAGTCCGGCTATCACATCATCCTCATTGGCCACGAAGGCCACGAGGAGGTGGAGGGCACCGCGGGCGAAGCCCCGGATGTGGTGCACCTGGTGGATGGGCTCGAAGGAATCGAGGCCCTGCCCGAGTTCCTCCACGAGGAAAAACTCATCTGGTTATCGCAGACCACCTTGTCGGTGGATGAAACCATGGAAATCGTCGACAAGCTCCATGAGGTCTACGACAATCTCGAGAACCCGCCGAGCGATGACATTTGCTATGCCACCCAGAACCGCCAGGTGGCGGTGAAGAAGGTGGCAGAACAAGCAGAGCTGATCATCGTGGTGGGCTCGCAAAACTCCTCGAACTCCAAGCGGCTGGTGGAGGTCGCCCTCGATGCCGGTGCCGCCAACTCCTATCTGGTGGACTACGCCAACCAAATTGATCCCGCGTGGCTAGAGGGCGTGAGCACGGTGGGCATTACCTCCGGTGCCTCCGTGCCGGAAATCCTGGTTCAAGAGGTGGTGGAGTACCTCGAGGGATACGGGTTTGGCGATGCCGAGGAAGTAACCACCGCGCAGGAGAAGATCGTCTTTTCGCTGCCGCGGGTGCTGCGCCCCAGCGACCGCACCAGGAAGCGCTAGCGCGCGACGAGATATACGGACAGCGCGGCCCCGACATGAGTGTGGGGCCGCGCTGTTCTTTATGCGTCTGCTCTGTGTGGGCGTTTAGCGCCCGCGGCGGGGAGGTGTACGAAAGCCGTAGGAGTCAGGATCGTCAGGGCGCACAGGGAAGGGCTCGCGCCGGGGATCGCGGCGCGGATTATGGGGTGCGCGGGAGCCGCGGTAGCTGTGCTGTTTATCCTGCGCGCCACGCTGCTCTGAGCGATAGCCCTCCGTGTGGGTGCGCGGGGGCATATCGCCGCCGCGGGTCGTGCTGAAGTCGCGGGAGGCGCGTGGCTCGCGCATCCCCCGAGAGTCCTGGCGGCCGCTCATCCGGCCGCGCTCATCGCGCCTGAGACGACGGAAACGGTTCTCGTGGTCCGGCCGCCGGATCCGGCGCGTGCGATGCTGCTGGGCATCACCACGGCGCGGGTGTGCGCCATCGTTCGAGGCAACAGGGCGGGGCGTGGCCTTCGGGCGGGAGCCAGAGTGTGGCTGGGCACTACCGCTGCGTGCCGCCGCAGCGGGATCGCTGGGCGTGGGGGCAGGCGTGTGCGGTGCGCTCGGTGCGTGCGGCGTGCTCGGCGTGTGTGGGCGGGGGATGCGCGGGGAGCGGATCTCCTCATAGTCGCGGGCACGGGTCGGCGCCTCCGGGCGGGCCGGTGTTTCGGGGTGGTGGGGCGCGCCCTGCGCGTGGGGGTTAGGGTGCTCGCTGGCCGGCTGGTGTTCCCGGGCGAAGCCACGCTTTTTCGAGCGCTTGTGATCGGCGCGGCTGCGCTCTAACAAGTCTTCGACGGTGACCTCAGAATTGCCTGACTCGCCGCGATAGCGGCGAGAGCGGTTGGCCGCCTCCCGAGCGCGGGCTGTGGTGCTGAGATTGCGGCGATCGGAATCGCTGGCCCGTTTGCGCTGGGCGCTGAGCTTGCGCTCGAGTTTCATGTTGGTGCGGCGATGATGCAGATAGCGCAGCACCGCGATCGCCGCAGCGCTGAGAGTGACCACGATGAGAGTGGGGAAGAACTGCGCGAGCGGATAGATCAGAGTCAAAAGCTCTGTCTTGGATAATCGCCCATCGCCGCCGTTGACGGAATTGGACTTGCCCAGCAAAAGCGCCGCACACGGGGTGGCGATACCGAAGATCACAGGAATCTGCGCCACGGTGAGGGTCAAGCCGCGGGGTTCCACCCAGAGCACCGTCGCAAGGGCACCCACGGCGAAGGCCATGAGGTATAAGGTGCCCAAGGACTGCTGATTGAGACTGATCACAAGCCCAGTGAAAAGGGATGCGAGCAGGATCGAGGTGGATGACCACGTGGGCAAACCCGAAAAACCACCGCCCGGTGAAGAATGGCGGTGAGCTGAGGGATTATGTCGTGGCTGGGTTGGCACGAACCGATATCTTACCTATTCACTATGTGTTAATCCACGAGGAACGCCGCCGCGGCGGTGTTCTCAGGCTTCTCAGAATACTGCGATCTAGTCTGTCAACCCCTCGTGCCGAGCGCGCATCCCCTGCGCATGAGGATAATCCGGCTGAGCTGCGTGCCGCGGCCGGGCGGGGGAGGTGCGGATCTCAGCGGGGGCAGTGATCGGCCGTGTAGTGCCACTAACCGAGGAGGTTTCTTTGAGCTTCCTCGCGCTCACCAGTACTCGCGAGTCGAGGGAAGCCATGGCCGCGTTATAGGTGTCTACTGATTTCTCGAGGCTGGCGCCCATGCGGGTGAAATGCTCGGTCATCGTGCCGAGGCGGCGGTAGAGCTCATCGCCGAGCTGCTGAATGGCGGCGGCCTGCTCAGAAACCTCATAGTGCTGCCAGCCCAGCGCCACGGTGCGCAGCAACGCCATCAATGTCGACGGGGTGGCGAGCACAATATCGCGGGAAAAGGCGTATTCCAGCAGCTCCGGATCGGCGCCAAGGGCCGCGTCGAGAAAAGGATCGGCGGGAACAAAAAGTACGACGAATTCGGGAGTGGGCTGAAACGCCGACTGGTAGTCCTTACTCGATAGGGCAGTGACGTGGCTGCGCAGCAGATGCGCGTGCCGCCGCAGATAGCCGGCGTGTTCTTCCGGATCGGTGGTTTCAAGCGCATCCAAATACGCGCTATAGGGGGCCTTGGCATCCACCACGATGTGCCGCCCACCGGAGAGGTGGATGAGCATATCTGGTCGGACGCGGCTGCCCTGTGAGCTCACGGTGGTTTGGGTATCGAAGTCCACATGCTTCACCATGCCGGCAAGTTCCACCACCCGCTCGAGTTGTACCTCGCCCCAGCGGCCCCGCACCGTGGGGTTTTGTAGTGCGGTGACGAGTTTGGAGGTGTGATCTGAGAGCCGCGCCGAAGTGCGCAACATGGTGTGGAGGTGGCCGCTGAACTCGGCATGGGCCTGAGTTTGGCGGCGCTCCATCTGATTGAGGTGCTCGTTGAGCGCAGACATCGTGGCCTGCAGCGGCGCCAGATGCGATTCTAGGGCCGGGGCAGGGGAGTGCGCCGGCTGGTCCGGTGCTTCGAGTGCCTGGGGATCCCTCGGGTGTGCCTGCCAGCCCGCACCCCGATCAACGTTGCCGCGGGCTATCCAGCCGAGCACCAGGCCGACCACGAGCGCAATAAGGGCAAGAAGGATCGCGGCAAAGCTAGTCATGGCTCCCCACTCTAAAGGCAGGGCCGGACACTGGTGCTATTTTTTCGAGCGATTGTCGAACAAATTGGCGATAAAGTTCGGGGCGTCTCGGTGCGAGCGCTTCGCGGCGGCGTCGGTGTCGTCGTTGTCGCTATCATCATCGCTGCCATAATTGCTGCTGAAGCGCAGGGGGAGAGGCAGGCGGGTGCGTCGCTCGCGGGCTTCTTTCTCGGTGTGCTTGCCGGAGATAGAGCCCTGCTGGGTGATGAAGGAAATATCCTCGGCCCGTTTCTCGCCAGAGCGCAGCGAGACCACATCCGAGATATAGCGCAAAATAACGGCCACGGTTGCCGCGAAGGGCACGGCGAGGAAGGCGCCGATAATGTTGAATAGGCTACCGCCAATGGTCACGGATACCAGCACGATCACCGGGTGCAGGTTCATCGCCTTGGACTGCAGCATCGGCTGCAACACATTGCCCTCAAGCTGCTGCACTGCCAGCACAATGATGAGGATGATGATGGCCTGCTTGATGCCGAGTGAGACCAGCGCCACCACCACGGCGAGCGCCCCCGCGACAAAAGCACCCACGATGGGGATAAAGCCGGCAAGAAAGGTCAGCACGGCAAGGGCTAGCGCCAGTGGAACGCCCACCACTACCAGCCCGAGGCCGATGAAGAAGGCGTCGATGAAGGACACCACCGCCTGCACCCGGATATAGCCGGAAAGGGTCACCCAAATACGAGAGAGTAGTTCTGTGAGATGCCAGCCCACGCGCCGGCCGGTGAAGCTACGCATCCAGGGCAGGAAGCGCTCGCCATCTTTGAGGAAGAAGAAGGTGAGCACCAACACCACGACGAGTGTGAGCATCACGGATGCGGCCGCGCCCAGCCCGGCGAAGAGCTCGCCGGCGATATTGCCCGATTGTTCCTGCAGCCATTTGGTTCCGGACTGAAAGGCCTCGGTGAGGTCCTTTTCTTGCAGGTTCAGCGGCGGCCCTTGCAGCCAGAGCTGGAAGCGCTGCACCGCTTCCAAGGTTTGGAGATACAGCGTTTGGGACTGCCGAATCATCGACGGCGCAATCAAGGAGACAATCGCGGCGAGCAGCGCTACCGCCGCTAGCAACACAAGAATCGCGGCCAGCCCGGCGGGCACCCCGAGCTTGCGGAGCCGCTTCGTGGGCCCCACCAGTACCGAGGAGACAAGCAGGGCGAGGATGAGGGGAAGCAGCCCCTTCCAGAACTGTGTGGCCAGCCAGCCCGCCCCGAGCGCGGTGGCGAAGATGACGAGGATGCGCACGCACCACCATGCGAAGTCCTTAATCAGATCTGAGATCACCACGGAGCGATCGATGGGATCGGATTCCAGTGCTTCGAAGGTGCTGGACGCCTCATCGCTCAGGCTCGTGGTGTCCGCCGCGCGCTCCTGTTCTGGGCGGGCGGAGTCGCTGCCGTCATTAGTGGAAGTGCTCACATCATTTATCTTGCCCAAAAAACCTCTCGTGCGAAACCGCGAACGCTCAGCCCGTTGTGGAGCAGGCTTATCGACGCACACCTCACCAAGACCCAGCCTCGCGGCTGTTAGGATTAGGCCTCGTGAGCCTTACACTTGGAATCGTCGGCCTGCCCAATGTGGGCAAGTCCACGCTGTTTAATGCCCTGACCCGCAACGACGTGCTAGCTGCGAACTATCCCTTCGCCACTATCGAGCCCAATGTGGGTTTGGTGGAGCTTCCCGATGCACGCCTGAACACCCTCGCGGAGATTTTTCACTCCGAGCGCATTCTCCCCGCCACGGTGTCCTTCGTGGACATCGCCGGCATCGTCAAGGGTGCCTCTGAGGGCGAGGGGCTTGGCAATAAGTTCCTCGCGAACATCCGCGAGGCCGACGCCATCTGCCAGGTCGTGCGCGCTTTCTCCGATGAGAACGTGATCCACGTGGATGGTGCAGTGGACCCGCGCTCGGATATCTCCGTCATTGAGACCGAGCTGATCTTGGCAGATCTGCAGACCATTGAGAAGGCCCTGCCGCGTCTGGAGAAGGAAGCCAAGAAGGATAAGGACAAGGCCCCGATGGTGGCCGAGGTGAAGAAGGCGCAGGAGATCCTCGAGGATGACCGCACGCTCTTCGCCGCATCCGTCTCTGGGGATGTGGACCTCTCCCTTCTCCGCGAGCTGCACTTTTTGACCTCTAAGCCCTTCTTGTACGTGTTCAACGCCGACGAAGACGTGCTCAGCGATGACGCCCGCAAGCAGGAGTTGCGCGAGCTCGTCGCCCCCGCCGACTGCGTCTTCCTCGACGCTAAGACCGAGGCGGAGCTTCTCGAACTCGATGAGGAAGAAGCAGCCGAGTTGCTCGAAAGCGTCGGCCAAGAAGAGCCGGGCCTGGCCTCTCTGGCTCGCGCCGGCTTCGAGACCCTTGGTTTGCAGACCTATCTCACTGCCGGCCCGAAGGAAGCCCGCGCCTGGACCATCCACAAGGGCGATACCGCGCCCCAGGCCGCCGGCGTGATCCACACCGACTTCGAGAAGGGCTTTATTAAGGCTGAAGTCGTCTCCTTCGAGGACCTCGCTGCCGCCGGATCGATGGCAGAAGCCCGTGCTCACGGCAAGGTGCGCCAAGAAGGCAAGGACTACATCATGACTGACGGCGACGTGGTGGAGTTCAAGTTCAACGTGTAGGGCAGGGACTGATGGCTATAAAAGACGAGCAAGGGGACAACGCAGTAGAGCTTGATGTCGAATTGTCGAGGAAGGTTCGGGACCCGAATGTCGAGCTTCCCGCTGACCTTCGGTATGAAGCTACTCGGTACGTAGACATCGCGGCGGGGAGTGATATCGACTTGCCGGGGATGATCCGTGAACCGAGCATCGAACTTCCCGCAGGTTTTCGGTATGGGGTCACGCGGTATGCTGATATCATATTGAAACAGGCGTTTCCACAGAAGTTTACAGATGTCGTGACAAATCTCGAAGAGTTTTATATCGACTATGAGGCAGATATCAAGGCCCTCGGAGGTTCTAGGGCGCGTCACACAGCTCGGCATGATCAGGGTTTAACCGATCGTGGCTGGGCAAAACATAATGTGACGATCGAAAAACGTGTTGATGGAGAACCTGTATTCAAAGTCCGCAATCATGAAATCGATGTTTTCACAATGGGGGACGATGGAAAGTATCCGGGGATCGCAGACGAGATGGAGTGGAATAATAAGGACCCATTTTTCCACCGAGACCTGAATAACTTCCAAGCTCTACATCGTGAGGGTGTAATTGCGGTCGGGGTAATTATTACCCGTGGTCCACGTCTACAAGAACTCTTAGAATACCTTGCTTCGCGAGGTGAGTATCCGAAAACGAAATATGGTAAAGCAACTACGCATTGGAACAAACTTACGCCCATGATTGACATGGGTGGTGGGGGTGAGTGTCCATTGCTGTGTATTGGGATCGAGCCGGAAAAAGTTAATGGGTTACCCATCGGCTTACTGGAGGACTTCAGATATTCGGATGGAAGTCAGGTTAGGCTGGGCTAAAGATTGAACTCTACGAGTGGATCTTGTGTGAGATCCGCTTGTGCTATGCTAGTCACGTGAAGCACGAACTTGACCCTCTACGGGAGAATTCAGAAATCGCACCTTTGCCGCAGGTGGAAGGTGGTTTTAAGACGATCCTCGCTGACCCCCCATGGCGTTTTCAGAATAGAACCGGCAAGGTCGCTCCTGAGCATCGTCGGCTGGGGCGGTACTCAACGATGACTCTCGATGAGATCAAATCTTTGCCGGTGCAGTCAGTTTCTGCAGAGAATGCGCATCTTTACCTTTGGGTTCCGAATGCTTTGCTTCCCGATGGTCTGGCAGTGATGTCCGATTGGGGTTTTCGTTATGTATCGAACATTGTGTGGGCGAAGCGTCGTAAAGACGGTGGGCCTGACGGGCGAGGTGTTGGATTCTACTTTCGCAATGTTACTGAGCTGATTCTCTTTGGCGTTCGCGGTTCTATGAGAACGCTTGCACCTGCACGCCGGCAAGTTAATATGATCGAAACGCGTAAGCGGGAGCACTCCCGAAAGCCTGACGAGCAATACGATCTCATCGAACAATGTTCACCAGGCCCATTTCTAGAGTTATTCGCACGTCACCCGCGCGAAGGATGGGCTGTGTGGGGTGATGAATCTGCCCCTGATGTCGAGCCACGTGGGAAAGTCCACCGGGGATATCTTGGTGGCCCACTTTTGGTGCCACCAGTTGATCCTCATAAGCGTCTGAGTCGAGAATCCCGAGCTGCAATCGGTCCGCGTTTGAAAGCCGAATACGACGCCGGTGCAAGTATTCGAGAGATTAGCACTCAGACTGGATATTCAATCTCAAGAGTGAGAACCCTTCTCCGTGATGCTGGCGCGGTTTTTAGGGAACCTGGACGACATGGCGAAGAGTAGGTCGGAGAACCGGTGAGCGTCTACTGTTCGATTTGTGATTTTCGTTCGTGCCTAACGCGGTTGAGCCTTTGATAGCCCAGCATTCAGCGCACACGGATTAGTCAATTAAAAATCCGCACATTGCTGTAGTTAGCCGTATGTTAAGTTTTATAGTATAAGTTACGAGCGTAGGAGCAAAGCTAAAATAGTTCTCGCGTATGTCCGCGCGTCTCAGGACTGTGAAAATCGGTCTGCGCTCACCCATTTCTCATTCTCTTGATTGTTCTTATCTTCAACTTATTAAATTGGAAAACTGGGTTCATAGGGCTGAGGTAAGCGTGTGCTCTTATTTGCGCCCGATGTTGTCGCCGCCTCTGGCGCCGATGCTGGCAGGCTATGCCCATGTATTGGGTCAGTCGTTGCTAGGACTGCGGTGGAACACAGAGTGGATGGCGAACCAGTGCGCCGTGCGAGGACATGCGTCGAAGGGTGCGCCACGATTCCGCTACGACGCGCCCGGTCGCATTGTCGAAGAAGTACTTGAATCAGTATCATCATTTTCATCGTTTGTTAAAGGCGTCATCTTCTCTATCGCGGGGGCATCGACCGCGGAGGAGAATATTGATACCATTAGGGAGGCGCCGAGACGATGGAGTGGGCGGTAGGTGTAGTACAGCTGGTGCTTAGCAGAGCCATCGCAATGCGTGTTACGGGGCGCATCTCTATACGGAGAAAAAGAACCGACAGGAAGTGGTCGGAAACTGACGTTGGCTATCGCTGACGGGCAACATGGTTCGTGACGAATGCAGCGATCTCACTAGAATAAATTTGAGAGAGTTGTATGCAACATGTAGTTGGCGTGGAGCTCGCAGCAAGAAGTAAGGAACCGTTGTAATGATCAAGTCAGCTAGCCAGTATGCGGTGCATAGTCTCTTCAGTCACGAGGGCAATGTGCTCTATAAAATTCCGCCTTATCAGCGTGAGTATTCATGGAGCAAGGCCCACTGGGAGGACTTGTTCGAAGACCTGATCAATGCCGAAGGGTCACACTTCCTCGGCACTATCATTACGCTCGACCAAACTACGGACGCCCTTGAGGGAAACATTCTCCAAGTGGTCGACGGGCAACAGCGACTCACAACGCTGACGCTGCTTCTAGCGGCGGTCTACTCGGTTCTCAAGGAACACATCGACGAGCTCGACGAGGACGCTCGGACCGACGTTAATAATCTCCGTCGCCAGTTGGTGCGTAAAGCCGACGAGCATCCGCGGGTCACGCCCCAGAAACAGGGCCATAACCTCGCTGATTTTCTCCAGGTTCTCTCGGACGCTGGATTATCAATTGAGAGCCACAAGGAACCGTATTACCGCCTCCGCAGGATCTCTAAATGTTGGGAGTACTTTCGTTCGGCTATTCAGAAGCTCGCCGAAACGGAAGGACTGAGTGAAACGACGGCGGCGCTTCAGCTGCGCGAGGCAGCACTCCAGGCAGTCATCGTAAAAATCGAGGTTGATAGCAACGCCGATGCATTCATTCTCTTCGAGTCACTGAATAACCGTGGCTTGCCGCTTTCTCCCGTCGATTTGATCAAAAATCAACTCTTAGCTGAGTCCGAAAAGCGCAAGATCATGGATGTCGATAAGGCCTTCAAGCGCTGGAACGAGATGCTGGTCAATCTTGGCGATAGCTACTCCACTCAGGAGCGTTTCCTCAGGCATTACTATAACGCCTTCAAACAGGACCTCCCAGAGGTGCCCAAAGCGTACGTTGCGATGAAGTCCAACTTGATACGGGTGTACGAGAAAATTTTAGAGCAGGATCTCGTACCTGTTGTTGATGCTCTCGTCAACGCCAGCAAGGTGTACGGCCGCATCAACTGCGTTGCTGTGCCTGAGGAGTCAACATCTCTGGACCGAGCGTTCCAGCGGCTCATGCGTGCGCAAGGCGCACCGTCCTATGTTCTTTTGCTGTGGCTCATGACGAAGCAGGATGAACTGCAGCTCAGTGATGATCAGCTCGAGAGTGTCGTGGATGTGCTCACGAACTTTTTCATCCGCCGAAACCTCACTGGTTACCCGCCCACCCACGCGCTAGCGAGGTTGTTCATGGCAACTATCTCTGAGATCGGTGATGCTCAAGGCGATGATGTGCTTGAGATTATCGGTGAGAAAATCAGAGCGGTTTCGGCCTCCGACACAGATTTCCATGAACGGCTCTTAGGCCGCATTTATGAGGAAAATACTGACGTCGCACGATTTATCTTGGCCACACTAGCCGAGGATGCCATGACCAGAGAGTCGTGGGTTGATCTGTGGCGTCAAGATAAAACCCACTTCGTGTGGACCATCGAGCACATCCTTCCGCAAGGGGAGAATCTGCCGGCGTCGTGGACGGAGATGCTCGGTGGTAAGGAACGTGCTGCCGAAGAGCAGGAACTTCACAAACACCGGCTGGGAAATCTCACTATCACCGCATACAACAGCAACCTTGGCAACAAGTCATTCGTGGAAAAGCGTGATCGCACGGACGCCAAGGACCGCCCCATTGGTTACAAAAATGGGCTTGCGCTGAACGCCGACTTGAAGGACCGGGACTCGTGGACCGGTGAGGACATCGAACAACGCACCCGTGAATTGGCGTTGAAGGCATTGGAGCGCTTCCCACTTCCCAAAGAGAGGGGCCAAGCAACCTCTTAGGAGGCTGCCGATGTGTGCCTTGGCCGCGATTATGCAGCCGATCTCGTTGGCGGCTTGGCCGCGCGTGTGAACTCCCGTCCCGATCGCCGAGCAACTCCAGCACACCTCAGCTGCACCTGCCCGCTCCTAGGGTGCTCTACTCTTCCGCCGCTAGTTTCTCGATCACTCGCAGGGCGTGGGGGAGGGCGGCGTCGACGCTGGCGGCCATGGTCTCGAAAGCAGCGAGGGGCTGGCCGATGGGGTCGCTGATGCTGAATGATCCAGCCGAGGCGTTCTGGGCTACTCGTTTCGTCTCCGCCTGGCCCATGATGGGGGTTCCGGGACGGATCTCCTCCGGATTGAGGCTCGCGAGATGCCTCAAGGTAATGCAGGACCGCCACGCCGCCGGCGCGGTGCGTGCGATGGCGGGAATATGGTCCTCAGCTGCGGCGATAATCAGGTCATAATCTCGGGCAATGGCTGCCGTGAGATACCGCGAGCTTCCTTGGCTGGCGTCTATTCCCTGCTTCTCAAGCAGGCTTAAGGTATGCGGATGATAGGGAGTACCATTAGTTGCTTGGGTGCCCGCACTATCTACCTGTACCTCGAGCCCGGCGGCTGCGGCCGCGTGGGCGAGGCGATACTCGATATACGGGGAACGGCAGATATTGCCGGTGCACACTGTCAGAATCTTGAGAGTCATAGGCCTATTACAACACGGCTCTTCAACGCGGCCAGCAGTAGTGGAGGTATGCAGACGTGGCGACTAGCGAGGCGACGCAGTGACAGTTTCTAAGCTCCGCCAGCTCATCGCGATGGGGCTCGGGCTCGGCCCCGGGTTGCTTCTCCCTTTTATCTTGGCGCTGCGCCTCGACGCCGCGGACTCCGACCGCGTCATCGTGCTGCTCACCGTGAGCATTTTGGGCACGGCTATCGTCACCCAGGCCGCGGAAGCCTATGCCGTGGCGGAGCTGTCCCGCTCCCTCAGCGCGGGGGCAACGGTGCGTGCTGCGGTGCTGCGCTGTGTACGGGCGCTGGCGGTGCCCGCCGCGGTCGGCGTGACAGTAGTGGCGGCGGTGACGTTTATCGCCTTCCTCTTCACCGGCGGCTTGCCCGCTGATCAGGGCGTGTGGCTGTTGGTGGTGGCGGTTGCGGTGCTGGTGGCGTGTTTCGCCAGCCCGCTATCGGCGTGTTTGATTCTAGAAGACCGCAGCTATATTCCCCTCAGCACGCAGGGCTTGCGCTATCTCGTGCTCATCGTGGCGGTGCTGGTGTTGCCCTTCGAGGGCGGAGAATTGGTGGTGTTCTTCCTGCTCGGGGAGATCCTGCGCGTTGTGGTCCTCGCCCTAGCGCAACGACGCTTCCTCGCCGATGAACCCATCGATAGTGCCACTGCCGCCGGGCTCGACGCCACCGATTCTTCCCCGCAAGCCTCAGGTGGCGCGCTGTCGCTGTATCAGCAATTTGGCTCCAATGGCATCACTCAAGCATCGGTGCTGATCGAGCGTTCGGTGATCTCCTCTGTCGGCCAGGGCGCTATCACCTTCTATGAGCTTGCGGACAAGATTGCCTACATCATCATCCAGGCAGCTTATGCGCTGGGGATTCTGCCGCGCATGAAGCGGTGGGCGGATGCCGCCGGGCAGTCGGATTATCGCGAGGCCTATGCACGTTTCGCCCGCGATGTTCGACGCCTCCTCGCGGCCGTCGCCGCCATTGCCCTGCCGGGGGCGGGCGTGGCCCTCGTGGTGGCCATGAGTGGAATTGGCCCAGAGGCCGTGGGCTCGGTCGCCGCCTATTCTTCCGTGCTGCTGGTAGCCACGCTGCCGATCGTGTACGTCTTTGCCGCCATGCGCCTGCTGGTGATGCTCAACGGGCAGCGCTATTTTGTGCCCGCTTCGCTGGTCTCCATCACCGTGATGGTGGTGGTGGGCCTCGGGCTGTTTAGCGTCATCGGCGTGGTGGGTGTGCTCATTGGTCGGCTTCTCAGCCGTGTCACCACCGCCGTGCTGTACTGGCGGGCAATCCACAAGCTCTCCGGCGCGGAAAGCTACCAGCCGAAGCACCGCAAGGGCGCCCGCTAGGGACACCCCTACTTACGACGCAGGCGAGAGATCAGGGTGCGCGTACCCATCAACACTGTGCGTAGCCGCAGCTGCATACTCAGCGGCAGCGGCGCCAGAATGCGGGCCAGCCGCGACTGTGCGCCCTGGGCGTCATAGGCCTTCACGCTGGGGCCGATGGCTGCGAGAAAGTGGCGCCACGAGTTCTTCTCGCGGGCCTCCCGGAAGCTAGAAATAGAGAGCTCGCTGAGCGCGCGGCGGCGACGGATGAGGGCGACGCGCTTGTCATCGGCGTGCTCATAGCCGGGCTCGACCCGCTTGTGGGGCACGGGAAGCCCTGCCGCGATATCGTCGGCGAGGCGCACTTCCACGCCGATGCGACGGTGGCGCACATTGCCGGATTGGGTTTTGAGAGTGTCCTCCTCAGAGAGCTCCTCTAAAAACACCTCGCCGGCCTGTTCGGCGCGCAGGAGCAGCTCGTGGAGCTCAGGGTTGCGCACCACCACCACATTGTGGCCCAGCGGATCCGAGGCATAGCGGGGCAGCCAGGCGTCGCCGAAGGCGATATCGGCGGTCTCGGCGAAAATATCATCGCAGACATTGCAGGCCTTGGGCTGGAAGAAGCCATGGCCCCAGTTGGTGCCGAGCATTTCGAAGGTCTTTTTGGTGCGGGTGCGGCCGGCGCGATCGGTGGCCGAGGTGGCATAGCGATTGGCTGGGCCGACGCGATCTTTAACCCGGAAATCCACAGCCCGCAGATTCGCCGGCTCGATGCCGAGCTGCCAGCCCAGCGACTCGGCAAAGCCTGTGGTCTTCATATGCCCGCACACCAAACCGATGGTGTAGGGCACAAGCTCGCTCAGCTCCGGATCGCGCTGCTGGAGCAGCCGCAAGGCGCGCACGTGGCAGGGAATACCAATGAATACGTAGCGGCCGCCGGCGCGCTGGGCGCTGGCGAGCGCTTGGGAAAACTCCACCGGGTAGTACACAGATTTGCGGTGGGCCCGTAGCTCCTCCAAGGTGGTGGAGATCCCGAAGGCAAAGAGCGGCTGATCGGCCTCGTCTGTGGAGGTGCGCTTGACGTGGATGATGCCATCGACAGCCCCGGACGAAAGCAGCGCGCCGGCGACAAAAGACACCAGCCCGCCGGAGGAGGAACCGAGGCGATAATCATCGCTGAGGACTCGGCCGGCATAGAGGGCGCGGTGATAGCCGATCGCGGTGGTGTAGCTGCAGTGCTCCGCATAGCGCGGGGCGGCGAGATCGTCCTCGGTGGGGGAGTCATCGCTGAAGGGGCATACCCCAGATACAGCCTCGGCATGCTCGGAGAGATCGCCTGCCCGATACTGTCCATCGCGAGACAGCGTGATGGGGATGCTGCCCTCGGTAGCGATGGAGCAGCCGCCGCATCCGATGCAGAAGTCGCGCTGGGTGACATCGCGGATGCTAAAAGCTGTGCGGGGCGTAGACATAGATTTAGCTGTTCTTTCGGGCTGACTGGACAAGGGCACGGGCGATAACAACGAGGAAGAGTGGGCCCACCACCAGGTAGCGCTTCGCGAGGCGGCGCGGCTCCTGGGAGAGGCGATAGGCCCACTCGAGGCCGAGTTTTTGCAGCAGCTGTGGGGCGCGTTGGGTGGTGCCCGCGGCGAAGTCCACGGCTGCGCCCGCGCCAACATACCAGCCGGCGGGCAGCTGCTCGATATTGGCTAGCACCCAGCGCTCCTGCTTCGGGCTACCCAAGCAGACAAAAGACACATCCGGTTGGAGTTCACGCAGCTGCGCGATGGTCTCAGGGTCGGCGGCAAGATCCTCGCTAAAGGGAATAGAGACGCCATGGATCGAGGCCCCTGGGTTATCTGCGCGCAGCTGGCGTACTGCGGCCTCGCGGATATCATCGCGTCCTCCGAGTACGGCGATGGTGCGCTCCTGCGTGGCGGCCGCAGCGGCCACCGCGGGCAGAAGGTCCGCGCCGGTAACGCGGTGCACATCCTTAGCCTTGAGGAGGCGGAAAAGAGCAAGCAGCGGGGCGCCATCGACAAAGAGCGCATCGGCGGAGCCAAACTCCTCCCGCCAGTTTTCATCGCTGATTAGGCGGTTGAGCTGATCCACGTTGGGAGTGATCGCCAGCAGGGGAGAAGAGGGGCGGGTGGCGTCGAGAAGCATCGTGGTGGCCGCGGCCAGATCGCCACGAAACACAGCGATGCCGTTGATGCTGGGGGAGTGCTCGGAGCGCTTATCGACGGCAACGCGCGGAATGCGCTCCCAAAGGCGGCGGAGGACAGTCATGCGGGATCTCCGTTCTTAGTGGATGCGCCCTGGGGGAGGGCGGGATCAGAGTGGACCGAGAGATAGGCGGCGAAGGCGAGTGCCGGAACGGTCACGATAGAGCCGAAGGTGGCCTCGGAAAAGAGCGCGGCGGCAAACCACGCGGCGAGTACTGCAACGCCGGTGGTATCCAACCGCGGCAAGACGAGGTAGATCGCGTAGCCCAGCAGCAGCAGGCCGATGATGCCCATCTGGAACACTAAGGTGCCGATGGCGCTTTCGCCGCCGGATTCCAGCCACAACTGGCGGGGGATCTCGGGGTTGTAGAGGCGGTAGAAGTTACCGCCGCTGCCCACACCGAAACCGAGGGGATTATCGGCGATCGAATACAGCCCGCTGAGCAGCCCGGCGATGTGAATACTGGAGGATTCGCCGCCGGAGGTGCCCACCGGGTTCGTCCAGACATTCACGATGTAGGAGGGGCCTTTGACCATGGTGGTGTAGGCGAACGTGAGAACCGTGCCAATAGCCACCGAAGCCCAAAAAGCCCAATGCCGGTGGTTGCGCCACCACAGCAGCAGCACATAGGCGATAATGCCGGTGGTGACCACCAGAATGGAGTTCTTGGTGGCGGCCAGAGAAATGGTGATGATCAAAAACACCGCGGAGGTTCCCAGCGCACCAAGGGCCAGCCCGTTCGGGCGTTCGCAGACAAAGAGTTGCCGGATGATTTCGATCAGCGCGAAGATCAAGACGAAGCTGGCCACATAGCCGGCGTTGATGGGTTCCACGAGGAAGCCGCCGACACGGGTGGCGGTGCGGCCGAAAACGATCGTTTGCTCCGAGAGCGCGTTCAGTCCCGCGATGTGCTCCACATTGAGCAGCGCCTTCCACTGGCGCGAGCCGATGGCATACTCCAGCAGTGATCCGAGCACCAGCACCACCGACAGGGTGCAGACCATGACATAGAGTTGCACGCGCGGCAGCGCTCGAGCCGCAGGGGTATAGGCGGCCAGAGCGAGCATGAGCAGAACAGGCCCGAGGAAATTGCGGGCATTGGCCGCGAAGCTGGCGTCGAGGCCAGCATTGTGGCCGATGGTGTACAGCCCGAACACCACAGCGGTGAGGAAGAGCGGAAGCGTGGAGCGGCGGAGATACACGGCCTTGAGTAGCAGCACCCCAGCCAAGATGAACGCGATGATGGTTTTGGTTTCGCTGATCACGACGGTGATATTGCCGGAGCCATCGTGCAGCACTCCCAAAATGGCGTTTTGAAACACTGCGGCCAAAATGGCCACCAGCAGCGCCGTCATCGGCGAGAGCAGCGAGAGCAGCAACGCCACAATGCTGACGAAAAGCAAAGACATCACCGCGGACTCGATGATGGTTCCATTGGCGAAAAGCAGCATCGGTACCCCGTAGAGCACCAGAACGAGCACGAGGGAGCCGCCGAAGCGCAGCAACTCCTGCGCCACCACGCTGGTGATGTCCTGCTGCTCGCGGTTGACGAGTACGGAGGTGTGCTGGGCCACGGTTTATAGCCCCCTAAAATTCTCAGCCGCCCGCTCTCGTAGCTGCGGCACCGTGGTGCGCAGGGTGTCCTGGACAGCCGCGGGGTCGCTGGCGATGCGCTCTAGGGCGGCGCAGATGGCTCCGCCCATGCCCGGGCGCGGCTCCACCAGCAGCCACGGCAGCTCCAGATCGGAGACCAAGCCCTCCACCTTGCCCTGGGTGCCGAGCACCACTGCGGGAGTGAGGTTGGAGAAGCTGAGAATCGAGAGATGCATCCGGCCGGTGACCACGCTCTCGGCTCCGGCTGCCCACTGGGCCACCTCGGCGGGGGAGAGGAGATCAGGCAGGACGCGATAGGGGATCTGCTCGGAATCAAGAGCCGTGGTGACCTCGCGAATAGCCTGCCGGTCGTCGCCGCCGCGATTGGCCACGTGCGGGATGAAGACGAGCTCGCGGCCGTGGCTCGATAGGTAGCGGCATACCTGCAGATAATCCTGCACCTGATCCATGCGATGAGAAATCAGGCCCGAGACATTAATGAGCGTATAGGGCTGGGTGGGGGCGGCAGCTGCCGGCGCCGTGGCGGTGGGCAGGTTAAAGACCACATCGGCCACATGTTCGCAGTCGCCGGCCTCTTGAGTATCGGCGCGGAAGCGCTGATAGGAGATGCTGTCGCGGCAGCAGGCCTGTACGCCGGCTGCGAGCGCGGCGCGGGCGATGGAGCTGACCTGCTCGTCTACTGCAGTGCCCCAACTAAAGCCGAGAATGCGGGTGTCATAGCCGGCCGCGGCGGCGGCGTGGGCCAGTGACCACGTTTTATATGCCACGCCGCGCTGGTAGCCGCCGTCGATGATGTCGGCGCCAATGATGCAGAGATGTTCCGCCTGGGCGATGTGCTCGGCGAGAGTTTCTACCGCAGCGGCGCGGGCGCGGCCATGGCCATAGAAGGCATCGGCGGCGTGGACAACGGTGACGTCCTCGCGCTCGATGGTGTAGGTCGCCTCCGGCTTGGCCACTACAGTCACCGGGCCGGGCACTGTCTGCAGGGCGGCGGTGAGCATGGCTTGGTCGCCGATATTGGCCACGCCCGTCGACGCGATGAGCACGGTGCCGCGCCGCTGCTGCGAGTGCTCCGCCGGGTGGGCGGAGAAGACGCGCCGATCGCTGGCGCTATAGCCGGCCAGGGCGCGGTCGTGATCGCGCAGGTTCAGCGCCGTGGCCCGGCCGCGGCGAAGCAGCTGGAATACGGGCTGGGGAAGCACGCTGATGATGCGGTCTTTGGTGGATGCCACAGGCCTAGCTTTCCGTCTTCGGGGTGGAGGACTCGGAGTTTTCCTCGCTGCTTTCTTCCGTGTTCTTCGCCTCGTCCACGCGGTCGTAGTAGTGGTTGTAGTCCGACTTGCGGCCGGACTCCACGGTGCGGCTGAGCACCACGCCGAGTAGCTGGGCGTTGACCTTCTCGAGGGCGTCGATAGAGGAGGTGAGGTTATCGCGGGTGGTGGTGTTCCAGCGGGCGATCATCACGGTGCCATCGACGATGCGGGCCAGCAGCGCGGCATCGGTGACCGGCAGCACGGGTGCTGAATCCACGATCACATAGTCGTAGGTGTCCTTGAGCTGCTGCAGCAGCTCGGACATGGCATTGGAGCCAATGATCTCGGCCGGGTTCGGCGGGATCGGACCGGAGGCGAGGAGAGTCACCCCGGAGGCGTCGTCGATAAGCGTATCCTCGAGGTCCATCTCGCGGCGCAGCACATTGGTCAAACCGACAGGGGCGTCGATCTCCATGTACTCGGTGAGGCGGGGGCGGCGCAGGTCGCCCTCGATGAGGCAGACCTTCTCGCCCTGCTCAGCCAGCGAGGCGGCCAGGTTGAGGGCGGTGATGGACTTACCGGAGCCGGCGAGCGCACTGGTGATCTGGATGATCCGCGGGTTGTTATCGATGGCGCAGAACTGCAGGTTCGTGCGCAGGGTGCGGAAGGACTCCGCGGTGCGGGAGAAGCCGCCGCTGAAGTCGATCTGCTTGTTTTCGTTGATGTGCTTGTCCTCGGGGATGGTGCCCAGCTGCGGCAGGGTGGTGATCTCGGCGACGTCATCGTGGGTGCGCAGGCGACGGTCGGTCATGTGCACAATCAGGGCGATGAGCAGGCCGAGCGCGAGACCGAGGAAAGCGCCGGCGAGGGCGAAGGCCACGGGGCTGGGGTTGCTCGGTTCCTCCGGCAGTGACGGAGGTGCCACCACATTCGCGGAGATAGTAGGCAGGGACTGTCCCTCGGGCGTGGAGGTCTTTTTCACCATGTTGGTGAATACCTCGATGGTGGCATCGGCGATGTCTTTGGACAGCTGCGCTTGGTCGGTGGTGGCGGAGATTTCCAGCAGCACCGAATTGGCATTGGCGCTGGCAGAGAGCGCCTGCTCCACCTCCTTGCGGGAAATCGGCGGCACCACACGATCAACCACCTTGTTGGTGACAGCGGCGTTGGTTACCAGCTCCGCATAGGACTTCACCATCTGCTGCGAGGTCAAGCTGGCCTGGTAGGGGTTGGCGGCCTCGCCGGTGGCTTGGTTCACCGAGATGTACACCGTGGCTTGGGAGACGTAGCGATCCTCCCGCAGATAGGAGACGCCGAGACCGGCGGGGATACCAAGCAACATCACCAGCAGGATGATCCACCAACGGTGAGAAAAGAAACTCTTGAATGAAGTGAAAGTCATGAAGGGCGTCCTTGACAGATGTTTCGGTGGGCTAGGGCAGCAGGTGGTGGGCCGAGGAGGGGCAGGGCACACCGTCGGGGAACGGGGCTAGTAGGCGCCGTCGCGGGAGAGCACAGCACGCAGGGTGCTCCACAAAATGTGGATGTCTTCCAACAGCGACCAGTTTTCAACATAAGACAGATCCAAGCGTACGGACTGCTCCCACGATAGATTGGACCGGCCCGAGACTTGCCATAGCCCAGTCATACCGGGGCGGACGAGCATACGGCGGGCGACGAAGGGATCGTATTGCATGACTTCCTCGCGCAGTGGTGGACGAGGACCGACCAGGCTCATGCTGCCGCCGAGAACATTGAAGAGCTGGGGAAGCTCATCCAAGCTGAAGCGGCGCAAGAACTTACCGAAGGGTGTGATGCGGGGATCGTCTTTCATCTTGAAGAGCACCCCACCATCGCTTTCATTCTGCTCCCGCAGCTTGTCTTTCATCTTGTCCGCATCCACGACCATGGAGCGGAACTTGATCATGCCGAAGGGTTCGTTATTCATCCCGAGCCGCTCGGCCACATAGAACACCGGGCCGCGGCTGGTGAGCTTTACTCCGAGGGCGCAGATCAGCAGCAGGGGAGAGAAGAGCAGAATGAGCAGGAACGCGCCGATCTTGTCCAGCAGCAGCTTGCCCAGCCTGCTGGCGCCACGATAGCGCGGCTTATCGACGTGAATCAGCGGGATACCCGCCACAGGGCGCATCATCATGCGCGGCCCGGCGACGTCGATAATGCCCGGTGCCACCAAGATGTCCACATTGAGTTCTTCCAAGTCCCAGCTGAGCTCGCGCATACCCTGCAAGCCGATGGTGTACGCGCCGGCGATGGCGACGGTATCGGCTCCGGTGCGTTCCGCGAGGTGTTTGATATCGCGCCAGCTCGATACCGTCGGCGTGGAGGAGGTAACCCCCGGCAGCTGCTGGAGCTCCTCGGCGGCGCCGGTGGTACACAGGCCCACGATGCGCCATGGAGTGGTCCGGTTGCTGACAACGGTGTTGAGGAGCTCGCTGAGGGTGGAGCTGCCGACGGCAATTACGCGGCGCTCGCAGCGCCCCTTAATGTAGCTCCGCCACAAACGCCGCCGCCAGAACCAGCGGGTGAGGAAAAGTAGCGTCAGCCCGAGGGAGAGGGCCACGAAGAGATAGCCGCGAGAGAGATCGGTTTCGGTGAGCACGCTCGTGATGGAGATCAGGCCGAAGACGATGAAGGTGGAGTGGAGCACCCGCGTATAGGTCTCCGCACCATCCGCGATCACGCGCTCATCGGCGGCCTGGATGATGCGCAGGGTGATGAACCATCCAATGGCGATCAAGGGGGTGATGAGCAGGTAGGGAATCTGTTGCGCGCCTGCTTGGGCATAAGAATCGCGGGTGCCAAAGCGCACTAAATCCGCGCAGATTACGGCTATGGCCACGCTCACCGCATCCATGATCACTATGCGCTGGCGCAGACTGTGTTGGGCCTGACGTATGCTCAGCCGCGAAGGGACAGGCTCGGAATAATTTTCTGTAGGCGAGGGCTTCCTGTTCGTCGATACAGACCGTATCGCGTCAAGCATGTGGTCGGCCACCAAACGTTGTAGACGGTGCGGATGTGGAACACGGTGATCTTATCGAAAATTTACTCAGACATGTCAAAGTTTCAGCTCAGTGTGACGTATTGAATTTTTTGCCATAAATGGGCATTGCGCGTGGGGTGGAAAACGCCCAGAATAGCCCCACTATGGGTGCATAGAGGCTGCGTATCCGAGTGCTTAGGGCACCCCAAGGTGAGGGTAAATGATGCCGGCTGTAAAGCGCGGGATCACTTATCCGAGGTGTTAGCATGACAGTTATGCACCGGATGGTACGACGTGGACTTATTGCCCTTGTAGCAGTGTTCGTGCTTCTTATAATCGGCTCCATCGTGGCCTTGGGCGCTGCGTATTGGATGTTTTCCGGCTATCAGACCGCGAACTCCGAGCGCACGGCAACCGACACAGCCGCAGCACCGAGCCACAACGGCATCTACCTCGTGATGGTGCGAGATACGCGCGCCGGGGGCAACGCCGAATTGCTGAACTCCCGCAGCGAACGCCCGAGTGATGTGGGCCGTACCGATGTCATGGTGCTGGCGCGGTTGAAGTCGGGCACCCCGATCGAGATGGTGTCGATCCCGCGCGATACTTTGGTGGATATTCCGGCATGTAAGCGCTCTGATGGCAGCAGCACAGAGCCGCAGTACACCAAGATCAACGCCGCCTATGCCTTCGGTGCCTCGAGCGATAGCGCCGCCCAAGCCTCCCCCTATGGAATCGCCTGCGCCGAGAAAACAGTGCACGATCTCTCTGGTATCAGCGTGGAAGGCTCGATGGTGCTGGATTCGAAGGCTATTGAGACGGCCATCGACCGTCTCGGCGGGGTAGAGCTGTGCGCCTCGGCGGCGCATGCTGCCGCCATCGCGGGACTGAAAGAGGGCTGCCATACCGTCGACGGCGCCACGGCCTTTGCTTTTTCCCAAGCGCGCTATGGCATCGACAATGAGTCGGATATCGCCCGCATTGATCGCCAGCACATGCTCATCGAGGCCTTTGCCGCGCGCCTATCGGAAAAGCGCGTGCCTTGGGATATCCCAGAGCTGATGGATATTGTCCACGACCTAGGGCCGCACATCACCACCTCGGAGGGGCTGATCTCGATGAACAACGCCACCAAGGCGCTCTCGGCCACCCGTAATGGCTCGGTGCAGGCAGAAACCATGCCTTTTGTTCCTGCCCCAGACGGAATCAACGTCCAGCCCGCGCCCGAGGCCGAGCACACCTGGGCGCGACTGCGCGGCGAGCAGGAGAGCGGGCAATAAAGCGTCGATAAGCGCCGAGCAGCGCCGCCTTCTCGGCTGTCTAGGGCAAAGAGGGGGTATAGCGCAGCGGGTTGGGGCGCAGCTCCACCTCCGTGGCAATGCGCAGGTTAGAGGCCACCTTTTTCTTCTCCCGCAGCTCGTAGAGCCGGGAGACCACCCGATCGCGCACCGTGTAGGGCGACATGGTGTTCAGATAAATCTTGGTGCCGCCCTCAAAACCGGCAAGCGTCGAGACGCGCCATTTGATCATCACGCGCCACGGCATCGGCAAATCTAGGTTGATGGGCTTATGGTGCCACTCCTCATTGCATGGAACTTCGGCGCCGGTGGCGGCGTGGCAGGCGTGGATGAGATCGCTCATGGCATCGCGCTCATCATCAGTGTGATTCCACGGCTCGGAGCGCGCCGACTTAGAGAAGATCTCGAGAGTGGGGTAGCGGTGCCCGAACCCGGCAAAGCACACGGCGTGATCATTCTCGGCGATCACAAGATTGTGGCGGTGGGCATAATCCACAGCCCACTCGTTATACATATTGGGATTCGCCCGCAGCCGCGAGATTTCGCCCTCTGCCTGCACCCCGCGATCATCGATGGCCACCAGTTGCTTGTGCAGGTGATCGAAGGAGGCGCCGGCAGGCTTCAACCAGTTCTGGAACACCGCCACATAGGGGGCATAGCGGTTGTGGCGGTAGAGATCCTGCATGGAGTCCACGGTGAAACGGATGAAGGCGCGGTGCTCATCCACGCTGAGGGTGCCCGACGAAGCCAGCCCCGAGGTGTCGGTGGCGTCGTCTCGGAAGTGGCGGCGGCCGATAATCACGTCATGGCCGCCGGCGAAATAGCCCGGCGCCTTGGCCAGCAAGTCCTCCTCGGTGGTGGCCATCACCTGGGCCTCGGGGATACCGGAGGCGCGCATACGGGTCCGCACAATATTGAGCACATGCTCTCGCCCCGCGGGATCCGCGATATAGGTGTGCATGCGCTGCGAGATCTCCTCATCGATGGTCAGGTCATAATTGGCCTGCCAATAATCAAAGGACAGGATCTCGAAGAGGTTCGGCACCCGGCGGAAGGCGTAATTCTCATCCAGCTCGCTCGGCAGCAGCCCGCGCTTGATCTCCCAGCCGAGATCGGTGCGCACGATGCGTGATTTCTCCGGCGGGGTCTCGAGCAGGCGGGCCGCGCCAAAGGCGCAGGAGGTATCCCGGTCCTCGTCCTGTAGGGGCTTGGTCTCCACCTTCGGCACGGCGAGTGGGCGATTGCCGCGGCCGGGCACCGTCCACACCTCCGTGCCGGAGAACGGGTTAATCTGCTTGATTGTGCCGTCCGCCATCGTTTGCAAGGGGGCGGGCCGAGAATACATGGGAGAACTCATAGACCCTAGCGTATTAGCTGCACCCTCGACTAGCATGCAAGCATGGCACAGGTCATCTTCGATTGTCTCGTTCCCACCGCAGAGATTCCCGAGCTCAAGCAGCGCTGTGAACTGCTACTTTCTCGCCTCATCGAGTACAACAAAGTAGGAGAAGCCCAGCTCCGCGCCGTCGAGCAGAACCCAGCCCTTCTCGAGGGGGTGGAAAAGGCGTTGCGCGACACCTACGCCGAACAGCACGAGGGGCGAGAGCTCGCCAATGCTGAGGTGATTCGGATGCTCATGCATATTGAGCGCCCCGCCCACTCTCTCAACGGGCTGGTTATGGTTCTCTCCCGGCTCTTCACCCCCGCCGCCACGCTGCCGCGCGATCCCGCTGCTCTCGAAAACGAGATGGCTTTCGAGCTGCCGGCCCGCTATCCCTGGACCGTGCAGGTCCATCCCTAACCATCGCTGCAGTTCTGTTCTGCCCTGTTCTGTTTTCTTCGCTCGCTAGCGATACCGCTGCCAGCGCGTGTGAGGGGCGCTACACTGTGCGTTTGTGGCTCAAACAAGTGCGGAGCTAGACCACGGTATCTAGACCGCGTTATCTGGGCCACAACCGACATTCCGAGCACAGCGCGAACAAGGATATTTCATGGCACCCCAGAACTCGTGGAATGGCCGCGAGGACGCATATCGTCCCCAGAACGCAGCAGAGGACACCCAATTTTTACCCCGCCCCGGCCAGCCTGGGCCGCAGGGTACGAGCAACCAGGCCTATGACGGCCAGTGGGATACACCTGCTCCCGCCGGCGGCCCCGGTGGGCCAGGTGGGCCAGGTGGGCCGACCGGTCCCCAAGGGCCGGGTAGGGCTGGCGGGGCGTCCGGCGGCCGATTTGTCTTCGGCCCCTTTTTCATCGGACTCGCCATCGGTCTCGTGGTGGCACTCGTCGTTGGTATCGCCGCGTGGATGATGGCCGGCAGCGAGAAACGCGCCCTTGCCGCAGAGGTCGACGGCATCCAAGAGACACTCACCGCCTATGACTCGGCAAGCACCTTCGTGGAAGCCAATGAGTACATGTGCGAGGAGCACAAGGGCAACACTGATCACCTCGCTTTGCTCGATAAGCTGGCGGGAGACACTGAGGCGGAGCCGGGCATGGAGGCCGTGACCGTGGAAAAACTGCATTTTGTGGGAGACGATCGCCAGCGCATCCGCTTTGAGGACAGTAAATACCCCACCCTGCTGAAAAAGGAGGATGGGGCCTGGCTCGTGTGTGATCCTTATGTGAATATGCGGCAGCTAAGCGAGGCCTATGAAGACGGAGTGGACTCCCTCGTGGGATCACTCTTTGGTGACGGCGGCCTCGACCTCTTTGGTGACCTCGGCGGCCTCGACACCCTTGAAGGGCTCAATGACATCACCGGGGAGAGCATCGAGGACTGGGAGCAGCAGTACCAGGACCTGATGGGCCAGCTGGGGCTCTAAGCTCAACGCCGCCGCGGTTAGCTTCGAGCGCAGTCTGCGGCGAGCTGCCTGCCGGCGGCGCGCAATTGCTCGGCCACATCCATCCCTGGGGCGAGTTCCTGCACCATCGCTGGGCGCTGCTGTGCCTCATAGCTCCCGCACACCACTACGGCGGTGGTATCAGCTGCCGCAGCCAACTCGCTAATATGGCCTACCACCTTGCCGCCGAAGGAAGTATCGTCCACTCGGCCCTCGCCCGTGACCACCACATCGGCGGCAGCAATCTTCTCGCCAAGGCCGTGGTGGGCGGCCACAAACTCCGCGCCGGGTACGAGCTGAATGTGCTCGTTCGTGCCGTGGATCAGCCCCGATAGCCAGCTCAGGCCCACTGGGAGTGCCCCCGCAGCGCCAAGCCCGGCGGTGGCAGGGTCCACATCGCAGACCGAGCACAGCTGCGCAATACCGGCGTCCAGGACCTCGATATCTGCGTCGCTGGCACCCTTTTGCGGCCCAAATACTGCCGCCGCCCCCTGCGCTCCGGTGGCGGGGTTTGTTACATCCGCCAGCAGCACCCAGTCCACGGCGGCGGCCTTCACGTTCAGCTGCGCGGTATCGATGACATCGAGATTGCGTAGATCCCCGCCGCCCTGGCGCAGCATATAGCCGCGGTGATCCATGGGCGCCGCCCCGAGGGCGACGAGAATGCCGGTGCCGCCATCGACGGTGGCAGTGCCGCCCAAGCCGAGCACGATGCGTTGCGCGCCGCGCTCCACCGCATCGGCGATGAGCACGCCGGTGCCATAGGTATCCGAGCTCAGCGGGCTGTGTCCCTCGCCGACCTGGGGCAGGCCAGAGGCGGCGGCCACGTCGATTACCGCAGTGGCCGGGGTAGAGTCTTGGGCCGGAATGAAGGTGTAGGTGGCGTCGATAAGCCTGCCATCGGCGGAGGTTGTGGGCAGAGTGATCGGGGTTCCGGCAAAGAGGCTGGATGTTCCCTCGCCGCCATCGGCCATGGGGGCGGCGATGACATCGGCGTCCGGAAGCGCCTCGTGGATGCCGGCGCGAAGATGGGCGCAGGCCTGCTGGGCTGTGGCAGTGCCCTTAAAAGAATCGGGGGCCAGAAGAAACGTCATCGGGCGATCAGTCATAGCTTCACAGTGTATAAGGCCCACCGCTTCCCACGGGCACGCTTTCGGCGCCCTCTGCGCTGCACAGGATTATTATTCACACTAGAACGTCAGTACACGGCGCTGCGCAGCAACGATGCAGCGCAGGAGCAGAGAAATCTCGACCGTGGTTCTTATAAGGAGCGGTGATGATAAATACACGATGGCGCACGCGGCGCGCAGCGGCGATGGGGCACACGAGGGCGGTGGCTGCGGTTCTGGCGGTCATGGCTGTGGCCGGGGCGGTTCTCAGCCCCGCCGGCGCGACTCCCGCAGCCGCAACACCTCCCGCCGGCGCGACTCCCGCAGCTGCAGCACCTCCCGCAGCCGCGAGCACGGGTGTGGATGGCCCCCGCGTGGCGCGGCCCTCTCTCGCGAAACGGGTGCTGCTCGACTCCGAGGTTCGCCCCTTGCAGCCGCAGGGGACTAATGATCCTTCCTGTCGCGCCACCGCAGAGCGGCAGGAGGCCGTGATCTTGGTGCATGGCACGGATTCCACCTTCTATGGCGACTACGCGGAATTAGGGCCACGGCTCGTGGACGATGGCTGGTGTGTATTTGGACTGGACTATGGCATGGGGCCCGATCCAGATCGGGGCTTCGGCTATCGCCCGCTTGAAGAATCGGCGGCCCAGGTGGATGAGCTGGTGCGCGCGGCGCTGGCCACTTCTGGGGCCACGGGCGTGCACATCATTGGTTTTTCCCAAGGCGCCTCGGTGGCCCGCATGTGGGTGAACGCTATCGATCGGGGTGAGCTCACCCGCAGCTGGATCGGAATCGCCTCGCCGACGCGCGGCGGTGGCCCGGCGCATCTCGGCACCGTGGTGGATCATCTCCACGAGCAGGCGGCGGGGGAGTCGAGCGCAGCACTCAGCCGCGGCCTCGATCGCGTGCTGCAGCCGAGCCTGCAGCAACTCCTGCGCGACTCCCAGGCGATCAAGGAGCAGAACACCCCAGCAGAGACCGTGCCCGGGCCGCGCTATACCACTATTTCCACGCGGATGGACGAAATGATCTGGGATGTGGACGTGCAAAAGATTTACGGCCCGAACACGCAGAATCTGGTGCTGCAGGAGGTGTGCCCGCAGAATCTCGGTGGGCATATGTACTCTCCCTACAACCCGACTGTGCTCAGCGCGGTGTTAAACCTATTGGACAATTGGCAAAGCGGGGGTGAATGGGGGGAGATTGACTGTCGGCCGGTTCCTCTCGGCTTCGACATGCCCGAGCTGATTGTGGTGGACAACCTGCGGAAACTGAGGGGTGATACGGCAAACTCTGAAGGTGTGACATACGTAACACATGGCTAAGTTGCGCATATTCCCCCTGAGCAAGAGACTGGATATCGGTAAGACGATAGAAATTCATCCCTCGAGTTCACGAGGGATATGGGAATTGGAGAATTATGACGAATACCGCCACCAAGAACGATGATGTGCAGTCTGTAGACGCACAGATCTCGGAGTACTACGACCGCTTGTGCCAGCGTAACGCCGGCGAGCCCGAGTTCCACCAGGCGGTGCTCGAGGTTCTGGAATCCCTCAAGATCGTCCTCGACAATGATCCGCATTATGCGGACTATGGCCTGATCCAGCGCCTCTGCGAGCCGGAGCGTCAGCTGATCTTCCGCGTGCCGTGGGTTGATGATCAGGGCGAGGTTCAGGTCAACCGTGGTTTCCGCGTGCAGTTTAACTCTGCACTCGGCCCCTACAAGGGCGGCCTGCGTTTCCACCCCTCCGTGAACCTGGGCATCATCAAGTTCCTCGGTTTCGAGCAGATCTTCAAGAACTCCCTCACCGGCCTGCCTATCGGCGGCGGCAAGGGTGGTTCCGACTTCGACCCCAAGGGCAAGTCCGACGCTGAGATCATGCGTTTCTGTCAGTCCTTCATGACTGAGCTGCACCGCCACATCGGCGAGTACCGCGACGTCCCCGCCGGTGACATCGGAGTGGGCGGCCGCGAGATCGGCTACCTCTTCGGTCAGTACCGTCGTCTGGCTAACCAGCACGAGTCCGGCGTTCTCACCGGCAAGGGCCTCGAGTGGGGCGGCTCCCTGGTGCGTACCGAGGCCACCGGTTATGGCCTGGTGTACTTCACCAAGGAAATGATGGCTGCCGACGGCGAGTCCCTCAATGGCGCCAAGGTGATCGTGTCCGGTTCCGGCAACGTGGCTATCTACGCCATCGAGAAGGCTCAGGAATTCGGCGCTGTGGTGATCGGCTGCTCCGATTCCCAGGGCTGGATCCACACCCCGAACGGCATCGACGTGGCCAAGCTGAAGGAGATCAAGGAGGTCCGCCGCGACCGCATCTCCGCCTACGCCGACGAGGTCGAGGGTGCTACCTATCACTCTGACGGCTCCATCTGGGATCTCGAGTGCGATGTGGCCCTGCCCTGCGCTACTCAGAACGAGCTCAACGGTGAGCACGCTCAGAAGCTCATCGACAACGGCTGTAAGTACGTTGCTGAGGGCGCCAACATGCCCTCCACCCCGGAGGCTGTTGAGGTCTTCCGCGAGAAGAAGATCGCCTTCGGCCCCGGTAAGGCCGCCAACGCCGGTGGTGTTGCTACCTCCGCACTGGAGATGCAGCAGAACGCCTCCCGCGACTCCTGGTCCTTCGAGTACACCGACGAGCGTCTCCACGTGATCATGCGCAATATC
The DNA here is from genome assembly GCF_019209925.1 of Corynebacterium sp. TAE3-ERU30. Classification (NCBI taxonomy): domain Bacteria; kingdom Bacillati; phylum Actinomycetota; class Actinomycetes; order Mycobacteriales; family Corynebacteriaceae; genus Corynebacterium; species Corynebacterium sp. TAE3-ERU30. The sequence goes on along the minus strand of NZ_JAHUTO010000001.1, from coordinate 450,151 downwards.
TTCCGCGCATGTAAGCGTACCGCCGAGGAGTACGGCCACGAGGGCGACTACGTTATCGGCGCGAACATCGCCGGCTTCAAGAAGGTTGCCGACGCCATGCTGGCGCAGGGCGTTATCTAACACCCTGCCCGCGGGATGCTATCCCGCTACTGACACACCCTGTCCTCCGGTCCTTGTGGCCGCGGGCAGGGTGTCTGTCGTTGCAGGGTTAAGAAAGCGTAGTGCCGTTTTCTTCGCCTGCATACGCCCATGTCACTCCACGCTGTGGCGGCTATGTCACGCTAAACTAAGGGCCATGTATCGCGTCTTTGAAACCCTTGATGAAATGGTCCAAACCGTAGAGCAGGCCTATGGCGTGCCTATGACTCCCAATTGCATGGTGCCGCGCAATGACATGCTCATGCTGCTTGATGAGCTACGTAATGCCCTGCCGGTAGAAATTGACGATGCGCAGGACGTATTGGATAAGCGTGACGAGATTGTGCACGAGGCCACTACCAAGGCTGATGCCATCGTCGGCGAGGCGCAGGCCGATGCCAACGAGATTATGGATACCGCTAACCGCGATTCCGAGGCCATGGTTAATAACGCCCAGGATCGCGCCCACCGTCTCGTAGCCGAGGCAGAGGATGAGGCTCGCCGGGTGACCGACGATGCCCACCGTGAGGCGGAGGATCGCATTGATCGCGCTGAGGCCGAGGCAGAGCGCCTCGTAGCCCAGGGCAATGACTCCTATGATCGCTCCGTGTCCGAGGGCCTGGCGGAGCAGCAGCGCTTGGTGTCTGAGTCCGAGGTGGTGCGCCGCGCCAACGAGGAAGCTCATCGCGTGGTGGATGCCGCCCATGCTGATTCCAACCGCCTGCGCGCTGAGTGCGATGACTATGTGGATGCCAAGCTGGCCGAGTTCGAGGACAGCCTCAACGCCACCCTGCGTGTGGTCTCCCGGGACCGCACCGCTTTGCGACGCGGCGCCGGTGCCGTAGGAAGCGGCCGCTCGAGCGATAACCAGCGCTACGACTACGGCGAGGAGCTCTAGCCCGCAGCCGTCGCTGACTCCCGCGCTTTCGCCCGCGCGGGGCAAGCAACGTAGTCTAGAGTGCATGACATCACCACTGACATTCGATGTAGCACATCTGCTTTCGCCCTCGGCGAATACGGACTATCAATCCACCACCGGCCCCGCGCCTGAGCGCATCGGGCTGGAATTGATTGCTATTGACCAGGGCTCGGAGCTGGCCGTCGACGCCACCTTGGCCCCCTTGGGTGATGCCATCATGGTTGATGCCACCGTCCACGCCACCTTGAGCGGGCAGTGTGCCCGGTGTCTCGAGCCGCTGAGCGTGGAGCAGGACTTCCGTATTTCGCGGGTCTATTCCGAATCCGCCGACTTTATTGATGATGACGCCGCCGATGACGAGGATGCCGCCGAGGAGTTGCAAGATTCTCTCGGCCACATTGATTCCGGCCGCATCGATTTATTGGATGCCCTGACCACTACGGTGGGCCTTGAGCTACCCTTTAGCCCCACCTGCGAGGACTACGGCGACGAGTGCGATTATGATCTCGTGCCTGCCCCGGATGGGGTATCGGGCGAAGAAGAGGAAGACCGCATTGATCCGCGGTGGGCAGGATTGGAGAAGTTTCAGTGAGTCGTCGTAAACAGCGTATTCCCCGCGAAAAGGCATGGGAGCAACGTTTTCACGAGGTCGATCACGCCCCGCTGCTGCAGGCGCTCGGTGTGGAGCTTTCCGATGACAGCCTGAAGCTGGCGCTGACGCACCGTTCTTTTGCCAATGAGCACGAGCATTTGCCCAATAATGAGCGGCTCGAGTTTCTTGGCGACGCCGTCCTCGGGCTGTCCGTGGCCACTCGGCTCTATCACAACTATCCGCACAGCCCCGAGTCCGATATCTCGAAGATGCGGGCCTCTATTGTCTCCCGCTATGGCCTGGCGGATATCGCCCGCGAGATCAATCTCGGTCCCCATATTCTCTTGGGCAAGGGCGAGCTGATGACCGATGGCGCCAATAAAGATTCCATCCTGGCCGATACCACCGAGGCGCTGCTGGGTGCTATCTATATCGAGCATGGTTTCGCCGTGGCCGAGCAGGTGGTGCTCACCCTCTTCGGGCGCAAGATTGAAACCGCCCGCAGCACGGGGCTGCACGTGGACTATAAGACGGCGCTGCAAGAACGCGCCGCAGAGAATAAGCGGGAAGCACCGCTGTATCACTGCACCGCAGTGGGGCCGGATCACGAGCGCCACTTCACGGCCTATGCCGTGATCGAGGGCCGCCTCGTGGGTAGGGGAGAAGGCCCCAATAAGAAATCTGCCGAGCAGCAGGCCGCCCGCGAAGCGGTGCCTGCCCTCGAGCACGACTGGGACACCCTGCCGCTTTTCGACGCCGCCAGCGTGGACTAGTACCCCCATGCCGGAACTCCCCGAGGTAGAGGTGGTGCGCAGCGGCCTGGCGCCACGATTGGAACAGCGCCGCATCGCAGCGGCCCGCATCCTGCATCCGCGGGCTATCCGCCACAATGAGGACTCGCTGGAGGCGTTCGCCGCCCGGCTGTGTGGCCGCCGGATCGAGGCGGTCTCCCGGCGGGGGAAGTTCATGTGGCTGCGTCTTGATAGCCACCAAGCAGTAGTGGTGCACCTCGGCATGTCGGGGCAGATGCTGCTCAGTACCGATCCCCATGCCCATGACACCCATCCGCACCTGCGGGCCGCCCTGCAGCTGGAGGACGGGCCTGCCGTGTGGTTTGTGGATCAGCGCACCTTTGGCTACTGGCGCCTGGATGAGCTGGTGCCTCTGGGCGAGCTGGGGCAGCGCATACCGGCGTCGATAAGCCATATCGCTCGCGATCTGCTCGATCCCGAGGTGTCGCTGCCGCAGGCGGCGGCGGCGTTGAAGCAGCGGGCGCGCCCGATCAAGGCACTGCTGCTGGAACAAACCATCGTCTCCGGTATTGGCAATATTTATGCTGATGAGATGCTGTGGGCGGCAGGGGTTGCGCCGACGCGCTCGGCCCAGCGCATCAGCCTGCAGCGGCTGCGGGCGCTGCTGGAGGCAGGGCAGCAGGTGATGCAGCGGGCCCTCGCCCAAGGCGGCACCAGTTTCGATGATCTCTATGTGAACGTCAATGGTGCATCCGGCTATTTCGCGCGATCGCTCAACGCCTATGGGCAAGAGGGGCTACCCTGTGCGCGCTGTGGTACCGAGATAAGAAGAATCACAGTGGTGGGTCGCTCGACCTATTTTTGTGGCCGCTGCCAGCACTAACCGCCTAAGTGAGAAGCATTACGGTAGGAAGAATTCGTGTCCGGCGGTATATTTTTCCTCATGGAATCTTTAACCGCTGCGATTGACTCATTTAATGAGTACTTCTGGTACCTGGTCATCGCCCTTTTGGTCATTGCTGGCGTGTACTTCGGTGTACGCACCGTGCTCGTCCAGCTCCGGTTCGTGCCGGAGATGTTCAAGTCCATCACCGAAAAGCCCTCCGATATTTCGGAAGGCAAACAGGGCGTCTCCGCGTTTAAGGCCTTCACCATCTCCGCGGCCTCGCGCGTGGGCACCGGCAACGTCGTCGGTGTGGCCATCGCTATCGCCACTGGCGGTCCGGGTGCGGTGTTCTGGATGTGGCTATTTGCGCTGCTCGGCGGTGCCACCGCCTTCGTGGAGTCCACCTTGGCGCAGGTATATAAGGTGCGCGATGAGGATTCTTATCGCGGCGGCCCGGCCTACTACATCACCAAGGCCTTCAAGGCCCGCTGGCTGGCGCTGCTCTATGTCATCGCCATCGTCACCACCTATGGTTTCGTGTTCAATGCGGTGCAGTCCAACTCCATCGCTGCGGCCGTCACCCTGTCCTTCGGTATGGACACCATGGCGGCCAAGATGATCGTCGGCGCCCTCATGGCGGTGGCGACCTACGTGGTGATCTTCGGCGGCATTCGCCGCATCGGTGGCTTCACTCAAGTGGTGGTGCCGGTGATCGCCGTGGCCTATATCCTCATGGGCTTCATCGTGGTGGCGCTGAACATCACCGAGGTGCCCCGCATGCTGGAAAATATCGTGCTCAACGCCTTCGGTATCCGCGAGTTCGCCGGCGCCACCCTCGGTGCAGTCATCATGAGGGGTGTGCAGCGCGGCCTGTTCTCCAACGAAGCCGGTATGGGCTCGGTGCCCAATGCCGCCGCGACCGCGAGTGTCTCTCACCCCGCCAAGCAGGGCCTGATCCAGACCCTGGGCGTCTACTTCGACACCCTCGTGGTGTGTACCATCACCGCCTTCATCATCCTGCTCTCCCGCGGCGACTACGCGGCCAGCGATGGCGGCATCGAGCTCACCCAAACCGCGCTGGCCTCCACCGTCGGCACGTGGGGCATCCACTTCCTCACCGTGGTGATCATCTTCCTGGCCTTCTCCTCGGTGATCGGTAACTACTACTATGGCCAGTCCAATATCGAATTCCTCACCAAGTCGCCGAAGGCGCTTACCATCTACCGCGTCGTGGTGGGCCTGTGCGTCTTCGGTGGCGCGCTGGGTACTGTGCCGCTGGTGTGGTCGCTGGCCGATGTGTTCTCCGGTTTGATGGCCACGATCAACCTGGTGGTTATCATCCCGCTCGGTGGCGTGGCTGTGGCCGTGCTCAAGAACTTCTCCGAGCAGCGAGCCAAGGGCCAGAACCCCGTCTTCCACCGCGACGATGTGCCCGGCCTGCGCGGCTGGGACGGCATGGAATGCTGGGACGGCTCCGATCCGCTGACCCACCGCGAAGAAAAGGCAAAGGATTTCTAATCGATGTGTCCGTCGCAGGATCACTCCTCAGCAGCAGCGGCCGGCAGCGAGCCTGACGCCTCCCACACCGCAGACGCTGCCGGCACTCGGGTCACAGCCTGGGTGCACGGCCACGTCCAAGGCGTCGGTTTTCGCTGGTGGACCCTGCAAAACGCGAAAGAGCTCGGGCTCGCTGGATATGCGAAAAACCTCGTGGACGGGCGAGTCTGCGTGGTGGCCGAAGGCACGGAGACGGCCGTGGCAGAGCTGGTGCAGCGACTGAGTGAGCAGCCCAGTAAGCATCACCGGCCCGGCTCGGTGGAGACGGTGATCCCGCACTACACCGACCCGCGCGGGGCGAGCGGTTTTCACACCCGCTAAAATCTGTGCGGTGATCATCGCACGCTGGCCCTTCCGCGGGCTGCCTATCGGGGCAGTTCGTGGATGGGCAGCCCAGCGCCGCTGCCTAGTGAGGAGCGCGAGCTGGGGCCATGCCGGGAGGAATTCAAGGTGTATTTGAAGTCGCTGACTATGAAGGGCTTTAAGTCCTTCGCCAGCGCCACCACCATGAAGTTCGAGCCCGGCATTTGTGCTGTCGTGGGGCCCAATGGTTCCGGCAAATCCAATGTGGTGGATGCGCTGGCCTGGGTGATGGGGGAGCAGGGCGCGAAAAGCCTGCGCGGCGGCAAGATGGACGATGTCATTTTCGCCGGCGCCGGCGGGCGCAAGCCCCTCGGCCGCGCCGAGGTGACGCTGACGATCGATAACTCCGACGGTGCCCTCGACATCGACTACTCCGAGGTGTCTATCACCCGCCGCATGTTCCGCGATGGCGCCTCCGAATACGAGATCAACGGCTCGCGCGCCCGGTTGATGGATATTCAAGAGCTGCTCAGTGATTCCGGCATCGGCAAAGAGATGCACATTATCGTCGGCCAGGGAAAACTGGCCGAGATTCTCGAATCCCGCCCGGAGGAGCGCCGCTCCTATATCGAAGAGGCCGCCGGGGTGCTCAAGCATCGCCGCCGCAAGGAAAAGGCGCAGCGCAAGCTGGTAGGGATGCAGTCCAACCTGGATCGCCTGCGTGACCTCACCGAGGAGCTGGGCAAGCAGCTCAGCCCGCTGGCCCGTCAGGCCGAGGCGGCGCAGAAGGCCGCCACGGTGCAGGCGACGGTGCGGCACAACCGGCTGCAGCTGGCAGGCGATACCATCACCCGCCTGGACGCCGCCTGCGCCGATGCGGAAGTACACCACCGCCGCGCTATCGATAGCCACGCCCAGGCACGTGCGGATCTAGAGCAGGTGCAGGCCGCCGCCGCTGAATGGGACGCCGCGGTAGAAGAGGTGACCCCGCAGCTCGAGCAGGCCCAGAACCTGTGGTTCGAGCTGTCCTCCCTCGCCGAGCGGGTGGACGCCACCTTACGCATCGCCCGGGAGCGCACCAGCCGCGCCGCCGAGGAGGCCTATCAGGGCCCGGATGCCGCGCAGATACGCGAGAAAGCCGAGCTGGCCGAGGAAGAAGCCTATGAGCTCTCCGAAGACAAAGAGATGGCGGCCGCCCAACTCGAGGAGATCTCCGGCGAGCTGGCCGTGGCACGGGAAAACTACGAGCGCGCCGAACGCGAGCACCGCACCCGTATCGCCGCCATCGCCGATCACCAAGCCGGGGTCGCGCGTCTGGTCGAGCGCGTCGATAGTGCGCACAAAGCCATCGCCGCCGCCGAACGGCGCGTCGAGGAACGCGAACAACAGGTGCGCCAGGCTGCCAGCTCCCTCGACGAGTTGAACAAGGAGCTCGCGCAGGCGAAGAAGGCTCTGCAGCACACCACGCTGCAACGCGCCCCCTTGGTGGAGGACTCCCGCCAGGCGCAGGCCGAGGCCCACGCCGCCGAGCAGCGACTCGAGGAGGTCAGCGCCGAGCATCGCGAACTCGACGTGGCCATCTCCCGGCTGGAATCCAAGGTAGAGGTATTAAACCAGCAGCGTCCCCGTGCTGCACTGGCTGCGGACGTCGCCGCAGACTATAGCCAGCTCGCCGAACACGTGCGGGTTGATACCGCCCTCGCCCCGGCAGTGGCGGCGGCACTCGGCTGCCACGCCGAGGCGCTCGTGGGCGAGCTACCCGATGCCGAGCTGCGGGCCCGGCTCGCCGCCGAGAACACCACCGCCACGGCCTTTATCGCCAACGGCGAGGCCGATCCTTGGCGCCTTGACGCCGATATCGGCCCGCATCGCTGGCTCTTGGATGAGGTGGAGCTATCCACCGTGGTGTCCTCGGCGCTGACGCGAATGCTGGTGGATGTGGTGATCGTGCCCGATATCGACGCCGGGCGGGAGCTGGTGGAAGCCGATCCGCGGCTCCGCGCCGTCACCCCTGCCGGGGCGGTGCTGGGGCATGGCTGGCTCATCACCGATAGCGGCAGTGGCGATGCAGCGGCTGTGGGCTCCACCAGCGTGGAGATCGCCCAGCAGATCAGCGATACCGAGGAGACCTTGGCCACTCTGCTGCGCCGCCGCGAAGATATGGCCGGCACCCTCAGCGGCACCAAGAAGGCCGCCGAGGATGCCCGCGTGAACGTGGCTGCCACCACCGCCGCGCTGCGCGAGTTCGACGCGGTGGATAAAACCAAGGCCGCCGAGGTCGATCGGCTCATCAAGGCCACCGACAACCAAGAGCGGGAGCACACCACCCTCTATGAGCGGCTCGATAGGGCCAGCAAGGAGCTGGAGCAGGCGCGCGAGGAGTATCGCACCGTCTCGGAGCTATTGGCCTCGGCAGAGGATGAGGACAGCCCCGCCGAGGTCTCCAGCGCCGAGAAAGACAACCTGGCTGCGCATGTGGAGCAGCTGCGTTCCATGGACACCGAGGCGCGGCTGCGGCTGGGCCAGCTCGAGCAGCGCGAAAACGCAGCCCTCGGCCGGGCCGCGGCACTGAAATCGCAGGCGATGCAGGCCGAGCAGCAGCGCGCCCGGCACGAGGCACGGCTGGAAAAGCGCAAGCAGGAGACGCGCCTGGCCGCCGTGGTGGCGGAGCTGAGCGAACAGATGCGCAACAGGGTGGCGGCGGCACGGGAAGCCGTGTCCACCCAGCGCCATGAGCTGGAGCAGCGCAAGGCCTCGGTGGTCAGCAGCGCCCGCCAGGCGCGCGAGGAGCTGTCCGCGGCTACCCACAAAGCCTCGCGCCTCGGCGATGCCCGCCACGAGGCGGAGATGGCGCTGTCCACGGCGCGGGTGCGGCTGGAGGAAAGCGTCGTCAAGCTCAGCGAGCAGACTGGGCTGGATGCTGCGACGCTGCGCAGCGAGCACGCCCCCGGCCCAGGCTTTGATCGCGCCGCCACCACCCGCGAGTTGAAGCAGGCAGAAAAGCAGCTGGCTGCCCTGGGCAAGGTCAATCCCTTGGCCCTTGAGGAGTACAAGGCGCTGGAGGAGCGCTATGACTATCTCAGCTCCCAGCTGGCCGATGTGGAACAGGCCTGGGCGGATCTGGAGGATGTGATCGAATCGGTGGACGATCAGATCCTCACCCTGTTCACCGAGGCATGGCGGGACGTGGAACAGGAATTCCCCACCGTCTTTGCCACCCTCTTTCCCGGGGGCGAAGGACGGCTGCTGCTCACCGACCCCTCCGACATGCTCGGCACCGGCATCGATGTGGAAGCCCGCCCGCCGGGCAAGCGCGTGAAGCGGCTCTCGCTGCTCTCCGGTGGCGAGAAATCGCTGACCGCGGTGGCGCTGCTCGTCGCGATCTTCAAAGCCCGGCCCTCGCCGTTCTACGTCATGGACGAGGTCGAGGCGGCGCTTGACGACGTCAACCTGCGGCGCCTCATCGCGCTATTTGAGGATCTCCGCGAAACCTCGCAGCTGATCGTGATTACCCACCAAAAACCCACCATGGACATCGCCAACGTGCTCTACGGAGTGACCATGCGTGGCGATGGCGTCACCCAGGTGCTCTCGCAGCGCATGAGCCCGCACAGCGAGCCCCGCAGCGTCGATCCCGCCGTGGGCGAGCCCACGACCTAGCTGCTACGGGCGCGGCAGCACCGGCAAGTGGGAGTCGTGCTGAACTGGCTTGGTACGTGGACTACGCTAAGACTCTTAGCGCAGGCATGCCACGCGCTGCGTCGAGTACCGCACAGTATGTGATCAAGCAGTAGAAGGGGACCACACCAACTTATGAGCACCGGCGCCGGTAGTAGAACCAACACAGCCGCCGATTCCTCCTCCACGGAATTTCTTCTCGGGTGGGCCTTCCGCACCGAGCTGGAACTCAAGCAGGAGTTCGAACACACCCCCACCTTTCCGCTCCGGGCACTGAGCTCGGATGCCCTTGAGCGCATCGAGCGCTTCTACGGGGCATTTTTATCGCGGCAGCTCGCCGATGGCGCCCAGCTAGAGGAGCTCATGGTCTCCTCGCCGAACCTCGCGCTGGCCACCCTGCTCAACCGCGCCTCCACGATGATTGACGCCGAGAGCTTCTTCATCGAATACCTCTCCGGCATGGCGCTGCCGACCACCGAGGACATGGTGGCCGCCGCCGATAGCGCGGCGCGCCGGGTGATCGCAGCCACCGAGACCACCGTGCCCGAGGGCATGGCGGAGTCTCCGGTGCTGGTGCTTGCCGCCCACGTCGGTGTGACTGCCGCCGAGATCCCTGGGCTGCTCGAGCTGCTCGACGCCCAGGATGGCGAGGTAGACGTGGCCTTCTTAGCGGAGGCGGAGGAGCTTCCTGTCACGGCCGCGGTGGCCCAGGCCGCCCCCGAGCTGCTTGCGGAGGTGCTGCATGCGGTGGAGACCTTCCGCCAGTTCACCGCCTCCCAAGGCGCGACGTGGCGGGTGCGTAGTGACGAGTGGCCAAGCCCCGCCATGGTGCAGCCCGTGGCCGAGCATGTGATCGCCGAGCTGCGCGAGCGCCCGGTGGGCACCGAGGACCGCCAGCACGCCGTGGGCGTGGGCACCCGCGAGCTGCGCCCCCGCATCATGTGGAACGCCGCCCGCCGGAAGGTGTGTTTGCGCCTGCCGGAGCAAAAGGTGGTGAACCAGCCGAATGAGGAGATTCAATGGCGGGTGTCTATCGACGGCACCACCACCGTCTACCGCACCGGCCGCCCCTGGGGCGAGCAGCGCCCCTATTCTCAGGCGCTCGATATCGCGGTGGAGCACCAGACCCGCGAGATCGCCATCCACGATGTCACCACCGAGCTGAACTGGGTGGTGCCGGTGATCGACTCGGAGGATCCCGCCCTGATCTTTACCCCCAAGGGCGCGAATGTCACCGACAAGGCCTCCTTGCACTATCCGGAGCTGTGCGTAGTCTGCCCGAACGATGCCCAGGTGGTGGACGTGGTCACCGGCCGCGACCTGCCGATCATCGACACGGTAGCGGTTGAGGGCTGGGATAAGTGGCAGTGCGTGCGGGTAGATACCTCCGATGCGGCGAGCCTGAAGATCGACCGCGAGGGCGCCGGTGAGCAGAATGTGCGCTGCGTGGATGCCCGGCAGCGCGTGATCTTCCGCGATCCCTCGCCGGCCGCCGCCTGCGTGCGCACCACCAGCGGCCTGCCGGTGCATTCCGAATCGTTGCTGGCGGAGTTCCCGCCCACGGTATCGGGCCAGGCAGAAACCTGGTATCTGACCATCTCGGCCTTTGCCGGTATCGGTGAGGAAGGCATGGAGGTGGCCCCCGCCGAGCCGCTGGAAGTGCCCGCTGAGGGCGGCGTCTTCGATATCTTTGATCCTTCCGCGTGGGAGTCGCCGTGGGTGGGGGAGTACCTCATTCGTTTGCGCGGCCCCCGCAATGAGTCCTTCCGCCACGAGTGCGCCCTGGTGGAGGGGCTGCACACCGACAGCGAGGTGGCCGGTGGTTCCCTGACGTTCCGTATCCCTGCCCAGGGTGGGCTCTCCCCGGCGACGCTGCGCATCAGCCACGGCGAGAAACCTTTTGCTGTGGTGCCCTCTCGGGTGGAGGTGGCCGCCGACGCTGCGGGCGTGGATTTCGCCATCACCACCGAGGAAGGCGATCAGCTGCCGCTGCGCTATACCCCGCCGCGGCTGCTCTTTGAGCTGCCGCTCCAGACCCAACCGGCCTCTTGGCGCACCACCCGCGCCCGCGTCCAGCCCACTGAGTTTGATCCGCAGGGCATGGTGCGCCTGCGCGTGCCCGCCGGCGGTGGGGTGAGCCAGCCGAGTATTTCCGTGCGGAATAACCACGGCACCCCCTTGCGCACCGCGAAGATGACGCGCCTGGATGACTACACCTTCGCCGCGGATATGTCGCGCCTTGTGGGCTCGATGAACGCCATGCCCGCCGGCCGTATGGATCTGGAGTGGGTAGATAAGGCCGTGGATCGGAAGGTCTCCGTCGGCCTCGCCGATATCAACCCTGCTCCCTTGACCTCTGGGATTGAGCTTGTCGACGATACCCTGCACTGCAGCGATCTGCCGAGCGATCATCGCGTGGGTGCCTGGATCTGGCCGTTGACGGCGCCGTGGGCGCTGGCGAGCACGATCGACGAGATCGACGCCCAGACCCCGCTGCCGGAGGCCTATCGGGGTGCCGGTGACCTAGCCATTCAGCTCTTTTCCTCGGATCCCTATAGCGTGCAGCGTCCCGCGCGCACTCCCGCAGACACGGCAACGACCATCGCCCAGGAGGGCTACTATCGCAGCGGCTCGGCGGGCTTTACCGAGTTCTCCGCATTTCTTGCCGGCGAGTCCGACTCCGCTCCCGATGATCCCGCGATTATGCCGATGCTCTGGGACTTCCTCGCCTCCGAGGAAAGCGGCGATACCCCGATGCGGCGTGCCATCACCGCGGTGGTGCGTACCCATCCGCAGCAGGCCCTATCAGGGCTGGCCTCCTCGTTGGTGCCCAGTGAGTTGCAGCCGGGTTGTGTGGTCTCCTCTGGCTTGGTGGCCACCCCGATGTCTGGGGCGCAGGAGGGGACCGAGGCCACCGTGGATGCCACGGAGATTCACCGCAATGCGTGGATTGGTGTGCTCAGCACCCTGGCTGGTCTGCCGGAGCTCGCAGCAGCCCTCGAGGAAGAGACCATAAGCCCCGAGACGCGACAGCGGCTGCGGGCCGTGATGAAGCAGCTGGAGGACGCCGCCGGCAAGCGCCTGGTGGAGACGCTGAGCACCGGCCGCGACGCCACCTTGGACACCGCCTGCATTGATCGTTCGACGGTGCAGATCGCGCACATGGATCCCGCCCAGCAGGAGATGCTGCTGGAGATGTTCTTCTCCCAAGCGGAGATCGTGCCGGGGCCGATGATGGCGGATTCCACGCGATTGATGGCGGTATTTGAAACCTTCAAGCACCGCGAGCAGCTCTCTGAGATCTTGGTGCGGCACAAGCTGATCAAGCCTGCCCTGACGCTGATGCGCGGTATCAAGGGCGCGCAGCGCCGACTCTATAACTCGGCGCGCATCCGCTTCGACAAGTTGGATGGCGTGGATACCGATAACCCGCAGGATCTATGGGCGCTGGCGCCGGTGGTGTCCATGATTTTCGCTCTCGCGGCGCGCATGCACGCCCACGACATGCTGGGCAAGTCCAAGCTATTGGATGAGGTGGGCCCGGGCTGGGCCGAGATGGCCACCGTGGTGCCGGATCTCGTGACCGGCGATGTGGTCTCGAGCGAGGCGATGGTACTGGCAGAAAAGTACCCGTCGCTGGCGAGCTAGAGATACTAACGTGGACGGGGATATCCCAATACAGACCCACTAGTGAGGATTGACGCTATGAATACCACTTATATTATTGCGGCGGTTGTTGTTGTTCTGCTGCTGCTGATCGCGCTCATTGTGATCGGCTTGAAGCGCAAGCAGGCCAAGACTGTCTCCTTCGAGAAAGAAGAGGAGGAGACCAAGGAGCTCACCCGCGAGGAGAAATCCGGTAACTATCAGGCGCAGGGCGGCTTTAACTTCGCCCCCGCCGCCGGTAGTGGTTCTACCCCAAAGAAGAAGGAGCCCGAGCTTCTCGACGGCCAACGCCTCGATAGCCCGCAACCCTCTACCACCCCGCAGGAGACTCCGCAGCCCGAGCCCACCGCGGCTCCTGAGCCGGAGCCTGTAGCGGAGCCGAGCGAGCCTAGTGCGGCGGAGGAGCAGATCAGCTCCGTCGAGGAGGGCGAGGTTGATCGGGTAGAGCAGGACGCCGTGGCGCAGCCGCCGCGTCCCGCCGAGACCCCGGCCGAGACTCCGGCCACCGAGCCCGAGGCTCCGACTGATAGCGAAATCCCGGCCGAGCCTGAGACCCCGGCTGATAGCGCGCCCACGACCGCGGCGGAGCAGATCAGCTCCGTCGAGGATGCCGAGGTCGATCGGGTGGAGGCCGAAAAGGCCACCGAGCAGCCGGCGCCCGCACCCGTGGAGGACGCCCCGGCCGCTACGGAGGATCAAGCCCGCAGCGTCAGTGACGGGCCGGCGCCGCTGACCCAGTCCGCCTCGTCCGAAAGCTATGAGCAGCCGGTCGTGCCCGAGCCCGAGACTGCCGCCGCGGACGAGACTGCCGCCGCGGACGATGCTGAGCAGCGAGAGGGCGTCGATAAGCCTGCTGCGGCGGCGGAGGAGTCCGATACCGCCGTGGTGGAGCCCGAGCCGGCCGAGGTCGAGCGCGAGGACATCGCGCCCGCCGAGGGCCGTTTGGGCAAGCTGCGTGGTCGCTTGTCGCGTTCGCAGAATGTGATCGGCCAGTCTGTGCTGGGTATTCTCTCCGCCGGTGATCTGGATGAGGATGCCTGGGAGGAGATCGAGGACACGCTGATCATGGCGGATCTCGGCTCCACGGCGACGATGAAGATCGTGGATGATTTGCGGGAGAAGATCGCCGCCCGCGGTGTCTCTAGCGAGCAGGAGGCGCGGGCCATGCTGCGCGAGACCCTCATTGAGGCCTGCCAGCCGGAGCTCGATCGCTCCATTCGCGCCATCCCCAATGAGGGCAAGCCGGCCGTGGTGCTGGTGGTGGGTGTCAATGGCACCGGTAAAACCACCACCACCGGCAAGTTGGCGCGCGTGCTGGTGTCTATGGGCCACAACGTGGTGCTGGGTGCCGCCGATACCTTCCGTGCGGCCGCCGCCGACCAGCTGGATACTTGGGGTACCCGAGTGGGCGCGACCACCGTGCGCGGCAAGGAAGGCGCCGATCCGGCATCGGTGGCCTTCGACGCCGTGGCGCAGGGCATTGAGCAGCACGCCGATGTGGTGCTCATCGATACCGCTGGGCGTTTGCACACCTCCCAGGGCCTGATGGATCAGCTGGGCAAGGTCAAGCGCGTCGTAGAGAAGAAGGCCGAGGTGGACGAGGTGCTGCTGGTGCTGGATGCCACCGTGGGCCAGAATGGTCTGATTCAGGCGCGCACCTTCCGCGATGTTGTGGATATCTCCGGTGTGGTTCTTACCAAGCTCGACGGCACCGCCAAGGGTGGTATCGTGTTCCAAGTTCAGGAAGAGCTGGGTGTGCCGGTGAAGCTCGTCGGCTTGGGCGAGGGAGCAGATGATCTTGCGCCCTTCGAGCCGGAAAGTTTCGTCGACGCACTCTTGGGCTAGAGCTACCCCCGCAACCGCATGATTACCGCCTCCTATCTGTGCAGATAGGGGCGGTTTTCCTATGAGGGGGTACCGCTTTCTATAGAGCAATAGAATTTATTTTTCTATTGGCCTATAGTTATTTTTTGTTGGTGATACACACCCGACGATAACGAGACACAGCAGCAAGAAAGGAAGAAAACATGGAGGGAAACGCAAGCTGGATGCTCATGTCCGCTTCCTTGGTGTTGCTCATGACTCCTGCACTCAGCATGTTCTACGGAGGAATGTCCCGCCAGAAGTCCGTGCTGAACACGATGATGATGTCCTTTGGGGCGATGGGGGTTGTCATCCCCATCTTCATTCTTTATGGATGGTCCATGTCCTATGGCGGCAAGGACCTCGCCGGTATTGTGGCCGATCCCTTCACGGACTTCGGCCTGCGCAATGTGATGACCGATGGCGCCGGCGAGTACGTGATGAGTGACGCCGGGTACCCGGCGATTATCGACGTCGCCTTCCAGGTGACCTTCGCCGTGATCTCCGTGGCCCTCATCAGTGGTGCCATCGCGGAGCGCGTGAAGTTCTCCTCCTGGCTGGTCTTTGCTGGCCTGTGGGTCACCTTTGCCTATTTCCCGCTGGCGCACATGGTGTGGGGCGGCGGATTGCTCTCCGAATCCTCCCACTCCATTGCTGGATGGATGTTCGGCACCGAGGGCGAAGACGCTCTCATCGGGCCGGTGGACTTCGCCGGCGGCACCGTGGTGCACATTGCCGCGGGCACCGCGGCGCTGGTGCTGGCCGTGGTGAGCGGACGCCGTCGGGGCTTCCCGCGCCACGTGCACCGCCCGCACAACCTGCCCATGGTGATGATCGGCTCCGGTCTGCTCTGGTTCGGCTGGTGCGGCTTCAACGCCGGCTCCGCCTTTGCTGCCGATGGTCTGGCCGGTCTGGCATGGATGAATACCGCCGCCGCAGCTGCCGCCGGCATTATGGGCTGGCTGGTGGTGGAGCGTATCCGCGATCACCACATGACCTCCCTCGGTGCGGCCTCGGGCGTGGTGGCAGGCCTGGTGGCGATCACCCCGGCCGCCGGTGCTCTCGATCCGGTGGGCTCCCTCGTTCTCGGCGCCGTTGGCGGTGGTCTCGCAGCGTGGGCAGTGAGCTGGAAGTACCGCTTCGGCCTCGATGACACCCTCGATGTGGTGGGTGTGCACCTAGTCGCTGGCCTATGGGGCACCATCGGCCTGGCGCTGCTGGATACGAATATCGGCATCTTCTATGGCGGCGGTGCCGATGGCTTCAAACTGCTGGTGGTGCAGTTCGCAGTGGCACTCGCGGCGATGATTGTCTCCGCTGCAGTCACCGTGGTCATGGCTCTGATTATTCGCAGCACCATGGGCTGGCGCATTGAAGAAACCGATGAGGAAACCGGTATCGATTACCGCATCCACGGCGAGACCGCCTACGAGACCTCCTCGATGCGCTTCTAGCGCAGTCCCGGTAGGTGGCACCGGAGTCCATCGCGGATCCGGTGCCGCCGACGCAGACTATGAGAAATAACTACACTCTGTAGGCACAACCTATTTACGCGGCCCTGGCGCCGCGTGCACGGCGACGGCGCGGAGCGCATCGACCTCATACGAGGCCCATCGATGACAGCTCGGCGCGGACACCGATACCGCTATCTCCAAGGAGTGACTGTCCCATGAAGCTTGTTACCGCCATCGTTAAGCCTTTTACTCTCAACGACATTAAAGAAGCCCTCTCCCAGATCGGCGTGCTGGGCATGACCGTGACCGAAACCCAGGGCTATGGCCAGCAGAAGGGCCACTCTGAGGTCTACCGCGGCGCCGAGTATGCCATCGACTTCGTGCCGAAGATCAAAATCGAGACCATTGTGGACGATTCCCAGCTGGACGAGGTGCTCGACACCATCGCCAGCGCCGCCCGCACCGGCAAGATCGGCGACGGCAAGATTTGGGTGAGCCCGATCGAGCAGCTCGTGCGCGTGCGTACCGGCGAGCGCGGCTCCGACGCCCTGTAAATTCACGCCGCTCTTTTCTCCAGCCTCCGGGCCCACGTGCATTGGGTACCGGGGGCTGTTTTTATGCTGATGACTATGAAGCTCTCTCATACCGCCGCTGTGTTTCGCAGCGACACCCTCGATTCCGTGCACCAGACGGTGGCCACGGTGCAGGTGCCCCCGGGCTGCGCTCTCGCGGCCACCGGCTCCTTCGCGCGCGGAGAAATGACGCCGCATTCCGATCTCGATCTGGTGCTGCTCATTCCCGATGATTTCGACGGCGACCTCTCCGAGGTGTGGTATCCCATTTGGAACTCGCGCATCGCCCTCGACCACAGCGTGCGCACCACCGCCGACTGCCTCTCGGTGCTGGCCAGCGAACCCAGCGCCAGCCTCGCTTTGCTGGATCTTAGCCATGTCAGCGGCGATGAGGAGCTCACCGCTTTTACCATCCGCGCGGTGCGGCATCGCTGGCGGCAAGTGTTGCCGCGCAAATTCGATCACATCGCCGATGAGGCCATTAAGCGCTGGCGGCGCTCGGGCTCATGCGTGTCCATGACTCGGCCGGATCTGAAAAACGGGCACGGCGGGCTGCGCGATATCGAGTTGCTGCGCGCGCTCGCCCTCGGCAATCTCGTGGACGCCCCCGATCTTTCCCGCGAGCGCCGGTTGCTTATCGACGCCCGCACGCTGCTGCACACCGCCGCCCATCGGCACCGCGATGTCCTCGACCCCGAGTTCGCCGTGGATGTGGCCGATAAGCTCGGCTTTGCCGATCGCTATGAGCTCTCCAGCGCCATCGCCGAGGCCGCCCACAATGTGGATGTGGCCCTGACCCGGGCCCTCGATAGCGCCCGCGATGTAATCACCCGCGTCCCGCTGACCCGCAGCCGCCGCCAGCCGGTGGACTTAGATGTTTTTGCCCAGGGCGATCACGTTTCCTTAGCGCGCGATACCAACTTCGAAGATCCCGGTCTGCCGCTGCGCGTTGCCGCCGCAGCCGCCCGCTACGGGCTGCGGGTGTCCACGGCCGTGTGGTCCTCGCTGCGCACCTGCCCGCCGCTGCCGGAGCCGTGGCCAAAGCCCTCAGTCGAGGACTTCTTTACCGTCCTCTCCAGCCCCGAGCACACCCTCGAAGTGGTGCGGTCCATGGACCGCTTCGGATTATTCAGCCCGCTCGTGCCGGAGTGGGAGAGAGTGCGGGGTCTCATGCCCAAAGAACCCACGCATATTCACACCATCGACCGTCACTCCATAGCCGTGGTGGAAAACTGCGCCAGCGAAACCATTGCGGCGGCACGCCCAGACCTGCTGCTTCTGGCCGCGCTCTTCCACGACATGGGCAAGCGCTGCGGCCGGCCGCACGCCATCGTGGGCGCGGAGATGGTGGTGGCACAAGCCCAGCGCATGGGTTTCGCCGCGGCCGACGTGGAGGTGCTGCGCACCCTGGTGCTCGAGCACACCACGCTTGCGGAATTGGCCACCACCACGGATGTGAGTAGCGAGGACAGCGTCGATAAGCTGCTCGATGCGGTGCACTACGATCAGCTCATCCTCAACCTTTTGGCGCTGTTGACCAAGGCAGATGCGCGCGGTACCGGGCCGGGGGTATATAGCTCCACGCTGGCCTATGGCATGGACATTCTTGTGCGCAATGCCGAGCGGATGCTTACCTGTGTGGTGCCGCAGCCGCCGCAGATTGAGCAGGTAGACACCATCGACGTCGTGCGTCGCGGCGCGCACTACCGGATCCTGGCGCGTATTCCGAACCGCGGCCAGCTGATGACGCTGTTGGCCACCGTTCATGCCAGTGGCCTGCGGCTGCGCAAAGCCGGCGTCAATGGCGACTGCGTGGCGCTGAAGGCGCGGCCGCGTTTCGGCACGGAGCTCGACATTCAGCATTTTGTGCAGTCCTATAAGTCGGGAGTGCACACCACCCCGCCGCAGGTGCAGACCTCCATGGTGGCCACCTATTGGTATGGCCGCACCGTGGAGGTGCGAGCGCCCGATGTGCACGGCATCCTCGGCACACTACTGAGCGTGCTGCCCGAGGTGGAGTGGTTGAGCCTGCGCCGGCCCGGTGCCACCTGTATTGCCCAGTTTTGTCTCGCCGGCGAGTATGACTCCGCGCAGATCGAACGTGACGTGACGCGCTGCCTGCTCAACGGCTAGCATAAATCCGGTATAGGTAATGTATAGCGAGACAAGACGTACATCTAGGGGAGAAACTTTTCGTGTTTGAATCACTATCAGACCGGCTCACAGGGGCGCTTAAGGATCTACGCGGCAAAGGCAAGCTCACTGAAGCTGATATTAATGCCACCGCCCGCGAGATCCGGCTGGCGCTGCTCGAGGCGGACGTCTCGCTGAGTGTGGTGCGCGGCTTTATCAAGCGCATCAAGTCCCGGGCAACCGGCGCGGAGGTTTCTAAGGCGCTCAACCCGGCGCAGCAAGTGATCAAGATCGTCAATGAGGAACTCGTTGACATTCTCGGTGGCGAGACCCGCCGACTGAACTTGGCCAAGAACCCGCCCACGGTGATCATGCTCGCCGGTCTACAGGGTGCTGGTAAAACCACCCTGGCCGGTAAGCTGGCCAAGCACCTCGCCGGACAGGGGCACACCCCCATGCTGGTGGCCTGCGATCTGCAGCGCCCCGGCGCCGTGCAGCAGCTGCAAATCGTCGGTGAGCGCGCCGGTGTGCCCACCTTCGCCCCCGATCCCGGCACCGCCCTCGGCAGCGAGCACGAGATGGGCACCTCCCACGGCGACCCCGTGGATGTGGCCCGTCAGGGTATTGCGGAGGCCAAGCGGGCCCAGCACGACATCGTGATCGTGGATACCGCTGGTCGTCTCGGTATCGACGAGACGCTGATGACGCAGGCCCGCAATATCCGCGATGCCGTGAACCCGGACGAAGTGCTCTTCGTCATCGACGCCATGATTGGTCAGGACGCGGTGCACACCGCCGAGGCCTTCCGCGATGGCGTGGACTTCACCGGCGTGGTGCTGACCAAGCTGGACGGCGATGCCCGCGGTGGTGCGGCGCTGTCGATCCGTGAGGTCACCGGCAAGCCGATTATGTTCGCCTCCTCCGGCGAGAAGCTCGAAGATTTCGATGTCTTCCACCCGGAGCGCATGGCCAGCCGCATCCTCGGCATGGGCGATATGCTCTCCCTGATCGAGCAGGCCGAGCAGAAGCTGGACCAGGAAGAGGCGATGAAAACCGCCTCCAAGCTGGGCACTGGCGAGCTCACCCTGGAGGACTTCCTCGATCAGATGCTCATGATCCGCCGCATGGGGCCGATCGGCAACATCCTGAAGATGCTGCCCGGTGGTTCCCAGATGTCGCAGATGGCCGACATGGTGGATGAGAAGCAGCTCGACCGCATCCAGGCCATTATCCGCGGCATGACCCCCGCCGAGCGCGAGGACCCGAAGATCCTCAACGCTTCCCGCCGCAAGCGCATCGCCCAGGGCTCCGGTGTGGCCGTCTCGGAAGTGAACCAGCTGGTGGAGCGCTTCTTTGAGGCGAAGAAGATGATGAGCAAAATGGCCGGCCAATTCGGCATGCCGGGCATGGGCGGCGGCCGCTCGGCCACGAAGAAGAAGCCGAAGGGGCGCAAGAATAAGAAGGGCAAGCGCACCAATAAGGGCAAAAACCGCGGGCCGAAGCGGGGCGCCATGCCCGGAATGGGCGGGATGCCCGGCATGGGTGGCGGCATGCCCTCCCAAGAAGAATTGGAAAAGCTGCAGCAGCAAATGGGCGGCATGGGCGGTGGCTTCCCCGGTATGCCGAAGATGCCGAAGGGCATGGAAGATATCGATCTGAGCAAGCTGGACTTTGGTAAAGGCAAATAGCTAACCCGGGCCGCGGCTGTTGCTGCGGCCCGATAACCCACAGGCGGCCTGCGCTTCCCCTCGAAGGAGGAAGGCAGGCCGCCTGCTGTTGGCTATGTGCCCGTCGCGCTTAGGGCGCGGGCGCCTAGCGCATGTTCACCGGATCGCTTTCGTCGAAGAAGGTGGTGGTGGGGGTGACGTCCGGATCGCCGAGCTTGTCGGGGTCGATATCGGCAAACATCTTTTTCAGCTCGGCCCGCAGCTTCTCCTTCAGGGTGTAGGCATAGGCCTCCGAGATGTGGTTGCGATCGCGGTAGACGAACACATTGCCGATCACCGGCGGGCAGAAGTCCTCCTCGCAGAACCAATCAGCGGTATCCACCGAGCGCATATTGTCGAAGCCGTCCAGGATCTCCTTGGCGGGATCCTCCTCTGCGTAGACGAGGTCCCGGTCCACGCCGCACTCTTCAGCGCTATTGCCCTGGGCCATGCACTGGGTGCGGTTGAAGGGCGTACCGTCCTCATTCCAGCCCCAGGGATTATCGCGCAGGCCCAAGAAGGGGATACCGGCCTCGTCCAGCACCTCCCATACCCGCTCATAATCAAAGGGCACATGGTCGGGGCCCTCGCCGCTCAAGAACTGCGGGCGGGTGGAGGTGGAGAGCACCAGATCCGGCTGGGCTGCCAGCAGCAGATCTAGGGACTTGTGGTTATAGCGGGCGCACGTATTCTCCGGGCCGTATTCGCCCTCGTATTGCAAAAAGAGCGGGCAGCCCTGGCGCAGCTGCGGGATGATCCGCCACCCCTCTTCCTTGGCGATCTCGATGAGCACCGAGGAATATTGCTCGGCGTGGCTGCCGCCGACCAAGTAGATGGTTTTGTTGAAGTTCTCTAATTCGCCATAGGCGCAGGGCCCATCCTCGCCATCGGGATTGGAGGCGGTGGTGGGGAAGTAGGCCGGGGGCTGGGAAGAAAAGGCCATGCAGCGATCCCAGCCGATCTGTGGGTAGAGATCCCCAATCAGCTCCGGATCCGGCTGCGGGTCCACATCCTGTGGCACATCCGCCCCGCTGAGTGCCAGCGCCCCGGGATAGAGCTGCGGGTCCAGGGTCTGCTCCTCGGCGTTGCTGAGCTGCTGGTTATAGGCCGGCACCATGGACAGCAGGAGGATGAACACGGTGGCCACGCTGGCGCCGCCCAGTCCTCGCAGGCGCGCCGCCGAGTTATTCTGCATCGCCTGGAAGGCGCTCCACGCCACATACTCATCGCTCATCGGGCGGGAGCGGTGCTGGCGCAGCGGCTTTTCCACCAAGGTGTAGGTGAGATGGGCCAGCACCACGGACAGCGCGATCACCGCCACGCCGAGGACGATGCTGGGCTCGGTGAGATCGAAGTAGATCACCGAGAGGATCAACAGCGGCCAGTGCCAGAGATAAAGGGAATAGGCGATATCGCCCAGCCAGCGCATGCTGCGGCGGCTGAGCAGAGTCGATACCGGGCCGGAGCCGAGGATGATGAACACGGCACCGCCGAGGGGATAAAGCGTCCACGGACCGGGGAAAACCTGCGCGCCGTCGAAAAGCAGGCCGGTGCTGAGCACCATGAGCAGACCCAGCACGGCCAGGACGGAGCGGAGCTTCTCATTCAGCTGAATCCGGTGCCCATAGATAGCCAGGACGGCGCCGAGGGTGAGCTCCCAGGCGCGGGAGAAGGTGGAATAGTAGTTCAGCCCCTGATCCTGGTTGTGCAGAATGCACGCATAAATAAAGGACGCCAGGGTGATGAGAATGAGGATGGGGCCCGCCACTGTGGATACCCGAGTGCGGCGCAAGCGCAGCAGGCGCAGCAGCGCCAGCAGGCCGAGGGAGAGCAGGATAGCCGCCACATAGAATTGGCCCTGCACGGACATGGACCACAAATGCTGCAGCGGGCTGACGCTATCCGAGGCCACGTTATAGTCGGCGTCCTGGGTGGCCAGCTCCCAGTTTTGGTAGTACAGCAGGCTGGCGAGCAGCTGCTTGACCAGCGTGCCCTCCTTCAGCGAGGGCACCATCCACCACACCAAGCCCGCCACCGAGACGAGCACCACCACCAGTGCGGGCACCAGCCTGCGGATGGTGCGCCATAGTGGCCACCAGGGGTTCAGGGAGGCGCGCATTTTCTCGGCGTAGCGCAGCTGCGAGCCGAGGAAGAAGTAGCCGGATAGCAGCAGGAAGACGTCGACGCCACCGGAGACACGGCCGACGAACACGTGGAAGATCACCACAAAGGCGATAGCGACACCGCGCAAACCGTCGAGGTCGTAGCGATATGACACCGATTTCAGCGCATTGCTCTCAGACACTGGGTGAACTCGACTCCTTAGATGCTCATCTTTTCCGCCCAGCTTAAGCCGACCGAAAAAATATACAGTGACAAGGTCTAAGCCTGTGGCAGGGGGCTGATATCGACTGTTTAGCCTACCGACCGCGGGCGCATTTGACGAAAAGACACCAGCATTGTCGGGGACGCGGGTGGAGAGGATCGGTACCTAGGAGCGGCTTGTGTCTGTCTAGGGGCTCGGGTAGTATTCTTCGAGTTGTCTGCGGTAACTGCCAGTCCCCGAGTACGTCTCGCCTGGCGACCCCATGGTGTCACCCGCAGGTAAATCCAAGGGTTGAACCGGCGCCCACCATCTGTGTAGGCGCGTCTGTACTGCCTAAGTGACAAGAAGAAAAGGAGCCATACATGGCTGTCAAGATTAAGCTCGCCCGCATCGGTAAGATCCGCACCCCGCAGTACCGCGTGGTTGTGGCTGATGCTCGTACCCGCCGCAATGGCAAGGTCATCGAGAACATCGGTATCTACCACCCCAAGGAGGACCCCTCGGTCATCCGCATTGATTCCGAGCGCGCTCAGTACTGGTTGGGCGTGGGCGCCCAGCCGACCGAGCCGGTTCTCGCCCTGCTGAAGGTCACCGGTGACTGGCAGAAGTTCAAGGGCATCGAGGGCGCCGAGGGCACCCTGAAGGTTGCCCCGGAGAAGAAGTCCAAGCTGGAGCTGTTCAACGAGGCCCTCTCCGAGGCCAATAACGGCCCGACCGCCGAGGCCATCACCGAGAAGAAGCGCAAGGCCAAGGAAGAGAAGGACGCTGCTGAGGCCGAGGCCAAGAAGAAGGCTGAGGAAGAGGCTGCCAAGGAGGCCGAGGCTGAGGAGGCTGCAGAGTAAACTCTGCGCGCTTATCGACGCCAACCGCACCGCGCCCCGCACATCGTGCACAGGGAAAGCGTGGTGCGGTTTTCTCATGCCGCAGCAGCGCTGCTGCGGGGCATGCCATGGGCGCTAGTTCACCCACGGCAGAAAGGGCTTTAAACTACACAATCATGGATGAGAAGCTGCAGATTGGGCGCGTGATCAAATCCCACGGCATTAAGGGAGAAGTGATCATCGACCCCACCACCGATGTTCCCGAGGAACGCTTCGCTATCGGCGAGGTGCTCGAGGGGCAGCAAACTGGAAAAACCCTTGAGCTCACCATCGCGGCGGCACGGGTGCATAAGGGGCGGCTGCTGGTGAAGTTCAAAGAGATTGCCGATCGCACCGCGGCCGAGAGCCTGCGCGGCATGCGCTTTGTCGCCGAGCCCCGCGAGGAGGACGAGGACGAGAGCTTCTACGATCATGAGCTCGAGGGCCTGCGCGTCTACGTCGATGGCGCACATATCGGCGAGGTGCTGAGCGTCGAGCGCGGTGTGGCCCATAACCTGCTGAACATTCGGCTCAGCAGCGGCGGCGAGAGCCTGGTGCCCTTTGTCGAGGCGATGGTGCCCGAGGTGGATCTGGAGGGCGGCAGCATCACGCTGACCCCGCCGGAAGGGTTGTTGGATCTCTGATGCGCCTCGATGTTCTCAGCATTTTTCCCGGTTATGTGGAGCCGCTGCGCCACGCCCTGATTGGCAAGGCGATTGAGCACGACATCGTGCAGGTGGGTGTGCATGATCTGCGGCAGTGGGCCAGCGGCAATCACAAGGCGGTGGATGATTCCCCGTACGGTGGCGGCCCCGGAATGGTGATGAAACCGGAGGTGTGGGGGCCGGCGTTGGATGATGTCGCCGCCGGTACCGGCCCCGCCGCCGAGGTGGAATTGCTCAGTTCCGCGCAGCGGCATGTGCGCGGGCCGGCCGTGGTGGAGCAGGACTATGAGACGGTGGCGGAGCAGCGGCCGCTGCTCATCGTGCCCACCCCGGCAGGACGGCCTTTTCAACAAGCCGATGCTGAGCGCTGGTCGCGGGAGAAGCATATCGTTTTCGCCTGCGGCCGCTATGAAGGCATCGATCAGCGCGTGGTGGAGGATGCCCGCCAGCGCTATCGGGTAGAAGAAGTCTCCATCGGTGATTATGTTCTGGTCGGTGGGGAAGTGGCGGTGCTCGTGATGGCGGAGGCGATCGTGCGGCTGATCCCCGGGGTGCTGGGCAATAAGAACAGCCACGAGGATGATTCCTTCTCCACCGGCCTGCTGGAGGGGCCGAGCTATACCAAGCCGCGGAGCTGGCGGGGACTGGATGTTCCCGAGGTGCTGTTCTCCGGCGACCATGCCCGGGTGGAGAGATGGCGGCGGGAGCAGGCGCTGCGGCGCACCGCGGAGCGTCGGCCCGATCTGCTCGAGCACGTGGAGCTCAGCGCCGCTGATCGCGCCTTTCTCGCGGAGCTGAATCTTTAACATGCGCCGGTGCGCTGCGACGATAATATTGCCCTCTCGACCTGATGCCGGCGGCGGGGTCTACACTGTTATTCGCCATACGCCCGCAGCAGCGGCGCACCGGAGAGGACTCTGTGGTGTCGCGCGGAGGTGGTGCGTGCTTCTGCGTCGCTAGGCGGGGCGGGGGCTTGTAGCGCCAGTGCGGGTGTGGGCGTGCACGAGATCAACGCCATCGATAACGAGAGTCGCGAGATGTCTTCGAGCCATACCCCAAGAACGTATAAGCAGAGCAGCCAGCCGCACGAGGAGCCGACGAATCGCCGCGCCATCGTGGGCACCTATAGGGCGGGCACCTTTGATAGCGGCGGCCAGCCACCGAAACCCAATTGGATAGTGTTCATCACCTCCGGTATCGGTGTGATCCTGGTGTCCATCTGGGGATTGGTAAATAAGGATTCCGCGGAATCCACCCTCAACACCGTCACCGGCTGGATCACCGCCAATTTCGGCTGGTTCCTCATTCTCACCGTGGCGGCCGCCCTGATATTTATGCTGTTCATCGCCTGCTCGCGGGCTGGGTCCATCAAACTTGGCCCGGATCATGCCAAGCCGCAGTACTCGCTCTTTTCTTGGTCCGCGATGCTTTTTGCGGCCGGTATCGGCATCGGATTGATGTTCTACTCCGTGGCGGAGCCCATTAACCAGTACTATGGCCCGCCCGAGGGAGCGGGAGAAACCAACGCTGCTGCCCGCGATGCGGTGGTGTGGACCTTCTTCCACTACGGCATGTCCGGCTGGGCGCTCTACGCGCTGCTCGGCATGGCCTTCGGCTACTACGCCTACCGGCTCAATATGCCCTTGGCGATTCGCTCCGCCCTCTATCCGATTCTGGGCAAGCGGGTGCACGGGCCCATTGGAGACGCCGTGGATATCGCCGCGATGCTCGGCACGGTCTTTGGTGTGGCGGCCTCGCTCGGCATCGGCGTGGTGCAGCTGAATTTCGGGCTGCAGTTCCTCTTCGGTATCCCCGAGGGACACGCCGCCCAGATTGGTCTGGTGACCGTGGCCATCCTCGCCGCAACCGTCTCGGCGGTGGCTGGGGTGGATAAGGGCATCAAGCGCATCTCCGAGATCAACGTCTATCTGGCGCTGCTGCTCATGGTCTACGTCTTGGTCACGGGCAAGACGGCCTTTCTTTTCGACGCCATGATGCAAAATATCGGCGATTACCTCACCAAGCTGCCGAACTGGACGTTTAGCTCCTTTGCCTATTCCACGACGCCGGCGCAGACGGGGGAGTGGATGCAAACATGGACCCTGTTCTTCTGGGCATGGTGGGTGGCATGGGCTCCCTTTGTGGGACTGTTCTTGGCGCGTATCTCCCGCGGCCGGACGCTGCGCCAGTTCATCGTGGGCACCCTGGTTGTGCCCTTCACCTTCACCGCGCTGTGGGCCTCCATCTTCGGCAATACCGCCCTCGATAGGGTGATGGGCGGCGATACGGAATTCGGCCTGCTCACCAACGACAATCCGCAGCAGGGCTTTTTCGTGCTTCTCGACGCCCTCCCGTACGGCTCCGTCATGGTGGCCCTGTCGCTTCTGGTGGGCATGCTGTTCTTCGTCACCTCCGCGGACTCCGGGGCGCTGGTGATGAGCAATTTCGCCTCGCATGTCACCGACTCCCAACAGGATGGCGCCAAGTGGCAGCGCGTGTTCTGGGTGGCCGTGGTGGGGCTTTTGACCGTGACCATGCTGCAGATCAACGGTATTTCCGCGCTGCAATCCGCCACGATCGTCATGGGCATTCCCTTCGCCATCGTGGTGTATCTATTGATGTTTGGTCTGAGCAAGTCCCTGCGCCTCGAGGTATTCGAGCAGCAGTCCCGCAAGGTGGCCCTGCACTCGGCGATCTCCTCGCGCACCGGCAGGAACTCGGAGGAGGATTGGCGCAGCCGCATTCAACGCGCCTCGACCTGGCCGGATCAGCAGCGCAGCCAAGAGTATGTGGACACAATCGCCCGCCCCGCACTTGAAGATGTGGCCACCCAGATGCGGGAACAGGGCATCGATGCGCTGCTGACCACCTCAGAAGTAGAGGGAACGGGGATCAACCAGCTCGACTTGTTGGTGGACTTCGGTACCGAGGAGAAGTCCTTCCGCTACCAGGTCTATCCCGTGCGTGAGCTCAGCCCCAGCTTCGCCCACACCACTGAGACCGTCTACTACCGGCTCGAGGTGTTCTCGCAGAGCGGCTCGCTGGGCTATGACGTCTATGGCTATACCCGCCAGCAACTGATCTCGAATCTCCTGGATCTCTACGATCGGCATCTCGAGTTCCTCCACATGCAGCAATATCTGCCCGGGGGATCGGATCACTCGGATAATGCCTCGTTTGTGGATCAGTGGCCGGCGGAGGACCAGCACTAGCGCCAGGCGCAGGCCGCGCTCACGCCCGGATCGATCTCCCCGGTGCCGCTGGAGCCGTACCACAGAGTATCCTCGGCGAAACAGCTCATCACCTGCTCTGTGCGCAGCGGCTCGGCGGCATGCACCACCACGCGGTAGAGGGTGCCCGGCCGTCCGCCCGCTTCGTTGAGCAGCATATTATCCGGCTCGCAGGACAAGGACACGGCTTCGGTGTGCAGCGAGACCAGCCCGGCGATGCGGGAGGGGGCTAGCTTGCTCGCGGCGCGCAGAACATCCGGGGTGCAGAAGACGTGCAGATCGGCGTAATACATAGCTTTTATCATGCCCCTTCGGCAGCGCGGCTGTCTCACCCCGCGTTCTCGTCCTGGTCCACCAGCCCCGCGCGCACGCGGTTGCGATTGCTAAACTAGCGCGAATGATTGCTCGCACTATCGCTGAAGAACTGGGGCTGAAGCCCAGGCAGGTAGAAGCCACCATCGCGCTTTTAGATGAAGGCAATACCGTGCCCTTTATCGCCCGCTATCGCAAAGAGGTGACCGAGGGGCTCGACGATTCTCAGCTGCGCCTGCTCGCCGAGCGGCTGAGCTATCTGCGGGAGCTTGCCGAGCGCAAAGAGACCGTGCTCGCAGCCATCGCGGAGCAGGGGAAACTCACCGAGGCGCTGCGGGCCCAGATCGAGGCCGTGGACACCAAGGCGCGCCTAGAGGATCTCTATCTTCCCTATAAGAAGCGCCGCACCACCAAGGCGGACAAGGCGCGGGCCGCCGGAATCGAGCCGCTTCTCGACGCTATTCTGGCCGCGCCCACCCAGCCGATCGATACCAGCGCTTATGCCAGCGCGGACTATCCCGGGGAAAAGGAGATCCTCGACGGTGCCCGCGCCATCCTCATCGACCGCTGCGCCCTCAACGCCGATCTGGTGGGCGAGGTGCGCGAGCGCGTCTTTCGCCAGGGCGTGATGAGCGCCAGCGTCGTGGAGGGCGCGGCAGGCGAGGGCGCGAAATACAAGGACTACTTCGACTTCTCCGAGCCGCTGAGCAGCCTGCCGAGCCACCGCATCCTAGCGTTGCTGCGCGGGGAGAAGGAGGGCGTTCTCAATCTCACGATCGAGGCGGGCGAGGATGCCGACTATGAGGCCATGGTGGCCGCCGCCATGGATATCCCGGTGGCCCACAATGCGTGGCTGAAGCAGGCGGTGCGTTTCGCCTGGCGCACGAAGCTCTATGTCTCGGCCTCGCTGGATGCGCGCATGCGGCTGAAGGAGGTCGCCGAAAAGGGCGCCTTGGAGGTCTTTTCCACTAATCTGCGCGATGTGCTGCTCGCCGCTCCGGCCGGGCAGCGGGCCACGCTCGGGATGGATCCGGGCTACCGCAATGGCGTGAAAGTGGCGGTGGTCTCGGCGACCGGTGCGGTGCTCGCCACCACGATCGTCTACCCGCACCAGCCGCAGAACCGCTGGGACGCCGCCCGCGCCGAGCTAGCTGGGCTGTGCGCCGAGCATGGGGTGGAGCTGATTGCGGTGGGCAATGGCACCGCCTCCCGCGAAAGCGACAAGCTGGCCCACGAGATCGCCGACATGATCGCCGCGGCGGGCGGAACGCGCCCCATCCCGGTGGTGGTCTCTGAATCGGGTGCCTCGGTATATTCCGCCTCCGAATTAGCAGCCGCAGAATTTCCGGAGATGGATGTCTCGCTGCGCGGGGCGGTCTCGATCGCCCGCCGGCTGCAGGACCCGCTGGCCGAGTTGGTGAAGATCGACCCGAAATCCATCGGCGTGGGGCAATACCAGCATGATGTGAACCAGGTGGCGCTGGCCCGCAGCCTCGATGGGGTCGTGGAGGCCGCGGTGAATGCCGTGGGCGTGGATGTTAATACCGCCTCGGTGCCGCTACTGGAGCGCGTCGCCGGGATCTCCTCGACGGTGGCGCAGAATATCGTGCACTATCGCGACCAAGAGGGCGCTTTCCGCTCGCGGGCGCAGTTGAAGAAGGTGCCGCGGCTCGGCCCCAAGGCCTTCGAACAGGCCGCGGGTTTTCTCCGTATCCACGGGGCCAAAGATCCCCTTGATGCCTCCGCCGTGCACCCCGAGGCCTATTCCGTGGCGCGCCGCATGGCCGAGTCCACGGGCTTGAGCGTCGGCGAGCTCATCGGCAATAGCCGCGTGCTCTCCCGCCTGGCACCCGCCGATTTCGCGGATGATCGCTTCGGTGTGCCCAC
Source organism: Corynebacterium sp. TAE3-ERU30 (assembly GCF_019209925.1). Lineage (NCBI taxonomy): Bacteria > Bacillati > Actinomycetota > Actinomycetes > Mycobacteriales > Corynebacteriaceae > Corynebacterium > Corynebacterium sp. TAE3-ERU30. The sequence continues at coordinate 420,652 of NZ_JAHUTO010000001.1, read as the reverse complement.
GGTGAGCGATATCCTCGCCGAGTTGGACAAGCCCGGCCGCGATCCCCGTCCCGAGTTCGCCACCGCCCGCTTCAAGGAGGGCGTGGAAAAAATCAGCGATCTCACTCCCGGCATGGTTCTCGAGGGCACGGTGACCAACGTGGCGGCCTTTGGTGCCTTCGTGGATGTGGGCGTCCACCAGGACGGCCTGGTCCACGTCTCGGCGATGGCCGATCGTTATGTCTCCGACCCGCACGAGGTGGTGCGCTCCGGACAGGTGGTGCGGGTGAAGGTGCTGGATGTCGATGTAGACCGCAAGCGCATCTCACTGTCCTTGCGGCTTGACGACGACGCCTCGCAGCCAGCCACCCCAGCTGCAGGTGGATCTGGGTCTGCCGCGAAGCCCCGGCGGCGCTCTGGTGGCAAGCGGGGCGGTGGGCAGCGCCGCTCCACCGGTTCCGCGCAGCGCCGCAGCGACCACGGCTCCATGGCCGAGGCGCTCAAACGCGCCGGGTTCTAGGCGAAGCGGGCCGCACGCAGCCCTAGAGGACGGTGTCCGCCCAGCTGGCCAGGCCCTCAAACGAGGAGGAGGCCTGGGCGTGGCGGCGCTGCGGGATCCGTCCCGCGGCGCGGGCATGGGCGCCCGCCTGCACGGCGAGTTTCATCGCGGTGGCCATGGCCACCGGATCCTGGGCGCGGTTGACCGCCGAGGCCAAGAGCACCCCCGCGCAGCCCAGTTCCATGGCGCGGGCGGCATCCGAGGCCGTGCCCACCCCCGCATCGAGCAGCACCGGCACCTGGGCGCGGGAGCAGATCAGCTCGAGATTGTGCTCATTGACAATGCCCAGTCCCGTGCCGATCGGGGAGCCCAGCGGCATCACGGCATGCACCCCCACATCCTCTAAGCGTTGGGCCACCACCGGATCGTCCGAGGTATAGGCCATCACCGTGAAGTCATCGAGCACCAACTGCTCACAGGCATCGAGGGTTTCCACCACATCGGGCAGCAGGGTGTGCTCATCGGCGATCACCTCCACCTTGATCAGATCCGTGCCCAGGGCCTCCCGGGCGAGGCGTGCGGTGAGCACGGCATCACGGGCGGTGCGACACCCGGCCGTATTGGGCAAGGTGGCGATCCCCAGTCGGGAAAGCAGCTCGAAAATGGACTCCCCACTGGTGTTGGTGCGCCCAGCGTGGCGTCGCATAGCCACCGTGGTCACCTGCGTGCCGGAGGCGAGAAGCGCCTGCTCCAGTATGTCCTGGGAGGTGGCCCCGCCGGTGCCCATGATCAGGTGGGAGGAAAACTCGTGTGGGCCAATACGCAGCATAAAAACTAGCCTCCTTGGGCGGCGGTGAGGATATCAATGGTGTGATCGGCGGAGAGCGTATGCTCGGCCCACTCCGCGGCCGGCACCACGGTGGCGTCCACGGCCACGGCGATGCCCGCGGTCTCTGCGGAGCCGGTGTGCTGCCGCACTACCTCGGCCACGGTGATCGGGGAGGAGAAGCGCTGGGGCGAATCATTGATGGTCAGGGTGAACATAGGGGTGGATGTACTCCTCACAACGTGCTGGGTCGTTCGTGCCGATAAGGATTGCAGTGCTCGAGATCCTGTGGCTCGCCGCCTTCCACGAGCTCGACCGTGCGGCGCGCCGCCCAGGAGCTGAGCAAAATACCGTGCCGGAAATAGCCGGTAGAGACGATGAGATTTCCCATGCGGGCGCGGCCCAGATAGGGCAGATCATCCGGCGAGCCGGGCCGGGCGCCGGTGGCTGCCTCGATAAGCTCGCATTCCTCCAGTCCGGGCATGATGCGGATGGCGTCGCGAAGCAAATCATAGACCGCCCCCACCTTGGGCTCTTGCAGATGATCCTCGCGGGTGCTCGCGCCAATAGCGATGGTCTGATCCACGGCGCGCGGAATGATGTAGACGGGGCGATCCTCCACGAAGCCGCGTATCACCTTGGTGCACAACGGCTGCAGGTGAGCAGGCACACGCACCCGCAGAATATCGCCGTAGACCGGGCGCAGCTGCACCGGATTGTCCCAGCCGGTGATTTCCCCCACGCCCAGCCCGGCGGCAAGAATCACCTGCTCGTTTTCCTCTACCGCATAGGTGGCGGCGCTGGTGTGCAAAGCCTGCACGCGCTCCGCGGCATCGAGATGCGTCACCGCCTCGGAATGAAGCTCCACCCCGAGCGTGCGACAGGCATCAAGCAGGGCGCGGGCGCAGACGCGAGGATAGATCTGAAAATCCCCAGGGATGCTCACCGCGCCCGTCAGGCGCGGACTCAGCGCCGGCTCCTCGCTGCGGGCCTGGCGGGTAGTGATGCGGGTGGCGCGCATCTCGAAGGCGTGTTGATAGAGCGCGAGCTCTTCCACATGCTGGCCATCGGCGTGATCGGCGGCCACCACTAGGGTGCCGGCATCATCGAATCCCAGCGGTAGCTCGGTGTGCGCGGAAAGCTCCGCCACGAGCTCCGGCCAATACCGGGCCGCATCCTTCATGAGCGGAAAGAGAGCCTCTTGGCGGTACTGCACCTCCGCCACCGGGGCCAGCATCCCGCCCGCATAATGGGTGGCCCCCGAGGCGGGGGAGGGATCGAAAAGCCGCACCTGATGGCCGCGGCGCGCAAGACTAAAAGCGGTGCTCAGGCCCACAATGCCGGCGCCAATGATCGTCACCTTAGACATGGCTCAACCCCTGCAGCACCTGCTGCACGGCCGCGCCGGGATCGGGAGCATGGTGCAGGGCGCGCACCAGCGCGACGCCGGCCACCCCGGTGGCGCCAAGATCGGCGGCATCGCTGGGCTGGACATCGCCGATGGCCACCACGGGCAGGGTGGAGAGCTCTACCAGCTCCGGATAGCCCGCTAGACCAATGGGGGCGCGACCGGAATCCTTGGTGGGGCTGGGCCGAAAAGGCCCGCAGCCGATGTAATCAATCACCTCGGCCACCTCATTCGCGGCGGCGACGAGCTCGCGGGTGCCGGTGGTCAGCCCGATGATGGCGTCGGGGCCAAGCAGGGCGCGGGCGGCGCGGACGGGGATATCGGCTTGGCCGAGGTGCACTCCCGCGATCGGCGCGCCCGCGGCACGGGCCGCCAGGGCCACATCAACGCGGTCATCGACGAGCGTGCGCGTTGTCGGTGCCACCTCGTGCACAGCGTGGGCCACGGCGCAGGAAAGATGAAAGAGATCGCGGGCAGAAATAGGCTTCGAGCGCACTTGCACGACGCCCGCGCCGGCGCGAGCGCAGCGCACCGCCGTGTCCACGACCCGCACGGGATCGTCGGCGGCGGTGACCAGATAACAGCGATAATCAACGGTGTCGCCCATAGGCATGCTTCCTTCGTCGGTGCTAACCACAGCAGGTTCTAGCGGTGTGTTCTCAGCCTCTCGCCACTGCGGCGACGAGGCACCCGCGCATGGGGATTAGTGTACGCGCTCTAGTCGCTCGCGTTGCTCGTTTCGCTCAGCCGAGCGTTGATCTCTGCGGCGATCTCTGCGGCCTGCCCCTCGGGTACCACGATGGTCGCGCGCTGCTGCTGCAGCTGCACGCGCACCGCATTGCCGGGGCCGAGGATAACGTAGAGGTCGGAGCCATTCTGGTTGATTCCATAGCCGCCACAATCCCAGAAGCCGACGTGGTCGATAGTCTCGACCTGCTGTATCTCCGAGTAGGGAAACACCATGAGTTCGGGGGAGCGGAGGATCAGGGCGGCGTCGTCAAGCTCGATGCGCGTGCGGCTGCCGAGATACGCGGTGGTGATGATGATCCCGAGGACGAAGATCATGGTGGCGGGGGAGATGAGCACCAGCAGCAGGGACGGCAGCAAGAGGAGGAGTGTTCCCCAGGGGATGCGGCGGGTGGGGTCTTCCCAGACACGGGGCGCAGACTCGACGTGCAGCGCCGCGATTGTCTGGCGGCGCACCCAGCCGTGGAGTAGTGCTGCGAGAAACACCGAGAGCAGCATCGTGATCACACCCGGCAGCCACGCCGTGTGCACCGTCGCGAGCTCTGTCTCATCGAGACCGCGTTGGGGCAGCAGGACATCGAGGAGCAGCGCCAGCATAAAACCAGAGGACAGCACCGCCGCCCCGCCGAGGCCGCATACCCGTCGCCGGACCGCTAGTCCGCCCAAGAGCAGGGCGAGGGGGCCGAAGAGCCCCGCCAGAATAAGAATCAGCGACAGTGGAGAACCAAAGTTATTGGGCGGGCCGGTCAGGCCCCAGTGTGTGGCGATGGTCGCGGGAAGCTCGGGCAGCAGCGCGAGCAGAACCCACGCCAGCCCCGGCAGCATAATTGCCAGCGGCAGCAGCAGATAGGCGATCAGGAACGGTCTACGGGGCAGCTGGGACCTCATGCCATAGAAGTATAGGAGCAAAGGGGGCTGGCGGGCGCGCCACGCATGGAGAATACGCTGTGTCGATCATTTGTTATTGCTGGCTGAGCATGGCATAATCTCGAAAGTTGTCTGCCTCATTGATGGCAGCTTCTGTCACTGTCTCGGATACGAACCAGCCGAGCGCCCCGGCACGTGGGGAAAAGCCGCTAGGTTCCTCTATTCAGCACAAGATTCAAAGGATTGTTTCATGAACATTCTCGACAAGGTAGATGCAGCATCGCTGCGCGACGATATCCCGACTTTCCGTCCCGGTGACACCGTGGACGTGCACGTGAAGATCATCGAGGGCGGCAACCAGCGCGTCCAGGTCTTCCGTGGCGTTGTGATCCGTCGCCAGGGCGGTGGCATCCGCGAGACCTTCACCGTCCGCAAGGTGTCCTTCGGCATCGGTGTGGAGCGTACCTTCCCGGTGCACTCCCCGAACATTGATCACATCGACGTGATCACCCGCGGTAAGGTCCGCCGTGCGAAGCTCTACTACCTGCGCAACCTGCGCGGTAAGGCTGCCAAGATCAAGGAGCGCCGCTAGTACTAGCGCGTCGCCTCTGACACCGGCCGTCGTCCCCCTTCGTGGTGGGCGGCGGCCGGTCTGTTTTTATCCCAGTGCCCGCAGCAGAAGGCAGCGCGGAGCAGGCCATGGGGCGGGTGCGGACTGCATTTTTTGGCTCTGCGCAGCGCCGGATTGTGGTGGCTAGGGCTGTCGCGTCCGGCTGCTAGTATTTATCCCTATGACTGAGCGCCCCGATCACGAGCTAGACGCGACCCCTTCCGACTCGCCGACGCCTCCGGCTGCGTCGAAGGATGCCGCAGCCGGCAGTTCCGCTCACTCGGATCAGCCTCAGCCCCAACACGGCGAGGACACCGCAGCAGCCACAGCCGCCGAGGACACCACCGCGGCGGACACGGCTGCCGCGGAGGACGCGGAGGATGAGGAAGACGATGGCGGCAAGCCGTGGTACATCGAGATTCCTCTCGTCATCGCCGTGACCCTGGTGATCGTCTTCGTGCTCCAGACCTTCGTGGGCCGGGTGTATCTCATTCCCTCGGCGTCGATGGAGCCCACCCTGCACGGCTGCCCCGAGTGCACGGGGGACCGCATCGTGGTGGACAAGCTCACCTATGACTTCACCAAGCCCGAACAGGGCGATGTGGTGGTGTTTAAGGGCCCGGAGTCCTGGAACCAGAACTTCGTGTCCTCCCGCTCGTCGAATACCCTCATCCGCGGCCTGCAGAATATCGGTGCGTTTGTGGGCGTGGTCGCCCCAGATGAGAATGACATGGTCAAGCGCATCGTTGCCACCGGTGGACAGACCGTGTCCTGCCAAGAAGGCGATCCCGGCGTGATGGTCGACGGCACGAAGGTGGATGATCCCTATGTGCTTGATCCCCCGACCTATCCGGTGGATAGCGCCAATGGCTCCGATGCCTGCGGTGGCGCCTACTTCGGCCCCGTCGAAGTACCGGAGGGGCACTACTTCATGATGGGCGATAACCGCACCAACTCGGCCGACTCCCGCTATCACCTCGGCGATCAGCACCAGGGCACGGTGCCCGAGGAGAACATCATCGGCAAGGTGCGCTTCATCATCCTGCCACTGTCCCGCATCGGCGGCGTCGACTAGCCCACCGCCCCACAGCAGCGTGCGGAAAAAGAAATACCTGCGCACCTACGAGGCAGAGCTCACCGCAGCCGGCCTTGGTCCAGTCGCAGGCGTTGACGAAGCGGGGAGGGGAGCCTGCGCCGGCCCGATCACCATCGCTGCGTGCGTGCTCCCCGATCGGCCCCTGCGCCCCTTAGCGGAGGTCACCGATTCCAAGAAACTCACCCCGGCCGCCCGCGCCCAGCTAGCGCCGCTGATTAAACAGCACGCCCTGGCGTGGTCAGTGATCCACATTTCCGCCGCCGATATCGATGCCCGCGGCCTGCAGCATGCCAATATTTCCGGGATGCGGCGCGCCATCTACGCCCTCGATATCGCCCCTGGATTTGTGCTTATCGACGGCTACCGCGTGCCCGGGCTCGCCCGGCCCAGCTTGCGCGTGATCAGCGGCGACGCCGCGGCGCGCTGCATCGCGGCGGCCAGCGTATTGGCCAAGCATGAACGAGACACCCTCATGCTCGAGCTCGATGAGCGCTATCCCGGCTATGGACTGGCCGGGCATAAGGGCTATGGCACGAAACTCCACATGGATGCGGTGCGCCTCAAAGGACCCAGCCCAGTTCATCGCTATAGTTACAGAAACATTCAGGAAGCTTGTAGCACGTGGAAGGAAACGCGATGAGCGCCGAAGAGCTGGAAAACTACGAAGCAGAAGTAGAGCTGAGCCTCTACCGCGAATACCGCGATGTGGTGAGCCAGTTCTCCTATGTAGTGGAAACCGAACGCCGCTTCTACCTCGCCAATGCCGTGGAGCTGATCCCGCACACCGAGGGCGCCGAGGTCTACTACGAGGTGCGCATGTCCGATGCGTGGGTGTGGGATATGTACCGCTCCGCTCGTTTCGTGCGCTTCGTGCGCGTTATCACCTTCAAGGACGTCAATATCGAAGAGCTGGATAAGCCAGAGATGATGATGATCGATTAACAGCTGAGCCGCCGCCGTGCTCATAGCCTCGGCGGCCGCGAGTAGTACTGCCCTCTGTGGATAGCGAACCCCGCTATCCACAGATTTTTTCTTATCTTTCTTCTTTTTCTGCCAGGTGCTCGATCGGGAATCAGACTAGGGGCGCATCCTCGCAACAACGAGGCGATGCCTTGACCTGTGCCCCTGATATCTACACCTGAAGGCAGAATTCGATGACACTAGCTACGTCCAGCGACGGCTCCTTACACCCACACCAGCGCCCGCCGCGGCCCGCCCCGGCCTCCTCCACACACAACGCGCGGATCGGCCGCACCGGAGAAGAGCACGCCGCACGTCTCTATGAATCCACCGGTGCCCGCGTGGTGGCCCGTAACGTGCGCTACCGATGCGGCGAGATCGATCTGATCGTGGAAGATCTCGACGGCACCATCGTGTTTGTGGAGGTCAAAACCCGCACCAGTACTCACTACGGTGGGGCGGAGGCCGTAACCGCCCGCAAACTACACCGCATGCAGCGCGCGGCGCTGCGCTGGCTTGAGCGCAAACCCTATACCCCGATCCGCTTCGATGTCGTGCTCATCAGCCCCGCGGGCGTGGAATTGTTCAGCGGGGTGGACCATGGCGCTCGCTAAGACGATCTCCGCCGCCCTCGATGGCGTCACGGCTTTTAGCGTGACGGTGGAAGCCCACATTGGCCCCGGCCTGCCGCGCACAGACATAGTCGGTCTAGGCGATGCGGCCATTAACGAGGCCCGCGACCGCATCCGCACCGCCGTGAAAAATAGCGATCTGCCATGGCCCAAGACACGGATTATCGTGAATCTCTCACCGGCGAATGTGCGCAAGTCCGGCGCCCAATGCGATCTCGCCCTCGCCATGGCGATACTGGGAGCGCGCACTGCCACGCCACTGGAACACACCATGTTCCTCGGCGAGCTCGGCCTCGATGGCCAGCTCAAACCCTGCCGCGGCATCCTTCCCATGCTGCGCGCAGCCGCCGAGGTAGGAGTGAAAACGGTGGTGATTCCCCGCGCCCACGCACGGGAGGCCGAACTCATCGATACCCCCACGGTGCTAGTGGCCGATACCCTCCGCGAGGTCTATGACTGGATCACTGGTAGCGGCGGGCTCGAGCGGATAAGCCCCACCGAGCACACCGCACAGCCGAGCCGCTCCGCGGTCGATCTTGCGGATATCGCCGGCCAAAAGGAAGCGAAACACGCCGTGGAGGTGGCCGCCGCTGGGGGACACCACCTTTTTCTCGTGGGGCCGGCCGGCTCCGGCAAATCCATGCTTGCCGCAGCGCTGCCCTCGATCCTGCCGCCCTTGAGCCGGCACCAACAGATTGAGACCACGGCCGCGCACTCTGTCTCCACCCACGGCTGCGAGGACATCATCACCCAGCCGCCGCTGATCGCCCCGCACCACAGCATCAGTAGCGCGGGATTGATCGGCGGTGGCTCCGGCAAGGTCAAACTTGGTGCCATCTCCTTAAGCCATAACGGCGTGCTCTTTCTCGATGAGGCCAATGCGATCGCCCCATCCGTGCTGGATAGCCTCCGCCTGCCGCTGGAAAATGGCGCCGTGGTGCTCAACCGCAGCGACAAGGTCGTCACCCTGCCCGCCAGGTTCCAGCTCGTCCTTGCCGCTAACCCCTGCGCCTGCGGGGCGGATAGCGATTCCGCGTGTACCTGCAGCGGTGCCGCCCGCGCCCGGTATCTGAACAATATTTCCGGCCCCATCCGCGATCGCATCGACGTGATCGCCCGCACCCACCGGGTGGGCGGGGTGCTCAGCGATAACAATTCCGAAAGTTCCGATATCGTGCGCCAGCGCGTCGCCGCCGCGCGGGAGATCGCGGCCCGGCGCTGGGCCCCGGTGAACCCGCACGGGTGCACAAATGCTGTGATTCCCGCGCCGCTGCTGCGACGACACTATGCCGCGGATGAAGAAGCCATGGCCTATGTGGGGGCCTTTTTGAGTGCGGGGGAGATCTCCCAACGCGGGGTGGATAAGGCCCTGCGGCTGGCGTGGACGCTCCGAGACCTCGACGAGGCCAGACACGGAGCCGCCGCGCGGCCCACCCTCGACCACATGGCCCGCGCCCTAGAACTGCGCACCGAGGAAGGAAAACTGCAGCGATGACAAACTCCGAACGCCTCCACGCCTGGGTGTATCTCAACTACGTTCTCGAAGGCCCCTCTCGGCCCCTGCACGCGCTGCTCACAGCAGGGCACAGCCCAGAAAAAATAGCGGCCGGCATTCGCCACGGGGAGCAGTGGGTGGGTGAGCTTTCCCGCAGCACCGAGCGGCGCGCACACTTTTGTGAAGAACACGCACTACTGCGGCAGGCTGAGCAGCTGCAGACCCGCTTTATCTGCCCCGATGATCCGGAGTGGCCCCGGGAACAACTCGATCGCGCCTTCGGCTTCGCCGCCTCCGGCACCTCGGAGCATCTGCGAAGCTATGCGGCCGATGCTGTCGCACCCCATGGCCTATGGGTGCGCGGCGGCGATCTCTCTGCGGCGGTGGCACGCTCGGTGGCGATCGTCGGTACCCGCGCCATGAGCTCCTATGGGCAGCGCGCGAGTGAAGAGATCAGCCGCCAGTTAGCCGAGCAACACTGGACCATCATTTCCGGCGCCGCGCTGGGGGTAGACACCGCCGCTCATACCGCGGCCCTCGACGCTGGGGGATGCACCGTCGCCGTCGGCGCCCACGGGGCGGGACGCTGCTATCCGGCGAAAAATAAGGCTCTGCTCGAGCGCATCGTGCACTCCGGTGGCTGCTGGGTGAGTGAATACCCGCCGCTGACCCCGCCGGCGCGGCATCGCTTCCTCACCCGCAATCGGCTGGTGGCAGCGCTGAGCGCGGGCACTGTGGTGGTCGAAGCCGGCTGGCGCTCCGGCGCGCTGAATACACTCGCTTGGGCACAGGGGCTCGGGGCAGTAGCCATGGCGGTGCCCGGCCCCATCACCGGGGCCGGCTCCCTTGGCTGCCATGACAAGATCAAGCGCGGCGATGCGCAATTGGTTGTCAGTGCGGCCGACATCATGGGGCTGGTGGGCAGGATCGGGGAGGTCGATGTGGATGGGCAGTGCGAACTGGACTTTCCCAGCGACCCGATCCAGCAACTTAGCCGCAATGAACTCAAGGTCTATGACAGCCTTCCTTGCCGTAGCGATCAGAGCCGCACGGCAGCCCAGGTGGCGGAGAGTGCTGGGCTCAGTGTGGCGCTGACAGTGCATCTTTTAGTGGAGTTGCAGCGCCGCGGACTCGCCCATAGAGACGGCGTGAACTGGGCAAAGAGGATTTCCGGAAAAATAAAATAAAAAAGTTTTAGCCAAGGGGTTGCGCATTAGGTATGCCTTAACTTACGATACAAGGGCAGCCTAAGTTAGAAGTTAGCGGGTTCGGGCTGACTCCCGCTAATAGCTAAGCTGTGCACTATGGGTGAACATCAGCGCTCAGCGGAGACGTCGAATACTCCTGTCGCGACGTCTCCGCTGGCGTGTTCTCATACTATGACTCCAGCATTCACTGTCGCTCTTGACGACTACTGCGATCACCTTTCCTATGTCGGTGATCGATCTCCCGCCACCGTCCGTGGCTATCGCTCCGATCTTGTGGGCTATCTTTCTCGACTACGCACGTGGTCAGACTTTAGTCTCAGCACCATGCGGCTATGGCTCGCCGAGGCGCTCGAGCAAGGACTCTCGCGGGCAAGCATGGCCCGCCGCACCGCCGCACTGCGCTCCTTTTCTACCTGGGCCTACAAGGCTGGCTATATCTCGACGGATGTGGGTCATAAGCTCCACACCCCGAAACCGGGGCGTCATTTACCCACGGTCGCCAGTGTTGCCCAAGCCGAGGAGCTATTGAGCGACTTGCCCACCGACACCCCGGTGCAGCTGCGCGATAGGGCGCTGCTGGAGCTGCTCTATGCCTCCGGTATGCGCGTGGCCGAGCTGTGCGCACTCGATAGAGAGAATCTGGATATCCCGGCGGGGAAGGCCACGGTGACGGGTAAGGGCAATAAGCAGCGGGTGGTGCCTTTTGGGGCGCCCGCGCGCCGCGCGCTCCGCGAGTGGCTGGAGCGGGGTCGCCCGCAGCTCGCCCAGTCTAAGGAGACGGCACTCTTTGTGGGCGTGCGTGGCAAGCGCATCGATCAGCGCCAAGTGCGGCGCGTCGTCGAAGCGCTCACCCTGGAGGCCGGTCTGGCGCCGCTCAGTCCGCACGAGCTTAGGCACAGCGCCGCCACCCACATGCTCGATGGGGGAGCGGACTTAAGAGAAGTACAGGAACTACTGGGGCACGCCTCCCTGCAGACCACGCAGATCTATACCCACGTCTCCACGCCGCGATTGCACGAGGCCTTCCGCCACGCCCATCCCCGGGCGGACTAAGGCTGGGTCGTCCCGCGAATGGGCTTGAGCCGGATCGTAGGCCGGGAGAGAAGGCTTAAAGGATTGATGTACTCGCCATCGCGGCGTGCACCCCACTGCAGTCCCGGATAGTGGGTGGTGGGGGCGGCGAGTCTGCCGATAATCTCCCCAGCGCGCACCCGATCCCCGCGCCGTACCGTGTAGTGCACGGGCTGATAGGTGGTGCGCACTCCATCTGGATGATCGATCGAGACGGTAGGGGTGCGGGCCACCACCCCGGCGAAAGCCACCACGCCCTCATCGGCGGCCCGGACTGCCGCGCCGATATCGGCAGCTAGATCTACCCCGCGGTGACCCGGGAGCCAATTCTGGGCGGGCTTCGCAAAGGGCCGAGTCACGCGCGAGGCGTGGGCTAGGCCCGTAGTGGGGTCCACATAGGCCACGGCCACCGGTGCGGTGACAACCTGCAGCGCGATCACGGCCAGAACAACAAGAAAACGAGTCATGCTCACGAGGGTGGGGGATTCGCCCGAGAGATTCCCTCTATCGCCTCTCGAATGGGCGCGATCTGTGCATGGTGGTGCGCATGTGACGATTTCGCCGCTGAGCTGTGCACACGCATGATTGCGACAAAGAAAGACGGAATTGCTCCCACGCACATCGTGGGCTAATGTTTAGCCAGCAGTGTGTCCATCGGCTGCGTATGCACCGACGGGCCTACTGACTACGCGCGGTCGCGTGTGCCCTTGCCTTTAAAGGGTGCCGCCACAGCTGCATGGTCCCCACACCGCGAGGTGCGGGGTGCAGTGAGGCGAAAAGTGGCCGCTAGGGTGCAGGATAAAAACCTGCACAATTGACACTAACCGAATCTAGATTTTCCCAGAAAAGGAGCATTCCCATGGCAGTTGTAACCATGCGCGAGCTTCTCGATGCTGGTGTGCACTTTGGCCACCAGACTCGTCGTTGGAACCCGAAGATGCGTCGCTTCATCTTCACCGAGCGCAACGGCATCTACATCATCGACCTGCAGCAGACCCTGACCTACATTGACGAGGCTTTCGAGTTCGTCAAGGAGACTGTGGCTCACGGCGGCAGCATTCTGTTCGTCGGTACCAAGAAGCAGGCCCAGGAGGCTGTGCAGAACGAGGCCGAGCGCGTTGGCATGCCCTACGTCAACCACCGCTGGTTGGGCGGTATGCTCACCAACTTCCAGACCGTGTCCAAGCGTCTGCACCGCATGAAGGAACTGCAGGCCATGGACCAGGCCGAGGACGGCTACAAGGGCCGCGGCAAGCGCGAGATCCTGATGCTCACCCGTGAGCGTCAGAAGCTGGAGCGCGTGCTCACTGGTATCGCCGACATGAAGAAGATCCCTTCTGCCATGTGGGTTGTAGACACCAACAAGGAGCACATCGCCGTTGCTGAGGCGAAGAAGCTCAACATTCCGGTCGTTGCCATCCTGGACACCAACTGCGATCCCGATGAGGTCCAGTTCCCGGTTCCGGGTAACGATGACGCCATCCGCTCCATCAACGTTCTTACCAAGATCGTGGCCGAGGCCGTGATCGCTGGTAAGCAGGCACGCGAAGAGCGCGAGCTCGCCGCAGCCAAGGAAGCCGCTGGGGACAAGGACGCTGCCCCCAAGGCTGAGGCCGGCGAAGAGGTTGCACCGAAGGTTGAGGCATCCGAGGCTGCTGAAGCAGCTGCCGATGCATCGGCTGAAGAGAAGTAACTTCACCGAGCTCACACTCACACAGAGCCCTCACTCGCACTGCGATACAACTTCACTGTCGTTGGTTGTGCGGTGGGGGCTGTGTTATTCGCCCTGAACAACACCACATCATTCGCAGTGCGTATCGACGCCCACTCCACTTCACTGCAGAGCGGCATGCTCTCATCTAGGGTTAGTGGGCGATGGCCCGTGAATACTGCGGGACCGCAACGCACGTGTTGTGGACAACTAAACATCCAACAAAACCAAGGAGGATCGTCACGTATGGCGAACTACAGCGCCGCTGACGTTAAGAAGCTCCGCGAGCTCACCGGCTCCGGAATGATGGACTGCAAGAAGGCTCTTTCTGAGACCGATGGCGACTTCGACAAGGCTGTCGAGCTGCTGCGCATTAAGGGTGCTAAGGACGTGGGCAAGCGCGCCGAGCGCACCGCCGCCGAGGGCCTGATTGCCGTCTCCGGTTCCACGATGATCGAGGTCAACTCTGAGACCGACTTCGTGGCCAAGAACGCCGAGTTCAAGGAATTCGCAGCCAAGGTGGCTGACGCCGCTGCCGCTGTGAAGGCTAACTCCGCTGAGGAGCTCAACAACGCACCGCTGGACGGCTCCACCGCCGGCGAGGCTATCCAGGAGCTCTCCGCCAAGATCGGTGAGAAGCTGCTGCTGTCCAGCGCTGTCACCCTCGAGGGCGAGAACATCGCCGTCTACAAGCACCAGCGTGCAGCCGACCTGCCGCCGGCAGTGGGCGTGTTGGTGGCTTATACCGGCGAGGGCGAGGCTGCCGAGCAGGCCGCTCACGCCGCCGCTATGCAGGTTGCCGCCATGAAGGCGCAGTACCTCAACCGCGACGAGGTCCCCGCCGACATCGTCGAGTCCGAGCGTGCTACCCAGGAGAAGATCACCCGCGAAGAGGGCAAGCCGGAGCAGGCTATCGCCAAGATCGTGGAGGGTCGTATGAACGGCTTCTACAAGGACGTCGTCCTGGAGGACCAGGCTTCTGTTTCTGACAACAAGAAGACCGTCAAGCAGGTCATGGACGAGGCAGGCGTGAAGCTCACCGGCTTCGCTCGCCTCGAGGTTGGCCAGCACTCCTCTTAATCTCTAGGCGCTGAGCGCCGAGTAGACCTGCATCCCGTAGCCACGGGGTGCAGGTTTTTTCTTGTCCTTAGAGCAGGAAGAGCGAGGGTGGCGTCGATAAGCCGAGTGCGTGGAGCATGTTATTGGGGCGGCGGGTAGAATACGCAAACGAACCAACCGCGTCGACGAAAGGTGACAACTATGGCCGAGGGTGCCACTCGTGAGGGATATAAGCGCGTCATGCTGAAGCTCGGGGGTGAAATGTTCGGCGGTGGCACCGTGGGCATCGATCCCGATGTGGTGGAAAACGTGGCGCAGCAGATCGCGAGTGTCGCCCGCGAGGGGGCGGAGGTTGCCGTGGTCATCGGCGGCGGCAACTTCTTCCGTGGCGCCCAGCTGCAACAGCGCGGCCTGGACCGCAACCGCTCGGACTATATGGGCATGCTCGGCACCGTGATGAACTGCCTCGCCCTGCAGGACTTCCTGGAGCGCGCCGGCATCGACTGCCGCGTGCAAACCTCCATCAACATGGCGCAGGTGGCCGAGCCCTACCTGCCGCTGCGCGCCAAGCGCCACCTGGACAAGGGCCGTGTGGTGATCTTCGGCGCCGGCATGGGTCTGCCGTACTTCTCCACCGACACCACCGCCGCGCAACGAGCCCTGGAGATCGACTGCGAGGTGCTGCTCATGGCCAAGGCCGTGGACGGAGTGTACTCGGATGATCCCCGCACCAACCCCGACGCCGAACTCTTTACTCAGATCACCCCGCGCGAAGTGATCGAGCGTGGCCTGAAGGTGGCCGATGCCACCGCGTTTAGCCTGTGTATGGACAACAACATGCCGATTCTCGTGTTCAATCTGCTGCAGGAGGGCAATATCGCCCGCGCCATCAAGGGCGAGTCCATCGGAACTCTCGTCCAATCCTGATAGATTGGGACGATGAACCTGTGAGTAGCAGACCGCCTCAGCTGCCGCGGCGCCGGGGTCGGTCTGTTGCTCGCTCTAGTGAACGCCCACCGCGCGGACGTCCGCGCACCCACATATAGAGAAGTGAGAACTACACCATGAGTGAGATGATCGACGAGATCCTCTTCGACGCCGAAGGCCGTATGGAGCAATCTGTGGAGTATGTCCGCGAGGACCTCACCACTATCCGCACCGGTCGCGCGAACCCCGCAATGTTCAACGGCGTGATGGCCGAGTATTACGGGGCGATGACCCCCATTACCCAGATGGCTACCATTTCCGTTCCGGAGCCGCGCATGCTGCTGATCAAGCCCTATGAGCAGAGCCTGATGAGCGAGATTGAAAACGCCATCCGCAACTCCGATCTGGGCGTAAACCCCACCAACGACGGCCAGGTGCTGCGCGTGACCATTCCGCAGCTGACCGAGGAGCGCCGCCGCGACATGGTGAAGTTGGCTAAATCCAAGGGCGAGGACGCCAAGATCGCCATCCGCAATATCCGCCGCGATGGCAACCAGCACCTGAAGAAGATTCAAAAAGATGGCGACGCCGGCGAGGATGAAGTGAAATCCGCGGAGCAGCAGCTGGATAAGATCACCCAGAAGCACGTGGCCAAGGTGGACGAGCACGTCGAGCGCAAGGAAAGCGAGCTGATGGAGGTTTAGGCCTTCACCTCGCAGGACAATCCTGAGGGCACCCCGAAGCGCTTTATCGCCGAGTCGCCGCCACGCTAAGAGGCCAGTGCAGCGCCGGTGTGTCCTCCTGTTGAGCGTTGCGGCCCTACCGGCGGGTAGTGCGTGGCGCTCAGCGCGTTAACTGCACACTTTGGAGGGGCAGTGGAAGAGAAGAACCGGGGCGAGCTGATCAAAAATCCCCTTGGTCTCAGCGGGGAGCACCTGCCGAAGCCGAAAAACAAGGCGGGCCGTGACCTCAAAACCGCCATCGGTGTGGGAGTGGGCCTCGGTGCCCTCGTGCTCGCCTGCATCTTCCTCATCCCTTATGGCTGGTATCCACTCGTGGCGCTCGCCGTCGCCGGCGGAACCTGGGAAGTGGTGCACCGCCTCCGCGAGCACGGCTATGTGGTCCCGCACTGGGTGCTGATCATCGGTGGCCAAGGGATGGTCTGGCTGTCCTGGCCCTTCGGGGTTGACGGGATGGCCGCCGCCTATGTCACCACGGTGCTCGCGCTGATGTTTGGCCGGCTTTTTCACCGTGGCCGCAGCACCGCCCCCCAGAACTATCTCCGGGATATGAGCATGGGCATCTTCGTGCTCACCTGGATCCCCATGTTCGGCACCTTCGCCGCGCTCATCTCCAGACTCAACGATGGGCCGGCGGACCCCAAGTGGTACGTGGTCACCTTCATGCTGTGCGTGGTCGCCTCCGATGTCGGTGGTTTCGCCGCCGGCGTATTCTTCGGCTCGCATCCCATGGCGCCGGCGGTGAGCCCCAAGAAGTCCTGGGAAGGCTTCGCCGGCTCGATCGTCCTCGGCACGATCACCGGTGCCCTCTGCGTCACCCTGCTGCTCTCCGGTTCGATCTGGGCCGGCATTCTCCTAGGCTTCGGGCTCGTTATCTGCGCAACGCTTGGTGATCTCGTCGAATCCCAATTCAAACGCGAACTCGGCATCAAGGACATGTCTACGCTTCTGCCCGGTCATGGGGGACTGATGGATCGCCTCGACGGCATGCTGCCTGCAGCCATGGTGACATGGCTGGTGCTCTCCACCGTCGCGGTAGAAGCCGCAGTGGTCTAATACCGAAGCGCACACACCACCGCTGCGTGGCTGCTGCGCGCGTGTGTGATGGCCGTCGATGCAGGTGAACATAAATCGGTGTAGCAGCGGCGACTATGCTGAAGCACCATGATGGCACATAACTCTATAGATGAGGCAGTTCCCGCGGAGGAGCACACCGCCACCCCGCATAAGTGGCGCGCACTCATCATTCTCGCCGTGGGGCTGGCGCTGATCGTGCTCGACGGCACCATCGTGGGCGTATCGATGCCCACGATTATTCGCGAACTCAACCTTGATCTCTCGGAAGCCCAGTGGGTCAGCAGCGTCTACTCGGTGGTATTCGCCGCCTTGCTGCTCGCCGCCGGACGCCTCGGCGACCGCTATGGCCGGCGTAAGTTTTTCCTCGCCGGGCTGTGTATCTTCGCAAGCGGCTCGATCCTGGCCGCACTCTCTAGCTCCGTCTCCACCCTGATTGTGGCCCGCGTGGTGCAGGGTGTGGGTGGAGCCTGCATTCTGCCATCGACGCTATCCACCACTAACGCCATGTTCCGCGGCAAGGATCGCGCGGCAGCCTTCGGCGTGTGGGGCGCGGTGATGAGCGGCGCCGCCGCACTCGGCCCGCTGCTCGGCGGTGTCATCACCGAATACGCCGGCTGGGAATGGATCTTTTGGGTCAACGTTCCTCTGGCCTTCGTCCTCGTCGGCGCAGCACTCGCGTGGGTGCCCGATACCGCCGCCGAGCCCAGCGGCGCTGCGCAGCAGCCGACGGGGGAGAGAGACGTTCTCGGCTTTAGCCTCTCCGCGATCGGCTTCGGCACGCTTGTCTTCGGCATCATTGAAGGGCCCAAACTGGGCTGGTGGACAGCCATCTCGGACTTTCACCTCGGCTCCGCGCAGTGGCCGCAGGATTGGCCCTCTGCCGCTGGTATCGCGCTGGTGATTGCCGCGGTGTCCTTGAGTGGCTTCGTTGCCACCGAATTGCGCCGTGCCCGCAGCCAGCAGTCGGTCTTGCTGGATCTCGGCATGTTCCGCTATCCCACTTTCACCTGGGGCAACCTCACCGCCTTGATGGTGGCGGTGGGCGAGTTCGCGCTCGTCTTCGTACTTCCGCTCTATCTTGTGTCCTCGGCGGGGCTGTCTGCCCTAGCTACGGGGCTCGTGCTGGCCGCGATGGCGATAGGTGCCTTCCTCTCTGGTGCCGCAGCCCGCCATCTGGCAGCCAGAATCGGCGCTCCGGGGGTGGTGCTC
The DNA here is from genome assembly GCF_019209925.1 of Corynebacterium sp. TAE3-ERU30. Taxonomy (NCBI): domain Bacteria; kingdom Bacillati; phylum Actinomycetota; class Actinomycetes; order Mycobacteriales; family Corynebacteriaceae; genus Corynebacterium; species Corynebacterium sp. TAE3-ERU30. Next base: position 402,531 of record NZ_JAHUTO010000001.1, on the reverse strand, counting down.
GTGGGCTTGGGGCTTGAAGTTTTCGGCACGCTGCAGCTCGCCGCCGAGGAACGGGTAGGACAGCCCTTATGGCTCGTGGTCTTCGCCTTAGTGGTCTATGGCATTGGCCTCGGCCTCGCCTCGGCGCAGCTGACTTCGCTGGTACTCGGCGATATCCCCGTTGCCCAGTCCGGCCAAGCATCCGCCACCCAGTCCACCGTGCGCCAGATCGGCTCCGCCCTGGGTGCCGCCATGGCCGGTGCCACCCTCTCTGCCGCCCTCGCGTGGCGGTCCGCAGACTTCGTCGGCAGCCAAGCGCAGCTAGCCGAGGCCATGCGCAGCTCCGCCGGTGGAACACTGGTCGGCCTGCGCCAGCAGGGAGCACCCGAGGAGGTCATTGCGCCCCTAGCCCGCGTCTTCGCCGAGGCCACCAAGGTATCGCTCTATGCGGCCGTGCTATGTCTGGTTATCGGTCTGCTCGGGGCGCTGATGGTGCGCCGTTCCACCAAGAAGCGTCCCTAAAACCTAGCGTTCTACCGCCCGCCGCAAGGCAGGGGGCAGAAGTAAACAGCGGGGCGCCCTCAAACATGAGAGCGCCCCGCTGGCAATTAAAACGACGGCTGCTTATTGGCGGGCCTTTTTCACTTGGCGCCGCAGCTCAAACATGCGCACGATGCCGGCCAGGGCCATAATGAGCGCGCCGGCGATCGCGGCGAGCAAGAAGCCCACGCCGGCCGGGAACTCAAAGGTCCATGCGAAGAGCTGCAGTTCCACCGCCTGCTGGTTCTGCATGATGAACACCAGCAACAGGATGAGCAGCAGGGCGCCGATAATCAGTGCCGCCCAAGTAGAGGAGGCGAGAGTGCGGTTGAGCTTGGCCGGCTTCTTCTCCGCGTCCGCAGAGCTATCCGCCTCGCTGTGCTGCTCCGGCGCGTGATCCTCGCGGCGGGCTGGGGCAGTGGAGCTCTCAGCGCGCTCGGCTACGGCGTCGTGGGCGCGGGTGGGGTGGGAGGAGCCGAGGATCGAGTCGTCATTAATACGCGGGTGCGGCTCGGAGCTGGGATTGGGGTCAGCGGGGGTGGTCACGGATGTCTCCTCGTGCGGGGTATAAAGATCGTGCAGGTGGACAAGAGAATAAATCTCGAGGAAGTCTTAAACACCGTCAGTATAGTGGATTTCCTCGGTCCTCCTTCCTCGTGAAACAATGGGGCCTACTATGTCTGAACCCGTTCGCCTGCAGTTCAAAGCCCCGCAGCGCGGCATGCCGCCGCTGCACTTCGCCGATCTCGATCCCGAGGAGCGCATCTCCGCTGTTACTGAGCTGGGGTTGCCGAAGTTCCGCGTCAACCAGATTGCCCGTCACTACTATGGGCGGCTCGAAGCCGACCCGCTGACGATGACCGACCTGCCCGAGTCCGCCCGGCAAAAGGTCAAGGACGCCCTCTTTCCCGAGCTGATGTCCAGGGTTCGCGTCACCGAAGCCGATGCGGGCGCCACCCAAAAAACTCTGTGGCGGCTGAATGATGGCACGCTGCTGGAGTCGGTGCTCATGCGCTATCCCGACCGCGCCACCCTGTGTATCTCCTCCCAAGCCGGCTGCGGAATGGCGTGCCCCTTCTGCGCCACCGGCCAAGGCGGATTGGATCGCAATCTCTCCATTGGTGAGATCGTGGATCAGGTGCGTCGGGCGGCGGCCACTATGCAGCAGGAGGGTGGCCGTCTAACCAATGTGGTGTTCATGGGTATGGGCGAGCCGCTGGCCAATTACAAGCGCGTACTGAGCGCGGTCAAGCAGATCACCCGCCCGGCGCCGGAAGGCTTCGGAATCTCCATGCGCAATGTCACCGTCTCCACGGTGGGCTTGGCGCCGGCGATCCGGAGGCTGGCTGAGGAAGATCTCAGCGTCACCCTCGCGCTGAGTTTGCACACCCCAGATGATGAACTGCGCGATAGCTTGGTGCCGGTGAATAATCGCTGGTCCGTGGCCGAGGTGCTCGACGCCGCCCGCTACTATGCGGACAGAACCGGCCGCCGCGTGTCCATCGAGTACGCCTTGATCCGCGATATCAACGATCAAGACTTCCGTGCAGACATGCTGGGCAAGAAGCTGCACCAGGCCTTAGGCTCGCGCGTGCATGTGAACCTCATCCCCTTGAACCCCACTCCAGGATCCAAGTGGGATGCCGCACCCAAGCAGCGCCAGGATGAGTTCGTGCGCCGCGTGATCGCCCAGGGCGTGCCCTGTACGGTGCGCGATACCCGCGGCCAAGACATCGCCGCCGCCTGTGGTCAGCTCGCCGCGGAGGAGCGGGCCAGCTAGCTCACGCGTCAGCTAGCTCACGGGCTAGCAATGCAATAATCCCCCATGCACCTGCTGGGTGCGTGGGGGATTGTGTGTGCTGTGTGAAGGAGGGAGTCCTTAGACCAGCAATCTGAACAGCGCCGTGCTTACTTCTCTACAGCAGTGCGGTTCGGGACGGTCGAGGGATCGATGTTGAGCGCGCGCAGCTCGGAGTCGCTCAGCTCGGCGTACTTGCCCGTCATGGCGTGCTGCTGGTAGGTCCACACCGGCTCCTGGTGGCCCTCCGGCTTGTTATGGGCGGTCACGGTGCGCACCTGGTTGAGCTTGGGGGCGAAGAGCTGAAGGAGCAGCCCGATAGCCACCAGACCGGCGAGCAGGAACAACCAGATGGTCTCCACGTGGCCCTTGTGGTTACCGAAGTTGTAGCCGAGGAGGAAGAATACGGAAACCCAGCCAGCAATTTGGGTGGGAACCAAACCGAGATCGTGCCAGCCCCACTTCGCCGAGGGCTCGTCAAGGGTGCTTACGCCGTTGTAGACTTCCGGCTCGATGTGGTGGGAAGCGCCAGACACAGTCTTTTCTCCTTCTTAGTAAACGCTTAAAGTTCTCCGTCTATCTTTGCACATTCTTAGGTTTCATGGAAGTTGTTTTGCTCGCCCCGTGTCGCAGCAGTGGCCCCTCCACAACCGTGCTTTTCGTGTTAGCCACACACGGGGGAGAGGCAGCTGGCCGCAGGGCACAGAGCTTCTTGGTGGTGTCCGCAGCCGCGCTTGTGGTGCGAGTGCAAGAATAAAGGAATGAAGACTCGCGTCATCCTCTTAGGAAGTACAGGTTCTATCGGCACACAGGCCCTCGAGATCATTGAAGCGAATCCTGATCGCTTTGAGCTCGTGGGGCTGTCCTGTGGAGGCCGCTCTGTCACGCTCGCCATTGAGCAAGCCCGCCGCTGCGGACTGGCGCCCGAGCAGGTGGCCATCGCGGATGATACCGCGGCGCAGACAGCTTCGGAGGCGCTCGGCGGAACGGTGATCTCCGGTGCGGATTCCTCCGCCGAGCTGGTGCGCAGCCAGCAGGCCGATACCGTGCTCAATGGTCTGGTGGGCTCCCTCGGGCTGGGGGCCACCCTGGCCGCGCTGGAGTCGGGGGCACGCTTGGCGCTGGCCAATAAGGAGTCGCTCGTCGCTGGCGGCGATATTGTGCTGCGGGCCGCCGCCCCCGAGCAGCTGGTGCCGGTGGATTCGGAGCATTCGGCCATGGCCCAGTGCCTGCGCTCCGGCAGGAGCGAGGAGGTAGCCCGCTTCGTCTTGACCGCCTCGGGTGGCCCCTTCCGCGGCTGGGACCGAGAGCGCATGTGGGAGGTCACCCCCGAGCAGGCCGCCGCACACCCCACGTGGTCGATGGGGCAGATGAACACTCTCAACTCTGCGACCCTCATTAATAAAGGACTCGAGCTCATCGAGGCCAGCTATCTTTTTGATATCGACCCGCAGCTCATTGATGTCACCGTGCACCCACAGTCGATCATTCACTCCATGGTCACCTTCGTCGATGGCTGCACCATTGCCCAGGCCTCCCCGCCGTCGATGAAGCTGCCGATCTCTCATGCCCTGGCATGGCCGGAGCGGGTCGAGGATGCGCAGCCCGCACTGGACTTCTCGCAGTCTTTCGCGTGGGAGTTCGAGCCGGTGGATAATGCCGCCTTCCCCGCGGTGGAGCTGGCCCGCCACGTCGCCTCGCGCCGCGGGAGCGTTCCCGCGGTGTACAACGCCGCCAATGAGGAAGCCGCGGAGGCGTTTTTGCAGGGCCGCATTCGCTTCCCGCAGATCGTGGATGTGGTGGCAGCGATCGTCGATAAGGCGGAGGATTTCGCGATTCCGCCCCGTGACGTCGCGGATGTGCTGGCCGTGGAGGATAGGGCGCGCTCCTTGGCACAGCAGGAGATTCGCAGCCGCGAGCGCTAGCTGGATAGTTAGCTCGACGGCGCTGTAGTATGCGAGGGGTTAGCTCGAGGCAGAAGGCGGTGGAATCGTGAGTTACACAATGGGTGTGGTGCTTTTCGCGCTCGGTATTGCGATCACGATCGCATTGCACGAGTTGGGCCACCTACTGGCGGCGCGCGCCTGCGGTATGCGGGTGCGGCGCTACTTCATCGGTTTCGGCCCCACGCTGTTCTCCTTCCGCAAAGGCCACACCGAATATGGCCTCAAAGCGATTCCTTTGGGCGGGTTCTGCGATATTGCGGGCATGACCTCGGTGGATCCCGTCACGGAGGACGAACGCCCTTACGCCATGGTGTACAAGCCCTGGTATCAGCGCGTGTTTGTGCTCCTCGGCGGGGTGCTGATGAACCTGGCCCTCGGCCTGCTCACGCTGTATCTGGTGGCCGCCACCGCTGGGCTGCCGAATCCCGATCCGGATCTCAGCGCCCGGGTCGGCGAGGTGCGCGAGGGGCCGGCTGCTGTGGCGGGCGTGCGCCCGGGCGATACGATCCGCGCGATCGATGGGCAGCCGATGGCAACCTTCACCGATGTGCGCGACTATGTGGTGCAGCGCCCCGGCGAAGAGATCACGGTGCAGGTGGAGCGCGATCACCGCCCCGTCGATCTGGATGTGCGCGTGGATTCCCGCACAGTGGAGGGCCAGGAGATGGGCGTGATTGGGGTGGTCAATGCGCCGATCCCTGATCTCTACCTCAGCTATGGCCCCCTCGAGGCGGTGCCCGCCACCCTGCACTATTCCGGAGCGATGCTGCATGCCACGTGGCAGGGAGTGGCCTCGCTGCCCGCCAAGCTGCCCGGGGTGGCTCGGTCCATCTTCGGCGCTGAACGCGAGATGGATTCGCCCATGAGCGTGGTGGGTGCATCCCTGGTGGGCGGGGAACTGGTGGAGCGCTCGCAGTGGTCGATCTTCGCCATGATGCTCGCGAGCCTGAATTTCTTCCTCGCGCTGTTCAACCTGCTTCCCTTTGTGCCGCTCGACGGCGGCCATATCGCGATCGTGTTCTATGAGAAGCTTCGCGACGCCATCCGCCGGATGCGCGGCCTCGCCCCGGCGGGGCCGGCCAATTACGCGGCCCTCATGCCGCTCATTGTGGTGATGTGGGCGCTGCTGATGGGCATCGGTGTGCTGATCATCGCCGCCGATGTGGTCAACCCTGTGCGCCTATTCGGCTGATAACATCAACATCCAAAGCCCAAAAAAATCTCTTAAAGGAGAATCTCTCTGTGAGTACCCCGATCGGTCTCGGCATGCCGGATGCCCCGCTGCCCACCCTCGCGCCACGTCGCACAACCCGCCAGATCATGGTGGGCGATGTGGGCGTGGGATCCGATTATCCCATCTCCGTGCAGTCGATGACGACCACCAAGACGCACGATATTAACGCCACGCTGCAGCAGATCGCCCAGCTCACCGCGTCTGGCTGCGATATTGTGCGCATCGCCTGCCCCAAGACGGTGGACGCGGAGGCGCTGCCTGCCATTGCGAAGAAATCACCCATTCCCGTGGTGGCAGATATTCACTTCCAGCCGAAATACATTTTCGCGGCGATCGACGCCGGCTGCTCGGCCGTGCGCGTTAATCCCGGCAATATTCGCGAATTCGATGGGCGCGTCAAAGAAGTGGCGAAGGCCGCCGGCGAGGCCGGCATCCCCATCCGTATTGGCGTGAACGCCGGCTCGCTGGATAAGCGCTTTTTGGAGAAGTACGGCAAGGCCACCCCGGAGGCGCTGGTGGAGTCCGCGGTCTGGGAGGCCGGGCTCTTCGAGGAGCACGGCTTCGGTGATATCGCCATCTCGGTCAAGCACAACGACCCGGTGGTGATGGTGGAGGCCTACCGCCAGCTCGCCGCGCAGACCGACTACCCGCTGCACCTCGGTGTCACCGAGGCCGGTCCGGCCTTCCAAGGCACCATCAAATCCTCGGTGGCCTTCGGCGCGCTCCTCGCCGAGGGTATCGGCGATACCATTCGTGTCTCCCTCTCCGCTGACCCGGTGGAGGAGATCAAGGTGGGCGATCAGATTCTGCAATCGCTGAACCTGCGCCCCCGCAAGCTGGAGATCGTCTCCTGCCCCTCCTGCGGTCGCGCCCAGGTGGATGTCTACACCCTGGCCGAGGAAGTCACCGCAGGCCTGGAGGGCTTCGAGGTGCCGCTGCGCGTGGCCGTCATGGGCTGCGTGGTCAATGGCCCAGGCGAGGCCCGCGACGCTGATCTCGGTGTGGCCTCCGGTAACGGCAAGGGCCAGATCTTTGTTAAGGGCGAGGTAGTGAAGACCGTGCCCGAATCCAAGATCGTGGAAACCCTGATTGAGGAAGCCACCCGCATCGCCGAAACCATGGAGGAGACCGAGTCCGGTTCGCCCTCTGTGACGGTGAGCTAAACCCACCCTGTACTGACGTTGTTCACCAGCCCCTGGGCGCGAGTCGCCAGGGGCACGGCAGTGCTGATGGAGGGCGGCGTCGATAAGCGTTGGCGACGGGCCTAGTATAAGGGGCATGACTCAACGCCCCCGTTTGCAAGTACCTGCCCGCAAGACTCCTATCCGTGCCGTGCCGGATCATATTGAGCGTCCGGAATACGCGTGGAAGGACGAGGTGCAGGAGGCCATTGGCGAACCCTATGTGCAGACCCCCGAGACCATCGAGGCGATGCGCGAAAGCTCCAAGATCGCCGCGAATGCCCTGCGTGAGGTGGGTAAGGCCGTCACTCCTGGAGTGACCACCGATACCCTGGATCGGATCGCGCACGAGTATATGTGCGATCACGGCGCCTATCCTTCCACGCTCGGCTATCGCGGCTTTCCGAAATCCTGCTGTACCTCGGTGAATGAGATTGTCTGCCATGGCATTCCCGACGCCACCGTGGTCCAGGACGGCGATATCGTGAACGTGGATATCACCGCCTACAAAAATGGTGTGCACGGCGATACCAATGCCACCTTCCTCGCCGGTGATGTCTCCGAGGAGCACCGGCTGCTCGTGGAACGCACCAAAGAAGCAATGATGCGCGGTATCAAGGTGGCCAAGCCGGGCCGCGAGGTCAATGTGATCGGCCGGGTCATCGAATCCTATGCCAAGCGTTTTGGCTACTCCGTGGTGCGTGATTTCACCGGCCATGGCGTGGGCCCGACCTTCCACAATGGACTCGTGGTGCTGCACTACGATTCCCAGGCCTATCGCGATGTGCTCGAGCCGGGCATGACGCTGACAGTCGAGCCGATGATCAACCTCGGCGGCCTCGACTACAAGATGTGGGACGATGGCTGGGTGGTGCAGTCCACCGACGGCGCCTATAGCGCCCAGTTCGAGCACACCCTCGTGATCACCGAGGATGGCAACGAGATCCTCACCCTGCCCGACGAGGACTAGAGACGAGGACTAGAGACACAGAAGAACTCCCGTGGTAGCTCTACTGATCGCCGGCACCACCTCCGATGCCGGGAAATCCATTATCGCCGCCGGGCTGTGTCGGGCGCTGAGCCGCCGCGGCTATGCGGTGGCCCCCTTCAAGGCACAGAACATGTCCAATAACTCGGCGGTGTGCCCCACCGGCGGGGAGATTGGGCGCGCCCAAGCCATGCAGGCGGCCGCCTGCGGGCTGGAGCCGCATGTGGACTTCAATCCCATCCTGCTCAAGCCCGGATCGGATCGCACCTCGCAGCTGGTGGTGCGCGGCACCGCCCGCGGGCAGGTATCGGCCACCTCCTATGTGGAGCACCGTCTGCAGCTGCGTCAGGTTGCGGCGGCAGCACTCGGCGACCTCGAGAGCCGCTATGACATCGTGGTCTGCGAGGGGGCCGGCTCGCCGGCGGAGATCAACCTGCGCGCCACAGACGTGGCCAATTTCGGCCTCGCGGAGGCCGCGGATCTGCCGGTGTATGTGGTGGGCGATATCGACCGCGGGGGAGTGCTGGCGCATCTCTATGGCACCCACGCGATTGTCTCCGCCGCAGACCGGGCCCGCATCAAGGGCTTTGTGATCAATAAGTTCCGCGGGGACCAGAGTCTGCTCGAGCCCGGGCTAGAGGAGCTGCAGCGACTCACTGGGGTTCCCACCGTGGCGGTGCTGCCTTTTATTCACGGGCTGTGGCTGGATGCGGAGGACTCCCTGCAATCAGTGATCGGCGCGCCCGTCGGGCCACCCACCACGGCCCTAGGCACCCAGCGGCTGCGGGTTGCGGCGGTGCGGCTGCCGCGGGTGTCCAATGCCACCGATGTGGAGGCGCTGGCCTGTGAACCGGGGGTGACCGTCACGTGGAGCGTCGATCCGGATGAGGTGGCCTCCGCCGATCTGGTGGTGCTGCCCGGCTCGAAGTCCACGGTGTCGGATCTGCAGTGGCTGCGCAGCAGCGGGCTGGCAGATGCGATCGTGCAGCGCAGCGGCCCGACGCTCGGTATCTGCGGCGGCTTCCAAATGATGTGCCGCCACATCACCGACGGGGTCGAAGGCCCCGGCGATGCTGCAGGACTCGGGCTTTTCGACGCCACCATCGAGTTCCACGAGACCAAAACCCTCACCCGCACCCCGCAGGGCGGCTACGAGATCCACCACGGGCGGGTGGTGGCTAATGCCGAGCAGCCCTGGCTTAATGGCGAGGGCTGCGCCACCGCGTTATGCCGCGGCACCCATGTGCACGGCCTCCTCGAACACGATGCCACCCGCCGCGATTTTCTCGCCTGGGTGGCTCAGACCGCCGGCAAGCCGGGGTTTGTGGTCAGTGCCGATACGTCTTTCGCCGCTGAGCGGATGCGCCAGCTGGATCTCATCGCCGATACGGTGGAGCAGCACTGGGATCTGGCGCAGCTCTGCGCGGATCTCGGGGTCTAAGCCGGCGGGCCTAAGGCGAGCGGGCGCTGCCAACTCTTAGGCGGCGTCGTGTGGGCGCTGCTGCGGCCCGTGATAGGAGAGCCCGCCGCTGAGCCCGAGAGCTGCGGCGGCGATATAGCTCAGGGCCAGAGCTTGGGGCGGGGCATAGCTGGCCCACCAGCTGCTGGGGGTGGCAGCGATGACGATGGCGTAGGTCATCACCGCGGCGATGATGGCGGCCGCGAGCCGCAGTGGCCAGGCGCCGCGGGAGCGATAGCCGCGCAGATCCACAATGCTCCATACACTCAGCACGAGGGTAGCGACAGCGGTGGCCACCACCCCGGAGCGGGTGAGCAGCGTATCCTCGCCGAGCGAGATATAGCCGGTGGCTAAAGCACCGCTAATGATGCCAAAAACGGCGGGCACGCAGCGCCGCGGCAGGAGCAAGAATCCGCCGAGGGCACAGGCCACGGCCGCCACGGGCATGGCATAAAAGGAGGCGAGGGTCACGGTGGAGTGAATCGTCGGCGAGCCCAGCTGCCGGACCACGAGGGTGGCGCAGCCACTGATCAAACTCACCACCGCGCCCGCACCGCACAATAGGTGGGGCCACCGGATCGGCACATGCTGGTACACGAAACGCCGAATGGCCAGCAGCCCAATGGCTCCGGAACACACCACCATGGTCACGGCGGCGAGACCGGAGTACCACAGCGATTGATGCGTGAAGTTCGTGCCCAAGGCAGACAAAGCTATGGTCACAGCTACAGCGAGGCTGAGCGTGGCCACGGATGCGGGGTGACGAGATTCTGGTGCAGACACGATGGTTTATGGATTCTACGCCGTGGGGGAGAAGAGAGAAAAGCGGCAGGCACGGGCGCGGCAGTGACCCCTCGCAGGCGTCTGTGCTGCGCGGGAGTGCGGCGCTCGGCTGCCGCTGCTTTCGCCGTTCAGGCGGGGCGAGAAGCTAGGAGAAATCCAATCCCAGCAGTGCGTTTTCCACCAGCTCGGGGAGCGCGGGGTGGATCCAGTACTGCTCGGTGGCGACCTTACGCACATCCAGCTTGAAGGTCATGACGGTGATCAGCTGGTGGATCAGGGTGGCGGCCTCGGGGCCGATGAAGTGCGCCCCCAGCAGCTGGCCGGTGGCGCGATCGGCGATGAGTTTCACAAAGTTGGACTCATCTTCCATCGCCCAGCCATAGGCCACATCGCCGTACTTTTGGATCTTGACGGTGATGTCATAGCCCTTCTCGCGGGCCTGCTCTTCAGTCAGTCCCACGGTGGCGATCTGCGGATGAGTGAACACGGCGGAGGGCACGTTCTCGTGCGGCATGGGGCGCAGATCCTCGGGGTGCAGCAGGTTGTGGCGCACCGCGCGCATCTCCGCATTGGCCACGTGCTTCAGCAGGTAGGGGGAGCTGCAATCGCCCAGCGCCCACACGCCCTCGCAGCTGGTGCGGCCGTAGTCGTCCACCTTGATGCGGGGGCCGTCGAGTTCGATGCCGGACTTTTCGGCGTCGAGCTGGTCGCCATTGGGCACGCGTCCCGTGGCGGCGAGGAAGACATCGGCCTCGAGCACGGTGCCATCGTCGAGGGTCACCCGAACTCCATCCTCAGTGTTTGTGGCCTCGCTGATGTCGTGGCCCAGATAGGTATTCCAGGTCTTTTCGGCCACCTCGGTGAAGTAGGTGGTGAGATCCTCGTCGAGGGTTTTCATCATGCGCGGGGAGCGGTTGATCACGGTCACCTTGGCGCCGAGATCGTGGAAGACATGCGCGAACTCCGCAGCGATGAACCCGCCGCCATGAATGATGATGGACTCGGGAAGCTCCTCGAGGCGCATGATGTCTTCGTTGGTGTAGTAGCGGAAATCCGTGCCGGCATAGGGCGGCACAATCTGCGGGCGCGAGCCCACGGCCAGCACGATCTGCTCGCCGGAGATCACTACTGGGGTATCGCCATCCGCCGTGGCGATGGTCTTGGTGTCCACAAAGCGGGCGTGGCCATCGTAGACATCGATATTCGGGGTCTCTTCGCCGCGACGATAGGCTTCGCCGCCGGCGGCAATCTTATCGATGCGCTCGCCGAAGACGCGCTCGCGTAGGGCCGGCCAATCCACGGAGTTGAACTGGGTATCGAGGTTATAGCGCTCGCTGTGGGCGGCGGCACGGGCCTGCTCTGCGGCGTAGACGAACATCTTGGTGGGGATGCAGCCGACGTTGAGGCAGGTTCCGCCGAAGACGCCCTTTTCCACGATCGCGATGGACTTATCCTCAAACTCCGGGCCGGGAATCGAGTTACCGGAGCCGGTGCCAATAATCACGAGGTCATAGTGTTTGTCCGCGGCAGTAGCCATAGGGGAAATCTCCTTCATACACGGGTCATAGTTGGTGAATACGAGTTGTCGTTCTCCAACAGTAGTGCTCGTGTCAATCGGGCGCTGTCGCGTCTTCTCTGAGCTGTCGTGCGCTAGGACGTGTGCCTGCGGTGCCGGCGCATCCAGTCCACCGTGAGCTCAAGCGCCTGGGTGCGTGTGGGCTGGGCGGACAGGTACACATCGTGCATCGCCTGCGGCAGCGCGGTGATACTCAGCACACTCGATAGGTGCGGGGCCCGCGCCCAGATATCGGCGACCTCTAAAACGATATCGCTGCTGTGGGCGTCGGCGAGCGTATCTCCCTCACCGCTGCGCTCGGCGGTGAGTACCAAGCTCGCGATCTGGGTGCGTAGCTCATCGCGGGCGAGTCGTTGCTGGGACTGCGCTACCGCCTGCAGCCAGCTGAGACGTTTCGGGAAACCTGCCAGTGGCTTGAGCTGGAGATCGTAGTCCCATTCGCCGTCATAGTCGCGGTGCAGGGATGTGCCGTAGCTGGGATCGGGCTTCTGGCGCAGTAGTGCCTCGGGGCGCAGTCGCGTGATCGCCCCCGCGAGCCGCGGAACGTGGGTGCGCAGCCACGGCGGGCCAAGCATCTCCAACCAGGGGCTGTTATAAATCACCGAGTCCACGGGCAGAGTGGTTTGGGCGAGCCATTCCGCCACCGCCAGCGCCCCAGTGGAGTGGGCGATGAGGCTGACGCTGGAATGCGCCTCCACCACCGGCTGCAGAGCGGCCTCTAAGTCCTCGCAGTACAGCCGAATATCACTGACATGGTGGGGCGTCTGTCCTTCGCGCAGCGCGCGGCCACATTTGCGCAGATCCACGGCATAGGTGGTGACTGCGCGGGAGTCGAGATAGCGCGCCACATGATCGTGGAAGAAATAGTCAGTCATCCCATGCACCATTACTGCGGCGTGTTCATGCTGGCTCTTATGGCGCACCAGTGCCGCACATACAGGGCTTTCTCCATCGGGATCGGGCCCGAGCTCGCACAGTGCATACTCATAGTCCGCGCCCAAACGATCGGGCCGCCACTGCAGAGGCTTATCGACGCTCACTTCGCTTCATCCCTCACCTTCTTGGCCATGGAGCATTCTCGCGCGGCCAACTTTACGCGCCCAGCTCGGCGGCGAAGGACAGACGATGCGGCAGGTGTGCACGCAGCGGCGGGTGCGGCCGCGCCGGGCTGCTTAAGCACGCCTGGTCACCGCCGGCGGCGCCGATCATGGCGCGATGTATAGCCCACACAATCAAAAAGGTGGGGGCACAGGGCGCGCCCAGTTTCGCTCTTTTGGGGGTAAATAAGAGGTGGATTCATACAATTCCCTGTGCTTAGGGTCGGTGAACAATGCTGAGCGCGTGCTGTGAAAACGCCAGCGTGATGGTGCCTTCTTTGCTGCGTCGACACGCGTCGCGCCGGGCCGAGCACGGAAAGAGTAGTGGTAGGACCTCCAAAAGAGTGTTTGTTGGCCTGCGTAGGCGCGTAAACTTGAACCAGCACAAACGCACCCGCGCACCGTATGCACCCGTCTCGAGTGGCGGTGGTTGCGAGGCGTTTGTAGGGGTCGCGCCCGTTCTGCTGTGTCTGCTCGCTGCCCGTCGTTTCTGTGGAAGTGGGTAGTTCGGGCCGAATTCTGTGCGCGACCTAAGAGACAATGCACAACGCGTGAGAGCACCGTAGATAGAGAATTAAGGAAGTTGGACTGACGTGTCAGATTCCAAGGCAGCTACTGCCCAGGTACGCGATGAAGTGGATGTAGCGTTTGTTGGCGCCGGCATCATGAGCGCCACCCTCGCCGCAATGTTGAAGCAGCTGGAGCCCTCGTGGAGCCAGCTCATTCTGGAGCGGCTTGACGCCCCAGCTCAGGAGTCCTCCTCCCCCTGGAACAACGCAGGAACGGGCCACTCCGCCCTGTGCGAGCTCAACTACACCCCTGAGGTCAAGGGGCGTATTGATATCGACAAGGCCATCAACATCAACGAGAAGTTCCAGGTGTCGCGCCAGTTCTGGTCGCACCAGCTGGACACGGGGATTCTCAAGGATCCGCGCGAGTTCATTAATCCCGTGCCGCACGTGTCCTTCGCCCACGGCGAGGACCAGGTGGCCTATCTGAAGAAGCGCTTCGACGCGCTCAAGGATCACCCGCTCTTCCCGGGCATGGAATACTCCGATGACCAGGATGTCTTCTCCGAGAAGCTGCCATTGATGGCGCAGGGCCGTGACTTCGCCAAGGAGCCGGTATCTATCTCCTGGACCTCCGCTGGTACGGACATCAACTACGGTGCCCAAACCAAGCAGTTCATCGAGGGTTTGAAGGAGGCCGGCACCGAGCTGCGTTACGGCCATGAGGTGAAAAACCTCAGCCAGGATGGCAAGAAGTGGAAGATCACCACCACTAACGTGCACACCGGTGATACCTCCGTGATCACCGCGAACTTCGTGTTCGTCGGTGCCGGTGGCATGGCGCTGCCGCTGCTGCAGAAGTCCGGCATTCCTGAGATTCGCGGCTGGGGCGGATTCCCCGTGTCCGGCCAGTGGCTGCGCTGCACCAATGAGGAGCTGATCGAGCAGCACGCCGCCAAGGTCTATGGCAAGGCGTCTGTGGGCGCCCCGCCGATGTCGGTGCCGCACCTCGATACCCGCGTGATTGACGGCAAGCGCGGCCTGCTCTTCGGCCCCTATGCGGGCTGGACCCCGAAGTTCCTCAAGACCGGCTCCAACCTGGATCTGTTCAAGTCCATCCGCATTACGAACCTGCTGTCCTATGTGGGCGTGGGCGTGCAGGAGATGGGCCTGACCAAGTACCTGATTACCGAGCTGCTCAAGGATCAGAAGGCGCGTATGGAGTCGCTGCGTGAGTACATGCCGACTGCCCGTGATGAGGATTGGGAGCTGGTCACCGCCGGCCAGCGCGTCCAGGCTATTCAGCCGGTCGCCGGTCCGTCCTTCTCCACTCTCGCGTTCGGTACCTCGCTAATCAATAACTCCGAGGGCTCGATCGCCGGTATTCTCGGCGCTTCCCCGGGTGCGTCCATCGCCCCGGCAGCCATGCTCGAGGTGCTGGAGCGCTGCTTCGGCGAGCGCATGGTGGAGTGGGGACCGAAGATTAAGGATATGGTTCCCTCCTACGGTGTTAAGCTGGCGGCGAACCCGCAGCTCTTCGAGGAGACGTGGGAGCGTACCCAAAAGACACTCAAGCTCGAGGATTAATGTGACTGAACACACCCCCGTTCCTGGTTTTCCATTCACCGCGATCGTGGGGCAGGAACAGCTCCGGCTGGCCCTGCTTCTCAACGCCATCTCTCCAGGGATCGGGGGTGTGTGCGTGCGCGGAGAAAAAGGCACCGCCAAGACCACCATGGTGCGTGGCTTTGCTCCGCTTCTCGACGGTTCCCTCGTGAACCTTCCCCTCGGTGCCACCGAAGATCGCGTGGTGGGATCCCTCAATGTGGAGACCATCCTGAGCACCGGCAAAGCCGAGTACAAGCCCGGTCTGCTCGCTGAGGCCGATGGCGGCATTCTGTACGTAGACGAAGTTAATCTGCTCGCCGATCACCTCGTGGACGCACTGCTTGATGCCGCCGCTACTGGGCGGGTCAGTATTGAGCGCGATGGCGTCTCCTATAGCGCCCCCGCAAAATTCGTGCTGGTGGGCACCATGAACCCCGAAGAGGGCGAGCTGCGCCCACAGTTGCTCGACCGTTTCGGGCTGGCGGTGGAAGTCACCGGCTCAAAAGACCCTGCCGTGCGCGGAGAGATCATTACCCGCCGCTTGGCCTATGAAAACGACCCCCACGGTTTTGCCGCCCAGTGGCAGGAGCAGGAAACCGCGCTCAAAGAGCAGCTGGATCAGGCCCGCGCCGCCGTGGCCACGGTGGAGTTGCCGACCGTGCAGGTGGCGCGCATCGCCCAGCTCTGCGCCGCCTTCGATGTCGATGGCATGCGCGCCGATATCGTGATCGCCCGCACCGCCATCGCCCATGCAGCACTGCGTGGCAGCGAGATCGTGGAGGACGAGGACGTGCGTGTGGCCGCCCAGCTGGCGCTGCCGCACCGTAAGCGCCGCAATCCCTTCGATGAGCCCGGAATCGACGACTCCGAGTTGGACGAGAAACTCGACGAGGCCATCAACGACAATCCCGATCCCGAGCAGAACACCGAACCGCCGCAGGAGGAGGAGCCTGCCGAGACCCCAGAGGAGCCCTCCTCGCCGGAGCAGGAGGAGCCCGAGGAAACGCCGCAGGAGGAGCAGCCGCAGCGCGGCGATGGAAAGGGTGATAGCGCCTCGATGGGCGCTCCCTTTCTCCGCTAGAACACTGCGTCGGCGGGGCATGGGCGAGGAAGCCAATCCGGGCCGACGCTCCAAGGCGCTATCGAGTGAAGGCGCGGTGATTCGCTCCACCACCCACGGCAGGGGAGTACATGTGGTGGCCACCGCTATGGCGGCCGCCGAACGCGGCGCCACCATTAGTAATGGGCGTTTGGAGCTGCGGCCGGAGGATCTGCGTTCCTCCATCAAGGCGGGCAGGGAATCGAATCTCATCGTCTTCGTGGTGGACGCCTCCGGTTCGGTGGCTGGCCACACCCGCCTCGAGGCGGTCACCGGTGCGGTGGAATCAATTTTGAAAGACGCCTATATCCGCCGCGACAAGGTGGCGGTGATTACCGTGCGTGGCCGCGCACCTGAGCTTTTGCTGCCCCCGACCAGCTCCATTGATGTGGCGCGGCGTCGTCTCGAATCCGCCCGGGTCGGCGGGCGCACCCCACTGGCCGAGGGGCTGGTGCTGGCCGATGAGCTCATCACTCGCCAAGCACGAAAGGAGCCGGGCCGCCGCGCCATCATGGTCGTACTCAGCGACGGCCGAGCCACCGGTAACTATGGGATGAAAGAGGCCTATGCGGCCGCCGATGCTATCGCGGCCAAGGGGCTCAGCGGTTCCATCGTGATCGACTGTGAGGTCTCCGCACGGGTGCGGCTGGGGCTCGCGCGCACCCTCGCGGAGCATTTGCGCGCTCCCTGCGTGCAGCTTGCGGAGCTCAATTCCGATAACGTCGCCGGCGCCATCGAGTCGCTCTAAAGGGGTGGGGCGGACCACCCCGCGGCCGGGAGGCGGGGTGTGTCTCGCTACTATGGCTCAGAGATACACCCCCTGTGCGAAAGTGAGCCCTACGCGATGCCCCAAGGCAAAGTTGATCCGAAAAATATTCCCGATGATGGCCTCACCACCCGGCAACGACGCATGCTGCCGGTGACCGCGGTGCACACCGGGGAAGGTAAAGGAAAGTCGACCGCCGCCTTCGGCATGGCGCTGCGCGCCTGGAATCAAGGTTGGAAGATCGGCGTCTTCCAATTCGTGAAATCCGCCAAGTGGCGGGTCGGGGAAGAATCGGTATTCCTGCGCCTCAACGAGCTCAGCGATGAGCCGCTCGTGGAGTGGCACAAGATGGGCGAGGGCTGGAGCTGGGCGAAAAAGCGCGGCGATGAACAAGATCATGCCCGCGACGCCCGCGAAGGCTGGGAGGAAATCAAGCGCCGCCTGGCCAATGAAACCCATGATCTCTACGTGCTCGACGAGTTCACCTATCCCATTAAGTGGGGATGGATCGACGTCGAGGATGTGGTGGAGACACTACGCACTCGTCCCGGTACTCAGCATGTGGTGATGACGGGTCGCGACGCCGACCCACGCCTGCTCGAGGTAGCGGACTTGGTCACCACCATGACCAAGGTCAAGCACCCGATGGACCAAGGCCGCAAAGGCCAGAAGGGGATCGAATGGTAAGCGTGCCCGGTGTGTGCATCGCGGCCACGGCCTCGGGCACGGGCAAAACTACCATTGCCACGGGCTTGATGGGGGCGCTGGCCCGACGCATGAAGGTCGCACCGTTCAAAGTCGGGCCGGACTATATCGACCCCGGCTACCACGGCCTGGCCTCGGGGCGCGTGGGCCGCAACCTTGATTCGGTGATGTGCTCCGTCGATCGCATCGGCCCGCTCTATGCGCATGGTGCCGCCGGCTGCGATATCGCCGTGGTGGAAGGCGTGATGGGGCTCTTCGATGGCCGCATCACCGACTCCCCAGAAGACGCCGGCGCCGGTTCCACCGCTGAGATCGCCGCCGCGCTCGGGCTGCCCGTGATCCTCGTCGTGGATGTCCGCGGCATGAGTCAATCGGCCGGCGCGATTGTGCGCGGTTTCGCCATCCACAACCCCCATGTACGCATTGCTGGGGCGATCATTAACAAGGCAGGCACCGACCGCCACGCCGAGGTATGTCGCCGCGCCATCGAAAACACAGGGGTGCCGGTGGTGGGCATCATCCCGCGCATCGACAAGGTGGAAGTACCGTCCCGCCACCTCGGACTCGTGACCGCCGCTGAGCGGGGCGGTGCCGCCGTCGAATCCGTCGAGCGCATGGCCGACATGATCGAGAACTACGTGGACATCGATGCCATTCTCGAGCTGGCCTCCTGCGCCTATACCGGTCCCGCCTGGGATCCGGCCGCAGAGGTCCACGCCGTGGACAGCGCCCCGCGTATCGCTCTGGCTTCGGGGCCGGTGTTCAGCTTCGCCTATGCCGAGCACACCGAGCTGTTGAGCGCCGCCGGCGCCGAAGTGCTGGAATTCGATCCCTTGCACGAGGAACTCCCCGAGTGCGAAGGGCTCATTGTGCCTGGCGGATTTCCCGAGGAACATGTGGAAGAGCTCGCTGCCCGGCATAGCGTTACCGCTGGGGTGCGCGAGCATATCGCCGCCGGCAAACCGGTCCACGCCGAATGCGCGGGACTGCTGTGGCTGCTCAAAACCCTCGACGCCCATCCCATGGTGGGGGCGATCGGCACCCATGGCGCCATGGGCCGTCGCCTGAAACTGGGGTATCGGGAAGCCGTGGCGCTCGAGTCCTCGGTGCTCTACGAGGTCGGCCACAGAGTCACCGGCCACGAGTTTCACCACACCGCCCTCGCCGAGGAGACCGCACCTGGGTTCCATCCGGCCTGGGGCTGGCGGGGCTGGGATGGCGCTGCGGTGGCCGAAGGCTTCGTGTCCGCGACGATCCACGCCTCCTATCTTCACGTCCATCCCGCCAGCGTTCCCCACGCGATCGAGAATTTTGTGCGCACTGCGGGCAGGCATCGCTAAATCGATTTTTGCCCACCAAGGCCACTACACTCACAATTCATGACAGTGACTCTTATTGGTGGCGGACCCGGAGCGTGGGATCTGATTACGGTGCGCGGCATGCATGCCCTGCAAGAGGCCGATGTGATCCTCACCGATCACCTCGGCCCGAGCGCCGAATTAGACAAACTCTGCGATGTCTCGACCAAAGAGATCATCGACGTCTCGAAGCTGCCCTATGGCCGGCAGGTGGCCCAAGAAAAAACCAATGAGCTGCTGGTGACCCACGCCCGCGCCGGGAAGAAGGTGGCGCGGCTCAAAGGCGGCGACCCCTACGTATTTGGCCGTGGTTTCGAAGAGGCACAGGCCTGTGCCGAGGCCGGCATCGCGTGCACCGTCGTTCCGGGAGTAACCAGCGCCATCGCTGTTCCAGCCGCCGCCGATATCCCCGTGACCCAGCGCGGGATGGTGCATTCCTTCACCGTGATTTCGGGGCATCTCGCCCCCGATAACCCCAACTCGCTTAACGATTGGACAGCACTGGCGCACACCGGCGGCACCCTCGTGGTGATTATGGGCGTGAAAAACTCCGGGGCCATCGCAGAGCGATTGATGGCCGATGGCCGCAGCCCCGAGACCCCCGCAGCCGTGATTCAAGAAGGCACCACCGCTGAGCAAAAAGTGCTGCGCTGCACGCTCGCGACGTTGGGCGCCTCCATCCGCGAGGAGGGCATTGCCCCGCCCGCAGTGCTGGTGATCGGCGAGGTGGCAGGACTCACCCTGCCGAACGCCTAGCGATCCACCACGAGGGTGAGCTGCGTCGGGCTGCTGAGACTGATAGAAAGACCAGCGCCCTGGGCGATCTCGATGACCTCATCGAGGGTGTCCGGCTCCGCATCGTGCAGGCAGAGCACGCGGGCCAGTTCGCCCTTGTAGTGCTTATTGAAGTGGCTCACAACCTTGCCCGCGGTGGTTTCCACGCGCACGGTGGCCGCAGAGGAGAGCGGGCCAAGATTCTGATACGCCCCCGAGCGGAAGTCCAGCACCAGGCCCTCCACACCGGCCAGGGCCTCAGTGATGGCTGCACCCCAGCGCTTTTTCATCGTTGGTGCAGCGGCGGCGGGATCCTCCTGGCGCGGCACCTTCGTGCTCGCAGACAGCCGGTAATGGGGGATGGGATCCTGTCCCCGCACGACGCCAAAGAGCGCTGAGCCCACAGCCAGTCGGCTCCACCGGGGTTGGGGGAGAGTAGCCGGGGAGAGGGCGTCGAAAAGCACCCCCGTGTAGCGACTCAGCGCCGGGGTGGTGGGGGAGGTCCACAGCTGCTGATTAGCGGCGAACTCCTCATCAAAGTTGTTTTTCAACTTCAGCGCCTCGCGTGCCTCCGCAGTGTCAAGAGCGCGCAGATCATCGATAATCTGCTGGCGCAGGGGAGTCAGTTCGGGGAAGCCGAGGGAGTCGAGCGACAGCGGCGCGCCATCGCCGCCAAAGGACTTGGTTTCAGAGGGTGGGAGCACAATGAGCACGCCCCTGAGTGTAGCTAGTAAGATCGGGCACCATGATTACACGCTTGTCTCAGCTCTTTTTGCGCACGTTGCGCGATGATCCCGCCGACGCTGAAGTCCCCAGCCACAAGCTTTTGGTGCGCGCCGGATACCTCCGACGCAATGCGCCGGGCATCTACTCCATGCTGCCGCTCGGAGTGCGCGCGCTGGACAAGATCGAAAAGGTTGTGCGCGAGGAGATGAACGCCATCGGCGCTCAAGAGCTGCGCTTCCCCGGCCTGCTGCCTCGCGGGCCCTATGAGCAGTCCAACCGGTGGACCGAATACGGCGATAATGTCTTCCGCTTGAAGGACCGCAAGGGCGCGGACATGCTGCTCGGGCCGACCCACGAGGAGATGTTCACCCTCACGGTCAAGGACATGTACAGCTCCTATAAGGATTTCCCCGTCATCCTTTATCAGGTGCAGACCAAGTATCGCGATGAGGAGCGTCCCCGCGCCGGTATCCTGCGCGGGCGCGAGTTCATTATGAAGGATTCCTACTCCTTCAACATGGATGATGCTGGGCTTGAGGAGTCCTATCAGCTGCACCGCCAGGCGTATCAAAACATTTTCGACCGCCTGGGCGTGGAGTATGTGATTTGTGCTGCGACCTCCGGCGCGATGGGCGGCTCGGCCTCCGAGGAGTTCCTTGCTATTAGCCCCACCGGCGAGGACACCTTTGTCTGCGCCACCGAAGGTGACTATGCCGCCAATGTCGAGGCCGTGGTGACCCCGGCCGGCGAGGAACGCGATCCCGCGGCAGCCCCCGCCGCCGAGGATCACGAGACCCCTGGTGCCACCACCATCTCCGCGCTCGTGGAGTGGGCGAATACACAGGGCGTCACTATTGAGGGCCGTGCGGTGGAGGCCAGCGATACCCTCAAGTGCATCGTGGTGCGCGTGACGGACCCCGGCGCCGAGAAACCCCGCCTCGCGGGCGTGGTCCTGCCTGGCGACCGCGAGGTGGACATGGGTCGCCTGGCCGCCAGCTTCGAGCCTGCCGAGGTGGAGCTCGCCGAGGACAAGGACTTTGCGCACAACCAGTTTTTGGTGAAGGGCTATGTGGGCCCGCGCGCGCTCAACGAGCATGAACTGAGCGTGTACGCCGATCCGCGCGTCGTGCGCGGCACCTCATGGATCACCGGTGGCGATGTGGAGGGCCACCACAGCGTGAACATGACAGTGGGCCGTGATTTCGAGGTGGATGCCTATGTGGAGGCAGCCGAGGTACGCGAGGGCGACCCCGCGCCGGAGGGAATGGGTGTGCTCACCCTCGAGCGCGGTATCGAGATCGGGCACATCTTCCAGCTGGGCCGCAAATACACCGAGGCGTTCGATGTGCAGATTTTGGATGAGAATGGCAAGCGCGCGGTGCCCACGATGGGCTCCTATGGCGTGGGCGTGTCCCGCCTGCTTGCCGTGATCGCCGAGCAGACACACGACGAGAAGGGCCTGAAATGGCCGGTGTCTGTGGCCCCGTACGAGGTGCATGTGGTGATCGCCAACAAGGATGCCGAGGCGGCAGAAGCGGCGGAGAAGCTCGCCGAGGAGCTGTCGACCCGAGGGATCGACGTGCTCTTCGATGACCGTCCCAAGATTGGCGCTGGCGTGAAGTTTAAGGACGCCGAGCTGTTGGGTATGCCCTTCATGGCCGTGGTGGGTCGTGGCTACAAGGAGGGCACCATCGAGGTGCGCCCGCGCGGTGGCGAGGCCGAGAACATCGCCGTGGACGAAGTGGTTGATCACCTCGTCGAGCTGGTCACGCAGGGGCGTCGTTAGAGGGCAGGAGGCCGCGAGAAAATCAGACGGCCTCCGGCGTAGATACGACGTCTGATGAGTGTGTAATGTGGGTGGCATGGGATCTCTTCCCATGCCACCCTTGATCTATTCATATCGCTGTCGCGGGCGGTGCCCGCAGGCACAAGTGGGGCAGGGGAGCGGAGATCCTCAGCACACAGTGAGGCCGCGCGCCGCGGCCATCCTATTCGTGGTGACTGCTACCGCGGATGAGGACTGAGGATGCCGGCGCGCGTAGATAAGAAAGGGACGCTATGCGCGTAATTATCACCGAGTCCCCTGCTGAGGTTGCCACTATCGCTGCCGACATGATTGCCGACACCGTGCAGGGCAAGGGGAAGGTTTCCATCGGGCTGGCCACCGGCTCGACCCCTATTGCCACCTACAAGGAGCTCATTGCTCGCCACCAGGCGGGCGAGATCAGCTTTGCCGATGTGAGTGTCTACATGCTCGATGAATACATCGGTATCGATCGCTCTGACGAAAATAGCTACTACCGCACCATCCGGCGAGAATTTGCCGAGCACGTGGACATCGATGATTCCCGCGTCTTTAGCCCCAATGGTCAAGCCGAGTCCATCGCGGAGGAAGCTGCCCGCTATGAGGCTGCAGTGCGTGCTGGCGAGGTGCAATTGCAGCTGCTGGGCATCGGCTCGGACGGGCACATTGGCTTTAATGAGCCCGGCTCCGCCTTCGACTCTCCGACCCACCGCGTGATCCTGCATCCGCAGACGGTGCGCGATAATGCCCGCTTCTTCTCCTCCGAAGAGGAGGTCCCCGTGGAGGCCATCACCCAAGGCCTGGCCACGATCCGTGCCGCCCAGCATCCGGTGCTGCTTGCGACCGGCGCCTCCAAGGCAGAGGCAGTGGCCGCGATGGTGGAGGGGCCCGTGACGGCGCACTGCCCCGCCAGCATTTTGCAGTTCCACCCGAACTGCACCGTCATCGTCGATAGCGAGGCCGCGGCACAGCTCGACGATCGCGAGTTTTATATCGCGGCCGAGAAGCAGCGTCGCGCCCGCACCAACTAGTACGTATTGACCCCTGTTTGGGGGCCAATGCCCTTGTGTAGGTTCGGTAGCGAAACTAACATTGCACACTAGGAGTTTCTGCACTGGAGCGGTGCTCTATCGGTACCGCTCACATGCTGAACCCATTGTCTCCACCCAACCCCGTAGCGTGCACTCGATCTACCTCCCGAGACCGCCAGCTACGTCGATAAGAAAGACGCTATTTATGTCTCTGAATTCCCTCTCTCGCAGCACCACCGTCGGCCGTAGCCTGCGTGTCGGCATGGCAGCCTTCGCCGCCTCGGGCCTGATGCTCTCCGGCGGTATCGCCGCCGCCGAAGAAGGCGACGCTGACCAGTCGACCTCTAGCGAGTCCTCCTCGTCCTCCTCCGATAGCACTAACCAGCCTGCCACCGGCGGCGAGTACGAGGGAGATGATAACGGCAGCGCTGCTGAGGAAGGCGACAACTCCGACAGCACCGACGACGCCGCAGGTAGCAATGACGCGAGCGACGATGCTGAAGACCAGGGCGATGCCAATGGTAAGGGCGATGCCGAGCACGGCGACCACGAAGACGCTGAAGGCCAGGGCGATGCCAATGGTAAGGACGATGCCGAGCACGGCGACCACGAAGACGCTGAAGGCCAGGACGATGCCAATGGTAAGGACGATGCCGAGCACGGCGACCACGAAGACGCTGAAGGCCAGGACGATGCCAATGGTAAGGACGATGCCGAGCACGGCGACCACGAAGACGCTGAAGGCCACGACCACGGCGATGCGGCCGATAAGGATGGCAAGGGTGATATGCACGATGGTCACTCGCACATGGACGAGTCCTCGGCCACTCCGGCTCCGATGAACGAGCACAACCACAAGGATCAGCACGGTCATCACAACCATGAGTCCCACTCCGGCCCGGCCCTGGCCAACACCGGTGCCAATGTCGGCATGGTAACGCTCGGCGGCCTCGTCATCGCCGCCGCCGGCGCCGGCTTGGTAGCACTGCGCCGCCGCGCTTCCTAAGGGCTATTCCGCCAACTCGTTTCACCACTGGCCACGCCGCCCCGCGCTCTCAGCAGTGGGGCGTCGTGGCCGCGTGACGTTCTCAGGGCACGACTGAGCGCGGGGCCAGTTACACGCCCGCACCCGAGATTCGTTAGCATTATCCGAGTAAACACAAATCACAACAATCGAAAGGTGTGAAACTTCATGGGAATCATGGATAAGGCAAAGGAATTCCTGAGCGACGACGACAAGCGCAAGGACGTTCTCGACAAGGGCGAGCAGGTGGCCAAGGATAAGCTCGGCAACGAGCACTCCGACAAGGTAGACAAGGCCCGCGACGCCATCGACAAGAAGTTCGAGGGCTCCACCGAGGGTGAGAACTAAACCCTCAGCGCCCGACAGCCACCATCCCGCAGTGATGCAGGATGGTGGCTGTCGTGTATCTGCCCACAGTTGTGCTGGCAACCGCGGGGATCAAGGGTGGGGGAGGCGTCGATAAACCTTGGCCTAGATGCCGATCCCGGCCGCCCGATGAGAGTGCACGGACACCTGGCCAATGGCCTGCGCGGCGCACTGCGCGGCAGTGGAATGCGAGGCCTCAAGCAGGAAATGATCCCACATCCCGCGGGCATTATCGCAGAGCTGGCGCACAAAAATATCGGCGCTGGCGGCATCGCTCATCTGCTCATAACCCTCCATCTGATAACTCGTCGGGGCAGTGTCGGGCTGGAGACCATTGGCGGCCGCGATCTGCGTGAGCGCCACCGCAATCATCCGGTGATCGGTGCCCAGATCTGCAAAAAGCTGGGCGTGTTGCTGATTATCGGCAAACGCCTCCGCCGTGCCGAGGCCATAGATCGCAGCCTCGTGGAAGGCGATCATCTCCAGCAGGGCCGACTTTTCTTGTTTACTCAACGCCACATCCTCGGCCGCGATGGCGTCGAGCCGCAGCATATCCTTCGCCTTGTCCGGATCCTCCTCGTAGAGCCGAGTGCCCAGATCGGCATAGATGCTGGCGAGGACTATCCACGAGTCGGATTCGATCGTGGACACCGCGTCGAACGTGGCACGGGCGGAATCAGCCAAGGCCGTGGACAGCTCGGCAGAGACCGTGGCGGCACGTTCTGCAATCGCATCCGCATCCAGCGCCTCCACAGAGCAGCGCTCGGGCGAGGACCCCTGCTCGTCGATGCCGCAGCGGCGGTTATTTTCCTCCACGAGCATGCTGGCGTGAGTATGGCGCATCTCGGCGATCGGCGGTTGTGCCTCCGCATCAGCCTCCGCCCCGATAGCGAGCTCCTTAAGACCCTGATCAACAGAGCGATACGGGGCGCACGAGGCCAGTGTCGCCCCAGCCCACAGGGCTGAGGTAGCGAGAAGAAACTGCCTGCGGCTCATAGGATTCATGGCTAAGAAGCATACCTGTATGCTTGCGAGCATGGCTTTTCCCTCTAAAGATGCACTTCACTCACTTATTTCTCCAGTAGCCCACGCCCACGGGATGGCTGTGGAGGAGATCAAGATTAACCGCGCTGGCGCCAAGTCCGTGATCGCAATCATTGTGGATGCCGCCGACAGCGCCGGCATGGAGGCCGAGGTGCCCAGCCTCGAGGCGGTGGAGGTCGCCGCAGGCGAGTTTTCTGCGGCCTTCGACGCGGCCGAGGAGGCAGGGGAGATGTCCTTCGGCGCCCAGGAATACACCCTCGAGGTGTCCACCCCAGGAGTGGATCGGCCCTTGACGACGCCGCGCCACTGGCACCGCAACCGCGGGCGACTGATCAGCATCACCCAGGGTGATGTGCAGCTGCGGGGGCGCGTGGGCGCGCTGTCGGCAGAGCAGGACTCGGTGATCGTGATCTCTAAGCTCTCCGCGAAGCAGGCGAAAAAGGCCGGCAAGAAAGCAGGTGAGCTTGAGGTGCACGCGCTAGGATTGGGCGATATTGATCGCGCGGTGGTAGAAATTGAGTTCGCCAAGGCTCCTGTTGCCGAGGCGGAACTTGCCGATATGTCGTATGAAGATGCCCTGCAGTGGCGAGAGGATCACAAGTGAACATTGATGTCCAGGCGCTCAGCGCCATCGAAAAGGACAAGGGAATTGCGGTTTCGGAATTGCTGTCGACGATTGCCGACGCTCTGCTCGAAACCTACCGGCAGAATTATCCCATGGACGAGTCCACACAGGCTCGGGTGGACATCGATACTGCAAGCGGCAAGGTAGCAGTGATCCTCACTGAACGTGACGAGGACGGCACCGTCCTGTCCGAACGCGACGACACCCCCGCGAACTTCAACCGCACCGCCGCCCTGGCCGTGCGCAATGCCATTGTGGCGCGGCTGCGCGAGGCAGAGGCCAACCGCGTCTTTGACGAATACACCCGCTTCGAGGGCACCGTCATCTCCGGTGTGGTGCAGGCCGATGCGCGCGCCAATGAAAAGGGCATCGTGGTGGTGCAGCTGGGCACCGAGGCCGATGGCCACGACGGTATCCTCATCCCCGCCGAGCAAATCCCGGGCGAAAACCTCAAGCACGGCGATCGCGTCAAAAGCTTTGTGGTGGGCGTGTCCAAGGGGCCGCGTGCCGTGCAGATCAACCTCTCGCGGACCCACCCTGAGCTGGTGCGTAAGCTCTTCGAGCTGGAGATCCCCGAGGTCGAGGACGGCGCCGTGGAGATCGTCAGCATCGCCCGCGAGGCAGGCCACCGCTCCAAGGTGGCGGTGCGTGGCACCGTGAAGGGGCTCAACGCCAAGGGCGCCTGCATCGGTCCGCGCGGCCAGCGCGTGAACAACATCATGAAGGCACTGGGCGGGGAAAAGATCGACATCATCGATTACTCGGAAGACCCCCAGCACTATGTGGGTAACGCGCTGGCACCGTCCAAGGTGGTCTCCGTGGAGATCACCGATCTAGAAAACCAGATCGCCCGCGTCGTGGTGCCGGACTATCAGCTCTCCTTGGCCATCGGCCGCGAAGGCCAAAACGCTCGCCTCGCCGCGCGCCTGACTGGGTGGAAGATCGACATCCACTCCGACGCGGAATAGCGGGCGAGTGTCGAGAGCGTCGCGCCGAGCTTGCCGACCGAGCGGGCGCTGAGCCCGGCTGGCTCGGCGGCGGCACAGCAACGGCGCGAGCCCACTGCGAGGCCTACTGCGAGCTCACTGCGGGCCCCACAACTCAGCGGCATATGTGGAACAACCACAGCTGAACGTGGGGCCGCTTTAAGGTTCTGTTAAACATTTCGGCTGCTTTCGCGTACACTTGTTCTCGGCTCACAAACGTGTGGTGACAGCCGGTGGGTTTTTGTGCCCAAAAACCGGATCGCCGCACGGGACGTGAGAAGCAGAGCTCAGAGGAGCTAACCATCGCAGCAGCCACAAGAAAGGGCCGGATGACGCAGTCGAACGCAGCACACACCCCACAGCGGATGTGCATTGCTAGCCGTCGCCTGTTTCCCGCGTCCGAGTTGCTGCGCGTGGTTGTTGATCCCGCCGATGCCTCGCGCATCATTGCCGATCCCGCGGCTGTCTTGCCGGGGAGAGGGGCGTGGATTCAACCCTCATTGGCTCACTATGAGCTCGCCTGCAAGCGGCGCAGCTTTGCGCGCGCCCTACGGGTATCCGCTTCGGTGGATACACAACCCGTTCGCACCTACATTGCATCGCTCGGGGAACCGAATGGATCCCCACACAGCCAATGTGAGCAGCGGGATGACACAGAAGGAAGATTCGAACACTGATGAGCACACGATGAAGCATCAGCGATGAACGTCCACACGCAACCGTAGAGGCAGCAGGCCCTAAGAAAGACACACTTCACCTCCTAGTGAAGAACACTTTCCCGGCCGCTCGCCTCTGCACAAACCACGAGGAGAGAAGTGCCAGGAAAGCTACGAGTACATGAGCTCGCGAAAGAGCTCGGTATCAAGAGCAAAGACCTACTCGCCACGCTCAAAGAGCAGGGCGAATTTGTAAAGACTGCATCGTCGACAATCGAGCCGCCGGTGATTAAGAAGATGCGCGCGCACTACGCAGCGCAGAACGCCGACTCCGGCGCCGAGGCCGATAAGCCCGCCGAAAAGGCTGCGAAGCCGGCCGCGGCGGCGTCGACAAGCGCCGCAAAGCCCGGTGCCAAGCCTGCCGCCAAGCCCGGTGCGAAGCCGGCTGCCAAGCCAGGCGCTAGCCAGAAGGCTGCGGAGAAGCCCGCCGACACCGCTGCCGAGAAGGCTCCGAAGCCGGCTACGGCGGCGTCGACAAGCGCCAAGAAGCCCGGCGCAAAGCCTGCCGCCAAGCCCGGTGCAAAGCCGGCTGCGAAGCCTGCGCCGACCCCCGGCGAGGAGAAGCCCGCTGCGGCGGAGAAGCCCGCTGCCAGCGGCGCTCCCAAGCCCAGCTTCCAGGCTGCGCAGGGCGCACAGAACGACACCAAGGGCGGCGAGGACGCAGCTGCGCAGCACAAGCCTGCTGCCGACTCCGCTATGCCGAAGCCGCGTCCGCGCCCCAAGCCCGGCCCGAAGCCGGGTGGCCGTGCGCCGCGCGTAGCCAATAATCCTTTCTCCACGGGCACGAACCCGGCTCCGCGCCCGGGTGGACACCGTGGTGGCCAGGGCCAGCAGGGTCAGGGCCAGGGCGGCGGCAAGCCCGGTGCAAAGCCGGGAGCCAAGCCGGGTCGCGGCAAGCCCCGCGGCCAGCAGCAGGGCGGTCAGGAGCGTCAGGGTGGCGGTCGTCGCCCCACCCCGGCGATGATGCCGAACCACCCGAGCCCCGGCCAGATGCCGTCGCGCTCCGCTGCGGGTAACCGCGGTGGCGGTCGTGGCCGTGGCGGCCATGGTGGCCCCGGCGGCCCCGGTGGTCCCGGTGGTTTCCGCGGACGCGGTGGCCGTCGTGGCGGTACCGCAGGCGCATTCGGTCGTCCCGGTGGCGCACCGCGCAAGGGCCGCAAGTCGAAGCGGCAGAAGCGCAATGAGTACGAGGCAATGAAGGCACCGAACGTCGTTGGTGGCGTGCGGTTGCCCGATGGCGGCGGCAAGACCCTGCGTCTGGCCCGCGGTGCCTCGCTGTCCGACTTCGCCGAGAAGATCGGTGCCGATGCGTCCTCGCTGGTGCAGGCATTGTTCAACCTAGGCGAGATCGTGACCGCTACGGCCTCTGTCTCCGATGAGACCCTGCAGCTGCTGGGCGAGGAGATCAACTACAAGGTTGAGGTCGTCTCCCCGGAGGATGAGGACCGCGAGCTCCTCGAGTCCTTCGACTTGCAGTTCGGTGAGGACGAGGGCGATGACTCTCTGCTGGAGAAGCGCCCGCCTGTGGTCACCGTCATGGGTCACGTCGATCACGGTAAGACCCGCCTGTTGGACACCATCCGTCAGTCCAATGAAGCCCGTCGTGAGGCCGGTGGCATCACCCAGGGCATCGGCGCCTACCAGGTCGATGTTGAGGCTGAGGGCCAGGATCGCACGGTGACCCTGCTGGATACCCCGGGTCACGAGGCGTTCACCGCCATGCGTGCCCGTGGTGCTAGCTCCACCGATATCGCCATCCTGGTGGTTGCTGCGGATGACGGCGTGATGCCGCAGACCGTGGAGGCCATCAACCACGCCAAGGCTGCTGATGTGCCGATCGTGGTTGCCGTGAACAAGATCGATAAGCCGGGCGCAAACCCGGAGAAGATCCGCGGCCAGCTCACCGAATACGGTTTGGTTCCGGAAGACTACGGCGGAGAGACCATGTTCGTGGACATCTCCGCGAAGCAGGCCACCAATATTGATGGACTGCTCGAGGCCGTGCTGCTCACCGCAGACGCCTCCTTGGAGCTCACCGCGAACCCGAACATGGATGCCCAGGGTGTGGCCATCGAGGCGCACCTGGACCGCGGCCGCGGCCCGGTGGCTACCGTGATCGTGCAGCGCGGTACCCTCCGCGTCGGCGATTCCATCGTGGCTGGCGACGCCTATGGTCGTGTGCGCCGCATGGTGGACGAGTACGGTAACGACGTCGAAGAGGCGGGTCCGTCTCGCCCCGTGCAGGTGCAGGGTCTGAACTCTGTGCCCGGTGCCGGCGATAACCTGCTGGTGGTCGATGATGACCGCATGGCACGTCAGATCGCTGACCGCCGTAACGCCCGTCGTCGCAATGCCATGCAGGCTCGTGCGAAGAAGCGCATCTCCCTCGAGGATCTGGATGCGGTGCTGAAGGAAACCAACACCCTCAACCTGATCCTGAAGGGCGACAACGCCGGTTCGGTGGAGGCTCTGGAAGACGCCTTGCTGAAGATCGAGGTGGACGACGAAGTCCAGCTGGAGATCATCGACCGCGGTGTGGGTGCTGTCACCCAGACCAACGTCTCGCTGGCTGCCGCCTCCAACGCCGTGATCATTGCCTTCAACGTTCGTTCCGAAGGCAAGGCCACCGAGGAAGCCAACGCCGAAGGCGTGGATATCCGTTACTACACCGTCATCTACCGTGCTCTGGAAGAGGTGGAGGCAGCCCTGCGCGGCATGCTCAAGCCGATCTACGAGGAGCGCGAGGTCGGTCGTGCGGAGATCCGCCAGCTGTTCAAGGCTTCCTCCGTGGGCCTCATCGCAGGCTGCATGGTGGAATCCGGCAAGGTGCGTCGCAATGCCAAGGTGCGCCTGATCCGCGACGGCAACGTGGTGACCGACAAGGCCACTATTGAGTCGCTGCGCCGCGAGAAGGACGATGTCACCGAGGTCGCCGCCGGTTACGAGTGCGGTATGGTGCTGTCCTATCCGGACATCCAGGTCGATGACATCATCGAGGTATTCGAAGAGGTCGAGGTGCCCCGCACCTAAGACCCCGCCTACTCGCCGCTGGTGAGTATGTGCCATACACAGCCCTGTCGCCTTCTGAGGTGGCAGGGCTGTTGGCGTGCCGCCGCTCGTCGTCACAGTGTCCAAGCGGCACGATAGAATAACGGGGTCTCCCGCCACCGCCGCATCGCATGGCTGGGCGGGAACATACACAACGAAGAAAGGGAAAAATCACCATGGCTGATAAGCAACGCGCCGGCCGGATGGCGAAGCGAATTCTCACGATTGTTGCCGATTCGATTGAATTCCGCATCAAGGATCCGCGGCTGCAGTATGTCACCATTACCGATTGCCGCATGACCGGTGATCTGCACGACGCCACGGTGTTTTATACGGTCCGTGGCGCCACCATCGATACCGAGCCGAATCACGAGGAGGCAGCCGAGGCCCTCGAGAGCTCCCGCGGCCAGCTGCGTAAATACGTCGGCGATGCCCTGAGCGTGCGTTTTACCCCGCGTCTGTCCTTCGAGCTCGACACGGTGCCGGAGGCGAGCGCTCACCTCGAGGCGCTATTGGCCAAGGCCCGCCAGCGCGATGAGGAGCTGCACAAGCTCTCCGAGGGCAAAAACTATGCCGGTGGCGAGAACCCCTACCGCGAGGCCGAGGAGTAAAAGGTGTCCTCCCCGCGCTCGCGCTTATCGACGCCACCTCCCGCCACCACATCTGCTGCCACGATGCTCAGCCCCGCCCGGCTGGGCGTGCGCGATACTGATTTCCGCAACCACGATCTGGACGCGGCGCTAGCTGCGCTGCGCTCTGCCCGATCCGTGGCCGTGGTGGGGCATGTGCGCCCGGATGCCGATGCCGTTGGTTCGGTATCTGCGTTCATGCAGGTGGCCGAGGCTGTAGGGGCGCGGGCGCGCGGCTATATTGACCACCCCGGCGGGGTGGCGCGCAACCTCAGCAGCATTCCCCGGTGCGCGGATATCTCCTGGGAGGGGCCGATCGCAGCGGATACGGACTGCGTGGTGGTCGTTGACTGCGGCGATCTGCACCGTGCCGGCCGCTATGCCGAGGAGATCGCCAGCGGTGAGTGGGCGCGGATCATGATCGATCACCACGAGCACAACCCTGGGGTGCAGGGCGTGAACCTTATTGCTCCCCGGGCCGATTCCACCACCGCCGTGATCTGGCTGCTCGCCCAGCGGGCGGGTGTGGAGCTCACCGAGTCGCTGGCCCATGCCCTTTATGCGGGGCTGGTCACCGATACTGGGTGTTTCGCGTGGGGCGGCAACGAGGATGCCACCTCGCGGCTGCTGCTTGCCGCCACGCTCGCCGAGAGTGGGATCGATACCGGAAGGATCACCGCGGATCTCATGGATCGCTCCACCGTGGCAGAAACCCAGATGCTCGGCAGGCTGCTGGCGGGGGTTGAGGCCGTGGACACTCCGCTGGGTCGGGCCGCCATTCTCATGGCGCCCTATGCGCAGCTGAGTACGGTTCCGCCTTTCGTGGCGGAACGGGCTGTGACACTGCTGCACGCCCTCGAGGATGCTGCGGTATGTGTGGTGGCCAAAGAACAACAACCCGGCACCTGGAACCTCTCTCTGCGCTCGGAGCAGATCGACGTGGCAGCGCTGGCGCGCCGCCACGGCGGCGGAGGGCATATCCACGCCGCTGGGTTGAGCATGACTGGCACCGAAGAAGACTGTTGGACGCTGATGAAGGATTATCTACTGCAGTGAGTCTCGACTCCACCGATTCCCCCGAATGCACCGACTCCTCCCGCGCCGCGGCAGGGGAGGATGCCCCAGCTAACGCCGAGGAGCATGAACGCCTCGCCGCCGCAGGCAAGGTGAGTATCCGTACCGTGTTGGCGCTGGCGCTGCCCGCCCTGGGCGTGCTCGCCGCGACACCGCTGTACTTGCTGCTCGATACCGCGGTCGTGGGCCGGCTGGGTAAAACCGAATTGGCCGCGCTCGGCGCCGCCACCACGCTCTTTTCCGTGGTCACCACCCAGCTGACCTTTCTCTCTTATGGCACCACCGCCCGCGCCGCTCGGCTCTATGGGGCGGGCAAAAAGAAAGAAGCGGTGGCTGAAGGGGTGCAGGCCACCTGGGTGGCGCTGCTGGTCGGCTCGGCGCTGGCCGCCATCATGTTCTTCGGCTCGCCCTGGTTTACCCTCTGGCTCTCGAGCAGCGACTCGGTGGCCGCCGAGGCCACGCTCTGGCTGCGCATCGCCAGCTTCGGCATCCCGTTATTGCTGATCACTATGGCCGGCAATGGGTGGCTGCGTGGCATCCAGAACACCACCGCGCCGCTCTGGTTCACCCTCACCGGCGTGATCCCCGCCGCGATCCTCGTGCCGATATTGGTGCACGCCTATGGCTTCGTGGGCTCGGCGTGGGCCAATCTCACCGGTTTGGCGCTCACCTCTGCCTGCTTCCTACTCGCCCTAGTTCGCTCCCATGAGGGCTCCTGGGCGCTGCGCCCGCAGGTGATCCGGCACCAGCTGGTGCTCGGGCGCGATCTCATTATTCGCTCCTTGTCCTTCCAGGTGGCGTTTCTCTCCGCCGCCGGGGTCGCCGCCCGCTTCGGCGAGGCCTCCCTCGCCGCGCACCAGGTGATGATGCAGCTGTGGAACTTCCTCACCCTGGTGCTCGACTCGCTGGCGATCGCTGCCCAAACCCTGACCGGTGCGGCGCTCGGCATGGGCTCGGTCTACCGGGCTAGGGGAGTGGGGCGGCTGGTGGTGCTGTACTCCACCGCTGTGGCCGCAGTACTGGCGGGGCTCTTTGCGCTCGGATTCCGCTTCATCCCGCGGCTATTCACCCAGGACGCCAGCGTGCTTGCCGCCATGGAGTGGCCGTGGTGGATTCTGATCCTCATGATCATCGGCGGCGGTGTGGTTTTCGCCCTCGATGGGGTGCTACTGGGTGCCGCCGATGCGGTGTATTTGCGCAATGCCACCATCGCCTCGGTGGTACTGGGCTTTTTGCCCGGCGTGTGGCTCTCGCTGTTTTTCGAGGCTGGGCTCACCGGCGTATGGTGCGGACTCTTGGCCTTTATCTTCATCCGCATGGTCGCGGTGCTCTGGCGTTTCACGTCCATGAAGTGGGCCAATAACGCCGTATAGTGAGGGAATACAAGCAACCCCGAGCGGGAAGAGATCCGGTGCGGAGAAAGGTGATGGTGCGGCAATGACCACCCTGTGGGCTGTCGCGGATCTGCATGCCGCGGTCAAAGCCAATGCAGAGATGATCGCCCGCATCCAGCCCACGAGCCCCAGCGACTGGCTCATCGTTGGCGGGGATGTGGCCGAACGCACCCCCGATATTCTGGCGGTCCTCGAGCAGCTCAAGGAGCGCTTTGAAGAGGTAATCTGGGCGCCGGGCAACCACGAGCTGTTTTGCCGCTCCACCGATGCCGTGGTGGGCCGCGAGAAATACGCCGAGCTGGTGGCCGGCTGCCGCGCCCGCGATATTTTCACCCCCGAGGATCCCTATCCCGTCTTCGCTGGGCGCACCATCGCGCCGCTTTTTACGCTCTACGATTACACCTTCCGCCAGCCGGGGCTCACCGCCGAGGAGGCGGTGCAGCGCGCCCGGGACAATCAGGTGATGCTCACCGACGAGTTCGCCATTGCCCCCTTCGTGGATATCCGCGCGTGGTGCTGGGATCGATTGGCCTACTCGGTTAAAAGACTCAGCCGTGTCACCGGCCCGACCATCTTGATCAACCACTGGCCGCTGGTGATTGAGCCGCTCAACCAGGTGGCCTGGCCGGAGATATCGCTGTGGTGCGGCACGATCCACACCCGCACCTGGCCGGTGCGTTATCGCGCGGAGAAGGTGATTTACGGTCATCTGCACCTGCCGGGGGAAATAGTGGTAGACGGGGTCCCGCATATTGAAACCTCGCTGGGCTATCCGCGCGAGTGGAAAAACCGGCCCGCCAGCGCGCCATGGCCCTATCCGGTGCTGGAGGTGGACGCGGATGCAGTGTAGCCCCGATCTCTTCCCCGCGGCCGCCCAATTTTGTTCCATGCAGGTGGATCGCAGCAGCGCCGATCTAAGCCGATACCACGAGCTCCACCCCCTCGAGCAGGCCTTGGTGGCGCACGCGGTGACGGTGCGGAAAGCAGAGTTCGGCGATGCGCGCTGGTGCGCCCACCAGGCGCTCAAGAAGCTCGGGCGCGACTCCGGGGCACCGATCCTGCGCGGCGAGCGCGGCGTGCCCCTGTGGCCGGCGGCGGTCTCGGGATCTATGACGCATACCGATGGGCTACGCGCTGCAGTGGTGGCGCCGCGGCTGGTGGTGAAGTCCATGGGCCTTGATGCCGAACCCGCGGCCTCTTTGCCGCGGGGAGTGCTCGGCTCCATCGCCCGCCCCAGTGAGCTATCCCAACTCGATGAACTGGAATCCCAAGGCATACCGTGTGCCGACCGCCTGCTCTTTTGCACCAAGGAGGCCACGTATAAGGCGTGGTTTCCGCTCACGCACCGCTGGCTTGACTTCGATCAAGCCGAGATCGATGTGCGCAGCGATGGCACCTTCATCTCCTATCTCTTGGCCCGCCCCACACCGGTGCCCTTCATGACGGGCCGCTGGGAGATCCGCGAGGGTTTCATCATCGCCGCCATCGCCGTGGTCTAGCTGCCAACTCGCTGCGCTAGAGGGTCGAGGGACGGGCGACGAATACCGTCGATAAGCGCGAGCCCTTTTCTTTCAGCAGCGCAATCGCTCGACCATCCGGGGCCATTGCCGCGTGCACGCCTTTGAGCCCGCGCGGGGAGAGCCATTTCCCCATGCTCACATCCCGCGCCTCCGCTGCGCTCAGCGGCAGCGGGGGAAAGCTCACGGCCATGGCCTGATCCAGGCTCAAGGACAGCTCAGGCGTATCCTCGAGCTCCTCCAGGGTGCGGGCGTGGTCAAGGGTGAAGGGGCCAACGGTGCTGCGACGCAGCGCCGTGAGGTGACCACCCACGCCCAGCCCGGCCCCGAGATCGCGGGCGAGGGAGCGGATATAGGTACCCGAGGAGCAGTGCACCGAGCAGTGGATATCCACCCAGCTATCCTGGCGCTCAATGGAATGCACCACGAAAGAATAGATAGTGACGCTGCGTTCAGGAATCTCTACCTCGATTCCCTCGCGCACCAGCTCGTGGGCGCGGCGGCCATTGATTTTGATCGCCGAGACGGAGGAGGGGCGCTGCATAATCTCCCCGCGAAGCTGCGCGATACCGTCGTGAATCTGCTCATCGCTGATCGCGGAGGCATCGTGCTGGCTGAGAATATCGCCCTCGGCGTCATCGGTCGTGGTCGATGCCCCCAAGCGGATGGTGGCGTCATAGGTTTTGGTATCCGCCACCAGATGCGCGAGGAACTTGGTGCCGCGTTCGATACCGACCACCAATACCCCGGTAGCCATCGGATCTAAGGTGCCGGCATGGCCTACTTTGCGGGTGCCGAAGATCCGCCGCAGTCGGCCCACCACATCGTGTGAGGTCATGGACTGAGGCTTGTCCACCACCACCAGTCCCGAGGTGGCGAGGGGGTCTGCTGCGGCGGCCAGCTGAGCGGGGGAGGGGATCTTCTCTTGGGGGAAAGACATGCGTATTAGCCTATGCCGTACCCTATACACTTGTGAATATTTGGCATGGTCTGGATAACGTCCCCGCACAGCTCGACGCCTCCGTGGTCACCATCGGAGTTTTTGATGGCATTCACAGCGGACATCAAACCCTGCTCCGCCGCGCCGCCGCTCTTGCTGGGGAGAACGGCGTGCCCTCTGTGCTCGTGACCTTTGATCCGCATCCGCTGGCCGTGGTGCGCCCAGATAAGATGCCGCCGTTGCTCGGCACTGTGTATGACCGTGCCGAGATCGCAGCCGCGCTGAATATCGACCATCTGCTGGCGCTGCGTTTCGACGCCTCCCTCGCGCATCTCTCGCCCGAGGAGTTTTTCACCACCGTGCTCGTCGAGAAGCTCGGCGCGAAGGCCGTGGTGGTGGGGGAGAACTTCACCTTCGGCCATAAGGCTGCCGGCACCACCGACACGCTGCGCGAGCTCGGGGAGAAATACGGCGTCGAGGTAGCGGTGTTGCCGCTGTTGAATGAAGCGGGTCTGCCGATCTCCTCCACCCGTATCCGCGGGATGCTCGAGCGCGGCGAGATCCGCGAGGCCAACGCCGCACTGACCCGCCCCTTCGCGGTGCAGGGCGAGGTCGTGCGCGGTGCCGGCCGCGGCGGCAGGGAACTGGGATTTCCCACCGCGAACCTCTACTTCCCGCCCAGCCAGGCCCTGCCCGGCGATGGCGTCTATGCCGGGTATTTCACCGTGCTGGACTCCACTCCCAACCCCGGCGATATGCGCTGCGGGGTGCGCTATCCCGCGGCGATCTCGGTGGGAAATAACCCCACCTTCGAGGATCCGCGCCGTAGCGTAGAAACCTTCGTGCTCGACCGCGAGGCGGATCTCTATGGCCATCAGGTGCGGGTGGAGTTTGTAGATTTTGTGCGCGGCATGGAGAAGTTCAACGGGATTGAGGACCTGCTCGCTGCGATTCGTTCGGATGTGGCCGCCACCCGCGCAATTGTTTCCGAACCTATCGACTGCTAATATTTCTCGGGTTGGTTGTGACTGTGGTCTGCAACAGTCACGCCCACCGGCCTCCTAGGGGGAGGGCGGTGCCTGTTTTTTACTGCGGACTGAAATATTTTTGGAGGATCCCCTCATGGCATTGGATACCGCAAAGAAGAAAGAAATCCTGAACGAGTACGGTCTGCACGAGACCGATACCGGTTCTCCCGAGGCTCAGGTTGCCCTGCTCACCTACCGCATCCGCAACCTCACCGAGCACCTGAAGAGCCACAAGCACGATCACCACTCCCGTCGTGGTCTGCTGCTGCTCGTTGGTCGTCGTAAGGGCCTGCTGCAGTACCTGCAGCGCACCAACATCGATCGCTACCGTGACCTGATCTCTCGCCTGGGTCTGCGTCGCTAAGCGTCGTGCATCTGAGGCGATTACCGCCTCATCTCACCACCTCTCGTCCTTGTGTGTCGAGAAGGTGGTGTTTTTTATGCGCCATGTGCTGCGGAACTGCTAGACTAAGTCACCGTTATAGACACCCACTCAGGCGGCACCGATGACCGCCTCCATTTTTAGTTATAAGAGGAGTTCGCAAGCACACATGCGCGACGTATTCGTTAATAAAGACACCGACTTCGGAATCATCGAAGCAGTTGCCACCATCGATAATGGCGACTTCGGTTCCCGCGAGATCCGGCTCGAAACAGGACAGCTTGCCCGCCAGGCTGATGGTTCCGTGACCGCATATCTCGATGAAGAGACCATGATGCTGGCCACCTCCACC
The DNA here is from genome assembly GCF_019209925.1 of Corynebacterium sp. TAE3-ERU30. Lineage (NCBI taxonomy): Bacteria > Bacillati > Actinomycetota > Actinomycetes > Mycobacteriales > Corynebacteriaceae > Corynebacterium > Corynebacterium sp. TAE3-ERU30. The sequence continues at coordinate 364,445 of NZ_JAHUTO010000001.1, read as the reverse complement.
GCATCCAACCAGCCGCGCGAAGGTTTCGACTTCTTCCCGCTGACCGTGGATGTGGAAGAGCGCATGTACGCTGCAGGTCGCATCCCCGGTTCCTTCTTCCGTCGTGAGGGCCGCCCCTCCACCGAGGCCATCCTGGCCTGCCGTCTCATTGACCGTCCGCTGCGCCCGACCTTCGTCAAGGGCCTGCGCAATGAGGTACAGATCGTGGTCACCGTGTTGTCGGTGAACCCGCAGGATATGTACGACGTGGTGGCTATCAACGCCGCCTCCGCTGCCACCCAGCTCTCCGGTCTGCCGGTCTCCGGCGCCGTGGGCGGCGTGCGCATGGCTCTCGTCGTGGACGAGGACCATCCCAAGGGCCAATGGGTGGCATTCCCCACCCATGAGCAGCACAACTCCGCCGTATTCGAGCTGGTGGTTGCTGGCCGTCGCGTCACCCGCAAGCAGGGACGCAAGAATGTCGACGATGTGGCCGTGATGATGGTGGAAGCCGGCGCCACGGAGAACGTGGTCGAGCGCATCAGCGATGGCGCTCCGGCCCCCACCGAGCAGGTTGTGGCCGAGGGCCTCGAGGCCGCCAAGCCCTTCATTGACGTTCTCTGCCGCGCCCAGGAGGCGCTGGCCAAGGAGACCGCCAAGGAGACCCAGGAGTTCCCGCTCTTCCCGCCGTACTCCGAGGAGATCTTCGAGGCCGTGGAGAAGAAGGCCGCCAAGAAGCTCAACAAGCTGCTCACCATCTCCGGTAAGCAGGAGCGCGACGAGGCCACCAATGAGCACATGGAAGAGATCGAGGAGCAGCTGAGCGAGCGCTTCGAGGATCAGGAGAAGGAGATCCGCGCCGCCTATAACGCGGTGATGAAGCAGATCGTGCGCCAGCGCATCCTGGCCGAGCACTTCCGCATCGATGGCCGCGATGTCACCGACATCCGTGACCTCAGCGTGGAGGTGGATCTCATCCCGCGCGCCCATGGCTCCGCCCTCTTCGAGCGTGGCGAAACCCAGATCCTCGGCGTGACCACCCTGGACATGCTGAAGATGGAGCAGCAGATCGATTCGCTGACTCCCACTACCTCCAAGCGCTATATCCACCACTACAACTTCCCGCCCTATTCCACCGGCGAGACCGGTCGCGTGGGTTCGCCGAAGCGCCGCGAGATCGGCCACGGTGCGCTCGCCGAGCGCGCCCTGATCCCGGTGATCCCCTCCCGCGAGGATTTCCCCTACACCATCCGTCAGGTCTCCGAGGCGCTGGGCTCCAACGGCTCTACCTCCATGGGTTCGGTGTGCGCCTCGACGCTCTCGCTGCTCAACGCTGGTGTGCCCTTGAAGGCACCCGTCGCGGGTATCGCCATGGGCCTGGTCTCCGGCGAGGTCAAGGGTTCCACCGAGTATGTGGCGCTCACCGATATCCTCGGCGCCGAGGATGCCTTCGGCGACATGGACTTCAAGGTGGCCGGCACCGCCGATTTCGTCACCGCGCTGCAGCTCGACACCAAGCTGGATGGTATTCCGTCCTCTGTGCTTGCCGACGCCCTCTCCCAGGCTCGCGACGCGCGTCTGACCATCCTCGACACGATGGCCGATGTGATCGATGAGCCTGATGAGATGAGCGACTACGCACCGCGTATCACCTCGGTGAAGGTGCCGCAGTCCAAGATCGGCGAGATCATCGGGCCCAAGGGCAAGACGATTAACTCGATCACTGAGGACACCGGCGCAGACGTCTCCATCGAGGAAGACGGCACGGTCTTCATCTCCGCCACCTCCGGTGAGGCTGCGGAGCAGGCGATTGAGAAGATCAACGCCATTGCGAACCCGCAGCTACCCAAGGTGGGCGAGCGCTACCTCGGCACCGTGGTCAAGACCACCCCCTTCGGTGCGTTCGTGTCCCTGCTACCGGGCCGTGACGGTCTGGTGCACATCTCGAAGCTCGGTGGCAAGAAGCGCATCGAGAAGGTCGAGGACGAGGTCAATGTCGGCGACAAGCTCCAGGTGGAGATCGCCGATATCGACAATCGCGGCAAGATCTCTTTGATCCCCGTCGAGGAGAGCTAGTCTCTGATCTCCGCGCCCGACGCTCGGGTGCGTAGTACTGCCAGCAACGCCCCGCAGAACGCTCAGTTGTGTTCTGCGGGGCGTTGCCTATGTCTGCCCGCCCAGCCCGCTGCAGGCACAGATGAGGCAACGATAAGACCAGTGTGAGAGAGGATATAACCACGCCCGAGTGGCTGCATTCCCTGATCGTTACCCCAAGCAACCCCACATGAGGGAAGCGGGCACGTTGCGGCTGTGAGCTTAGCCACGAACTAGGCAGGTAGGTCGTCTGATGTTGGGCTTGATGTGCGTAAATGTCTCCCTTATCGCGCAGGTCAGGGCTTATAAGGAGGCCGGAGAGTGGAACATGGGCTCTCAGATGGCGGTGAATTGATGGTGTTCATTTCCGCAAAAGTGGGCGTAGCATGAGTGCAGAAGCACACATACTCACAGGCTGTTGATTATTACCTGTGCCTGTAGGTGTGTGTGGTACCTCATAGCTAGTGGCGCGGTGGAGCGGCAACGCTCCCCGCACAATGCACGGAAAGGGACGCGAACTCATGACCACCCGCGATATCACCCTCACAGCCGGCGATTACACCGCAACGATCACCACGCGAGGTGGGGGAGTGCGCACCCTGAGCTATCGAGGCGCTCCCTTGCTCATCGGGTACGAGGCAGGTGAGGATGCGCCGATGAATGCCGGCAATATTCTGAGCCCCTGGCCCAACCGAGTGGACGGCGGAGTCTTCATTTTCCACGGCACCACCCATGAATTGGAGATCACCGAACCGCAGCGCACTAACGCTATTCACGGTTTCGTGCACTACCAAGAGTGGCAGTGCGTGGACAGCTCCGAGGCGTCCGTCACACTCGAGCTGCACGATGGCCAGCACCAAGGCTGGCCCTGGGCGCTGCACCACAGCGTGACCTGGAGCCTTGATGAGAACACCGGATTGAGCTGTGCGTATCGAGTGCGCAATGCCAGCGATGACACTGCGCCCGTGGCCGTCGGCTTCCACCCGTATATCACCGCCCACGGTGCGCCGCTGGACGAATGCGAACTCACCCTTCCCTGCGGCAGCTATCTGCCCCTGGAAACGACACGCAATCTGCCCGCGGGGCCGATGACGGCGACCACTCACCTCGGCCTGGACGGGGATGTGGCCACGGGGATCGCAATGGACGGGGTGTTCTTCGATCACTGCTTCAGCGTCGACAAGCCCCAGCAGCCCTCTGCCTATGAAGTCATCCTGCGGCATCGCGATAGCGATGCATCGGTGGTGCTGCGTTCGGATATGCGCACCCCGTGGCTGCAGGTCTTTACGGCTGATCCCGCCTATGACTGCGGTTATCCCGGAGTGGGGCGGGCCCTGGCGGTGGAACCGATGTCGGCGCCGGTCAACGCTTTCCGCTCCCACGGGGCGGCGGAGCTAGATCCCGAAGAAAGCCTGAGCATCAACTTCGCCATCGCGGCAGGCTAGAAGCTCTTTAACTGAATATAGACACTCATAACCAAGCAGGCTTTGCGGAAGAATGCTCGCGGAGCCACCAACCAACCCAAGGAGAAAGCAACATGATCGTCGCTGAATCCGCGCTCCGGCTTGATGCCACGTGGGTCGATTACGCGATCGTCGCGTTATATTTCGTCTTCGTTCTCGGAATCGGCTGGGCCGCCCGCTCGCGCGTGTCGAGCTCCATCGACTTCTTCCTCTCGGGCCGTTCGCTGCCTGCGTGGGTGACGGGCCTCGCCTTCATCTCCGCTAACCTGGGCGCCGTCGAGATCGTGGGCATGTCCGCCAACGGTGTGCAGTATGGCTTCCAAACCATGCACTACTTCTGGATCGGCGCTGTGCCGGCCATGGTGTTCCTCGGCATCGTGATGATGCCCTTCTACTACGGCTCCAAGGTGCGTTCGGTGCCCGAGTTCATGCTGCGGCGTTTCGGCCCCGGCGCGCACTTGGTCAACGCCATCTCCTTCGCCGTGGCGCAGCTGCTCATTGCCGGTATTAACCTGCTGCTGCTGGCCAAGGTGGTCAACTCCCTGCTGGGCTGGCCGCTAATCGTCACTCTCGTTATCGCCGCGGTGATTGTGCTCAGCTACATCACCCTCGGTGGTCTCTCGGCCGCTATTTACAATGAGGTGCTGCAGTTCTTCGTGATCATCGCCGCACTGCTGCCGCTGACCCTGATTGGTCTGCACAATATTGGTGGCTGGCAGGGTCTGAAGAACGCTGTGGAGAATGAAAGCCACTTCCACACCTGGCCGGGCACGGAGATCTCCGGTTTTGATAACCCGGTGGTCTCGGTGATCGGTTTGACCTTCGGTCTGGGCTTCGTGCTCTCCTTCGGTTATTGGACCACCAACTTCGTGGAGGTGCAGCGCTCCATGGCCGCTGATTCGCTCTCCTCGGCGCGGAAGACCCCGATCATTGGTGCCTTCCCCAAGATGTTCGTTCCCTTCGTGGTGGTTGTGCCCGGCATGATCGCTGGCGCCACCGTCACCCCGATTATGAATGGCAGCGCCGAGCCGAATGACGCGATGCTCTATCTGATGCGTGATTTGCTGCCCAATGGTTTGCTCGGTGTGGCACTGGCAGGTCTGCTCGCCGCGTTCATGGCCGGTATGGCTGCCAATATCTCTGCCTTCAACACCGTGATGAGCTATGACATCTGGCAGGGCTATGTGGTCAAAGATAAGCAGGATGATTACTACACCAAGGTCGGCCGTATGGCCACCGTGCTGGCTACCCTCATCGCCGTGTTTACCGCGTTGATCGCCGAGAACTTCGGCAACGTGATGGACTACCTGCAGACTCTGTTCGGCTTCTTCAACGCTCCGCTGTTCGCCACCTTCATCCTCGGTATGTTCTGGAAGCGCATGACCCCGACCGCCGGCTGGGTGGGCCTGGTCATGGGTACTCTGTCCGCCATGGCCTACTGGGCCATCGCCACCTTCTCCTCGGTGGAGTCGGGCTTCTTCAACCTGCCGGGCCAGGGCACCGCGTTCGTGGCAGCCTCCATCGCCTTCATCGTGGACATCACCTTCTCCATCGTGGTCTCCATGATGACGAAGCCGAAGCCGGATCATGAGCTGGTTGGCTTCGTGAAGTCCGTGACCCCGAAGGAGAACCTCACCGACGCTGCTGAGGCCAGCCTGCCGTGGTACAACCGCACGGTGCCGCTCGGTATCCTCTGCATGGTTCTCGTGATCGCGCTCAACGTGATCTTCGCCTAGCACTAGATCAAGGAAGGAGTAATAACCATGGCTAAAAAAGATACCCACAAGGCTGGCGCCTTCGATATTCGTAACGTCATCGGCGGGCTTATCGGCCTCTACGCTGTGATCCTCTTGGGTTCCTGGCTGCTCTTGGATCCCGGTGTGGATCCCTCCACCGGCGTGCCCAAGGACGCCACCTATAACCTGTGGACCGGCCTTATGATGGCTGTTGTTGCCATCGTCTTCTTCGCATGGGCGAAGATGCGTCCGATCATCGTCCCCGATGACATCGAGGACATCCAGTAATACCGCACACCGCGAGGGGCGATCGTCCCTCGCGGTACAGTCCGGGGCCACTGGTGTGCTCGGCTGCCCCGGTTGAAGATCCTGCCGCGGCGCGTACAGTGCGGGCCGCGGCAGGGCACACCACACACGCTTTTCTTTTCCATAATTTCATCATCACCCTCTCAGAGCAGGCTCACGGGAGTGGCTGTGAGCGTCGCCGAATTCTCCGTTTAAGGAAGTGAATGTTCAATGGCAATGCCAGACGAGACCGCGAGGAGCGTATCCGACTCCGCGTCCCCCGAGGTGGCTATCACCCGCACCCGTCTCGCTGATGGTCGCGAGCTCATCTACTTTGATGACGAGCCGGACTATGTGTCGGGGAAGGCTACTCGCGAACTGCACGATAGCCGCGAGCTGCCCCCGGCGAGCACGGTCTCGGAGATGCGCCGTGATCCCTTGACCGGCGAATGGGTGGTCTTTGCCGCCCACCGCATGAACCGCACCTTCATGCCGCCGGCCAATGAAAACCCCCTGGCGCCCACCACCCCCGGAGAGATCCCCACTGAGATCCCGGCCAATGACTACAACGTGGTGGTCTTCGAAAACCGCTTCCCCTCGTTATCGCTGCACATCCCCGAGGATGTGGACTTTTCCGGCTATGTCGATGACAACGAGCTCTATCCCCGCGGTGCCGCCCAGGCCCGCTGCGAGGTGGTGTGCTTTACCCCCGAACCCAGCAAGTCCTTCAAGGACCTCGGCTTTACCCGCGCCCGCACCGTGGTGGAAGCATGGGCACACCGCACGAAGGAGCTCTCGGAGATCGAGGGCGTGCGCATCGTCTTCCCCTTCGAAAACCGCGGTAAGGAAATCGGAGTCACGCTGCAGCACCCGCACGGCCAGATCTACTCCTATCCCTATCTGCCGAAGCGTGCCCAAGCGGTACTCACCCAAGCCAAGGCCTATGAGGAGAGCAAGGGTGGCTCGCTTTTCGACGCGATTATCAGCGCCGAGCAGGACAGTGGCCGCCGCGTGCTCATCGACGGTGAGCACTTCATCGCCTTCGTGCCCGCCGCCGCAGAATGGCCGGTGGAGGTCATGGTGATGGCCAAGCGCGCCGAGGCCTATGACTTCGCCTGCCTCAACGATGCGGAAAAGGATGAGCTCACGCGCATCTATCTGCGCCTGTTGGGGGCAGTGGACAACTTCTTTGACGGGGTGGAGAAAACCCCGTACATCGCAGGCTGGAATCAGGCACCGATCGGCGAGGACCGCCGCTATGGCCGCCTGTACCTGCAGCTATTTTCCATGATGCGTTCCCCGAACCGTATGAAGTTCCTGGCCGGCTCCGAATCCGGCATGGGGGCGTGGATCTCGGACACCACCCCTGAACGCATTGCCGATCGTTTCCGAGAGATTCTTGAGGCAGGGGAGAAGTAAATGACACAGAGCGTCCAGTGGATGGACACCCTCGAGGCTCCGCAGGGCATTGAGCGCGCTAAGGAGCATTTCCGTGAGATCTTCGATGCTGATCCGAGCGTGGTCGTAGCTGCGCCGGGTCGCGTCAACCTCATCGGCGAGCACGTCGACTATGCCGGCGGCATCAGCGTGCCCTTCGCGCTGCACAACCGCGCCTATATTGCGGCCGCGGCCCGCCCCGACGATGTGCTGCGCGTAAGCTCCGTTGGCGCCGATCCCGCGGTGGTGGAGTGCCGGATCGATGAGGTTGGCCCGAAGCACCCCGATAACTGGGCCGGCTATGTCATCGGTGCGGTCTGGGCCGCCATCGAGGCGGGCATTCTGCCGGAGCAGGGCATGGATCTGGCCATGGTCTCCGATGTTCCGCTTGGTGCTGGCCTGTCCAGCTCCGCGGCCATCGAATGCTCCGCCATCACCGCCGCCATGGCCCTGGCGGGCATGGAGATGACCCCGCGTCGTCGCCGCCGTCTCGTCGAGTGCGCCATGCGCGCAGAAAATGAGGTCGTTGGTGCCTCTACCGGCGGCATGGACCAGCGCATCTCCCTGCTTGCCCAGGAAGATAATGCCTTGGCCATCGACTTCTTGGACAACTCCGAGCAGCTGGTGCCTTTCGACGTCGGTGCCGCCGGCTACACCCTGGTGGTGTGCAATACCAACGCCCCGCACTCGCTGGCCGATGGCCAATACGCCTCGCGCCGCGCCGTGATCGACGGGGTCACCGCCCACGCCCACGTTGCGACCCTCCGCGAGGTCGAGGATCCCTTCGCCGTCGCCCAGCAGTGGGCAGCACAGAATGTGCCCGAGGGCAGCACGGAGGAAGAATGGCAGGAAGTAGTACACCGCCGGGTGCGGCACGTCATCAGTGAGATCGAGCGCACCTCCGAGGCCGTGCAGATGCTTGTCGACGGCAACCTGCAGGGATTCGGCGAGCACATGTGGGCCTCCCACGCCTCGCTGCGGGACGACTATGAAGTCTCCACCGAGGAGCTCGACCTGGTGGTGGATACCGCCCGCGAGTTCGGCGCGCTTGGCGCCCGCATGACCGGTGGTGGATTCGGTGGCTCGGCCATCGCGCTGATCGATATCCGCACCGCCACCGAGCTGGTCGAGGCCATCAACGAGCGCGCCGCGGAGCGCGGCTACCCGCAGCCGGAGTTCCTGCTCGCCATGCCGGGCTGGGGCGCACGCATCGTGGAGAGCGCGCACGGTAGGTTCTCCCACACATAACAGGGACGCTTGCCTAGACTGGTGGGGTACATTAACCCACCAGTCTTTTAGCTATCTCAAGGAGCAGGGAAGAACATCATGGCAGAATCCACCATTGCAGTTGGCGTCCTCGGAGCGAAGGGCCGCGTGGGCCAGGCGGTTGTAGCGGGCGTGGAGGCCAGCGAGGATCTGCGCCTGGTCGCGGCACTCGATCGGGGCGATAGCCTAGACGAGCTCGTCGAATCGGGAGCCGAGGTAGTGGTGGATTTCACCACCCCGGACGTGGTGATGGACAATCTCGAGTTTATGATCTCCCACAATATTTCCGCGGTGGTGGGAACAACCGGCTTCACCGCCGAGCGCCTCGAGACCGTGCGCGGCTGGCTGGAGAACTCCAGCTCCTCGGTGCTCATTGCCCCGAACTTCGCCATTTCGGCGGTGCTCACCATGCAATTCGCTCGCCAGGCCGCGCGCTTCTTCGAATCGGCCGAGGTGATTGAGATGCATCACCCGAACAAACTGGACGCGCCCTCGGGTACCGCAGTCCACACCGCGGAGGGCATCGCCGAGGCCCGCCGCGAGGCCGGTATGGACAGCCAGCCGGATGCCACCACCCAGTCCCTCGAGGGGGCACGCGGCGCCGATGTTCAGGGAGTGCCGGTGCACGCTGTACGCATGAGCGGCACCGTGGCCCACGAGACCGTGATCTTTGGTACCCAGGGCCAGTCGCTGACCATCAAGCAGGACTCCTATGATCGCACCTCCTTTATTCCCGGTGTGCTCGTGGGCGTACGCAACTATGCCCAGCACCCCGGACTCACTGTGGGACTGGAGCACTACCTCGGGCTCTAAGTGGCGATAGCAGCCAGGGATGCGTCGATAAACGAGAAAAGAAAGAACGGTAGAGGTGGCAACACATAAGGATTTATCGGTGCAGCTGGTGGCCTGCACCTCGTTTCAGGCGCCGAGCGATATCGACTGGAGCACCGATGCAGAAGGAGCCGAGGCGCTCGTGGAGTTCGCCGGGCGTGCCTGCTACGAGAGCTTCGATAAGCCGAATCCACGCACCGCGAGTAATGCGGCCTATATTCGCCACATCATCGATGTGGGGCATACCGCGCTGCTCGAGCACGCCCAGGCCACGATGTATATTCGCGCCATCTCGCGGGCCTGCACCCACGAGCTTGTGCGCCACCGCATGTTCTCCTTTTCGCAGCTCTCGCAGCGTTTCGTGCACCCCGATCAAGCCACGGTGGTGGTGCCGAGCGTGATCGACCGCGACCCCGAACTGCGGCGGCTCTTTGATCGGGCGATGGATGAATCCCGTTTCGCCTATGATGAGCTGCTCGCCGCCTTAGAGGAAAAGCTCGCCGACGAACCGAATGCCCTGCTGCGCAAGAAGCAGGCCCGGCAAGCAGCGCGCGCGGTGCTGCCCAATGCCACCGAATCGCGCATCGTGATGACCGGCAATTTCCGGGCATGGCGACACTTCATCGCCACCCGCGCCACCGAGCACGCCGATGAGGAGATGCGGACCGTGGCCGTGCGCTGCCTCGAATTGCTGAAGGACGCCGCCCCCGTGGTTTTTGGTGATTTCGATATCGCCATCCTCAGCGATGGTTCACCCATGGCGTCGAGCCCCTATGTGGGCGTGTCCTAAAATGGAGACGCTTGGGGCAGGCGATATACTCCCTTTCTCCGCCGCGGAAGCAGACACGATCCCGACACACAGAGAGTAGCTAGATACAGCATGAACACTGGATTTGCCGAGAAAAACGGAACCGATATCTTCGGTACCGTGGGCGTAGCGATGATCACCCCCTTCGATGAGGACAATCGCCTCGACGTGGCTACCGGACGAAAGCTCGCGGCTCATCTGACGTCTCGGGGCGTGGATGCGCTCATCCTGGGCGGGACCACCGGTGAATCGCCCACCACGACGCAGGCAGAAAAAATCACCTTTATTAAAGAAATCCGCGCCGAGGTGGGCGACGATATCGCCATTGTGGCCGGGGCCTCCACCAATAACACGGCCGCCTCGCAGGAGCTGGCGCGCGCCTCTCGGGATGCCGGCGCGGACGCACTTCTGCTGGTCACGCCGTATTATTCGAAGCCCTGCCAAGAGGGTGTGTACCAGCATTTCCGCGCGATCGCCGATAGCACCGACGCGCCGGTGTGTATCTATGACATCCCCGGTCGGTCTGCGATTCCTGTGGAGTCTGATACTATGAGGCGTCTAGCCGAGCACGAGAAGGTTCAGGCTGTCAAGGACGCCAAGGGCGACCTCGTTGGGGCTACCACTCTGATCGCCGAAACCGGTCTGGCATGGTACTCGGGCGATGATCCCCTCAACCTTCCGTGGCTCTCCCTTGGAGCCAGCGGTTTTATCTCCGTGATCGGGCACGTTGCACCGCAACAGCTCCGTGACTTGTACACCGCCTTCGATGAAGGCGATCTTGTACGCGCCCGCGAGATCAACGCAACGCTCGCGCCCCTTGTCGCCGCTCAAGGCCGATTGGGTGGCGTCTCCATGGCTAAGGCAGCATTACAGCTGCAAGGAATTAACGTGGGAGCTCCGCGTCTGCCGCAAATACCCGCGAATGACGACGACATGACCGAGCTCCGAAATAATCTAGAACAAGCTGGAGTCTTATAAATATGAATGAACCCCGTAATCGCTCTCGTAAGGTGACGCGTAAGGCGGGACCGCCCGAGGTCGAATTCCAAGCCCCGGGTGAAGCCAACCCCTCCCAGTCCGACAACTCTGGGTCTTCCCAATCCGATAACTCTGGGTCCTCCCAGTCCGACTCGAAGGGTTCGAAGAAATCGAACTCCCAGGGCGGCAAGCAGTCCACTGGCGGCAAGTCCGGCGGTTCTTCCTCGAAGAAGTCCGCGAGCGGCGATAACCGGGACAATAACAACTCTAACGGCGGGAATGGAGGCAAGAACTCCAAGAACAACGGCTCGAATAAGCGCGGTTCCCGCAATGGTTCCCGCGGCAATAATAACCGTCGCGGCGGTCGCGGAAACGACCGTGGCGGCCGCTCCGTGGTGCACACCATGCAGGGCGCCGATCTCACTCAGCCGTTGCCGGAGCCGCCCAAGCAGCCGAAGGATGGGCTGCGCATCATCGCCCTCGGCGGTATTTCCGAGATCGGTCGCAATATGACCGTCTTCGAATACCACAACCGTCTGCTGCTCATCGACTGCGGCGTGCTCTTCCCCTCCTCGGGAGAGCCGGGCGTGGATCTGATCCTCCCTGACTTTGAGTACCTCGAGTCCCGCCTCGATCGCCTCGATGTCCTCGTGGTCACCCATGGCCACGAAGACCACATCGGCGCGATTCCGTGGCTGCTCAAGCTCAAGCCCGATCTGGAGATCTTGGCGTCTAAGTTCACCGCTGCGCTGATCTCCGCCAAGTGCCAGGAGCACCGCCAGCGTCCGAAGCTGACGATCATCAACGAGGACTCCCACGAAAAGCGCGGCCCCTTCGATCTGCGCTTCTTCGCGGTCAACCACTCCATCCCGGACTGCCTGGGCGTGGCACTGAAGACCGGTGCCGGCCTGGTGCTGCACACCGGCGATATCAAGCTGGATCAAACCCCGACGGATGGTCGTCCCACCGATCTTCCCGCGATCTCTCGCTTCGGCGACGAGGGCGTGGACCTGTTCCTCTGTGATTCCACCAATGCCACCACCCCCGGTGTCTCCGGTTCGGAAGCAGATATTGCGCCGACGCTGAAGCGCCTGGTGACCGAGGCGAAGCAGCGCGTTATCATCGCGTCCTTCGCGTCCAATGTCTATCGCGTGCAGTCTGCCGTGGACGCGGCCGTGGCCGCGGGCCGCAAGGTGGCCTTCAATGGTCGCTCCATGATCCGCAACATGGAGATCGCCGAGAAGCTCGGCTACCTCAAGGCGCCGAAGGGCACCATCGTCTCCATGGACGATGCCTCCCGTATGGCACCGCACAAGGTTGTGCTCATCACCACCGGCACCCAGGGCGAGCCGATGGCTGCGCTGTCGCGCATGGCCCGCCGCGAGCACCGCCAGATCACCGTCCGCGATGGCGATCTCATCATCCTCTCCTCCTCGCTGGTGCCCGGCAATGAGGAAGCAGTCTTCGGCGTGATCAACATGTTGGCCCAGATCGGCGCCACCGTGATCACCGGCCACGACGCCAAGGTGCACACCTCCGGCCACGGCTACTCCGGCGAGCTGCTCTTCCTGTACAACGCCGCCCGTCCGAAGAACGCCATGCCGGTGCACGGCGAGTGGCGCCACCTGCGCGCCAACAAGGAACTGGCCATCTCCACCGGTGTGGAGCGCGACCGCGTCGTGCTCGCCCAAAACGGTGTGGTCGTGGACTTGGACCAGGGCCGCGCCAAGGTTGTGGGCCAGATCCCGGTGGGCAATCTCTACGTCGATGGCGTCACCATGGGTGACGTGGACGCTGAGGTGCTGGCCGATCGTACCTCCCTCGGCGAGGGCGGCCTGATCTCCATCACCGCCGTGATCGACAACCGCTCCGGGCAGCTGCTGGAAACGCCGCGCGTCCAGGCCAAGGGCTTCTCCGAGGAGTCCAAGGACATGATGCGCGAGGTCACCGAGATGGTGGAAAACACCATGACCGATCTCGCTGGCGAAGGCGAAGGCGACCCCTACCGCATGGTGCAGAAGCTACGCCGCACCGTCTCCCGCTTCGTGGAGAAGAAGTGGCGCCGCCAGCCGATGATCGTGCCGACCGTCATCCCCATGCGTTCGAAGGACGATGCGCTTGACGACGACGACATCAAGGCCGCTCGTCCCTCGCTCTAAAAAGTAGCCGCGCTCAGGCGCGAGCACGCGATACGCCCCAGTCCTAGCCAGCTGAAACTGGTTAGGATGGGGCGTATGTCTTTTTCTCAATCAGAACGCCAGAAACTCGCCGCGCTGTTTACAGAGCTCGGCCCCACCGCTCCTACTCTCTGCGCCGGGTGGGACACCCAATACTTAGCCGCGCACCTGCTTGCCCGCGAGACCAATGTGCGCGCCGCCGGCGGCATTGTGATCCCGCAATTAGCAGACGCCCACGACGAGGCCGTGGAACAGCTTTTAGCAGATAAGGGCTATGAGACGATCGTGGAGGAGTGGGCCGCCGGCCCGCCCACCTTACTCAAGCCCTTTGACTCGGTGATGAATACCGCCGAGAACTTCGTACACCACGAGGATGTGCGCCGCGCCCAAGAAGGATGGACCAAGCGGGAACTGAGTCCCGCCGAGGAAAACGAGCTCTACAAGGTGGCCAAAACCTTAGGGCGCACCATGATTTCCTCCAAGGGCTCGGCCGTGGCCTGTGTTCCCACCACCAGTGAGCTCTCACGTTTTGTGGTGGGGGATAAGCGCAAGGTCGCCTCCGCCGAGGATCAGGTAGTGACCGTGATCGGCGATATCGGCGAGATCGTGCTGTGGCTCTTCGGCCGCGAGCCGGTAGATGTGCGCATCCTTGGTGATGAATCCGGTGTGAAGAAGAAAAGCCTCTAGCGCCGGTGCCGCCAGTGGGGTGGTGCGGGTGACGGTTCTTTTCACGGATCGGGCCCCACGCCCGTGTTGCTGCTGTGACTACAGGGGTGCGAGGGGATAGACTGAAACGCATGACTGTCACGAGCCAAACCGGATCTTCCCGGAGGAAGAAGAAGCGCCCCTCTAGCTCCACCTCGCGCCCAGGCCGTAGTTCGAGCACTGGGCGTTCTTCACGCTCGGCCAGTTCTACCCGATCCACCTCTGTGGTCACGACCTCCACCCACCCCGCCTACCGCGCCGCGGAAAGCTCCGGCGAGCGCACCGGCAGTGCCTTGGTGGCCGTGGGGCAGGGGGTATCCGCCATGGCCAGCGCTACCGCGAACGCCACCCGCGGCATGGGCGCGAAGCTGGCCCAGAGCAAGGCTCGTATGGCTGAGCGCTCCCAGCAGCGTAAGGCCGCCAAAGCCGCGAAGGCGGCGGAGCAGGCCGATACCGGCGAAGGAGCGGAGGCGGAGACCACTGTCATGCGGCGGGCTCGTACCCCGCATGAGGCCTACCCGCTCAACGAGACAGACTCCAGCGGCTACGCGGCGAGCCCGCGTAGCTCACGTTCCGCCTATGGCTCCGAGCCCACCGCCTCCGAACCGGATACGGAGGACGCGCCCGAGGCGAAAGACACCGCCGGTGGCCCTGACTTTATTGAGCGTCATTCCGATGGCATTGGCCTCAGCCTGATCGGCGTGGCTGCGGTGATCGCCGCCAGCATGTGGTTTAACGTGGCGGGCCCCGTTGGCCGTGTTATTGCCGGCTCGAGCCAATGGCTTATCGGCGCCGGCGCGCACCTCTTGCCGATCGCACTGATCGCCCTAGCTGTGGTGGTGATGATGGGCACCTTCCCCAAGGCCACCCATCGGCTGCGTGTGCTGGTGGGCACCGCCTTGATCGTGGCGGGCATGCTGGGGCAGATCCATATCTTCTCTGGCCAGCCCACCACTACCGCGGGGCGCGCCGATTCCGGTGGCATTATCGGCACCCTTTTCGGCGGAGTCCTGGCTCTAGGCTTTACTTCCTATGTGGCCGTGCCGATTCTGACGCTCGTCATCATCTACGGCGCCTTGCGCGTCACCGATATCAGCGTGCGGGAATTCGTGGATATCTGCTCCATGTGGATCCGCGAACAGCTGGGCCGCGGCGAGTCGGAGGACTTCGATATCGACGCCGCGACGGAGTCCGAGTTCGATGAGGCCTCCGCTGCGAGCCCCTTGGTGGAGGATTCCTCGCTGTATCGTCCCCGCCGCGAGCGCGAGCGAGACAGCGCGGAGATTCCGCGTCGTGTGCCGGCCAGCCCGCAGCAGCCTGCCCCGCGCCCGAGCGCCAGCCCGCGCCCCCGCTACACTGCCGCCGCCGAGGACACCGAGCAGGCCCCGCAGCCCGAGTATTCCGCGGGCGAGGCGGAGCCGACTGCGGTGCTGCCGCGTGATTACACCCCGAGTGATCCGCACACCACCAGCTCCTTCGCGGCGATCGACACAGACTCTCCGCTGTCGGCAGAAGAGCCCGAGCTGGCAGAGGATGACTATGCGGACGAGGACTACGCAGCAGCCGAGCGCAGCGACGATGCCGTACAGCGCTCCCATGATGCGGTGCGGCGCTCTGCCGCAGCCCGCACCGCCGCGTCTCGCCCGCGTCCAGCGACCCCGCAGCCTGCCGCGCCGACACCTGCTGCCTCGATGCCTGCTGCACCCGAGTCGGACGCGCCCGAGTCGGATGCGGATGAGGCCTCGACGGTGGACCCCGCGGCGATCCCGGCGTCCACACCGCGCAGCGAGCTGAATAAGCGGCAGGAGCCGGCGCGCGAGCCGGCGCCGGTGGCGAATAATGACAGCGACTATGAGCTGCCCTCCACTGATTTGCTGGTGGCAGGTAGCGCGCCGAAGACCCGCTCGGCGGCCAATGACCGCATGATTGAGGCAATCACCGAGGTCTTCAATGAGTTCAAGGTGGACGCCCAAGTGACGGGCTTCTCCCGCGGCCCCACAGTCACCCGCTATGAGGTGGAACTGGGCCCGGGCGTGAAGGTCTCAAAGGTGACCAACCTGCAGTCCAACCTGGCCTACGCGGCGGCCACCGATAACGTGCGTCTGCTCACCCCGATTCCCGGCAAGTCCGCCGTGGGTATCGAGGTGCCCAACTCCGATCGCGAGATGGTGCACCTGGCCGATGTGCTGAGCTGCCCAGAGACCCACGACAATCCCGATCCGATGGTTATCGGCTTGGGCAAGAACATCGAGGGCGATTTTGTCTCCCACTCGGTGCAGAAGATGCCGCACCTGTTGGTGGCGGGTTCTACCGGCTCCGGTAAGTCCGCCTTCGTCAACTCGCTGTTGGTGTCTTTGCTCACCCGCGCCCGGCCGGAGGATGTGCGCCTGATCTTGGTGGATCCGAAGATGGTGGAGCTCACCCCCTACGAGGGGATTCCCCACCTGATCACCCCGATCATCACCCAGCCCAAGAAGGCGGCGGCCGCTCTGCAGTGGCTGGTGGATGAGATGGAGCAGCGCTACCAAGACATGAAGTCGGCACGTGTGCGCCATATCAAGGACTTCAACCGCAAGGTCAAAAGCGGCGAGTACCAGGCGCCGCTGGGTTCGGAGCGGGTGATCGAGCCTTATCCCTACATCGTGTGCGTGGTGGACGAGCTCGCCGATCTGATGATGACCGCGCCGAAGGAGATCGAGGAATGCATCGTGCGCATCACGCAAAAAGCGCGTGCCGCAGGCATTCACTTGGTGCTGGCCACCCAACGCCCCTCGGTGGATGTGGTCACTGGTCTGATCAAGACGAACGTGCCCTCTCGTCTGGCCTTCGCTACCTCCTCGCTCACTGACTCGCGCGTGATCCTTGATCAGGGCGGCGCGGAGAAGCTCATCGGTATGGGCGATGGCCTGTTCATTCCCCAAGGCGCCGGCAAGCCGCAGCGCATCCAGGGCGCCTATGTCACCGACGAGGAAGTCCAGGCAGTGGTGGAGGCCGCCAAGGCCCAGGCCGAACCGGAGTACACCGAGGGCGTCACCGACGATAAGTCGGCGGAAGCCAGCAAGGATATCGACCCGGATATCGGCAACGATCTCGAGGATCTCCTCGAGGCCGTGGAACTGGTGGTCACCGCCCAGGTGGGCTCGACCTCTATGCTGCAACGCAAGCTGCGCATCGGCTTCGCCAAGGCCGGCCGGCTCATGGACCTCATGGAAACCCGCGGCGTGGTCGGCCCCTCCGAGGGGTCGAAGGCCCGCGAGGTCTTGGTCAAGCCGGATGAGCTGGACACCATCCTGTGGATGATCAAGGGCGCCGATCCCGCCGAAGCCCCGAAGGAGGAGGACGGCCCCGAGGTGAAGACCGTGGAGGCGAATCCCACCGGCGGAGTGTTCTAGGACCTCACCCGCACACATGGAGATCAATGTGTGCGGGTTTTTGGTATATAGTGGGGTTCGTCATGGAGGGGAGTACCCCTGAAATGGTGGTGATCGTCAGCACGGCCGCCGCTGCACTGCGATGGCGTGCAGCAGCCCCGGTCCCACCAGCCCACTACGCGGTGGGGGAGACCTCCGGTACGTAACTACTTATCGCACCGGAGGATAATCACTATGCATGTGCCTTTGTGGGTGTGGGTGCTCACGGCCGTGATTGTCATTGCATTCATCGCATTCGACTTCTTTACCCACGTCAAAACCCCGCACGAGCCGAGCTTGAAAGAAGCCGGCTTTTGGACCGCCTTCTACGTGGTGCTCGCCATGCTTTTTGGCGGTTTTGTGTGGCTATTCTGGGATCACCAACGCGGCCTGGAGTTCCTCTCCGGCTACGTCACCGAAAAAGCATTGAGCGTGGACAATCTCTTCGTGTTCGCGCTGATCATCGGCACCTTCAATGTTCCCCGCAAGTACCAACAAAAGGTGCTGCTCTTCGGTATCGCCATGGCGTTGGTCTTCCGCACCGTGTTCATTCTCCTGGGCGCGGCCGCCATTAATGCCTGGTCGGATATCTTCTATCTCTTCGGTATTTTCTTGCTCTACACGGCGATCAAAACCGTGTGGGAAGAGGCGAAGGATGCACCACCGACCGATCCTGCGGACATGGCGATTATCCGCTTCACTCGCCGCTTCATTCCGATGACGGACGACTACAACGGCGATAAGATGACCGCCCGCGTCAACGGCAAGCGTTTCTTTACCCCGATGGCGATGGCGCTGGTGGCGATCGGCTTTATCGACGTGATGTTCGCCTTCGATTCCATCCCCGCCATCTACGGGCTGACCAACGAGGCCTATATCGTCTTCACCGCCAATGCCTTGGCCTTGATGGGCCTGCGGCAAATGTACTTCCTGCTCGATGGCCTGCTCGATCGCTTGGTCTACCTGGCCTATGGTCTGGGCATCATCTTGGCGTTCATCGCCGTGAAGCTCATCCTGCACGCCTTGCACGAAAACAACCTGCCCTTCATCAATGGCGGCGAGGATGTGCACGTGCCCGAGATCGGCACCTGGGTGTCTTTGGCCTTCATCGTGGGCGTGTTGGTGCTGACCATTGTCGCGTCCTGGATCAAGGGCAAGCGCGATGAGGCCCAGGGCGCGGTGGCTATCTCCACAGACAAGCTCTTGGGCAAGCACGAGGACGGCGCCCCCGGCGATGCCGCGCAGCGCCGTGCCCGCGTAGAGGCCGCGCCCGAGCAGGGCGGCGAGACTAGCTCACGCTAGATATCGAAGACGTTGAGCACGGGGTTCCAGGTTTTAAAGGAACGGGACTCCAGTGCGCCGCCCGTGTAGAAGGGGTCGCGGTCCATGAGCGCGCGGGCATCGTCGATACCCGCCTCATCCTCGAGTGCGATGAGAATGAGCGCGCCACCCTCGCCGTCGGTGTAGGGGCCGGAGCCGATGAGCTTTCCCTGCTGCTTCAGATCGCCGAGAAACTCGCGGTGTACGGGGCGAATCTCGGCGATCTTCTCGGAGCTGGGGGAGTAGGAGTATTCCACTGCGAAAACCTTCATGGTTTCAAATTATAGGTCGCAAGGTAGGGTTGAAGGCGTGAAGGACCCGAGCAACAGCACCCCAGCAGCTAACTCCGTGCAGCGACCCTCGAATTTCAATCTGCCGAATGTATTGACATCGCTGCGCATCATTTTCGTGCCCGCCTTCGCGTGGCTGGTGCTGACGAGTCAAGGCCAGAATAATGGCTGGCAATGGGCCGCATTCATCATGTTCGCCCTGTTGATGTTCACCGATAAGCTCGATGGGGACATCGCGCGTAAACGCGGGCTGATCACGGAATTCGGCAAGATCGCCGATCCCATCGCCGATAAGGCGCTGATGATCACCTCCTTGGTGTGCCTCAATCTCATTGACATGTTGCCGTGGTGGGTCACGATCCTCATCGTGGTGCGTGAGCTGGGCATTACCTTCTGGCGCATGGTGCAGCTGCGACGCGGCAGGGTGGTTCCGGCCTCCAAGGGCGGCAAGCTCAAGACCGCGCTACAAACCATTGCCGTGGGGCTCTATTTGCTGCCGCTGCCTGGGTGGATGGATATCCCCAGCTTCGTTGTGATGCTGGCCGCCGTGGTGGTGACTGTAGTCACAGGTGTGCAGTACATTATCGACGGCCGCAAGGCCAATTAAGAGCGTGGACTCTCTCGACGCCGCAGCTGCAGAGCTGCTCGACGCGCTGCGGAGGCGCGGGTTGAGTCTGGCCTGCTGTGAATCTTTGAGCGCCGGGATGCTCGCCGGCACGCTCGCCAATATCAGCGGCGCTTCTGCGGTTCTTCGCGGTGGCTTGGTCACCTATGCCACTGAGCTGAAAAGCGAACTCGCCGGTGTGGACCCACAGCTGTTGGACCTATTCGGCCCTATATCCCCGGAATGTGCCGCCGCGATGGCACGCGGAGCGCGCACAGCCTGCGGGGCAGATATCGCCATCGCCCTCACCGGCGTGGCAGGCCCGGAACGCCAGGATGGGCATCCAGTCGGGGAAGTATGGATGGCCGTAGCCAGCGGCGAGCACGCCGTGCGGGTGCGCCGGATGTCGCCGCCGCGCCGCTATAGCCGGCAGGGGATTCGCGCGCAGGCGGTGGCCGAGGCAATCGACTTGGGCCGCGAGCATATCGACGCTATGCCGCTGGGGTGAACGCGAAGCAACTACAGTGGGTGCACAACCACCACCGCGTGCCGCGCCGATGATGGCGCGGGGAACAAAAGGTGTCCACGAGACGTTAGAAGAAGTGATGGCAACTTACACAGCTCTTTTAGATCAGCCGCTCGGCGCCCCTCGGGTGCGCCCCGACTCGGCAGACGCGGAGACCATGGCATCCTCGCGTCCCGAGGAGCCGCTATTGCGCGAGGCTCTTGGGGCAGCCTTGCGGTCCTTCCGCGCCGATAAGGGCATTACCCTCCGCGAGCTCGCCGAGGCCTCCAGTGTCTCCCCAGGCTATCTCTCCGAATTGGAGCGAGGCCGCAAGGAGGTCTCCTCCGAGCTGCTGGCTGCGGTCTGTTATGCACTCGATACCCGTGTCGCGGATGTGCTCATCGAGGCCGCTGGCTCAATGGCAGTGGAGTCTGCGCAGGCGGACTTGGCGAAAGTGTAAGACCGTCCCCCTGCGCCTAGAGTTATCGCCGAGCTAAATAGGCTCAGCGATACCAGCTAGGTGCGACACCGATGGACGCTGTGGTGCGTAGTACTGTGAGCGCGCGCCAGATCGATACCTGCTGACGTACAATCAGCGCAGGAATACACATTGTGGCAAGAAAGGCTGACGAGAAAGCGTTATGGCTAATCCCTTTACTAAGGCATGGAAGTACTTGATGGCGCTGTTCGACTCGAAGATCGAGGAGAACGCGGATCCGAAGATTCAGATTCAGCAGGCCATTGAGGAAGCCCAGCGTCAGCACCAGGAGCTCTCGCAGCAGGCTGCCAACGTGATCGGCAACCAGCGCCAGTTGGAGATGCAGCTCAACCGTCGTCTCTCCGAGATCGAGAAGCTCCAGGGCAATACCCGCCAGGCGCTGAAGCTGGCCGATCAGGCCCGCGCCGAGGGCAATGAGGCCAAGGCCTCGGAGTACGAGAACGCCGCCGAGGCTTTCGCCGCCCAGCTGGTCACCGCTGAGCAGTCTGTGGAGGACACCAAGAAGCTGCACGATCAAGCTCTGCAGCAGGCTACCCAGGCCAAGAAGGCCGTGGAGCGTAACTCCATGGTGCTGCAGCAGAAGGTCGCCGAGCGCACCAAGCTGCTCTCGCAGCTCGAGCAGGCCAAGATGCAGGAGAAGGTCACCGAGTCCCTGGAGTCCATGAACTCCGTGGCTGCTGGCGGCAATACCCCGAACCTGGATCAGGTGCGCGAGAAGATCGAGCGCCGCTACTCCAATGCACTGGGCCGCGCCGAGCTGGCAGAAAACAGCGTCCAAGGCCGCATGGCCGAGGTCGAAGCAGCCGGTGTACAGATGGCAGGCCACTCCCGGCTGGAGCAGATCCGCTCCGATATGCGTGGCGACGCCATCGAGTCCGGTTCTCCCCAGCAGTCCATCGAGTCGCCTCGCCCCTCCTCGAACTCGGTGAGCAACGACGCCATCCAGCAGCGCATGCGAGAAATCCGCGGCGAATAACTCCTCGTCCCGTGCCCGCCCTCGCGGCAGCGAGAGGCGCGCACAAGGCATACGGGGTTGCTAAACCCAAGCATTAACGCTGGTCCACACACCGGAATGTGTGCGGGCCAGCGTTTGTGTGTCTACGGAAGGAATTAATCGCCTACCCCGCGCGCCCAGAGGGCATCGGCGATGGCGCGGGCGCGGCGAATAGAACGAATAACCACGGGGGTGCCAAGCGCGGTGAGGGAGAAATCAACCCCGCGCGCCTTACGGGCATCCAATACCTCGTTCACTGCGTTGAGCTGCAGCGGGATCAGCCGGATGGTCAGCGAGATGGCCAAGCTAATGGTCTCTACTGGCACACCCCAGCGCGCAGTGGGGGCGAGCATCGACTCCAGCGAGTGCATCATCTCGGCAATGGTCGTGGTGAGGGTGAGCAGCACCGCGGCCGCGATGGAGGCGAAGAGCAGGAGAACCAGCGTGATGGCGTCGATAAGCGTGTTTTGCCACCACTGGAAGCCACCGAGAAGAAGCAAGAGCGGCAGTGTGGGCCATAATTGATTCCACGCGATACGCGCGGGGATGCGGGCAAGCAGATAGCCGGCGGCGACCAGCGCGAGGGCGATAACGCCGCGGGCAGGGGAGGAGACCCACACCGCGGCGGCGATCACGAAGACGATGAGGCCGCAGAATTTCACGGCCGCCGGCAGCCGGTGCATGGGGGTGTGGCCGGGAACGTAGATGCTGAGCGGGACCGAACGCATGGCCTTAGCCCTCGATCATGGCGCGCTCATAGTGGGCGATAACCTCCGCCGGCGGGCCATCTTCGCGGATGGTGTGATTATCGATCCACAGCACACGGTCGAAGTCGCGGATGAAGCCAAGATCGTGGGTGACCACGATGACCTGCTGGCTCAGCTCGGCGAAAATGTGGCGCAGCTGCTCGCGATTGCGCAGATCCAAGAGAGTGGTCGGTTCATCGGCGATGAGCACCTCCGGGCGCATCACCAGCACCGCAGCCAAAGCCAGCAGCTGCTTCTGCCCGCCGGAGAGCGTATGCGGGGAGTGCTCCCGATAGTCGCTCAGCCCGAAACGCTTCATAACCTCCTCGACGCGGGCATCACGCTCGGTCGAGCTGAGCTTGAGGCGCTTGAGAGAAAAGCGAATATCGTCTTCCACGCGGGGCATTACGATCTGATTTTCGGCGTCGGTGAAAACAAAACCGACTTTGCGCCGTACCTTCTTGCCGTGTGTGGCGACCTCGAGCCCGTCGACACTCACCGAGCCGCTGGTGGGCTCGCCGAGGCCGTTGATCAGCCGGATGAAGCTGGATTTGCCGCCGCCATTGGCGCCGATGATGCCGATGCGCTGCTCCTTCAGCTCCACCGAGATCGGATCGAGCACCCGCTCGCCATCAAAGCTGATGCTGGCGGAGGAAAAGACGATGCGCGGCATCTAGATCGTGGTGTGGGAGGGCTCGCGGCGGCGCTTCTCCTCGGCCATGATGTCGGGGAATGCCGAGTGCACGCCGACAGCGATGGCGGCAGCGGCCGCGAACTTCAGCGCGTCCAAGGGCAGGAAGGTGCCGTGGATGACGATGGCTTCACCGAAGGCCATATCGCCGCGCAGCCATAGACCGATGGCGCCGAGCAGGTACTGGGCGAGCAGACCCACGAAGGCACCGAAGCTCACCGCGATCACCAGGTTGCTCTTGTTGCGCGGCCGCGCCTTATAGGCGATAACACCAGCGATGAACGCGCTGCAGAGATAGCCAAAGAGATAGCCGATCGTCGGCCCCGCCAACGCCGCGAGGGTGGAACGGCCGCCCGCCAGCACCGGCAGCCCCAGCATGCCGATGAGCAGGAACAGCCCCGCAGTGTAGAAACCGCGACGACCACCCAATACGAGGCCCGCGAGCACCACGATCGCGTTCTGCAGCACGATGGGCACGCCGGCGGCGCCGGGAATAGTGACGAACGCGAAGACGATGATCAACGCGGTAAATACCGCGATATAGGAGATATCGCGCACTGTGGAGCGGGAGGGAGAGGCGGCCATAAGTGGGAAATCCTTAAAACATAATCACAATAGGGGCGGATCTCAGCGGACACGGCACACCGCAGCCACCCTCAGCAGGCGGCAGCGACTTAGTGTCCCCTGAGAAGAAACAAAACGTGTGTCTTACTGTAGTCGTTGACAGCGCCTATGAACATGGGGCGCAGAGAAGTTCTTTTCGCTTATCGACGTTGTCCTAGGGCGCGACAACGCGCGGGACTGGATGGGGCGCTGTAGGCGAGAAACCTAAGCGGGTTACGATGGGCGCTATGCGCGAAACACAATTCCTGAAGCTCGTCACAGACGAGTTCGGGCAGCAGTACGGTCAGTGGATCGTGCGTTCCCATGTGCTCAGCCGCTGGGGGCAGACTGCCGCCGAGCTCATGGAGGGAGAGGGCACTGATCTGCGTGATATCTGGTGGCATCTCTGTGCGGATTTTGATGTCCCAGCCGAACGGCAATTGGGTGTGGATGACTAGCGCGGCGAGAAGGGCTGTACTGGGATAACGAAAGTTGCATTAGAACATGTGTGCCCGTAATCTGTTCGATAGTGTCGCACGCGGGCGCTAGGGTGATCCTCGAGCGCGCCGCCCAGTGCGCCACCAGAGGAGACTCGCGTGGCGGAACCGCTGCAGGAGCCGGAGACGTCTATAGAAGATATCGGTGGCTCGACCCCTCCGGTAGCGTGGCGCCAGACGGCGCATCGATGAAAAAACCAAGCGATAGCAGGAGACAAGACAACAATGGCAGCACGCAAGACCAAGTCGAAGACCCCCAAGGGTGCGTCGAATGATAAGGCCAAGGCCCTCGAATCGGCCATGGCGCTGATTGAGAAGGACTTTGGCAAGGGCTCAATTATGCGCCTGGGTGATGAGAATCGCCCGCCGATTAGAGCGATCTCTTCGGGCAATACCGCTATCGATATTGCGCTGGGTATTGGCGGCTTCCCGCGTGGCCGCATTGTAGAGATCTACGGTCCGGAGTCCTCCGGTAAGACCACCGTGGCGCTGCACGCGGTAGCCGAGGCGCAGCGCGCTGGCGGTATCGCCGCCTTTATTGACGCCGAGCACGCCCTTGATCCGGACTATGCCCGCAAACTGGGCGTGGATACCGACCAGCTGCTGGTATCCCAGCCTGATACCGGCGAACAGGCCCTCGAGATCGCCGATATGCTGGTGCGTTCCGGTGCTATCGACATCATTGTGGTGGACTCGGTGGCCGCGCTGACCCCGAAGGCCGAGATCGAAGGCGATATGGGCGATAGCCACGTGGGCCTGCAGGCGCGATTGATGAGCCAGGCACTGCGTAAGCTCACCGGCGCTCTCTACAGCGCGGGCACCACGGCGATCTTCATTAACCAGCTGCGCGAGAAGATTGGCGTGATGTTTGGCTCGCCGGAAACCACCACCGGTGGTAAGGCCTTGAAGTTCTACTCCTCGGTGCGCTGCGATGTGCGCCGCATCCAGACCCTGAAGGACGGCCAGGATGCGGTGGGTAACCGCACCAAGCTGAAGGTGGTAAAGAACAAGGTCTCGCCGCCGTTTAAGGTGGCGGAGTTCGACATCATCTACGGCGAAGGTATCTCCCGCGAGGGCTCGATCATTGACCTCGCCGTGGAAAATGGCATCGTGAAGAAATCCGGTTCGTGGTTTACCTACGACGGCGATCAGCTCGGCCAGGGCCGGGAAAAGGTGCGCCTGCATTTGAAGGACACCCCCGAGCTGGCCAATGAGATCGAGGATAAGATCCTGCGCAAGCTCAAGGTGGGCAAATACGCCAATCTCGAGGACGATGACGCGCTTACCGACGATCCGGTGGACATGGTGCCCAATGTGGACTTTGATGATGTCGATCTGGGAGACGACTCTGAAGAGTAATGACACAGCACAGCGCCGAGTCTTGGGAGGAGAAAAACGCTAAGCTGCGGGCGCTCGCCGAGGCCCTCGAACGCTATGAGCGCGAGGGCAATCCCGGGCTCTTCGACGAGCACGCGGAAGAAGAGCGCCAGACCGTGCGCGCCAAGGCGCTTGTTCTCCTCAACCACCGCATGCGCTCGGAACACGAGATGCGGATACGGCTACTCGGCTATGACTATCCACCCGAGGTCGTAGACGCGGTCATCGATGATCTCATCTCCCAACGCCTCATCGACGATGCCCTCTTTGCCTCGGAATGGGTGCGGCAGCGTCACCGCAAAGGCAAAAGCCGCGCCGTCCTCAACCGCGAACTCCGAGATAAGGGAATCACCGCCGATACCCGCGCCGAGGCGCTGGAGCAGGTCGATGACAGCGATGAGCGCAGCGTGGCCGAGGCCGTGGCGGAAAAGAAAGCCCGTTCTATTGCGCGGCCGCCCGCCGATTTCGCGGAAAGAAATAAGTACCTGCGCCGCATCGTCGGCGCCCTCGCTCGTCGTGGTTTCGCCCAACACATGAGCATGGGTATTGCCATCGCCGCCCTCGACGCGAGGATCGCAGAACTCGAAGACTAAAGCCTCATGGCTGTGGCGCCGGCCTGCGGGGGCGTCCATCTACTCGCTATAGCAGGGGTGCTGCTGGAGTGGTCTGTCTCTGAGGCCATCGGCCCTCGATTGCTGCATTATGTTGGCTCGACCCAGATCGTTAGAATGACTACCCGTGTCTCACCCCCATAATCAGCACAGTG
Organism: Corynebacterium sp. TAE3-ERU30; assembly: GCF_019209925.1. NCBI lineage: Bacteria > Bacillati > Actinomycetota > Actinomycetes > Mycobacteriales > Corynebacteriaceae > Corynebacterium > Corynebacterium sp. TAE3-ERU30. Next base: position 338,384 of record NZ_JAHUTO010000001.1, on the reverse strand, counting down.
TAAAAGCCAGGCTTGTGTCCGACTCCGCCCGCAGCTATGAGGTGCGTACCTTCGGCTGCCAGATGAACGTGCACGACTCGGAGCGTCTTTCCGGTCTGCTCGAAGATTCCGGATACGTGCCGGCGGAAGAAGGCGCCACCCCGGATCTCGTGGTGTTTAATACGTGTGCCGTGCGCGATAATGCCGATCAGCGCCTCTATGGCACCCTCGGTAATCTGCGCTCGGTGAAGGATAAGCACCCGGGCATGCAGATCGCCGTGGGCGGCTGCTTGGCGCAAAAGGACAAGGACACCGTGGTGTCTAAAGCGCCGTGGGTGGATGTGGTGTTCGGCACCCACAATATCGGCTCGCTGCCGACGCTTCTGGAGCGCTCCCGCCACAATCGCCACGCCGAGGTCGAGATCGTCGACGCCCTCGAACAATTCCCCTCAGTACTGCCGGCGAAGCGCGAATCCGCCTATGCCGGCTGGGTGAGCGTGTCGGTGGGCTGCAATAACACCTGCACGTTCTGTATCGTTCCCAGCCTCCGCGGCAAGGAACAGGACCGGCGCCCCGGCGATATCCTGTCCGAGGTGCAGGCCCTCGTGGATCAGGGCGTGTCTGAGGTGACCCTTTTGGGGCAAAACGTCAACGCCTATGGCGTGAACTTCGTCGACCCCGATCTCGAGCGCGATCGCAGCGCCTTTTCCAAGCTGCTGCGCGCCTGCGGGGAGATCGAAGGGCTGGACCGGCTGCGCTTTACCAGCCCCCACCCGGCAGAGTTCACCAGCGACGTTATCGACGCCATGGCCGAGACCCCCACGGTGTGCCCGCAGCTGCACATGCCGCTGCAGTCCGGCTCCGATGAGGTGTTAAAGAAGATGCGCCGCAGCTACCGCACCAGCAAGTTCCTGCGCATCCTCGATGAGGTACGGGAGAAGATCCCGCACGCCGCCATCACCACCGACATCATTGTCGGCTTTCCCGGTGAAACCGAGGAAGATTTCCAAGCCACCCTCGATGTGGTAGAGAAGTCCCGCTTCTCCAGCGCCTATACCTTCCAGTACTCGCCGCGCCCAGGTACTCCCGCTGCGGAGATGGCCAATCAGATCCCCAAGGAGATTGTCCAAGACCGCTATGAGCGGCTGCTGGCACTGCAGGAGCGCATTAGCGAAGAGGAAAACGCCGCCTTCCATGGCCGCGAGGTAGAGCTGCTGGTGCAGGCCGGCGGTGGCCGGAAGAACAGCGCCACCAAGCGCGTCTCGGGCCGTGCCCGCGATGGCCGCCTGGTGCACTTCAACCCCATCGACGCCCAGGGTGAGGATATGGCAGAGCAGATCCGCCCAGGCGATGTGGTGACGGTGACCGTCACGGACTCCGCGCCGCACTTCCTGCTCGCCGACGCCGGCGTGCTGAGCCACCGCCGCACCAAGGCAGGCGACATGTCCGAGATCGGGAAGCGGCCCACGACCGAGCCAGTGGGGGTGGGCCTCGGCCTGCCGGGTATCCGCCCCTCGTCCTAGGGCTGGAGACGAGTCTCGCCTACAATATGTGGGGAGTGCGCACCGGCAACCCCGCTGCGCCCTCCGTTCTAGTATCTGCAGGCCACACCACGTGGTCGCGCACGTGGATGGAATCGACTACACAGTGGAGATGAACCCCTAGTGGATAAAGCGAACACCCCCGCCGAGAAGAAGCTACTCTCGGCCGATGATCTCGCAGGCCTTGAGAAGCAGGCAGCGAAAAAGGTGGACATGGGCTCCACGTGGATCAGCCTGATCGCCGTTTTCGTGCTGTTTCTCATCACCCTTATCCTTCCCTTCACCGGCAAAGCCAATGGCTTCGACATCCTGGTGATGAACGATCAGGCCCTCGAATTTGGAGCCACCCCGCTCGAACGCCTCTTTGTGATTCTGGGGCTGGTGTCGATGGTGGTGGTCAACCTCGCGGTGGTGGCGTCGCGAAGCATGCTGCTGACCTACATCAACTGGGTATTCGCCGGCATCACGGGCACTGCTGCGATGTTCATGATCTGGATGGGGCAGACCCGGCTGCGCGCCGAGGGCTCCTCGGGCACCGAGTTTGGTGCCGCTCTAAGCGGTATCGTGGCGATCGCCTTCTTGCTGATCATGACGGGGCTGATCTTCCGCCGCAGCGAAGAACAGCTCGATATTGAAGATGCCCGCCGCGAAGCCGGCTCGGATGATCCCGTGGCCGACGCCCAGCGTGAGGCAAGCGTGGGGCGGCGCTTCTCCCGCTATGAGGACAGCCCGCTATTCGTCGATGATCGCCGCAAGAAGGCCTCGGAGCGCCACCGCCCCCGCAACACCGACACCACCGAGGCTGAGGATTAGGCGCTCAGCGCGCGACGACGCTGATAGGCCGAGGCCCGACTAATCGGGTGGAAGCCCAACGCCGTATTCACCGCCAGCATCGGCTTATTAGACACCTCCACAGAGGTATAGACCCGCGCTAGCCGCGGGTCTTTCGCATGCAGCGTGCGCAGCAGTTCCTGCTTCACCAGCAGCCCCGCCCCACACCCGCGGACCGAGCGCGCCGTGACGGTGACGTTCTGCTCGGCCACATCCTCGCGGGAACCAGTGGCTTGGGCGATCACGCTTAAGGCCAGCACGCTGCTCGCCTCGCCGTGGCCGCTCAGGAGCAGACCGAAGTGGGTGCGGGTGCCATTTTCCTGGGCGAGGCGAGTGATCGCATCTAAGCGGCCACGGTCCCAGCGCTCGTTTTCTCCCACGAAGTCGCGCCGCGGCGCGTCGCTATCCGCCAGCGCATAAAGCTCAGTGACCTGCTGTCGCACATAGCTGGGTAGTTCATCGCAGAAGTACTCGAAACGCACCGGCGCGTCGTTGCCATCCTGAGCCACTGCGGAGTGCAGCCGCTCCCAACTTGCGCTAGTGGGGGCGGTGACGGGCAGCGGCACATAGCCTTGGACGGTGTGCAGCACCGGGGAGAACCCGGCGTTCTGCAATAGCTGCGCATAAGGGAGCTCAGTGGGGGCCTGATCATCGCCGGTATCCACGGGCGGTTGCTCCAGCCAGGTGGTGAGCAGAGTGCGTTCGGCACGCGCGGCGAATACCCGCGCCAGCTCGAGTGCGTAGTAGTAGCGCTGGCGCTGCTGCTCGCTCATCTCCTCGCCGGGCAGCACGAGTTCCTCCACATCGGCGATGAGCTCCACGGTGGCGGCGCAGCCGTCCTCCAGCAGCGGCAGGGAGACGATGATGCCATAGCTAAAATCCACCACCTCATCCACGGCGTGCGCCGTAGCCGTGTCCGCCTCTGCCGCGCCCGCAGCGGCCGTGGGCAGGGCCACGCTGTTATCCAGCGCGGACGCGGGCCTGAGCTGCAGATCGTGATCTGCGCTGAGCAGCAGGATGGTGCTGCGCGCATCGGGGGCGGGGATGAGACAGGAACACAGCCGCTCCACGGAGAGGGAACGATCAGCGGTGCCGGCGAGCATCTGCGCCCGGAAACCATCGCTCAGCGCGAGGGTTTTGAGGTTGGTATTGATCGCATCGGTGCGCGGCAGGGCGGTGATGGGGGAGAAGTGATAGACAGTCATCGTCCACCCAGCTTAAACGGTGGGCCCATGCCTGCTGCGTGGCGGCCACCTGCCGCCACAAAGACCACCACCCACGAGAGAGCCGGGTGGGCTGTCTCGTGGGTGGCGGGGTGAAGAAACGCTGCTTGAGGGCCTAGAGGTTGTCTACCGCCTGGGTGGCGGCGTCGGCCCATTCCTGCCATTGGGCGGCCTGGGCGCGGTATTTCTCGGCGTCCTTGGTCTTGCCGGCCTTCTCGGCCTCGGCGGCCTGGTTAGTGAACTCTTCCACGCGGTCGAGGAACTGCTGGGCGCGGGCCTGCACCTCGGGGTCGGTGCGACGCCACTGCTCATCAGCGGCGCGTGCCACCTTGTCCTCGAGTTGTTTGATCTTGGAGTCGTACTCGCGGATCTTCGCCCGCGGCACATAGCCGATAGCCTCCCACTTCTCCTGCAGCTCGTGCAGCTTGGCGCGGGCGGCCTCGAGGTCCTTTTCTGGGGTGATCAGCGGGGTGTATTCCGCGATCAGCGCATCCTTGGCCTCGGCATTGGCTTGGAACTCCTTGTCCCGCTGCTCATTGAGGGCATTGCGGGCCTGGAAGAAGTGATCCTGGGCGGCCTTGAAGGAGGCCCACAGGGCATTATCTACCTCGCGCGGGGCGCGTCCGGCAGCCTTCCACTGCTTCATCAGCTCGCGGAACTCCCCAGCGGTGGCGTTCCAGTCGGTCGAGTCCTTGAGTTCCTCAGCCTTGGCCACCAGTGCCTCTTTGGTGCGGCGGGCGGCGGCGCGGTTGCGGTCGAGTTCCGCGAAGTGCGAGCCGCGGCGGCGGTTGAAGCTATCGCGGGCCTTGGAGTAGCGCTTCCACAGCGCATCATCGGTGGCGCGATCAATACCGCGGATGGTTTTCCACTCATCCAAGATGGCGCGCAGGCGATCCCCGGCGGCCTTCCACTCGGTGGAGTCCGCGGCGATGCTCTCTGCCTCGGCGGCGAGCTCCTCCTTGCGGGCGATGGCCCGGGCGCGGCGCTCGGCCTTGCGCTGTTTGGCTTCCTCACCGGCCTCCACGGACTCGTTCATGATCTCCGCGAGGCGATCATCGAGATTGTCCACATCGCCGATCACGGTGGCCTCGGGCAGGGACTCCCGGAGCGCGGCCGCCGAGGTGCGAATATTGGCGGCATCGTCCGGATGTGCCTTGAGGCGGGCTTCGAGCAGCTCGACCTCGGTGGCGAGATCAGCGAAGCGTTGTGCGTAGTGGGCCAAACCGGCCTCGGGGGAACCGGCCTGCCACGAGCCGATCACGCGCTCACCGGCCTTGGTGATGAGCACGACAGTGCCGTCCTCGTCGATGCGGCCGAAGCGGGACGGATCCGACTTCGGGATATGCACAGCATGCGGTGCCGCCGGCCGTGCTACCGCGCTGGGGCGCGGCGCGGGCGTGGCTCCCGGCATGGCTCCGGGGGTGACGCCGGGGCGGGGGCCTGGACGCGGACCTGGTGTGGGGCTCGGGGGAGTAGTCATGGCGTGAGGAATCCTTATAAGTCTGTAACGCTGCCGCGCGGCACGGCTGCCAATAAACACGAACTGACAAAAACCCTAGCACCTCTGCTGGGGGCACGTAGGGGAGAACCCTAGGTGGCGGCACCTATGGTTTAAGCTAAATTTCCGAGGAAAAATCAGTCAAGGTCTGGAGTTGTCTGTGCGGCACATCGTGGTCATTCCCTCCTCCCCAGCATTGATCGAGGGGGTCTCTCCCCATGATGAGGGATCAGCGCGCCTGCGCCAGGCGGCCCGCAGCATCCTGAGCACGCGCGCCGCCGCTGTCGATAGCATCGCTGTGGTGCGCTCGGCGGCTGCAGAATGCCGCACCGAGCTCACCGGTTCGCTCAGCGCCTGGGCGCCTGGGGTGGAGCTGCCGCGCGCCCAGGACGGACACCTCTTAGGCGAGATCATCGCCCGCCTCCTGCTGGGTGAGCAAGAACAGAAGATCACTGCCTGTGCCGAGGAGATAGAGGCGCTTGTCGACGCCGAGCTGGTGATCGTGCTCGCCGATGGCCCCGTGACATTGACCGAGCGGGCCCCCGGTGGCTTCCACCCCGAGGCCGAGGATGCCCAAAGCTATGTGCGTGAGCTGCTTCGCGGCGATGCCCCCGAGCAGTGGCACGACCGCGATCTTTATCGGGCTGGGGTGCTCGACCCAAAGCCCTGGAGGCAGTTGTGGACGCTGCGTGAGCAGGTCACGTCGCAGCAGCTACTCGCAGAAGACACCACTGGCGGGGTAGGCCGCTTCGTGGCGCAGTGGGAGATGGCCGCATGAGCCAGTGCACCCCCCTCGCCATTGTTGGCCCCACCGCCTCCGGCAAGTCGAGTCTCGGTATCGCCCTGGCCCAGCAGCTCGGCGGCGAGGTGGTCAATATCGACTCCATGCAGCTCTACCGCGGGATGGATATCGGAACCGCCAAGCTCAGCCCAGCAGAGCGCGGCGGAATCACCCATCACCTGCTCGATATCTGGGATGTCACCCACACCGCCTCGGTGGCCGAATACGGCGAGATCGCGCGCGGGGTGGTGGAGAATCTCCGGAGTTCCGGCACAGTCCCAGTCTTGGTGGGTGGCTCCATGATGTATGTGCAATCGGTGGTGGATCAGTGGGAGTTTCCGCCCACCGACCCGCAGGTGCGGGCCCGCTATATGGCGCTGCAAGAAGAGATCGGCCCTGCCGGCATGCATGAGCGACTGCGGGCCGTGGATCCCGCGGCAGCGGAGATCATCGAGGAGAATGACCCGCGGCGCAATGTACGCGCCCTTGAAGTCATCGAGCTGACCGGCAAGCCCTATGCCGCCTCCCAGCCGCCGAAGGACAATCCGCCGCGGTGGGGCACGCATCTTCTGGGACTCGCGGTCGATATGGACTGGCTGGGCCCGCGTATCGAGCAGCGCACCCACGAGATGTTTGACCACGGCTTCATTGAGGAGGTCCGCAGCCTCCGCGAGCGCGGGCTTATTGCCGGCTCGACGGCTGGGCGGGCGATCGGCTACGCCCAGGTATTGGCGCATCTGCGCGGAGAGATCACGGCCGAGCAGGCCTATGAAGACACGGTGCGCGCCACCCGCCGCTATGTGCGCCGCCAGCGCTCCTGGTTTAAACGCGATCCGCGTATCACCTGGATTGACGCCGCAGACAACCCGCTCGAGCAGGCACAAGCGCTGCTGCGGCAGTGGGGATATATTGACGGCGAAGACCCAGTGGAGGAGTAAGGATTAGCTGTAGTCGTGGCCGAGACGAAGTGCGGCGCGCCGGGCGCTTTGATAGCGCTCCTCGAGCGCGGCAGCACGACGATCGGTGATCGCCAGCAAAGACTCCAGTTGCGGGATCGTATCGTGGGTTTCCAGCTTGGAGTTCAGGCGATTAAGGAAGCGCTTGGCCGTGGAGTACTCGTGGTGGAACTCTTCAATATCTGGGTCAGTGCAATCGGGATCGGCCAGCGCCGGCCGTTGCAAGGTGCGATCGGCAATGGAATCGGTGTCCGTGCCGGTGAGGAAGCGCTCGTACTCGCTGATGGTGTCTTGAATATCCTCAGCGGAATAGCGGATGGAGGAGACCACGGCGGCCGTCTCCTTGCTATCGGGGCGATTGCGCAGGGTGTACCACACCACGCCGGAGACCAGCAGCACCAAGATGATGCCTTCGAAGCGCAGGAAGACGATGAGGGCGACACAACACACCAGCAGTATGTAGTGGGTCCAGTCGAGGGACGGCCAATGGTTTCGCACTGCGCTCCTTTCTGTCCTCGCGGCGGCGAGTTGCTCACTAGATGATGGGGGACATGGGGGCAACGAGTCGTGCTCAAGAATTGTTCCCCGCCTGTGCCCAGCGGGCTAGTGGCTGCCGCAGCCTCCCGAGCCGCAACCGCAACCGCCGCCGGAGCCGCAGCCGCCACCACTGGGGGCAAGGATGGATGCGGTCAGAGACACACGCCCAGCAATCACCGTGCCCGGGGCGGGCAGATCAGAATCGGCGGGCAGGCATAGATCCATTGGGAAGGGAGAGGAGACGCGCACATAAATGAAGCGCTGCCCGGTCAGGGCATTGGTGCGGTACTCCGAGTGGGAGACCTGGAAGGCGATCTGGGCGGCGGAGTCGGGCGGGGTCGAGCCATCTCCGGAGGCGATGATCTCGGCGCCGTGCGAGAGGACCGTGCCGAGCTTCAGCCCAGTGCTGGAGGCGATATAGCTATCGGGGTCGCTAAAACCGGCCAAAGAAATACCCAGAGCGGTAATGGACAGCTCTTGGAATCGCTGCTGGCCTTCCTCTACGAGCAGCGGCCCTTGGGCGATATTGGCGGTGAGGGTGGTGATGGTCTCGTCGTGATCATCGAGCACCTCGATCTGGCCGAGTACGTCATTGACCATGGTGACATGACCGCGCGCCACGAGCGGGGAGAGGAATCCCGCATAGGTAGAGAAGGGCTCGGCGGCCAGAATGTTGATCTGGGCGCCGGAGGCGTCGGTGAACTGCACAAGCTGGCCATCGCCGACCTCGCCGGTGACGGCGAGCTGGTTGGAGGAGATAGCGGCCTCTACTGCGTCCTGCCACTCGGGGAAGTCCATGCCGATACTTTTAAGGTCACTGGTCATGAGACTCATGGTAGGCAAGGACACAACGAGATAAAAATACAGCCCACGGTATTTTCCCTAGATAATCCGTGGATTTCTGTGGTAATAACCACAGCGCAGTATGACCTGCGTTTTTCCCTCTCAGCGGGTGGGGTAGAAGCGCTCGATGTGGCGGGGGCACCCACGGGGTCGCGCGCGGCGGCGGAAAGCCGCGGGAGGGGTGTGAGGGCCGCGACAGCGCGCATCGAGTGTGGTCCATCAATGCTGGGCAGGTGAGGCATTACTCACTGAGAGTATTCTCATACTCGGCCAGCATAGCCTTGGCTTGTCGCGCGGCGTTAGGATTAGATAGTTCACCCTTTGAAACTGATAAGAGGTCATCCATGATTGCAATTCTCGCCGAGATGGAGAAAGGTCAGCGCGGCCGCCTCGATGGCATCGATCACGATAACGTCAGCCCCGAGTGCTACCGCCGGTTTTCCCAGCTCGGATTCCGTGAAGGCTGCTCGATTGAGATCACTCACCACACAGCCGGCGGCGGCGTTGTTGTCCGCGTCGGCTCCTCCCGCTATGCGCTTGATGCCCATACCGCGCGAGCAATGCGTCTGCAGGTCTAATACGCCCAGCCTTAGCTGATATCTGCGTTGTCGCCCCCGTGCCTGCGCCACCATGCGTGGCCGTACACGATGTGGCGCCGCATCATCCTGCGCTCCGCCAGAGCATATCCCCCGACGGAGTGTTCCGTTCACCCCATAATTTGAAGAAAAGAGGCCAGCCCGTGGCTTCACCATCGTCTTGTCACTGCTCTACCCACGGCGTCGCCGCCCCCGAGGGAACCCCTGTGGTGGCCCTCGTCGGATCCCCCAACGCCGGCAAGTCCACCCTGCTCAACGCCCTCACCGGCACCAAAGCCCGCACCGGTAACTGGCCGGGCACCACGGTAGAAACCTCGCGTGTGCTGTGGAAGCACAATGGACATACCTTCGATCTCATCGATTTCCCCGGCGCCTATTCCTTGGATCCCGTCAGCCCCGATGAGCAACTCACCGCCGATGTGCTCATCGACGGCCCCGATGAGGAGAAGCCCGACTGCGTGATCGCCGTGGTGGATGCCTCCAACTTGGCCCGCAGTTTGTACATGATCTCCCAGCTGGCCGAGCAGCCCCTGCGGGTTGTGGTGGCCCTGAGTAAAAACGATATGGCTGCCGCCAAGGGCGTGCCGGTGGATGCCCGCGCCCTGTCCGCGGCACTGGGCATGCCGGTGATCGACGTGGATCCACGGCGCATGAAGAATGTTGAGGCCCTGCCGCAGGCGGTGGAATTGGAGCTCAACACGCCGAAGACACAGCGTCGACAAGCGCCCGCGGATGAGTTCGACGCCGCCGATGAACGCTTCGCCTATATCGACGCGGCCGTCCAGGCTGCGGTGAATAACGAGGGCGAGCACGGCCCCAGCATGTCGGAGAAGATCGATGCCGTGGCGCTGAACCGCTGGGCGGGGCTGCTCGTGTTCCTCGGAGTGATGTGGCTGGTCTTCCAGATCACCACCACCGTGGCAGTGCCGCTGCAAGACGCCCTCGATAACCTCTTCAGCGGCCCGGTGAGCGATGGCGCTCGATCCCTGCTCGGCGCGGTGGGACTCGGCGGGGGAGTGATCGAGGCCCTGCTGGTCGATGGCATCATTGCCGGTGTGGGCATGGTGCTCACCTTCGCCCCGCTGATGGCGTTGATGTTTATCTGCTTGGCCGTGTTGGAAGACTCCGGTTATATGGCCCGTGCGGCCGTGGTGACCGATCGCGTCATGCGCACCATCGGCCTGCCCGGCACCGCCTTCATCCCACTGATTGTGGGCTATGGCTGCAATGTTCCGGCGATCTCGGCCACGCGCGTGCTACCCAACCCGCGCCAGCGGCTGCTCACCGCACTGCTGATTCCTTTCACCTCCTGCTCGGCGCGGCTGACGGTGTATGTGATGCTCGCGGCGACCTTCTTCCCGCAGCACGCAGGCACCACGGTATTTGCCATGTACCTCATCTCGATCGTGCTGATTGTGTGCACCGGTTTATTGATGCGCGGCACCCTGTGGCGCAATATGCCCTCGGATCCGCTCGTGATCGACCTGCCCGACTACCAGGTGCCCCGGCTGCGGCTGACCCTGGCCTCGGCCTGGGTACGCTTGCGCGGCTTCTTGCACACCGCCGGCACGATTATCGTTGCCACCGTCACCGTGGTGTTCCTGCTGCAATCCATCCCCGTCACCGACGAGTATTCCTTCGCCGATGAGAACCTCAGCCCCCGCGAAAGCGTCTACGGCCAGGTCTCTGAGACGATCGCGCCGATATTCGAGCCGGCCGGTTTCGGTTCCTGGTCCATCACCGGCACCCTGATTACCGGATTCGTGGCCAAGGAGGCCGTGATCGCCTCCTGGGCGCAAACCTATGCGCTCGACGATGTCACCGATGACACCCCCACAGAACAGGCATCCTCGCCGCTGGCGAAGGCCGTCCGCGGTGACTTCGAGAAGACCTCCGGCGGCCATACTCTCGCCGCAGTCTGGGCATTTATGATCTTCATCCTCGCCTATACCCCGTGTGTGGCCACGCTGGCCGCACAGCGCAGAGAAATCGGCCTGAAGTGGACCGTGGTGGGCATCTGCTTCCAGCTGCTGACCGCGTGGGTATTAGCCGTCGCCGTCTTCCAGGTGCTCAGGCTCATCCTCTAAACCCACTGCCCAGCTAGGCCCTATCCATCATTGCCGCGCCTGCACGATGCGTATAAACGCGCATCGTGTGGCCAGCACCATTCGCTGCAAGGCGAGCGGCGTGGCACCATCTCGGCCCCGCGATACTTCGCCCGGCCAGTCCTTCTTCTCCTATCTCAAGGCAGTGACATTGTCATGACCGCACCATCGTCGACGACCCCCTCCGAAGCCAGCACTGATTCCACCGCACCGGTACGCCCGCTCAGCGCCATCCGCAGTGCCATCCTGCACGGCAGCAGCACCATCGGCAGTATTTCCGCTGCCACCGGCTTGAGCCCCTCCGTTATTCGCGCCGGCCTCGAACAGCTCGAAAGAATGAACCTGCTTACCCGGAAACTCCAAGTATCGGCGTGTTCCACCTCCCGCTCCTGTGCGAGCTGCACCGCCCATGGCTCCTGCGAGGTCCCCACCCAAGGTGAGAGCAAGGGAGGAATCGTCACCCTCAGCCTCAGCCCGCTGCCACCGCGTGACTAAGACGTCGATAAGCGGCGGCAGGGAAGGGCGCAGTGCCCACCGTGGGCAGACAAGGGCGCCCGTGAGAAGGAATGTCGCAGGTGAGACGCGCACTACTGTAGTATCGCGGATACGATGACAGATTCTCATGATGAACTTATGACTGAGGCATTCCGCGATCACCGGCCCACCGTGGTGCCGGAGGAACGCGACGCCGGTCGAGACCACACCGGACTCATTTCTGCCAAACCCGCCGAGGCCCCCACCACCGAGGCCCCCACCACCGGTGAGCTTGAGCTCGAGGAGCGCGGCCGCTTCCGCCACATCACCCGCGACACCCAGATCCGCCGCACCGAGCGCGATGACGGCTATGACGTGGAGTACCGCAAGCTCCGCCTCGAGCGCGTCATCCTCGTCGGCGTATGGACCGAGGGCACCAGCGCCGAAATCGAGGCCACCCTCGCCGAGCTGCAAGCCCTAGCCGAAACCGCCGGCTCGGAGGTCGTCGAGGTGCTCTACCAAAAGCGAGATAAACCGGACCCAGGAACCTATATCGGCGCCGGCAAGGTTACCGAGCTGCGCCACCTCGTGGAGGCCACCGACGCCGACACCGTGGTCTGCGATGGCGAACTCAGCCCGGGCCAGATGATCGCCCTCGAGAAGGCCCTGGACGTGAAGGTCGTCGACCGCACCATGCTCATTCTCGATATCTTCGCCCAACACGCGAAGTCCAATGAGGGTAAGGCGCAGGTGGCGCTCGCCCAGATGGAATACCTCATCACCCGCGTCCGCGGTTGGGGTGGGGCGCTGTCCCGCCAGGCCGGCGGTCGCGCCGGGTCGAATGGTGGCGTTGGCCTGCGCGGCCCAGGTGAGACCAAGATTGAGGCGGACCGTCGCCGCCTGCGCTCGGATATGGCCAAGCTGCGCAAGGAGATCGCGGGGATGAAGACCTCCCGCGATATCAAGCGCGCCCGCCGCCAGCGCTCGACCACCCCGCAAATCGCCATCGCCGGCTATACCAATGCCGGCAAGTCCTCGCTGATCAATGCCCTCACCGGCGCCGGTGTGCTGGTGGAGGATGCGCTATTCGCCACTCTGGACCCCACCACCCGGCGCGCCGAGCTCGCCGATGGTCGCAGCGTGATCTTCACCGACACGGTCGGTTTCGTTCGGCATCTGCCCACCCACTTGGTGGAGGCGTTTCGCTCCACACTGGAGGAGATCCTCGAGGCCGATCTGCTGCTGCACGTGGTTGATGGCTCTGATCCCTTCCCGCTGAAGCAGATCGAGGCCGTGAATGAGGTGATCACCGATATCGTGCGTGAGCAAGACACCCAGGCCCCGCCGGAGATCATTGTGGTGAACAAGATCGACCAGGCAGATCCGCTGGTGCTCGCCGAGGCGAAGGCCATGCTGGATGATTGCGTGTTCGTCTCCGCCCACACGGGCGAGGGAATCCCGGAGCTGCAGGCCCGCATCGAGCTATTCCTCAATAGCCTCGACGCGCATGTGGAGATGCTCATTCCCTTCACCGATGGTGATGTGGTGGCGCGGCTGCACGATCAGGCCACCGTCTTGGGCGAGGAGTATGGCGAGGAGGGGACCACCATGGATGTGCGTCTGCCCCGCCAGCTGGCCGCGGAGCTCGCCCGCTACGTGGTGCACACGCACTAGGGCACAAGCGCTTATCGACGCCACCTCGCCGGATCAGCCAGCGCCACCGCCGAGGATGGGCCCTTAAGGGCAGCGTCTAGGCCGAGGCGCTCTCTGCTGCGCAGGCTGGGCGTTATAGAGTGGGGGTTTGTGAACAATCCCGCGAAATCTCAAGACACCTCGTCCCGCTCGAGCGAGAGTGCCGGCCGCGGCGGAACGGGGCCGCTGGGCCTCGGCTGGTCGGTGCATGGCGATGGCAAAAGGATCCTGCCCGGTGCTGTGGTGGCCCCCGAGGAGCGACTGAGCTGGTCGCGCACCATCGGTATTGGCATGCAGCATGTGATCGCCATGTTCGGCGCGACCCTGCTGGTGCCCACCCTCACCGGCTTCCCCGTGAACACCACGTTGTTGTTCTCAGGGTTGGGCACGATGCTCTTCTTGCTCGTCACCCGCAACCGGCTGCCCTCCTATTTGGGCAGCTCTTTTGCCTTCATCGCGCCGCTGAGCGCCACCCAAGGCTCGGGTATCGGCACCCAAATCGGTGGCGTGCTCGTTGCCGGCCTCACCCTGGTTGTGGTGGGTGTGATCGTGAAAGCCGCAGGCAAGCAGGTGATTGACGCGGTGATGCCGCCGGCGGTGACCGGCGCCATTGTGGCACTGATCGGGCTAAATCTCGCCCCCACGGCGGCCGGAAACTTCCAAACCCAGCCGCTTGTGGCCACTGTGACGCTGCTGGTGATTCTCGGTGCCACGGTGGCCGGGCGCGGCATGGTCTCCCGTTTGGGCATCCTCATTGGTGTGCTGGTGGGCTGGATCTTCGCCGCGCTGACCGGCAACCTGCCCGAGGGCGCCGTGGACACTATCGACGCCGCCCCATGGGTGGGGCTGCCTACCTTCCACAGCCCGCACTTCGAGCTCAGCGCGATTCTGGTGACCCTGCCGGTGGTGATTGTGCTTATTGCGGAGAATGTGGGCCACGTCAAAGCCGTGTCCGAAATGACGGGCCGCGATATGGATGATCTGGCAGGCGATGCGCTCATGGCCGATGGTATGGCCACCATGCTCGCGGGTGGTTTTGGTGGCTCCGGCACCACCACCTATGCGGAGAATATCGGCGTTATGGCCGCCACCAAGGTCTATTCCACCGCCGCCTATTGGGTCGCTGCCTTCACCGCAGTGGCGCTGGCCTTTATCCCGAAGTTCGGGGCGCTAATTTTCACCATTCCTGTCGGCGTCTTGGGTGGCGCCACCTTGGTGCTCTATGGCTTGATCGGCATGCTGGGAGTGCGGATCTGGCAGGACAATCGCGTCAATTTCAATAACCCCGTCAATCTCATGGCCGCAGCCGTGGCGCTGGTCGCCGGCATCGGCAATCTCACCTTGTCTATTGGCTCGATCTCGCTGGAAGGTATCGCCTGGGGCTCTGCCGGGATCATCGTGTTCTATCCCGTGATGATGAAGCTCTACCGCAGCCTCGGTGAGGGACGCTACGCCCCGGCGGAGCGCCGCTCATAGTCCGCATAGCTGCGCCAAAGACAACTGCCGCCCACCATGTGGTGGGCGGCAGTAAATGTATCTGCGTGAGCGAAGAATTACTCGGCGTCGAGATCCTTCTCGATCAGAGCAGCGATCTTCTCCACAGCCTCGGCGTTGTCGGAGGTGACAACAACCTCATCGCCCTTCTCGGCGCCGAGGGCCATGATCATCAGGGAGGAGGCGGCGTCGGTGTCCTCGTCGTCGTCACCAACGAGGTTGAGGAAGATGTCCTCATCGAATTCACCGGCAGCCTCGGCGATGATGGTGGCGGGGCGGGCGTGGAGGCCGACAGCGGAGCCGACAGTCACGGTCTTAGAAGCCATAATGGATAATGTCCTTTCTATAAAAGGGTGTCTACGCTAGCCCCACTTTGAAGCAGGGGGCCTTAATAGTTCTCACCCAAGGATAGTCACATCCGTGGATAAAAGCAGCTTGCGTAACACCCGAGGTGGGATGTTTCAGTAGAGATGCCGCAGCTTAAACCTGCGCTGTGGCATTTCTCTCGTGACCAGAGCCCGCGCCGGTGGTGCCGTGCGGCGCCGAGCGGGATCTGATCAGAGTCTTGGTAGCGATCACGCACACGGTGCTTACTGTTACTCCGGCGAGCAGAGAGACGAGAAAGCCGGTCATTGGCGTGATGGCGAAAAGTACGAAGATGCCGCCATGTGGGGCGTGGGAGGCCACGCCGAGGCCCATGGATAGCGCCCCGGTGACCGCACCGCCGGCCATCATCGAGGGGATTACGCGCAGCGGATCGGCGGCGGCGAAGGGGATCGCGCCTTCGGAGATGAAGCTCAACCCCAGCACCCACGCCGACTTGCCGTTGTCTACCTCGGCCGTGCTAAACGCGGAGGCGCGCAGCCACGTGGCCAGCGAGAGCGCAAGCGGTGGGACCATGCCTGCCGCCATCACCGCGGCCATGATGTGCAGCGAGGCCTGATCGCCGGTGGAGAGCCCAGCGGTGGCGAAAAGATAGGCCGCTTTGTTCACTGGGCCACCCAGATCGACGCACATCATCACCCCGAGCACGATGCCGAGCAGCACTGCGGAGGATTCGGACATGCCTGCCAAGCCCTGGCGAAGCCCCGTCATGACCGCTTCGAGGGGACGTGCTAGCAGCAGGAACATCACCAGCCCGACACTGAGGGTGCTCAGCAGTGGAATGATCACCACCGGCATGAGCGAGCGCAGCACCTGCGGTACTCGCCAGCTGGCGATCCATGCGCTCACCGCGCCGGCAATCAGCCCAGTGATTAGCCCGCCGATGAATCCGGCGCCCACCGCCACCGAGATCGCGCCGCCCACAAAACCAGGGGCAATACCGGGGCGATCGGCGAGCGCATAGGCGATATAGCCGGAGAGCGCGGCGACGATGAAGCTCATCGCGGCCTGCCCTGTGGCGATAAGCACGGCGCCGATGTAGACCGCGAGCGCGGGCCGGTCGAAGGAGACGGCAGCGCCAGTCTGACTCATGAACTCCGCCGGAGGCAGAGTGCTGAGTGAGTATTGGGCGAGGATGCTTTGCCAGTAGCTGGAGGTCTCCACCCCGCCCACCAGATAGCCGAGGGCCAGCAGCAGACCGCCGGCGGCGACGAAGGGGATCATATAGGACACCCCGGTCATCACTGCCTGCTGCATGCGCATGGGCCAGCCGACCTGCCCGGCACGGCGTGCGGCGGGGACGGCGGCGCTAGTGGCCTCCGCGACGGTGGGTGCCGCGGGGTTATCCGCCGCAGCAAGCGCCTCATCCAGCAGCGTCGCCGGCTCGTTGATTGCTCGCTTCACCCCAGACTCGACCACGGGTGTGGCGGCGAAGCGCTGGCGGTCGTGTATGCCTACATCGCTGGCAAAGATCACGGCATCGGCTGCGGCGATCACTGCCGGATCGAGTGGCTCGAGCGAAGAGGAGCCTTGGGCCTCTACCTGCAGGTCCACATCCGCGCGCTCTGCGGCGGCGGCTTTGAGAGCATCGGCGGCCATATAGGTATGCGCGATTCCGGTGGGGCAGGCGGTGACCGCCACAATGCGGCGGATCCGCGGCTGCGGGGAAGAGGTGGTGCTGCGCGCCCGGCGCCTGGTGGTGGCGAGCGCAGCAGTGACCGCATGCACCACGTCCTCGCGGGAGCTGGCGTCGCGAAGCGCGGTGCGGAAATCCTGCTGCACCAACGCCCGCGCTAATCGCGAGAGGATACGCATGTGTTCGGCGTTGCCGTCCTCCGGTGCGGCGATGAGGAAAATGAGATCGGCGTCGCCATCGGGGCCGGAAAAATCCACGGGACGGCTCAGCCGCGCGAAGGCCACGGTGGGCTCAGTGACGGCGGAGCTGCGGCAGTGGGGGATAGCGACGCGGCCAGCGACACCCGTGCCGGCAGAGCTCTCGCGGGCGAGCGCAGCGTCGGCCAGCGCCGCGGCGGAACTCGCCCGACCGGCGTCGGCAATGCGCGTGGCCAATGCGGAAATGACATCCGCGGGCCGCGCCCCTAAGTCAACGTCCACAGAGACCACGGACTCGGTGATGATGGAGTCTGTCATGAAGCGGTGTGTCCTCGCTCTACGGTGCGCTTTATAGCTTGTCGACGTCCACCCGGATGGCTGCGGCCTCCGCGGCGCTCGGAATCATCGTGCCCGGCTTGAGAGTCGCTGCGGTGCCATAGGACACCGCCAACTTCAGGGCATGGCAGGGGCTATCGCCGCGGGTACGGGCCATGGCATAGCCGGCAAGGGTGCAGTCGCCGGCCCCGACCGTGGAGACAGGGGTGATCGCCTCGCTCCGGGCCACCCAGGAGCCTTCTGCGGTGGTCAGTACCGCCCCGGCCGCGCCGAGAGTGGTGATGCAGGTGCCCAGACCCCGGGCGATGAGATGGCTGGCGGCCTCGGCCACCGGTGCGTACTCGCCCGCCTGGGCGCTGGCCTCAAGCTGGGCGCCAGAGACACCCACAATCTGACCCAGCTCCATACCATTGGGCTTCAACACATCAAGTTGGAGCGATTCCAGCTGCGGTGCGAGGGCACGCAGCGGGTCATCGGAGGTGTCAATGGCGAGCGGAAGCTGCGGGACGGCGTCGTGAAGCGTGCGGGCCACGGTGCAATAGAAATCCACGTCCACACCGCGGGGCAGGGAACCGGCCAGCACCATGTAATCGGCGTTGGCCGCATGCTCGACGAGCGTAGACAAGGCGGCATCCACATCGAGCGGGCTGAGCACGGGGCCGGGGCCGTTGAGCTTGGTGGTCTCCCCGGCACTATCGGTGATGGTGATATTCGTGCGCACCGTGCCCGAGGAGGGAGTGGCCTCGAAGGGAATGGGGGTTTCCTGCATGACCATAAGAAAAGGATCGGTGGCGCGGGCAGGTAAGACGGCGAGGGTATCCTCGCCGGCGAGGGCGCAGGCATGGGCCACATTGATTCCCTTGCCGCCAGCGAAATCGATAGTTTCGCTCAAACGCTGCACAGAGCCGGGGCTGAGCGGCTCCTCGAGCGACAGCGTGCGATCCAGGCTCGGGTTGGGGGTGAATGTGACGATCACGGGTGCACGACCTCTATTCCGTGGGCTTCTAAGGTGTCTCTGTAGTGGCTGTCGACGTTTTCATCGGTAACCACATAGTCCACATCGTTCATATCGGCGAAGGTAACCATGTAGTCCTGCCCGAATTTCGACGAGTCACACAGCGCAATCACTGTGGAAGCATTCTGCACCATCATTCTTTTGATCGCTGCCTCAGAGGGATCGGGGGTAGACAACCCATGAGCCTCGCTGAGTCCGTTCGTGCCCATAATGGCGATATCAGCGCGCAAGGCGGAGATGGTATCCACAGCCTGCTCCCCAATGACCGAGCGGGTGAAGGCGCGCATCGTGCCGCCCACCAGATTCACCCCGGGCACCCCAGCGGCGGCCAAAGTGATGCCGATGGACAGGGAATTAGTCACAATCGTCCACGACTGCTCGCTATAACGCTCAGCCATCACGCTGGCGAGGGTATTTGTCGAGGTCCCGGCGTCCATGAAAATGGCCGCGGGGCCGTCCGGGATGAGAGTGGCCGCGAGCTCACCGATGGTGCGCTTTTCGCGGGAACGCTCGAGCTCCGCAGCCGCATAGGAACGCCGCGACTGCTGCCCAGACTGATGCACCACGGCGCCGCCATGGACCCGCTGCAATAATCCAGCATTCTCCAGTTGTTTGAGATCCCGACGAATCGTTTCTGGGGTGACATTAAAACGGGTCGCCAGCTCGGCCACCGAGGAGTGGCCCTGCGTGTTCGTCAGCGAGGAAATCTCTCCTCTGCGCTGATGGACAGAAAGCATATGTGTCAGCCCTTAGTGATCGTGTGGTCAGGGGCGAGGACGCACAGTCGGAACGCGATAGCAGTGTCGGTGTGGGAAACACCACATCTGCCGCCGTGTCCTCGTGGACGGTGCAGTCCGGCGGGGCCACAATGCACAGGTGACGGGCCCTACACCCCTTCTCGGGAGGGGACGTCCTGAGAATGTTGTTCAATGTATCTGTTTACGCCCATTTATGTGGGTTTGTCAAAAGTGTGATGTTGGATTCTGTTCCATTTTTTGCCGCTCGGACATCGTGGGCGTGCTATATTGGGTCCCTAGGCTCCGAACACAATGCTCCCGTCATAGTGACCGGCATCAATCGGCGCGACAGACTATCAACCTATCGCCGTCTCGCGGTGCGGTGTGAGCAGCATAACACTGCACGTGGCATCCCTTACCTAGGATGGACAGCGCAGATAGTAACCAAACCGTCACACGACGCCCATATAAGAAAGGTGTCCCCGCCTCATGACTGATACCTCCCAGGCCACCACATACAAGGGAACCGGCGTTGTGCCGGGCGTATGCTACGCCGAGGCCGTGTGGATTCGTCCAC
The DNA here is from genome assembly GCF_019209925.1 of Corynebacterium sp. TAE3-ERU30. NCBI lineage: Bacteria > Bacillati > Actinomycetota > Actinomycetes > Mycobacteriales > Corynebacteriaceae > Corynebacterium > Corynebacterium sp. TAE3-ERU30. Next base: position 318,952 of record NZ_JAHUTO010000001.1, on the reverse strand, counting down.
GCCCCGCTCTGCCCACCTCGGGTCCCGTTATCGAAGAGGACCAGCGCGACGCCGAGTTCGAGCGCTTCCAGACTGCTGCCGCCACCGTGGCGGAACGTCTCGAGAACCGTTCGGCCGATGCGGTCGATCACGCCAAGGAAATTCTGAAAGCCACCGCCGGCATGGTGCGGGATAAGGGTTGGCAGAAGACCGTGCGCAAGGCCATCCGTGGCGGCCACCCGGCCGAGTACGCCGTGGTGACTGCCACCAATAAGTTCATCACCATGTTCGAGACCGCCGGTGGCGTGATGGCCGAGCGCGTGACCGACCTTCGTGATATCCGCGACCGCGTGATCGCCGAGTTGCGCGGCGAGGAAGAGCCCGGCCTGCCGGCCGTGAACAAGGAAGTCGTGCTTTTTGCCGATGACCTCTCCCCGGCGGATACTGCGGCTCTTGACACCACCTACTTCACCGCCCTGGTTACCGAGCTGGGCGGTCCCACCAGCCACACCGCTATTTTGGCCCGCCAGCTGGGCGTGCCCTGTATCGTCGCCGCGGGCACGGGCATCCATGAGATCGAATCCGGCACTGAGGTGCTCGTCGATGGCGCCATGGGCACCGTGTCCACCCACGCCGATCCGGAGTTTGCCGCCGCCGAGGTACGCAAGTCCCGGGAGATGGCCGAGCGCGTCGCCCGCTGGCGTGGCCCCGCCCAGACTATGGATGGCCACCGCGTGCAGCTCTTGGCCAATGTCCAAGATGGCAACGCCGCCCGCGTCGCCGCCCAAACCCCGGCCGAGGGCATTGGCCTCTTCCGCACCGAGATGTGCTTCTTGTCCGCCACCTCCGAGCCCTCCGTTGAGGAGCAGGCAGAGGTGTATAAGAAGGTGCTGTCGGTGTTCCCCTCCAACAAGGTTGTGGTGCGCTCCCTCGACGCCGGCTCGGATAAGCCGGTGGCCTTCGCCAATATGGCAGAGGAAGAAAACCCCGCGCTTGGTGTGCGTGGTCTCCGCATCGCCCGCGCAAATGAGGACCTGCTCACGCGCCAGCTCGACGCCATCGCCCTGGCCAGCGAGAGCTTGGGCCGCGATGAAGCCGCTCCCACTTGGGTGATGGCACCGATGGTGGCCACCGCCCGCGAGGCCAAGTGGTTCGCCGGCTTGTGCCGCGAGCGCAACCTTATTCCCGGCGCCATGATCGAGGTTCCGGCCGCTGCCTTGATGGCGGATAAGCTCATGCCGCATCTGGACTTCGTCTCCATCGGCACCAATGACCTCACGCAGTACACCATGGCCGCCGATCGCATGTCGCCGCAGCTGGCGTATCTCACCGATCCGTGGCAGCCCGCCGTGCTGCGCCTGATCGAGCGCACCTGCGAGCAGGGTAGGGAAACGAACACGGCCGTGGGCGTGTGCGGCGAGGCCGCTGCCGACCCGGCACTGGCGTGTGTGCTCACCGGCCTTGGCGTTAATTCGCTCTCTGCCGCCGCCACCGCCATTGCCGGCGTTGGCGCCCAGCTGGCGCATGTCACTCTCGAGGAGTGCCAGCACGCCGCTGCCGTGGCACTGGACTCCGCCGGTGCCACCGAGGCCAAGGGCGCAGTGCGCGAACTGCTCGGCCTCTAAGCCTTCGCGGCCTTGACGCACCGCGCCGGCGACTACCTGATATCTCTCGTAGTCGCCGGCGCGGTGTTGGTGTGTATGGGGTATCTCGAGCGTAGGGGCGCAGCCCTAGAGCGGGATGATCTCCACCTGGTCGCAGCGGGCGCCGTCCTTGGTGGGCATGAACGAGTGCAGACTATCGCCCTCGGCGGCGCCGAAGGCCACAGCGAGCCGTAGCTGCTCGGCGCAGGGCGCATCCTCGCACACCCCGAGCTGGAAACCGGCGACGAGGCTATCGCGCCACGGGATAGACATATATCCCGGCGTGCCGGTGTAGCGCCCGAGCGCGCTCATAGATTCCGTGAGCAGCAGGCTGTGGCGGCGGTCAATACCAATGAGGAGGGTGTGGATGCCGGCGTCGAGCAATGGTTGGCAGGTGCGAGCCAGCTCTGAAGCGCTGGACTCCGGCTCCGCCAGGATGTGGGAGCGCAGCTCCTCGACGTCGCTGCGCGCCCAGGTGGCGATGTCTTCGAGGTGACACATCACGGAATGCGGGGCAATCGTGCCCACTTGGCGCAGCACGGCCTGCAGTGCCGGCCCCGTCGAGGCGATCGAGACCTTCTTGTTGGGGTGGTAGAGGCACAGGCTACGCAGCACATCCGAATACCAGCCGTGGGTGGCCACAATAGGCAGCGGGCCGGTAAGCAGCACCGATTGGTGATGCTCGGCTGCGGCGACCGTCTTATCCCGCAGCATGGCCAGCTGGTGGCTATCGAGCGGCATCGGCGGATCCCGGAACTCGGTGGTGGTGAGATCCGATTCGATCACGGCAGAGTGCATGGGAATCGGGCCAGGCACCTCGATGTAGTCATGGGCCAGACCCATCTCAGTGATCAGGCGCATATAGTGGCTGATCTGTGGGGCTGGGAAGAGAGCTAGGGCGGACTGGCCTGCCAAATACAGGGCATAGGCAACGTTGGTGCCGGTACCGCCGGCGGTGATGCCCACATCGTTGAAGTGGTTGACCTCGCCGGGAGCAATGGGGGAGGAGATCCGTGCCGCGCGCTGGAGCACGGGGGTGGGGGTGACGCAGAGAATCATTGGGCGCACACCACATGAACGCCGCGTTCGCGCAGATTATCCACGAAGGTCTGCGGTGCGCCCGCATCGGTAATGAGCACATCAATATCAGTGATCGAGGCGAAGCTCACCAAATAATCACTGCCCAGTTTGGTGGAGTCGCAGAGCACAACGACCTTGCGGGCATTGGTGATCATGGCGCGTTTCACCGCGGCCTCCTGGGAGTCCGCCGTGGAGAGGCCGTGATCGAGCGTTAAGGCATTGGTGCCGATGAAGGCTACGTCGGCACGCATCAGCGCGAGGGTGCGTAGTGCGGTATCGCCGACGACTGCCTGGGTAATGGCGCGAACGGAGCCGCCGAGAAGCTGCACCTCATCCAAACCATTGCTGGCCAAGTGCATCGCATGCGCGAGGCAGTTCGTCACGATCGACCAGGCGCGGGCATTGGGGTGCTCGGAAATGAGCTCGCACAGGGCGGAAATAGAGGTACCGGCGTCGAGGAACATGCCGCCCGAGCGATCGGGGAGAAACTCCATGGCGGCACGCGCGATGGCGGATTTGGCGCCGGAGGCAGAGCGGGAACGGGCATCCACGCTGAACTCGGCGGTCTGGAAGCTTTGGCTCGCCACCGCGCCGCCATGTACTCGGTGCACGGTGCCCTCGGAGTCAAGGACGGCGAGATCGCGGCGAATGGTCTCAGCGGTGACACCAAACTTGGTGGCCAACTCCGTGACATTCACGCGGCCTTCGATCGATGTCAGGGAGGCAATTTGTCTCCGGCGTTCTTCGGCGTACATCGGTGTCCACTTCTCCTCAGTTAGAACAAACGCGTCCGCATACAGCCGCGCTCGCGCCAACAGCTGGGGCAGACCATATACAGATAATCACCCACTGTGCGGGGCACCAACGGCGACGCTGTGGCACACAGTCGGGGCATCGGGCGAGGCTGCGTGTGTGAAAATAAAAGTTCGCGGCCTGCACTATGTGGGTTTGTTATCGAATTATGTAGATCCATTTTCGCACGATCGGGCGGGAACCTAGAAAGAATCGGGCCAAATTCCACACATGGGTGTGGCATTGCTCCGCATTGTGTCCGTCCTCCGCCCCCGTAGGGTGCGCCATCGCTGCGGGCACAGAGGGATGTGCTGCTGTGATGAGCTGCGGTGACACCGGCGTCTAGCGTGCAGCCGCAGAGTGTGATGTCCGATGTTGTTACTTTGGCAACAGCGGCGCCTGGTGCACAGTAAAAGCCCCACGAATGAGGGTAATTCTCTGTTCGTGGGGTGTGAGTATGTGGTCTCAGGCGCTAGCGAGGCATGGATTGTGCCCCGTTTATCGGCGCTGAGGTGGCCATATGCTGCCCGTTCTGTGGGGATTGAGCCACTTAGAGCTTGCGCATCACAGATACGACTTTGCCGAGGATCTCTGCCTCATCGCCCTTGATCCAGTCGAACTCCATATTGTGCGGGACCAGCCAGACGCCGCTGCGATCCTTATGGAACTCTTTGACCGTTGCTTCGCCATCGATCATGGCTGCCACAAACTCGCCGATCTCGGCTACGGGCTGGGAGCGGACAACCACCCAGTCGCCGTTGAGGATGCCGGCGTCTTTCATAGACTCGCCAACGACCTGGAGCATAAAGAGCTCACCATCGCCGACGATGTCCTGCGGTAGGGGGTAGTAGCTTTCGACGTTCTGCTCGGCAAGAATCGGCGACCCTGCGGCGATGGATCCCACAACCGGAATATAGGTGGTGCTCGACGTGCTTTCCGGAACCTCATCGGCCGGGGAGGGCTTCTGGCTGCGCTTGGACTTCGGGCCGGGGCGCTTTGCCGATTCCGGTAGATGGCGAACATCGACGGCGCGCGGTTTATTGGGATCGCGCCGCAAAAAGCCTTTCTTCTCCAGCTCCTTGAGTTGATAGGCCACGGAGGAGGTGGACTGCAGTCCGGCGGCATCGCCAATTTCGCGAATGCTCGGCGGATAGCCGCGGAGAACAACGGCATCCCGAATCACTTCGAGAATGCGCCGCTGCCGCTCGGAGAGGGCGCTGTAGTCAGGTTCGGAGGGGGTGCGGGCCATGAGGAGTCCTTCGAAAGTTGTCTGGCGATGAGCGAGCAGGTGCGGAGCACGACAAGGGCCGATATGACCCACTGTGCGCTACGGCCCGAAAGGGGCGTGGCGTTCGAACACGCCCAATCGAACATTTTTCTCTTCAAATCATACGGCTGTTCGCCCAGCAGAGCAAGCATGACTGCGGTGTTCGATTGCACTTGCGCGCTATCGAACACACTGTCTATAGTCGAACATGTGAGTGAAGGATTGTTTCGAACGTCCGACGCTCTTCCTACAGTGGCCCCTAGTGATGTACTCGCTCAGTGAAAGGACTTCTCATGACTCTCTCCCTTAACCCCGTATCTGCACCTCGTAGCGCCCGTGGCGTGGGCTCTTCCTACCCGCAGTCCTCTCCGGCGGTGGTGTCTCCGGCCGCCACCTGGAGCGGTGTGCAACGCCGAGAGCTCTCCCGTTCGGCGTGTGGTGTTCGAACGCTTTCTCATTCAGATAGAACACCACGGCGATCGCCTGGGGCGGGTGGTGCTGGCCACGGGGTGTATGATGCGTCGTTTTCTCGGCTCGCCGGGGATGCGTGTGATCGTTCGAATGGCTGCTCCGCAGGTGTAGCTCATTCCTCCCACGGTGCCCCGTGGCGTGCCGTGCTGAAGCAAGCGCTCGTGTCCACCTGTGTGGGTGTGCTCTTGGCTGGTGGTTTCCACGCCGCGATGAGCACCCAAGACGGCCAGGCTCCGTACACCCCGCCGAATCTCGTTACCCAGACGGCGAGTGTGCACTAGTACAGCAGGCGCGAGTGAGGCCGGGGCGGTGTGCCCATCTCGGTAGCTGCTCTCGGGGCCGGGTCGCGCTTCGCTAGACTGGCGTGTCAGATAGCGGTGTTGAGGTGAGGTTCTCAGAGCCGCTGTGTCGGCGGTGTATGCCGGCACCTGATCGGATTGGATTATTGAGGATTCGCCACCATGCACTGTCCCTTTTGCCAGAATCAGAGCTCGCGCGTGATCGACTCCCGCGTGATTGATGCCGGATCGGCCATCCGCCGCCGCCGTGAATGCTCCGAATGCGGCGGCCGTTTCACCACCATCGAAAAGGCCATGCTGTTGGTACTCAAGCGCAATGGCGTCTCCGAGCCCTTTAGCCGCGAGAAGGTGATCACCGGTGTGCGCCGCGCTTGCCAGGGCCGAGACGTCTCTGATGATGCACTCAAGCGGCTGGCCCAAGAGGTGGAGGAGACCGTGCGCAGCCACGGCAGCTCACAAGTCAATGCCAATGACATTGGCTTGGCCATTCTCGAGCCTTTGCGCGAACTCGATGAGGTCGCCTATCTGCGCTTCGCCTCCGTCTATCGCTCCTTTAGCAGTGCCGATGACTTCGAGGCAGAAATTCGCAAGATGCGTCGCGTCGCGAAGAAATCCGACTCCTTCTAGCTCGCCCTCACCACGGACAGTAGCCCGCCCAGCGCACTATCAGCGCAGGCGGGCAATCGCTTTGTCGATGCGCTTGGCCGAAACCGGGCCAGAGGTGCCGAGCCGCTGGGCAAAAAGCGAGACCCGAAACTCTTGAATCATCCACCGAATATCTTTGACCTCGCGGGTGCGGGCCCGCGTATCCGGTAGCGAGTTGAGCTTGTTCTCTAGGGTGTCTTCCACGGCCTCAACCTCATCGAGCAAGTCGAAATCGCGGTCGGGGTCGCGTTCCATATCATCGAGCCGAATCCGCATCGCCGCCAGATAGCGGGGGAGATGCCGGAGATGCTCGATACCGTGTTTGGCCACCGCTCCCTGCGGTAGCAAAAACTCCAGCTGCTTTTTCATATCCGCAATGGCGTCGCCCGTCCACTGCTCGAGCTCGCTAGCCAGATAGGAATAGTCCACCAAGCCCGGGGCAAGCGCCACGATGATGGAACGCACCCGTCCAGGAACCTCTGGGCTCACCGCCTCGCTAAGGGCCTCGAACTCCTCGGGGGTGCGTACCGGTCCGCCGTGGGCGAGCATGAGATCACGAATGGCGGTCACCCGCGCATCCTCAATCAAGCCCGCAGCCTTGCCGTGCGGATAGTTCTCCACGGCGACGCGCTGCTTGAGGGGCAAACCATTGAGCATCTGGCGTTGATTCACAGAAATAGAGCGCATCAGCAGCGTCAATTGCGCGGTGAGCATCGCCGCATCGGCGGCCTCCTTGGTGGGCATAGTCTCCACCACCAAGCCGCCATCTTTGATAACCAGCGCCGGATAGGTGGTAAAGCTCTGCCCATCCACCCGGGTGTCGTGCGTTTCCGCGATCTCACCAATCGAGTCCTTATCCCAGCTGTGCACGGGAGCGGCAGCACGGGAGTGGGCGCGCTTGCGCACCGAGGACTGAATCCGGCCGGCCTGACGCTTCTTCAACGCCTCCAGATCCTTATCGTGATCCACGATCTTTCCCCGCTTATCGATGGCGGCGAAGGTCATGCGCAGATGCGGATCCAGCTTCTCGAAGGAGAAATCGCCGGGATTAATCCCGGTGGCGCCGAGCTTGTTTAGCCCCTCGGCCAGCTGCTGGGTCACGGTAGAGGTATAGGGCACCAGGCTGGGCAGTACCCTTTCGGCGAAGGTAGGTGCGGGGACGACGCTGCGGCGGAGATGCTTCGGCAAGCTACGCAAAAGCTCGGTGATGAGCTCGGAGCGGAGGCCGGGTACCAGCCACGCGAATTCGGCGGCCTCGACTCCGGCGAGTACGGGGATGGGGATACGCACGGTCACGCCGTCGAACTCGGAGCCCGGCTCGAACTCGTAGCTGAGGTCGAATACCAGCGAGCCCTGCTGCCATTTATCGGGGAAGGCCTCCTCGGCCACATCCTCGGCGTCGGGGTTGACTAGCTTGGCCGGATCGAAATCCAAATAGTCGGCGGCGTCGCGCCGCTTGCGCTTCCACCAGCTATCGAAACTCGGGCCCGTGGTCACATCCTCGGGCAGGCGCTCATCATAGAAGCGGAAGAGAGTGTCCTCGTCCACCACGATGTCGCGGCGGCGGGCCTTCGCCTCGAGATGGGAGGCCTCGTCGAGCTTGGCGGCATTCGAGTGGAAGAACTCGTGATGGGTGTTCCAATCGCCCTCGATGAGGGCGTGGCGGATAAACATATCCCGCGCCGCGGCCCGATCGACCGTGTGATAGGCCGTGAGCCGGTCAACCACCACGGGCACACCCCATAGCGTGGAGCGTTGATAGACCATCGCGGCGGCCCGCTTCGAGGACCAATGCGGTTCGGAATACTGATGGCGCAGGAGATCTTTGGCTAGCTTTTCCACCCAGCGCGGATCGATCTCCGCCACAGTGCGGCCCCAGAGGCGGGAGGTCTCCACCAGCTCAGCGGCCATCACATAGGCCGGCTGCTTTTTCGCTACATGTGAGCCAGGGAAAATCCGAAAGCGGGTGGTGCGGGTGCCCAGATACTCCTTGGTTTTCTCCTCGCGCACACCGATATGCGAGAGCAAACCGGCGAGCATACTCATGTGAATACCCGTGACATCGCGATGCTCTGTGTCCTGATTTCGGGCGATGATCTCCTCGGCGGTGGCCTGCGGCTCGGTGGGGGCGTCGTGGCGCTTCCATCCCAGCTGGCGGGCCACCTGCTCCAGCTGGCGCACCAGATCCCACCACTCGCGGATACGCATATAGTGCAGGTACTCGCTCTGCATTTTCTTGCGGAACTTATTGCCCGAGAGCTCCGCCCGCGAGGCCTGGATATAGTCCCACAGGTTGAGCAGGCTGAGAAAATCACTGCTGGTGTCTTTGAAGCGGGCGTGGGCCTGATCGGCTTGGGCCTGCTTCTCGAGGGGCCGTTCCCGGACGTCCTGAATGGTCAGTGCGGCCGTGAGCACCATGACATCGCGGGCGACGCCGCGCTCATTGCCCGCAATAAGCATGCGTGCCAGGCGGGGATCCAAGGGGATCCGCGCCAGCTGCCGGCCGATGGGGGTGAGGATCGGGTTGCCGTCCTTTTCCCCCTGCTCGAGCGCCCCGAGCTCGTGCAGCAGCATCAAACCATCGCGAATCGCCTTGTACTCCGGTGCTTGCACGAAGGGAAACTCCGTGATCGCGCCCAGCCTTAACGACGCCATCTGCAAGATGACGCTGGCGAGGTTGGTACGCAATATCTCCGGGTCAGTGAACTCGGGGCGGGAGAGGAAATTCTGCTCCGAGTAGAGGCGAATCGCGATACCCTCAGCGACACGGCCACAGCGGCCCGAACGCTGGCGAGCGCTTGCCTGGGAGATCTCCTCGATGGGAAGCCGCTGCACCTTGGTGCGGGTGGAATAGCGAGAAATACGGGCCGTGCCGGTGTCGATCACATAGTGAATACCGGGCACAGTCAGGGAGGTCTCGGCGATATTGGTGGCAAGAACGATGCGTCGTCCCGCATGCGGGGAGAACACGCGATGCTGCTCGGCATTCGAAAGTCGGCCGAAGAGGGGAGTGACCTCCACGCCGCGATAGCGCTTGGCCTCGATGGCCTCCATGGCGTCGCGAATATCGCGCTCGGAGGGAAAGAAACACAGGATATCGCCTGGGCCCTCCTGCATTAATTCCTCAATCGCCTCGAGCAGCCCATCGAGGGGATCAATATCGATGGTTTTCTCGCCCTGGGTGATCTCTAGGGGCCGGTAGCGGATCTCCACCGGGTAGGTGCGCCCCGAAACCTCAATGATGGGGGCGGGAGTGGACTCACCACCAAAGTGCGTGGCGAAACGCTCGGGGTCGATCGTGGCGGAGGTGATAATCACCTTCAAATCCGGGCGCTTCGGGAGCAGGCGTTTGAGATAGCCGAGCAGAAAGTCGATATTCAGCGAGCGCTCATGGGCCTCATCGATGATGATCGTGTCATAGGCGTTGAGATAGCGGTCGCGCTGCATCTCGGCCAGTAGGATGCCGTCGGTCATCAGCTTGACCGCAGTGGTCTCCGAGACGCGATCATCGAAGCGGATGGCATAGCCAATCGAGTCGCCGATCTGCTGATCGAGCTCGGAGGCAATGCGCTCAGCCACGGTGCGGGCGGCCAAACGCCGCGGCTGGGTATGGCCGATGAGCCCGCGCCGGCCTCGGCCGAGTTCGAGGCACATCTTCGGGATCTGGGTGGTTTTACCCGAACCGGTTTCACCCGCGATGATCACCACCTGGTGATCGCGGATGGCCTCCTTGATGTCCTCGCGCCGGGCAGAGACGGGCAGGCTCTCGGGATAGTTCAGCGCCGGCACCCGCTCATCGATGGCGAGCACAGAGAGCTCGGCAGAGTCGATATCGGCGGCGATCGCGTTCAGCGCTCGTGGGGAGCGGGCCTTGCGCAGTCGCCGCCGGAAAGAGCGCTCGGCGGCAAGCGATACGTTCTCAAGCCGCGCGAGCAGCTCCTTCTTACTCGGCGCGGAGGACGATGCTGCAGGGGATCCGTGTTCAGAGCGAGGCATAAGAACTTAGATTCTAGCCACTAGCTGCATCCTGGGGCGAGTAGCCCGCGCCCCAGTGGTCATCTCAGGCGCCCGCCGAGTCCGCGCTCGGGGCATGATCGGTGGTGCCGACCGTGGCCTGGTAGGCGCGGGTGATTTCCTTGCCGAGCGCGCTGAAGTCCTCGCTGCGGAAGGAGGAGGAGCGATAGACCAAGCGCATGGTGCGCTGTGCTGTCACCGAGGGGGCGAAGTGGGCGATGGCCACGCCTTGCCGGCCGCCCTCAGCTTTCAGAGCGGAGGCGGGGATAAGGGTGGAGCCAAAACCGGCACCCACGCACTGCAGCACCGTGGTGAGGCTGGTGGCGCGGGTGAAGGTCGAGGATTGATCTTCTGGGTCAGTCTTGGCCACGCGACAGAGATCAATGATCTGATCGCGCAGGCAATGGCCGTCGTCAAGCAAGAGCAGCTGTAGCTGCTTCAACGACGACAGTGTGACGTCAGTGCGGCCGGCCAAGGGATCGTTTTCGTTCACGGCGATCACGAAGTCCTCGTCGTAGAGGGAATAGCTTTCGAGACCGCTGCGGCTGACTGGGGTGGCCAGCAGGGCGCAGTCGATCTGGCCATCGCGGAGCATGGCCTCGAGATAGTGGGTTTGATCTTCGACGATGCGTGGCTCCAGTTCGGGATAGTCCCGATAGAGCAAGGTGAGCAGCTCAGGCAAGAGATAGGGCGCGGCGGTGGGAATAATGCCAATCGTTAAGGGACCTTGGAGTGGCCCATCGGCGCCGCGTGCCTGGGAGAGGAAGGAATTGGCCTGCTCCAAGGTGGCCTTGGCGAAGGGAAGCAGTTTCGCGCCGATCGGGGTGACGATGACCTTACGGGTGGAGCGTTCGATCAGCTGTACTCCGAGCCCAGATTCGAGGGCGGCGAGCGCTTGGGAGAGCGAAGGCTGAGAGATGTTGAGTTTGGCGGCGGCGATGCCGAAGTGCCGCTTTTCCGCGATGGTGACGAAGGTGCGCAGCTGCGCAAGGGTCGGGCGGTAGTCTTTATTGTTCATGCTTATTACTCTATAACAAGACGAAAAGTTTTACTTCTTGACGCCAGCGGAATATGTGGCATACTTATGGCAGCAACGCAGATGGCGGGGCAGGAGCTTATAAGCCCACTGCATCCCGTGAGAGCGAGCTGCTTTTTCCCAGCAATGGGAGGGTAAAAAGCCTAGAGAGCGGCGCGTACGCCACGATGCGGCGGCTACCAGAGCCAGACAGAGGTGATATGCCTCACGTTAGGGTGAAGGGTCGTCAGCCGCGGCCATCGGAGTTGCAACTAAAGCCCGCGGACAGTTGTTGTCTGCACTGCAGTCACCATCACGGCTGTCTGCACCGCTTGTACATTGCTACATCGCATCAGCGATATTTGGAGGAAAACACATGGCTATCATGACCGTTGGAGAAAAGTTCCCTGAGTTCGAGCTCACTGCTCTTAAGGGCGGCGACCTGCACGAGGCCAACGCCACCTCTCCCGAGGATTATTTCGAGACTGTCTCCCTCGACAAGTACGAGGGTCAGTGGAAGGTTGTGTTCTTCTACCCCAAGGACTTCACCTTCGTGTGCCCGACCGAGATCGCTGCCTTCGGCAAGCTGAACGAGGAGTTCCTGGATCGCGACACCCAGGTGCTGGGCGGCTCCACCGATAACGAGTTCGCTCACTTCAACTGGCGTGCCACCCACCCGGAGCTCAAGGGCGTTCCTTTCCCGATGTTCTCCGACGTCAAGCACGAGCTCATCCGCACCCTCGGTGTGGAAAACGCTGATGGTGTCGCTGACCGCGCCACCTTCATCATCGATCCCGATGGTGTGATCCAGTTCGTGTCCGTGACCCCGGACGCTGTGGGCCGTAACGTCGACGAGGTGCTGCGTGCCCTCGACGCTCTGCAGTCCGAAGAGGTCTGCGCCTGCAACTGGGAAGCTAATGACCCCACCAAGAACATCAACAAGATGGACGTGCTCCAGGAAGGTCTGAAGTAATAGATGTCGATTGATAACCTGCGTTCGTCCCTGCCCGATTACGCCAAGGACGTCAAGCTCAACCTGGGTTCTTTGACCCGCACCTCTGAGCTCAACGAGCAGCAGCTGTGGGGCGCCCTCGTGGCCTCCGCCGCCGCTACCCGCAACGAGACGGTGTTCTCCGAGATCGCCGACGAGGCCAAGGAGCACCTCTCCGAGGAGGCTTTCGACGCCGCCTTGGGCTCCGCCACCATCATGGCGATGAATAACGTTGCCTACCGCGCCAAGGGCTGGCTGGGCGATGACTACGCCAAGGTGAAGTTCGGTCTGCGCATGAACATCATCGCGAAGCCGGGCATCGATAAGGCGGATTTCGAGCTGTACTCCCTCGCCGTGTCCACCATCAACGGCTGCGAGCACTGCTCGGTCGCCCACGACAAGACCGTGCGCGAAGAGGGCCTGACCAAGGAACAGGTCTGGGAGGCTGTGAAGATCGCCGCCACCGTCCAGGCTGTTGCCCAAGCTGTAGAGATTGAGGCTGCTCGCTAAGAGCCGATTCTCGCACCGAGACGACGCCCATCACCACCGATGGAGCGTCGTCTTTTGTGTGTCTACGCTCGACACCGCGCTGCCCAGTAACGTTCGTGCTCCGAGGCGAGCGCGGTGGTCTCTCTCCGGCGGGTGCTGTTTAGTGGTAGTCGATCTCTAGGGAGCTGAGCTGCACCTCGCCGGCCGCATCGGAGGCATCGAGATCCACGACGCCCTGGAGCGCGAAGGAATTATCGCCCTCGGGGTCTTTGAATATTTGCCGCACCGACCAGCTGCGCCCATTCTGGCTGAGGTGGAAGTATTCGGGGCCGCGCGCCTCTGGGCCCACATCCATGTCCGCGTATTCGTCGAAATAGGCGTCCATGGCAGCGGGGAAGTCGGGGGCCTCATCGAGATAGTCCACCATCTGGGCGAGGGCGTCCTCCTCCTCATAGGCGAAGAGCTGAGTGAGGCGGAAGAAGTAATTGCGCACCATGATGGTGAAGGCGCGGCGATTCGCGCTGAGCGCGCTCGGATCCTCCACCCCGAAGGCCACCTGCTGGTCCACGGTGTCCTGATCGATGGGCTGGTCGGGATCGGCCATGTGGGCCCACTCATCCAAGAGCGAGGAATCGACCTGCCGCACCAGCTCGCCCAGCCACACAATGATGTCGTCCACCTGCTCGGTGCGGTATTCCGGCGGTACCGAGTGCTCGAGGGTGCGCCACGCATCGGTGAGATAGCGCAACACCACCCCTTCCGAGCGGGCCAGCTGATAGGTGGAGACGAGATCGGAGAAGGTCATGGCCTTGTCGATCATTTCCCGCACCACAGACTTCGGCTTTAACTCAAACTCTTTTACCCAGGGCTGGGTTTCGGCATAGGTGTCGTAGGTCTGCTCCAGCAGCTCCTTCAGCGGCTGCGGATAGGTGATCTCCTCGATCATCGCCATGCGATCGTGATAGTCGTAGCCCTCCGCTTTGAGCGCCTGAATCTCCGCCCCGCGCGCGGCGCGTTCCTGGCCGACCAGCAGCTGTCGGGGATTTTCCAGAATCGCCTCAAATACCGAGATCACATCGAGCGCGAAGGTCTCCGATTCCGGGTCCAGTACCTCCAGTGCGGCGATGGCAAAGGGCGCCAGAGGCTGGTTGAGCGCAAAGTCTCGCTGCAGCTCGGCGGTGAGCTGATAGCGCTCCTCATGCGGGCCACTCCCCGCATGCTTATCGACGATACCTGTCGCCACCAAGCCCTTAATCAAGTCGATAGAGGTAAGTAGCTCGGTGTTCTGTTTAGCGCGCGGGTCATGGGTGCGCCGGATCAACTCCGTGATGTGGTGGAGCCCATCGCCCTCGCGGGCGAGCAGGTTGAGCAGCATGGAGTGCGACACCCTAAATTGGGAGTGCATGTTCTCCGGCTCGGCGTCGATAAGCCGCTCATAGGTGGTGTCCGTCCACGTCACCTCGCCCTTCGGGGCGGCCTTTTTGCGGAGCTTCTTCAGCTTCGCCTCATCCTGGCCGGCGCGCTTGCGCAACTTATAGTTTTCGATCTCATGCTCCGGCGCTTCAATAACCACGGTGCCCACCGTGTCGAAGCCGGCCCGGCCCGCGCGCCCGGCGATCTGGTGGAACTCCCGCGATTTCACGAGGCGTTGGCGCTGGCCGTCGAATTTCACCAGCCCCGTCATCAACACGGTGCGAATGGGCACGTTGATGCCCACGCCCAGGGTGTCGGTGCCGCAAATGACCTTCAAGAGCCCGGTCTGGGAGAGGCGTTCGACGAGGCGGCGATACTTCGGCAGCATGCCGGCATGGTGAATGCCGATGCCCTTGCGCAGCAGCGAGGACAAGGTGGTGCCAAAACGGGTAGAGAAGCGGAAGGAGCCGATCTCCTCGGCGATCTTTTTCTTTTCCTCATCGTTAATGACCTTCAGCGAGGTCAGCGCTTGGGCGCGCTCGGTGGCCTCACGTTGGGTGAAGTGCACCACATAGATGGGGGCTTTGTCCTGCGAGATCAGCTTCTCGATGGTCTCGTGTACCGGGGTATACACATAGGAAAACTCCAGCGGAACTGGCCGCGTCGCCCCAGCGACCAGGGTGGTATCGCGGCCAGTGCGCTCGCTGAGATCCTTTTCTAGGTGCGTGGTATCGCCCAGGGTGGCGGACATTAACAAAAACTGGGCCTTGGGCAGCTCGAGCAGCGGCACCTGCCACGCCCAGCCGCGTTGGGGATCGGAGTAGTAGTGGAACTCGTCCATGATCACCTGGTCGATGGCGGCATCCGCGCCATCGCGGAGGGCGATATTGGCGACGATTTCCGCGGTCGCGCAGATGATGGGCGCCGAGCCATTGACGGTGGCATCGCCGGTCATCATCCCCACCTGCTCGGGACCGAAAATATCGCAGAGGGCGAAGAACTTCTCGCTCACCAACGCCTTAATGGGGGCGGTGTAGTAGGAGCGCTGGCCACGAGCCATCGCGATGAAGGCCGCGGCGATCGCCACCATGGACTTACCCGAGCCCGTGGGGGTGGCGAGAATAACATTATCGCCGGCGAGAATCCCCAGCGACGCTTCCTCCTGGGCGGGGTAGAGGCTCATCCCGCTATCGTCTACCCAGCGCAGATAGGAATCGAATACTGATTCATCGAGCAGCGACTCGGGGACTTCGGCGAGATCCGGCAGGAACTGAGTTAGCGTCGTTTTCACACTTACTCAGACTACCTAGCCTCGCTGCCGCGGCGCCGCAGGCCCCTCGCAGCCAAGCGCGAAGGGTAGCTGCGGGGCGTCCGCCCGCTTAGTGGGACTCGCTATCGCCCTCGCCGCTATCGGCTTCCTCGTTGGAATCCTCCGCAACGGAGTCCTCCTCGCCCGGCTGGGGCTCCTCCTGCTGGGACTCGGCGTGATACATACTGTGCTCCTCGCCGCCGAGACGCTCTAGCATGGCCTGCCAGCGGGTGCGGGGCTGCCCATCCTCGGCGGCGTCCTGGGCGCTGTCCTCGCTGTCGGCGGCAGCCGAGGCATCGCTGGCAACGGAGGCAAGAAACTCCTCAAACTCCGCCCCCAGCTCCTCGGAGGAGGGAATCTCCACGTTTCGGGGAATCAGCGCTTGGGGATTAGCTTCGCGGAAGCGCGCCAGCTGCTCGTCGTACTGCTCCTCTAGGGAGGAGACCACCTGCTGAATCTCCTGGGAGTTAAACGTCTGCTCCGCCAAATCGCGCTTGACCCGCTCGGCATCGGCCTGCAAGGACTTCAGTGGCAGCACCAGCTCACCGACATCACCAATGGCGTGCAAAAGACTCAACGCGGCCTCCGGATACTCCGAGGCGGAGACATAGTGCGGCACATGCGCGGTATAGCCGGCCACATTGCGGCCCCGCTTATTGAGCAGCCGCTCGATATGCAGCGCCGCCGCGCCGGGCACGATGATCTGGGAATCCATGGTGTAGAGCGGCTGAACCAGCTGCGGATCATTGCCGTGGGCCGACACAATCAGTGGGCGGGTATGCGGCACCGACATGGGGGCAGCGTAGAGCGCAATAGTTTGTTCCACACCATAGCGCTCCGCCAGATCGGCCACAGCCTTGCTAAACGCCTGCCAGCGCAAATCCGGCTCCGGGCCGGAGAGCAGCAGAAAGGACCGGCCGGTAGTATCGCGCACCACATTGAGCGTGAGCTTGAGATCATCGATCTCGACTACGCGCTGCTGATCGATCGCCACCGGCGGGCGGCGGGAACGATAGTCAATGAGCTCATCATTGTTAAACGAGGCAATGAGGCGGTGGTCCAAGGCGGAGAGCAAATGCCGCGATACCATCTCCACGGCGCGGCCGGCATCAGCGTAGCCCTCCAAAGCAATCAACATCGTCAGCCCCGGAGTGCTATCGCCATCGCTGTCTCGCTCGGCGGAGGAAGACAGCTCTGGAGAAGGGTACTCCAGTTCGTACATCGAGAAATCGTCTCGTGCCATCGTGCCTCCTTAGGTCATAGAGCGGGCGGAACACACCTGCCGGCGCGCTAGTTACGCCTGTGTTATTAGCTTAGTGTTTTTTCTCTCCCGCTAACGCGTCCAGCACCGTGCAGATGCTGTCCTGATGTGAGCAACAACGCCAGAGCCGCGCCTGCTATTCCCAGTGCGGGTCATCGCAGGGTACGCGTCGGTGGCGCTATCTTCGCATACCGCATAGCCGGATAACCATAGCGCATCTCACCCCACTGGCAGGACTGCGGCCACACGGGAGGCTGTGGATAACTCGGCGCCATCCACAGCACAGCGCCGAAAACGGGCATAGGGGCTGTTGTCCGCGCGATCCTCGGCAACGATACCTGCCATGAGCACACAGCATTTCTCTCCCGGTTCCTTTCTCGCCTCCATCCCCGCGACCCTCGGCTTCTTCCCGCAGGACTCCCTCGTGCTGGCCGGCTTCCACCTCAGCTCCCCGCAGCCTGGGCAGACGACAGCCACGGTCACCTCCGGTCCCATCGCGCGCTTAAGCCTCAGCGATCTCGAGCGTATCGACGCCATCTCCGAGACTCTCGACGCCCTCGATAGTGATTTCTTCCTTGCCTTCATCGTCCGCCAAGGCAATAGCCGTGCACTCGCGCGGCAGGTGGACACACACTGCCGCGCTGCTGAGATTCCGCTCGGGGCCCTGTGGTCCACCTATGAGATCGCCGCGGGCGAGCAGGTGCGTTTGGAGTTCGTCTCCGATACGGTCGCAGCGATCTCCTCCTGGAAGCACCATCTGCGCGGTGATGTGATCCCGCCTTTGGAGCGCACCTCATCGATGCGGGAACTCATCGCCCGCGGCGAGGAGCTACCGGAGCTGGATCGCGAGAGTTTCCTTGGGCAATTCCGACGCGATACCGAGGCTATCTCCGAGGAGCAATCCCGCCTCTGGTCTTGGGCGCTGGAGAACAAAGTGATGGATCTCTACGACAGTGAGGACAAAGACAGCGCCCCCTATGCACTCGTGGAGGAGTTCTTCGCCGCGCTCGATCAGCTGCCCGCCGCGGTCACGGTGGAGGAGATCAAAGAGGATCTTGCCTTCCTCGAGCTGCTGGGATCCTGTCTCGCCGATCGCGCCCTCCGAGATATGGCCATCGTCGCGGTCGGCAACACCTCCTCCATGGTGCTCTACCGGGCCCTCCAGGCAGCCGCGCACGTTTTTTCTGGCACGATTCGGGCCAATGCACTCAGCCTGCTCGCCCTCGAAGCCGCAGCCCGGCAGTGGATGACAGTCGTGCCCGCCGCATTGAGCTGCGCCCAAGAAGAAGAGCAGGGACACACCCTGGCCCAACTGCTCTTCAATGCCTATATGCACGGGCTCATCACAGACTCGGTCACCGCCTGCACCGAGGCCGCCGAGCAGCTGTGCTCCAGCGTCGGCATTCACCGCGCCCGATGCTGCTAGCCCTAGCGGAGAGAGCCCCCGCTGGCTCGAACCGAGGCGGCCGAGTCAGGCCCTGACAGCGCGAAAGGCGGCAACCACACTGGGCTGCCGCCTCTCGCTATCGCTCTGCGCTATGGGAGTGCTAGGGCGCAGACACGCTCGTTAACGCCGCGCGCTATAGGCCCGATCTCCCAGCTGCGAGGTAAAGGACCACGCATCCTGGACAATGGTGCGCAGATCTGTGCGGGTGGGGGTCCAGCCGAGCTGGTCCATCGCCTTGGCCGAGGAGGCGATGAGAGTAGCGGGATCACCGGCGCGCCGGGGTGCGACCTCGGCGGGGATCGGGTGGCCGGTCACCTCGCGGCAGGCATCGATCACCTGGGCCACCGAGTAGCCTTCACCCGAGCCCAGGTTGAAGATGCGGTGCTCGCCAGAGCTATTGGACTCCAGTGCCAAAAGGTGTGCGTCCGCGAGATCGCGGATGTGAATATAGTCGCGCACGCAGGTGCCATCCTCGGTGGGCCAGTCATCGCCGAAGATCATGATCTTATCGCGGTGGCCCAGCGCCACCTGCAGCACCAGCGGGATGAGGTGGGTTTCCACCTCGCGGTTTTCGCCGATCGTGCCATAGGCCCCAGCCACATTGAAGTAGCGCAGGCTGGTTGCCCCTAGGCCATAGGCATGGCAGTAGCTGGTGATCGCGTAGTCGATGGACAGCTTGGTCGCGCCGTAGGGGTTGGTGGGGGCGGTGGGCATGTCCTCGGTGATGGGCACTGTCTTCGGCTCGCCGTAGGTGGCGGCGGTGGAGGAGAACACCAGATTGTTCACCCCGTTCTCGCGCATGGCGTCGAGAAGCGCGAGAGTGGTGACGAGATTGTGTTGCCAGTATTCCTCGGGCTTTTCCACAGACTCGCCCACGAGCGAGCGGGCCGCGAAGTGGGCCACGGCGTCGATCTTGTGCTCGCGGAGCACAGTGGCGGCGACATCGCGAACATCGCCTTCCACGAGCGTAGCCTCGGCGGGCACAGCCTCGCGGTTTCCGGTGGAGAAGTTGTCGATGACGGTGACGGAATGACCTTGTTCAATGAAAACCTGAGCGCACACGCTACCTACGTAGCCGGCGCCTCCAGTGACCAGAATGTTCATAGACTCCAGCCTACTCATTCTCAATTAAACGTCGGACGTCTGCCGATGGGGCGCTGCTCACACTACGCAGCGCGACCGTACACATAGCTCTCCGCCCCGCGCGGGCACCATGATGGCATCGACGAGGGGCGGAGAAAAGTGAATACAACTACGTGAGGGACTAGGCCTTTTCGACACGCACGGCGTGACTCAAGGCAGGGGAGAGGCGTACCTCTTTATCCTCGGTCTTGAACGTAACGCCATTGCGGTCGTGATAGACCGTGACCGTGCTTCCGGTGCAAATTCCCGCGGCGATGAGGCGCTTCATCTCGTCATCATTGACTTGGAGGATCTCATTGACCTGCACGATCCGCACCTTGTGATCGGTGTTTTCTGCCAAGTCCACGATGCGGGTGCCGTGATCCGGTTCGACGTGCTCGCGGCGGCCCAGGCGATCGAGACCTGGGATCGGGTTGCCGAAGGGGGAGCGGTCCACATTGGGCAGCACGTCGAGCAGGCGGCGCTCGACCTCGTCGCTCATCACATGCTCCCAGCGGCAGGCCTCATCGTGAACCTTCTCGATGTCGTAGCCAATGACGTCAGTAAGAAGGCACTCAGCGAGGCGGTGCTTGCGCATCACCGCGATCGCCCGCTGGCGGCCATCGGAGGTCAAATGGAGGCTGCGGTCATTGGCGACCACCACCAGCCCGTCGCGCTCCATGCGGGCTACCGTCTGGCTCACGGTGGGGCCGGACTGCTCCAAACGCTCGGCGATACGTGCCCGAAGGGGAATAATGCCCTCTTCTTCGAGCTCGTAGATCGTCCGCAAATACATCTCGGTGGTATCGACAAGATCCTTCACGAAGCTATAGCCCTTCTCTGTTCGCTCCTCTTATAGCCCCATGGTCTGTGGCGATAAGAGGACATCACAATTGTTAGTCCCTGTAATTTAATCTAGCTTACTGCGTGCAGCTATCCGGTGCAGAGACGCGCGCTGGGCCGGTGGCGGCCCAGCGTGAGTCCCTCTGCGTCTAGAGCGCGTAGGCGCGTAGCTTGTCGGCGCGGTCGCCGTCGCGCAGCTTCGACATGACTTCCCGCTCGATTTGGCGGACGCGCTCTCGGGAGAGCCCGAAGCGGCGCCCGATCTGATCGAGGGTGCGAGGCACGCCATCGTCCAAGCCATAGCGCAGCTTGATCACATCCTGCTCGCGCTGCTCGAGAGTGCCGAGTACCGCGCGAATATCGGAGTGCCGCAAGGAGGCCACCACGGCGGTCTCGGCATCGGTGGCGTCATAGTCTTCAATGAAGTCGCCCAAGGGGGCTTCTTCATCGGCGCCCACCGGCATGTCGAGACTCACCGGATCGCGGGATTGGCGGAGCAACAGCTCGATCTTGGCCTCATCAATGCCGGACTCTTCGGCCAATTCCTCATTGGTGGCCTCGCGGCCGAGGTGCTGGTAAAGCTCGCGCTTGATGCGGGAGAGCTTATTTACCTGCTCCACCAAGTGCACGGGTAGGCGGATGGTGCGGGACTGATCCGCCATGCCCCGAGTAATGGCTTGACGAATCCACCAGGTGGCGTAGGTGGAGAATTTAAAACCTTTGGCGTAGTCGAACTTTTCCATGGCACGGATCAATCCGAGGTTTCCCTCCTGGATCAGATCCAAAAGCGGCATACCGCGACCGGTGTAGCGCTTAGCCAAAGAGACCACGAGACGGAGATTCGCCTCGAGCAGGTGGGCGCGCGACTTGCGCCCTTCCTTGGCCAAGATCTTCAGATCGCGCTTTTTCGCGCGGGTGAGATCGGTGCTGTTTTTCAGCAAATAATCGGCATAAAGGCCAACCTCGATCGCCTTGGCCAGTTCTACTTCGTCTTCGGCGGTGAGCAGCGCGGTCTTGCCAATACCATTGAGATACACACGGACGAGATCGGCGGCAGGATTGTCATTCGTCTGATTGCGTCGTCCTCGGGTATCACCGGCTTCGTTATCGGTCGCTCGTGCGGCTTCAGCTGCAGAGCTCATTGGCGCCTCCTGCTCCATCGAGAATGTCATTTTGTTTAACGCCACGACGACCGATTTAGTTCCACCGCTAGCAAAACTGCTGCCCCTACGCTGCGAGCTGGGGTGATGCGTTCACCTCGCTCCCCCTATTTGTGGTTAGTTACCTATGATGTGGTGTCCACCAACACTGTAAACGGGCCATCGTTAACGGAGGACACTTTCATATAGGCACCGAATTGTCCGGTTTCTACAGGGATGCCCCGCTGCTGGAGGAGCGCGGCAATCGCCGCGATACGCGGCTCGGCCTCGGCGCCGCCCGCCGCATCGGACCACGAGGGACGCCGCCCCTTTTTCGTCCGCCCCATGAGGGTGAATTGGCTGACGAGCAATACCGGGGCGGAGCAGGACTCCACGCTGCGCTCGCCGTCGAGAATCCGAAGTTCAGCGATCTTGCGGGCCATGAGTTCCACATCGGCGTCGGTGTCGTCGCGGGCGACTCCCACGAGGGCCAAGAGCCCACCGGTTGTGGGGCAGTCGATAGCGCCGACGGTGCGGCCCTCGACGGTGACGGCGGCCTCGGTGACGCGGGTCAATACTGCTTTCATGGCGATATAACTCCTTCAGCCGTAGGTGGGGTGGATGGTCTTAGTCGGCGAGCAACTCGGCGGGAAGCACCAGACCGTGGCGGATAAGATCCACCATCACGGCGATGACCGGCTGCACGATCTCCGCAGGATCGATCTCTTCGGTGGCCGCGTAGAGTTCCACGATCTCCGCAAGGGGCAGACCCTGTGGGTGCAGCCCGGCGACGAGGGAGGCAACGGCCTCGTCGATTTCGTGGCTAAAGCGGGGGCCCTCGGTGCGGGCGATATGGATGCTTTCGGCCTTCATCCCGATACCGGATTCGGTGTCGGTGCGACTGATGCGATCGATGCAGACTCCGGGACGCAGCTGATAGCGGCTCGACAGCATGGAGCTGGCATCTTGTTCGCGCAGCCAGGAGGTGCGGAGGAAATACTCCTCGACCTCCTCGCCCAAACCAGCGGTGGAGGCGGCCGAGAAATCCTCACACATCACCTCGCTCGGGGTGTCCTCCGCGAGCCGTTGGATATGAATGAAGCCGAAGCCCACTCCCGTGACGCCGTGGGCATCGAAGTGGGAGAGCCACTGCTCGGTGCGGCGTTGCCCCTCCTCGCTGCGCGGGTCGATGGATTCATCCTTCAACCAGGTGGAGACGTAGCGCGGGGCATCCACGCGATCGCGCTCGAGCACCCACACGGCATAGCCGGTAGGCGGCACCCACGAACTCACCCGCTGCGCCCAGCTGTCTGCATTCAACACCCATGCCCCCACGAGGTGGGCGCTGCCGTCTTCCTCGAGATGCTCGCAGGCCTGGCGCACCACGAGCTCGGTGGCGCCATCGAGCTCGGCGCCAGAATCACGGTAGACGTGTGCAATGGCCGCAGGCCCCACCACGAAGGGCGGATTGGCCACGATGCGCTCGAAACGACGCTGCTGCACCGGCTCGAACCACGGCCCCTGCAGCAGCTCCGCATCCACCCCCGATGCCGCCAGAGTGGCGTGGGCAAAGCGCAGCGCCCGCTCCGAGATATCGCTGCCGGTGAGATTCGCTGCGTAGTCGGCCTGCAGCACCAGCTGCACCCCCGAGCCGCAACCCAGATCGAGCACGCTCGACACCGCTGAGCGCGGCACGGCCTCCGCCAGAGACAAAGAGGCCGCACCCACACCGAGCACATGATCCTTGCCGGGGATGTGCTCCACCATGGAGGCATCCATATCGGAAAACACCAGCCCGCCACGCTTGCCGCGGTCGATGGGGCGGACATCAATGAGCACCCGCAGGCCAGCGGTGTCCTCTTCGGCCCAGGACAGCTCGAGGAGGGCGTCGATAAGCGCCCCGCCAAGCAGAGTCTCGCAGCGTGCGCGGGGTAGGGGATCGTGCAGAATAAAGAGCCGGATGGCGTCGTGCAGCGCGGTGGAGGCTAATACGCGGCGCACCGCGGCAGGCTCGCCGCGGCCAAGGGCGGCGAAGGCGGCGGGGCCGAGGGAGCTGGCAATACCGGCGTGGCTATAGCCGATGCGGGCGCATACATCGCCCAGATCGGCACCCACGCGCGCGGCGAGAGAGGTAGTCACTAAAAAAGGCCTTGTCTAGTCGTCGTCTGCGTCAATAATGATGTACTCGCCGGTGCCCTGGCCCAACTCGCGGCGCGAAGAATGCTGATTCAGCGCCTGGTGTTCGGCGGCACGCTGGGCGCGGCGCACCTCCGGTTTGTACTGGCGCGGATGCCGCTTATCTTCCGGCTCACCGGCACCATTGGCAATCACCACCGCCACCCACGGCAGCAGGGTAGAGATCACAAAAAGCACACCGGAGACCACCATATTCTCCCAAAAGAAATAGGTGGCGGCGCTGAGGAACAAAAAAGGGATACGAGAACCCTGCAAAATCGCGTACACGGTTTTACGGTGGCGATAGTTTTGTGCCGGGGTGCGGCGGGCATCAGTGATGAGCTCTGCTTTGCGCATGCGGCGTCGCAGAGCGCTGAGGCGGCCGCGTGTCGACGCCGTCTCCTCGGCCGAGCGATCCTCGGCCGGTTCAGCAACGTTTCCCTCATCTTCAGTCATCGTGTTCAAGCCTAGCCCTTCCTCCTACGGGGGAGGATGAGAAGACGACACTTTTCGGGCATGATGGTTCAGGTGAGTACTCAGACAACTACCATCGAGCGTCCCGACATCAGGGAGAACACCGGCACCGACGACGACACGCCGAAGTTCTTCCACTACGTGAAGAAGGATCAGATTGTCGACTCCGCCGTGAGCGGCAAAATGGTTGTGGCCCTGTGCGGGGAAACCTTTCCCGTGACCAAGCAAGCCAAGCCGGGTTCTCCCGTGTGCCCCGACTGCGAGCAGATTTTCCGAGGTCTGCGCCGCAAGTGAGTGCTAACCTTCGCGCCTGGCAGCAGGCCGCCCTCACCAAATATGAGCGCACCCAGCCCAAGGACTTCCTTGCGGTCGCAACCCCGGGTGCCGGTAAAACCACCTTCGCGCTGCGGCTCGCTACAGAGCTGCTCAATAAGCGCACGGTAGATCGCGTGATCGTGGTTGTTCCTACCGAACACCTCAAGGTGCAGTGGGCGGGCTCGGCGCAACGTAATGGCATCACCTTAGACCCCGCCTTCTCCAATAGCGGCGCGATTAACCCCTCCTATCAGGGCATCGTGGTTACCTATGCCCAGGTGGCCATGCACCCCTATAAGCACTATCAACTGGCCACCAATAAGCGCACCTTGGTGATTCTGGACGAGGTGCACCACGGTGGCGACGCGAAAAGCTGGGGCGATGGCATCGCCACCGCCTACCGCGACGCGGAGCGGCGGCTGTGCCTCACCGGTACTCCCTTCCGCTCCGACGATGCCGCCATCCCCTTCGTGCGCTACGAAGACGATGGCGAAGGAAACCTGAAATCGGCGGCGGATTACACCTATGGCTACTCCAATGCGCTGCGTGACGGCGTGGTGCGCCCAGTGGTGTTCTTGGCCTATTCGGGCGAGGCCCGCTGGCGCGATAGTGCCGGCGAGGAATACGCTGCCCGGCTCGGCGAGCCACTGAATGCGGAGCAGACCGCCCGTGCCTGGCGCACCGCCCTCGACCCGAAGGGTGATTGGATCCCCGCGGTGCTGCAGGCGGCGCACACCCGGTTGGGCCAGCTGCGCCAGAACATGCCGGATGCCGGCGGGCTGGTAATCGCCTCCAATAAAACTGCGGCACGCGCCTATGCCCGCGCCCTAGAAAAACTCTCCTCCACGCCGGTGACGGTGGTGCTCTCCGATGAAGCCGGCGCCTCCGAGCGCATCGAGGAATTCTCCAACTCCACCGATGAGTGGATGGTGGCGGTGCGTATGGTCTCCGAGGGCGTGGACGTGCCCCGCCTCGCGGTGGGCGTCTATGCCACCTCGGCCTCCACGCCGCTGTTCTTCGCTCAGGCCATCGGCCGTTTCGTCCGTTCCCGCATGCCGGGCGAAAACGCCTCGGTGTTTTTGCCCTCCGTGCCCGTGCTACTCGACCTGGCCGCAAAGCTCGAGGTCTCCCGCGATCACGTGCTGGGCAAGCCCGACCGGCCCAAGGAGGGCTGGGATGATGAGCTGCTCGCCGAGGCCAATAAAGAAAAAAACGAGCCCGGCGAGGAAGATCCCTCCTACCAGTCCCTCGGCGCCGAAGCCGAGTTGGACTCGCTCATCTTCGACGGCTCCACCTATGGCACAGCCAGCATCGGCGAGGCAGAGCAAGACTATCTTGGCCTCCCAGGGCTGCTCGATGCCGAGCAGATGCGGCAGTTGCTGAAAAAACGCCAAGCCGAGGAGATGTCCCAGTCCGCGCAGTCCGCTGCTCATCCGGTGACATCCTCCTCGTCGGCAGAGCGAATGCAGGGCAGCGAGCAGGCGTCGACACGCAGCGCAGAAAGCTCGGATGAGGACGCCGCTTTGATCCCCGAGCTGCGCAAGCAGCTTAATGCGGTGGTCTCGATTACCAGTTCACGCACGGGCCGGCCCCACGGCGCTATTCATAATGAGGCGCGGCGAGCCTGCGGCGGCCCGCCCACGGCATTGTGTTCGGCGGAACAGCTGCGGGCGCGTATTAATTTCTTGCGCCAGTGGTAATCCCCGCGCAGCTTTCGCCCGCTGGGTCCGAGTGTGAAGCTGTGATTAATGTGAATATGCCATCGCGATGCTGAGGCAATGATAAACTTTTGTAGATAACAGTGCCCTAGGTGGAATAGTTTCTCAGAAGTACTCCCGTCGCTAGGGCCGCATACAGTCTGGAAGGACAACACTCATATGGCAGACAACAACGATCGCAACTCCAACAACGCTTGGCATGATGGCGAGTGGCCGAATAACCAGCCACAGCACCGGATGCCGAATTCGAGTGACTCCTTCTCTGGGGATGTGCAGAACTCCGGCCAGACGGACCAGAGTGGCTATCCCAGTGGCTATCCCACGCAGGGCAGTTATCCCGGCCCGGGCGGCTACCCCAATCAGGGCGCGTATCCCAATCAGGGTGGTTACTCTGACCAGGGCGCTCACCCCGGCGGCCACTACGGCTATCCCGTGGAGCAGGTGAACAAGATCGCTCCGTGGGCACTGGGTGTGTCCATCGCGGCCGTGGTTCTCGCGGTCACCGTCGTTGGTCTAGTGGTTGCGCCATTCCTCGCCATTGCTGGCATCGTGCTGGGCATTATCGCGTGGGTGAAGGGCCGCAAGATGCAGGGCCCGAAGCGCCGCGTGACCATGTCCATCATTTCGGTGGTCATCTCCGTGCTGCTGCTGGTCATTGTCGCCGTGATCACGATCTTCTTCGGTACCCTCCTCAGCGGTGTTGTGGAAGAATGCCAGAATGTTCCCGAGGATCAGATGGAAACCTGTATCGAGAACTACATGAATCAATAAGTACGTGAAGCAGCCGCGTGAGTCCGTCTCACGCGGCTTTTCTTATTTCCAACCCCCACCTTCGAGGAAGCAGAAAGAGCGTCACCAGCGATGAGTACCCCGATTACTGCGGCGTCCTCTCCGACAGATCCACCCCTGCGCAGCGCGACGACAGTGCGCATGCTCGCCCCCGATCTCGCCCGCGGATTCACCCTTTTAGGCATTGCGATCGCGAACCTCACCACCACGTGGCTTGCTGGACCCGCTGGGGCCAGCGTCCAAGAACTCGGGGGAGTGGTGGATGGCTCTACGGCGGATAAGGTCGCTGTGGTCGCTGGATCCATGCTGGCCCACGTGCGCGGCTTGCCGATGTTTTCCACCATGCTGGGATTCGGCGTGGGCCTGATCGCCATGTCTTTAGCTCGACGACGCTACCCACTCGGCGCAGCCCGGAAAACTATCGCGATGCGCTATGTGTGGCTCGCTATCTTCGGCGCCGTGCATATGGTGTTTCTCTACTTCGGCGACATCATGGTCTTTTATGGCATAGCTGGGGCATTGCTGGCATTGATGATTAACTTCCGGGATAAAACCCTGCTCATTATCGCCGGGGTGTTATCGGCAATGTGGATGATAGGCAATCTGATTATCGCCATTGTCTTAATGATTGCCGATTCCCAGTTTGATCTCTTCGGCCCCGACACCACGGCATCGGGTGGGATGCCGCTCGCCTCGAACTTCCTCGACAGCTATCTTTCTCAGCTCGGCGGTGGCGCGCTCTTCCTGGTGCTGCAGCCGCTGAACCTGGGTACCGAGATCCCCATGCTCTTTCCCTTGATGCTGCTCGGATTCGTCTGGGCACGCCGCGGGGTGCTCACCCATCCAGAGGAGCATCAGCGCACGCTCTGGATCGCGGCGGCTGCGGGCATCGTGGTGATGCTCGCGGTGGGGCTGCCCATGGGGCTCAACGCGATCGGACTATTGGGCAACGAGGAGAGTCTCGCGACGTGGATGGTGCTCAACACTGGTTTTGGTGTGATTACCGGACCGGGCATCGTGGCGATTATCGTTCTCGCCTGCGCCCCGATACAGCGCCGGATCACGGACAAGACTTCCCAGGGCATGAGCTATGAACGCGCACTGCCCATATGGATCGCGCCTGTGGTGGCGCTGGGGCAGCGCTCGATGTCCGGATATGTGGCCCAGTCCCTCCTCGCCACCATCTTCGTCGCCTCTTATGGGCTGGGATGGGGGCAGAGCGACGGTGCCGCCGTGGCCACCGGCTTGGCGGCGGCGATCTGGGCGGTGACGGTCCTTGGAGCCTATGCGTTGCAGCTCATGGGGCGCCGTGGCCCGCTGGAAACGCTGCACCGCCGCATGGCCTATGGCAAGCAGGGCTTGGCTGCAGACTATTGGGCCTGCCACCCGCAGCCGCAACCCGGCGTCCCGCCGCAGGGGGCGATGGCCGCTGGTTCCCCAGCAGCGCTCGGGCAGCAGCCACCGGCGCCACCGGTGCTGCCGCCACGTTTCAGCCACCAGCCCCAGATGCAGCCGGAGCAGCCCCGCAGTGATGCTGGGCAGCCAGAGCAACGCGATTCGGGGCCAGCTGCGCCCTAGTGTTATAAGCCTCGAACACACGACTACGGCCCCCGCTGCGTAGTAGCAGCAGGGGCCGTAGTCGTTGATCTTAAGCGGGCGTCTAGTCGAGGTAGTCGCGCAGCACCTGAGAGCGAGAGGGGTGGCGCAGCTTAGACATGGTCTTGGACTCGATCTGCCGGATACGTTCGCGGGTCACGCCATAGACCTGGCCGATCTCATCGAGGGTGCGCGGCATGCCATCGGTCAGCCCGAAGCGCAAGCGCACCACGCCGGCCTCACGCTCGGAGAGCGTGTGCAGCACGTCCTGCAGCTGGTCTTGCAGCAAGGTGAAGGACACCGCATCCACGGCCACCACGGCCTCGGAATCCTCGATGAAGTCACCGAGCTGGCTATCGCCCTCATCACCAATGGTTTGATCCAGCGAGATCGGCTCGCGGGCGTACTGCTGGATCTCCATCACCTTGTCCTCGGTGATGTCCATTTCCTTCGCCAGCTCCTGCGGGGTGGGTTCGCGACCCAGATCCTGCAGCAGCTCACGCTGGATGCGGCCCAGCTTGTTGATCACTTCCACCATGTGCACCGGGATACGGATGGTGCGGGCCTGATCGGCCATGGCGCGGGTAATCGCCTGGCGGATCCACCACGTGGCGTAGGTGGAGAACTTATAGCCCTTGGTGTAGTCGAATTTCTCGACGGCACGAATCAGGCCCAAGTTGCCTTCCTGGATGAGGTCCAAAAACGCCATGCCGCGGCCGGTATAGCGCTTCGCTAGAGACACCACCAGGCGCAGGTTGGCCTCGAGCAGGTGGTTCTTGGCTTTGCGGCCATCGCGGGCAATGGAGCGCAGGTCGCGCTTCATAGCCGGGGTGAGCTTGGCGTCCTTATCGCCCTGGGCATAGGCCTCAGTCAGCTGCTCAAGACGGTGGGTGGCATAAAGCCCGGCCTCGATGCGCTTGGCGAGGGAGACCTCCTGCTCGGCGTTGAGCAGCGCCACCTTGCCGATCTGCTTCAGATAGGCGCGCACCGAGTCTGCCGAGGCGGTGAGCTCGGCATCCTTACGGGCCTGCCGCAGGGCTGCGGACTCGTCCTCATCCCACACCGAGGAGCCATCATCTTCTTCTTCCTCGTCCTCGGCACTCTCGTCCTCGGAGTCGGTATCGGCGTCATCCTCGGCGAAGGGTTCGTCCTCGGAGTCGGGGCTATCCGGATCGTAGTCCACATCGGCATCGTCGAGATCGGTGTCTACGTCCTGCTCGTGGAGCTGATCCTCCTCGAGATCCTCCTCCACCACAGCCTTTTCTGCAGCGGTGGCCTTGCGAGTCGACTTCTTCGCCGTCTTCTTCGTGGTCTTTTTAGTTGTCTTTTTTGCCGTCTTTTTCGCGGTCTTCTTGGCCGTTTTCTTGGCGGTCTTCTTCGCAGCCTTCCGAGCGGTCTTTTTGGCGCTCTTCTTGGCGGTCTTCTTCGCCGTCTTCTTGGCTGCCTTCTTCGTCGCTGTCGCGGCGGTGGGGGCGTCCGTGGTCTCGCCGCCGGCGGCGGTCGAACTCGATGCGGGGGCGGTTGCCTCGCTGCGTGCGGCGGTGGTGTCTGCCGAGGTCGAGGTGTCAGCGGTGCGGGCCGCGCGCGGGGCTGCCTTGCGTGCTGCCTTGCGTGCGACCTTCTTAGCGGTTGCCTTCTTCACAGTCGTGCCTCCCGTGGCATTATCACGCCCAGTTGTTGCTTTGGAACCAGCCTCGGCCGGAGTGCCGGTGTCCGAAGGATCAGTGGCTGCCACGTACGCCCTTTCTCGTCTGTCTCGCTCGTCGTGACACTCGGAGATCTCCCCAAAGTGTGCGGTGTGTCGAGCGCTGTGTCTTCGTGTGCGGTTGTGCATTGCCGGCGACGCCATGGGGTGGTGTCGCTGAATCACTAACCAACGCAACCGCCGGTTTCGCCCTAGTGGCCAGCGAAAACGCTAGCCGGTAGTGCGTACCAGCGGCGCAAAGAGAGGCCATAGTTCGGCCATCGGTTAAGAACAACCGCCCAGTATATAGAAGTATCCCTCCGTACTGCCACTAGCCCCACCCCCTAAGCGTGGTACTGGCTCGGCAGTGTGGGGAGCTACGTTTAGGGAGTGATGTTGTCCTCGGCCGCGAGTGCCGCGCCCACGATGCCGGCGCGGTTACGCAGCTGGGCGGGGATCACGGGGGTGTTCACGGTCAATAGCGGCACCCATTTATCGGCCTTGCGGGAAATGCCGCCGCCGACGATGAAGATGGACGGGTTGAGCAAGCGCTCGTACTCGTTGAGCACCTTGCTCACGCGCTTGCTCCACTTCTTATAGGACAATTCCTCCCGGTCCTTCGCCGCCGAAGAGGCGAGCTGCTCGGCTTCCTTCTTGCCCACATTCATATGCCCCAGCTCGGTGTTGGGGAAGAGCTTGCCGTCGACCAGCATGGCGGAGCCAATGCCGGTGCCGATGGTCAGCAGGATGGCTGCACCCTGGCGGGCGCGCTCATCGCCATAGCGCACCTCGGCTAGGCCGGCGGCGTCGGCGTCATTGAGCACGACGATCTGCTCATTATCGATATGGCGGGAGAAGAGATCGGCGACGTCGGTGTTGATCCACGAGGGATCGATATTGGCGGCGGACAGCGCCACCTGGTTTTTCACGATGGCAGGAACGGTGATGCCCACCGGTCCGGTCCACTCGAAGTGGGCGACGATCTCGGCGACAACCTCGGCCACTGCCTCTGGGGTTGCTGGCTGCGGAGTCGCTATTTTCAGGCGATCGCCAATAAATTCACCCGTGTCAAGGTCAACCTTGGCGCCTTTCACGCCCGAGCCGCCGATGTCAATACCAAAACCTGTGCGCGTCATAGCCCCCATCTTACAAAACGCCTTCGGTGCTGCAGCGGTGGTCACCCTTCAGACATGGCCGCTCTGCCAGCGCTTCTTCCGCCGCTTGGCTGCTGGCCACGGCGGGGCGAGTAGCTAGAGCGTCCGCAGGCCAGCCAGGCGGGCGCGCAGGGCCCAGCCGGTAGACCGCTTAGGGTGCACAATAGAGATCATGACTGGCACATCGCACACCCTAAGTACGGATACTGTTCACGAGCTGCGTCGCACGGCGATCACCGTGGCCTATGAGGCCCGCGAGGTGATTATGCGCACCCGCGCTGAGTTCGGTGGTGATCTCCGGGCGGTCACCCGCACCAAGTCCTCGGCCGTGGATCCGGTGACGATAGTGGATGAGACAAGCGAGGAGTTCATCGCCACCCGCTTGGAGCAGTTGCGCCCAGGCGATGGCCTCATCGGGGAGGAAGGCGCCCAGAAGCGCAGTGCCACAGGGGTGGTCTGGATTGTTGATCCCATCGACGGCACCGTGAACTTCCTCTACAACCTGCCGCAATACGCGGTGTCCATTGCCGCCGCCATCGACGGGGAGGTGGTGGCCGGGGCCGTGCTCAACGTGGCGACCGGGGCGTGCGCAAGCGCCGGGGTGGGGCTCGGTGCTGATATGCGTGACGACGCCACCTCGCAGCACCCTCGCCCGCTGCAGTGCGGGGATAGCGCCCACCTGGCCACCGCGCTGGTAGCCACGGGATTTTCTTATTCTGCCGAGCGCCGTGCCGAACAGGCCGCGGTGCTGGCAACACTGCTGCCGCAGGTGCGCGATATTCGACGCATGGGCTCGGCAGCCTTGGATCTTGTGGCCGTCGCCGCAGGCACGGTTGATGCCTATTATGAACGCGGTTTGAATGCCTGGGACTATGCGGCCGGCATGCTCATCGCGCGGGAGGCGGGCGCCGCGGTCACCTGTCCGCCGCTGTCTACCTCCAGCGCCGATAATGCGCTGGTTCTCGCCGCCCAGCCGGGCGTTGCGGCTCAATTAGCGGGGGTGGTCGACGCCGCTAGGAATGAGCGTTGAGCTGCTGAATCTGTGCTCGGTCACGGAAACGGGGGTGGGGTGTGCCGACTGTGTCCGAGTGGGAAGGTGACAAAGCTGAGTATGTGTTTTAGTATGCGCGTCGATAGCGAGTTCACCACCTGTTCACCCCTTAAAGCGCGTATCGAACTCGCCAGAAGTGTGACCTGACCGTCTAGCCCGAGACACACAAGGAAGTTTCCCCATGGCTACTGATTACGACGCTCCCCGCGGCCGAGTTGAAGACGAGCTTGACGCGGATTCTTTGGAAAGCCTGAAGGCCGCCGCTGATACCAGCTCCTCGAATATTGATGATGATGGCGAGATCGTGGAGCCCTTCGAGCTTCCGGCACTGGATCTGTCCGGCGAGGAACTCAACGTGGACGTCAAGCCTCGCCAGGAGAACGAGTTCACCTGCGGAAGCTGCTTCCTCGTGCAAAAGCGCAACCGCATGTCGCACGTGGAGTCCGATGGCTCCGAGATCTGTCTCGACTGCGCCTAGTACGCAGAGATCCAGCAGGGATGCGTCGATAAGCATAGCCCTGTGTAGACGACGAACGCCGGCGATGAGAATGTGTCATCGTCGGCGTTATGCGTTCTACGGACCTAGCGGTGCTAGTGCTGGCCGCGGCGTAGCGGCGCGGTGGCGGTCTCGGCCTGGTCCGGCACAAAGGCTTCCAAAACGGCGGCGGGATCCTTGGCGCTAATGAGCCAGTAGGGGGTGGGGTCGTCGCTATCATCGAGCACCAACATCACCATCTGGGGCACCCAGCCATGGGAGACCAAAAAGGCTGCCGGGTCCAGCTGGCGGCCCATGGCGTTTTGCTTCGCGGAGGCGGGCACGGCCAGGGAACGATCCACCACTGTGTGCGGCAGGGACGCACCATCGGTGCTGAGCCAGCGCACCCCGTCGGCGTCTTCTTCCACCACCACGGTGGTCGAGGAGATCCACCACAGATACCAGATCACTGCGGCGCCCAGAATGATCTCGGGAATAATGAACCACCAGACATTGCGGTTAAACATCAACTGCAGGCAGAACACTGTCACCATCGTGAGCGCAAGGGCCCACCAGTACCACGGAACCCATTGCCGTTCGCGGTAGAGGGTCGCGGCGCGCTTCTCCGTAGACGTAGTCACATCCCTAGAGTGTAGTGCAGTTATCACCACGTCCAACTTAGCCTCACCACTCATAATCTCCTCTCAGTATGTACTCAGTATTTCCTACGCTGCGGTGGCGCTGAGCAGCGCCCAGTGCCCACGCTGCGCTGCTGATCACCGTCCTTAACGTCCGCGGCTAGATGCTAGAGCCGCGGACCATCGACCCGCTGCCCCTTCGGGTGTCACGGGGGAGAAGGACTAGGCTGTGTGCTGTGTTTAAGATCAAGCGACTCGATCCCGACTTGCCCTTGCCCACCCGAGCCCACCGCGGCGACGCCGGAGTGGATCTCTATGCAGCAGACTCTCTCACCCTCGCGCCAGGGGAGCGCGCGCTCATCAACACTGGTATCGCTCTGGCCCTGCCGCTGGGATATGTGGGACTGATTCATCCGCGCTCTGGACTCGGTGCGAAACATGGCGTTTCCGTGGTTAATACCCCGGGCACCATCGACGCGGACTATCGCGGCGAAATCAAGGTGTGCCTGATTAACCATGATCGCCACGAGAGTTTTGCGGTCACCCGCGGGATGCGCATCGCCCAGCTGGTGATCCAAAAGGTCGAGCTGGTGGATTTCGAGGAAGTGGAGGAACTCGACGACACCGTTCGTGGCACCGGCGGCTATGGTTCGACAGGGCTGAATTAAATAGTAGGCTCGGCAAAAGTAGTACCCATATCGCAAGAGAACCCGAATAAACGTTAGGTAGTGACGCCCATGTGGCCATTTGGCAAGAAGAACGAAGAGAAGCACGCAGCAGCTGAGGAGACGGCGGCGTCTGCCACCGAGCAACCCGACGCCAGCTATGGTGACTCCGCGGTTGATTCCGATAGCAATGCCGCCGGCGAGGAGTACGGCCCCTTCGATGGCCAGAGTGTCGATATCGAGGAATTCGACTTCTCTGATTTCTCTGTGGGCACCTTGGATCTGGGCTCGATGAAGATCGCCCTGCCCAAGCCCAGCCAAGTGCAGGTGGAAATGGGGGAGAACGGCCCCCGCATGCTCCACATCGTTACCGAGCACGGCCGTATCACCCCGGTGGGCTTTGCCGCCGCCGCATCCCAGCCCCAGTGGCCCACCGTGATCGATGAGATCCGCGCGGGAATGGAAAACGATGGACTCGCGGTACACGCCGAGGAGGGCCCGTGGGGCACCGAGCTCGTCGGTGTGACCGACCAGGCCCAGATCCGCATGATCGGCTGCGATGGTCCCCGCTGGATGCTGCGCACCACCCTCGTCGGCCCCAAAGAACGCGCCGATGATCTGCGCGATCTCGCCCGCGATGTGCTCGCCCGCACCTTCGTCTATCGCGGCGATCAGCCGATGATGGCCGGCACCTCTTTGCCCGTTGTGCTGCCGGAGCAGCTCGTCGCCCAGGTACAAGAGGCCATGGTCAAGCGCAAGAATGACGCCCAGCAGGCACAGCAGCAGAGCCAGCAACGGCAGGCCGCCCAGGCGCTGGCGCAGTACAACCTGGCCCAGCAGAACAGTGGTGCAGGCCAGCAGCCCCAACAGGCGCAGCCGCAGCAGCCGCAGGTGCCGCAGCAGCCGCAGGCGCCCTCCCCGGAGGAGTCTGAGCCCGGCAGCGGTGTGCAGCAGATCAAAGAGCTGGACAAGGATAACTAGGTTCTCGTAGTGCTCGATGTGGTTAAAGGCTCCCGCGTGCGCGTGCAGGTGCTGCGCATGGCCCATGGCGGCGAAGCGATTGCGCGGCTTAGCGATGCAGCCGAGGATCAGCGCATCGTTTTCGTCCGCGATAGCGTGATCGGCGATGAGCTCGAGGTAGAAATCACCCAGGCCAAAAAACGCTTCCTGCGGGCGCGGGTGCTCACGGTGATCACCCCCGGGCCGCACCGAGTGGAGGCCCGCTGTCCAGCGGCCGCCCAGAGTGGCGGCTGCTGCGACTTCGCCTATCTTGACCCCGCCGTGGAGGCCGAGACCAAAACCGGCATTGTGCTCGAACAGCTGCGCCGGCTGGCGAAACTCGAGGCCCCAGAGCAGGTCACCACCATCGATCTGGGGATGGATAGTGGCTGGCGCACCCGCGCCCGGCTCGGCGTGGACCGCCTGGGCCGCATCGGCGTGCGCCGCCGCGGCTCCCACGAGGTGGTGCACGATCACCGCTGCTCGGCTTTCGCGCCGCAGCTTCACGACGCCCTCTCCGCGCTCACCGCGCCCCGAGCCAGAGAGCTCAGTGTCTGCCTCGATAGCGCGGGGCAGGTGCACGCGATGGCGAAAGGGCAGGTGCTGCTGGGCAGTGGCCAGGCTCAAGAAACCATCGGCGGGAGGACATTCACCCTCCCCGCCGACGCCTTCTGGCAAGCCCACCAGCGGGCACCAGAGACCTATCAGCGCCTCATCGCCGAGGCTCTCAGCGATATCGGCGGAGATGTCGCCTGGGATCTCTACGGTGGTGTGGGTCTGTTCGTCGATCCACTGCGCGGCGACTCCGGGCGTGAGGTGCACTCGGTCGAGCTCGCCGAGCACGGCGCCGCATGCGGCCGGCGCGCCTTCGCTGAGGACACGGGCGTGCACTTTCACCGTCGGGATTGCGCCGAGGCCGTCACCACCGCCGGGGTGCTGCCCGATCCGGATGTGGTGGTGCTTGATCCGCCCCGCATCGGCGCGGAGGACGCAGTGATCACCGGCACGGCCGCCCGCCGCCCACAGGCCGTGGTGCACATCGGCTGTGACCCCGCCACCTTTGCCCGTGACCTCGCGCGATGGGCCGAGCACGGCTATAGCGTCGAGCAGCTCAGCGTGGTGGATGCCTTCCCCGGCTCCCACCACTGCGAGAGCATCGCACTGCTACGCCCCGCCGCAGCGGATACCGGCTCCAGCGGGCGCGACTGAGCACGCCCACGGCGCGCGGCTACCGCTCGGCAACCCGAGCGGAGCTGCCTAGTACAATAGACAGGAATGAAACCGCGGCCTTGTGGCCCGCGCGTGAGTTCGCGTATGTTCACCGCACCATGAGCCCCGCCGAGGGCACCATGTGAGCCTCGCGGACGTGGAAGCACACTGTGGGCACCTTCGCTGTGCCACGGCCGAACACGGCGCCGAGATCTTTTGAAAGGAAGACCGATCCATGGGGTTCTTGGAACACATCTCGACTCCGGATGACGTCAAGGCATTAACCATCGCCGGCCAAAAGGCCTTGGCGCGGGAGATTCGGGAGTTCCTGGTTAAGCACGTCTCCCAAACCGGCGGCCATCTCGGCCCCAATCTCGGCGTGGTGGAGCTGACCATCGGTTTGCACTACGTATTCGACTCGCCGCACGACCCGCTCATCTTCGACACCTCGCACCAGTCCTATGTGCATAAAATGCTCACCGGACGCCGCGATGATTTTGCCACCCTGCGCCAAAAGGGTGGTCTCTCTGGTTACACCGATCGCGGGGAATCCGAGCACGACTGGACCGAATCCTCGCACGCCTCGGCATCGATCTCCGTGGCCGATGGCCTCTCCAAGGCCTTCACCCTGCAGGGAGACACGGACCGCTGTGTGGTCGCCGTCGTCGGCGATGGCGCACTCACCGGCGGCATGTGTTGGGAAGCCCTGAACAACGTGGCCGCGGATAATGACCGCAACCTGGTGATCGTGGTCAATGACAATGGCCGCAGTTATTCACCCACCATCGGCGGCTTCGCCAATAACCTCGCCGAACTGCGCATGCAGCCCTTCTATGACCGTGTTATGGAACAGGGCAAATCCACCCTGAAGAACATGGGCTGGGTAGGCCGCCGCGCCTTTACCACCATGCACGCCGTCAAAGAGGGCCTCAAGGACGCCGTGCTGCCCACCGTGCTCTTTCCCGAAATGGGAATCAAGTATGTGGGCCCCGTGGACGGCCACGATCAAGAACAGGTGAACTCCGCGCTGAAATACGCCAAGGAGTACGACAAGCCGGTGATCGTGCACATGGTCACGGAAAAGGGGCGCGGCTATGCTCCCGCCGAAGCCAACGTCGCCGATCTCATGCACTCCACCGGCGCCATCGACCCCACCACGGGCGAGCCATTGGCCAAATCCGCGCCGGGGTGGACCAAGATCTTCAGCGAAGAATTGATCAAGGCCGGTCAGGAACGCACCGATATTGTGGCCATCACCGCCGCCATGGCGGGGCCCACCGGCCTGGCCGAATTCGGTGAGATGTTCCCCGATCGTTTCTTCGATGTGGGTATCGCCGAACAGCATGCCACCACCTCCGCAGCGGGACTGGCGCTCGGTGGGACACACCCGGTGGTGGCCATCTACTCCACCTTCCTCAACCGGGCGTTCGATCAGCTCCTGATGGATGTGGCGCTGCTCAAGCAGCCCGCCACCTTTGTGCTCGATCGGGCGGGGGTGACCGGCTCGGACGGGCCCAGCCACAATGGCGTGTGGGATATGGCCGTCACCGGTATTGTGCCGGGGCTGAGGCTCGCCGCACCCCGCGATGCACAGCAGCTGCGCGAGCAATTCCGCGAAGCCCTCGACATCAGCGACGGTCCCACCGTGGTGCGTTTTCCCAAGGGGGCGCGCCCACCGCAGCTCGACGCTGTCGGCACGCTCAACGATGGGGTAGATGTGCTGCGCTATCACGACGATGAGCACAGTGACGCCCCCAAGGTGCTCTTCATCGCCGTGGGCCCGATGGCCCATGCGGCCCTCGACGCCGCCTGTGCCCTCGAGGAGGAGGGGGTATCCACCATGGTGGTCGACCCGCGTTGGGTGATCCCCGTGCCCGCCTCGCTCATCGGGCTGGCCGCCGATCACGACCTCGTGGTCACCATCGAAGACGGTGTGGCCCACGGCGGAGTGGGCTCCAGCATCGCCCAAGCCCTCAACGCCGCCGAGGTGGATGTGCCCACCCGGCATGCGGCCGTACCGCAGCGCTTCTTGCTGCACGCCTCCCGCACCGAGATCATGGAGGAGATCGGCCTCGACGCCACCGGCATCGCCGCCTCCACCCGCGGTTGGCTCGACGGCATTGGCGCCACCGTGAGTGGCGCGGAGAACCCCGGATCGGACACCGACGCAGACGCCGACTCCGCGGAGAGCTAGCCACCCCCACGCGGGGCGCTTATCACTTTCTCCGCGCGCCACCTATACTGTGAGCTCGTGGCTGAGAAAGAAAACTCTGAATTAAAAAAACGGCAGCTCAAAGAGCATAATCAGGCGGAGTACGAGCGCGGGCGGGAAAGTCTCGAAGAAGAGATCATTGACGCCTATGTCGATGCCGCCGTCACGGGCGCCGAACGCCTGCAACGGTCTTGGCGGGTGATGACGGCCACGGGTTTATTGGGTGGTATCGAGATCACCTTCGGTGTGCTGGCCTACCTGCTGACCTTGCATGAAACGGGCAGCCACTTATTGGCGGCCCTGGCCTTCTCCATCGGTTTCGTGGCGCTTCTTTTGGCCCACTCTGACCTGTTCACCGAAGGTTTCTACTATCCCGTCGTGGCCGTCGCTGCCGGCAAGGGCAGCTGGTGGGAAGTGCTGCGGATGTGGTCGATTACCCTGGTGACGAACTTCATCGGTGGTGCCTTCTCCATTTGGTTGGTGCAGCTGGCCCTGCCGGAATTGCACGGCACCATGGCCGAGAGCGCGCACAGCTTCCTCGAAACGGGACTCAGTGTGCAGGGAGTGGCCCTAGCATTCCTTGCCGGCGGGGCTATTACCTTGATGACGCGCATGCAGGTGGGCTCCCAAGACGGCGCCACCACCATTGCTGCCGCGGTCGCCGGCGCCTTCCTGCTTGCCGGTCCGCCGCTCTTTCACTCGGTATTGGACTCCATCATCATCTTTGGCGCGATCTTCTCCGGCGCACCGGAGGTGAGCTTCCTCGCCTGGCTCGGCTGGGTGTGGTGGGTGATCCCGCTCAATGTGCTCGGCGGTCTCATGCTCACCACCATGCCGCGCGTCCTGCGCGGCTGGCGTGCTGGCGCAGCCGATCAGTCCTAAGCTGGGCCGGCCGTAACTAGTAGTTGCTCGAGGCCTGGAGATGCCGGTGGAATACGGCGCGGGTGAGCTCCTGCTGCCAGGGGCGCACCCCGAAGCGCTGATAATCCGCATCTAGGGTGGAATCATCGAGAGGGCCGATATTCACGCTGTGCGCGACGATCTTTTTCATCGCGCGGGCGTCGATCAGCAAACTCCGATCGAGGTCTAACTCCTGGCCTAGATCGTCGAGATCCTCGCGCACGGTCTGCAGGCTCGCCCTGTAGAGGGGATCACTTTTTTTCACCCAATACTCGGGATGGCGGGGGCCATCGCTGGGGCGCTGCGGCCAGCTGTCCTTCTTCATAGAGCGGGCACGGCCGAGCCCCATGCTGAGCTCATCGAGTAACTCCATGCGTACCCGCTGGGGGAGATCTTTCAGCCGCCGCTGCGGCTGCACCGCATCCTTCAGCTCTTTTTTGCTGCGCGGTTGGCGCCGCGCCAGATCCAGCACGAGCTGATTGGCGAGCACCTTAAAGGGCGGCAGATCGTGCTTTTTCGCAATGGTGCGCCGCGCCAGCCAAATTTCGCGCACATAGGCGAGCTGTTTGCGGCTGCGGACCTT
Source organism: Corynebacterium sp. TAE3-ERU30 (assembly GCF_019209925.1). Taxonomy (NCBI): domain Bacteria; kingdom Bacillati; phylum Actinomycetota; class Actinomycetes; order Mycobacteriales; family Corynebacteriaceae; genus Corynebacterium; species Corynebacterium sp. TAE3-ERU30. Next base: position 279,096 of record NZ_JAHUTO010000001.1, on the reverse strand, counting down.
GCCCACGCCCTTGACCTCGGTCCAGCTGGGGGAAGGGGAATCGACATCGCATAACTCGAGCATGTGGGCGCACTCTTGGGCCATCCACTCGCTCTTCCCAGCCTCCTTAAGCTGCAGCGCTTGGGCCTGCGCAAGCTCAATGAGCAGCTCCACATCGAGTGCTGCGTAGTTACGCCAGGAGGAGGGCAAAGGCCAGCGCGACCAGTTTTCTCGACCATGCCCCTTGGCAAGAGAAATGCCGAGGAAGTGCTCCAGAGAGGAGGAGAGATTAGGTTTGTCCAGGCCGAGCAAACGCGAAGCGATCTCGGTGTCGATGAGCCCGCGTGGATACACACCCAGTTCGCGCAGCATGGGGAGATCATTGTGGGCGGCGTGCAAAATCCACGTTTCTGGGTTGAGCACGGGGCCAAGGATGCGCGCGACCTCGCGGCGATGGCGCTCAGGGGCAATAAGAAATGTTCCCGCCCCCGCGCGGCGCAGCTGCAGCAGGAAAATACGATCGTCGAAGCGATAGGTTTGGGCCCGCTCGGTGTCTACAGCGATGGGGCCGGAACCGGCAGCCAAGGCAGTCGCGGCGTGCTGAAATTCAGTGGGCGTGGAGAGAACAGGGGGCAGGCCGTCTCGTGGCTCGTCAAGCTGCACTGTGCTTCCTGAGGTTGGCGTCGATAAGCAAAATGAGCCGCACCAGCGGCTAAGGCATGGCTGGCTCCAGAAGCATTCTAGTGCTAGCGCAGCGTGCGGACTCCCTCGGGTGGCAGTCCAGCCACGAGGGCGAGCACATTGGCGAAAGCTCGCACGTGATCGCTGAGGTCCTGATCCAGTGCGGTCCACGAGGCGCGCATCTCCAGCTGGAAAGAGCGGGGAGAGCCGCCGATATCGCCGAAACGCACCGAGGCGGTGGAGGTGACCGTGCCGCCCACATCGGTGATGGAGGCGCCGGAGTCGTCGAGTCCTTCGGAGAGCCACTGCCACGCCACTTCGGGAAGGAGCGGATCGTTGGCGACGGCATCGTCCATATCGGCCTGAATATAGGCCACCAGCCGCATATTGCCGTTCCAACCATCCTCCGAGTTGGGATCGTAGAGCACGATCAAGCGGCCAAAGGCGTCGCCCTCGGACTCGGTGGGAATAGGCTCGTTCTCCCGCAGGGGATGCTCGACCTCCAGCCCGATCGCATGGGAATACGGCGCGAGCTTTTGGGGTGGGCGAATCGTGCCCAGAGAAATCTCCGGCCGCAGCGACACGCTATGCAGCGACTCCACAGCCGCAGCAAATTCCTGCGGGTAGCCCTGCGAGGACGTCCTATTCGGGGCGGATGCCAGGGTTGCGTCAGATTCCTTCACGTGATCCAAGCTAGCTTCTGCACGCGGGGCCGCGCGGGAGGCGCGCCGAGCCTTGTCAGCGCTCTCCATGGCCGCTATGCATGCTTATCGACGCCATCTCGCCGTCACATCCGCCTCGCCGCCGCGGCACTGAACGCGGGGTGGGTATGGCTAAATTGCGTGGAGGTTAGCTAGACTTTGCACAGTCAGCAATCGCGTGGATAGTCGACTCTCAGATATGCAGGAAATCCCGTGGTTTCTCCCCACGCGACCAGTACTTTTCTCAACAGAGTGAAAAGAGGTCTTTTTCGTGAGTGAACGGCCAGATTACGCCAAGCTCAACTCCATCCAGCGCTACACCCAGTGGGCGGTATTCCGGGCTATTCCGGGCGCTCTCGGTTCCGAGCGCGAGGAAGTGATCGCCGAAGCCCGCCAGTTCTTCGCCAGCATTGACGACGGCGATCAGCTGGTCGTGCGCGGGATCTATGACATCAGCGGTATCCAGGCTGATGCGGATTTCATGATTTGGTGGCACGCCGAGGAGTACCAGCAGCTGCAGGAGGCCTATAACCGCTTCCGCCGCGAGACCACGCTGGGTCAGCTCACTGAGGTGGTGTGGACCGGCAATGGCATGCACCGCCCGGCGGAGTTCAATAAGTCCCACCTGCCCAGCTTCATCATGGGCGAGGAGCCAGGCGATTGGATTACCGTCTATCCCTTCGTGCGTTCCTATGACTGGTACATCATGGACGAGTCCAAGCGGCGTAAGATCCTGGCCGAGCACGGCATGGCGGGGCGTGACTACCCGGATGTGCGGGCGAACACCATGCCGGCCTTCGCCCTCGGCGACTATGAGTGGGTGCTCGCCTTCGAAGGCCCCGAGCTGCACCGTCTGGTGGACCTCATGCATCGCATGCGCTACACCCAGGCCCGCCTGCACGTGCGGGAAGAAACCCCCTTCTTCACCGGCCGTCGCGTCTCCGATATCGAAGAGATCGTGAGCATGCTGCCCTAAAAACGCAGCGATGCGGTTATGTCCGCATAACTAACCGGCGCCCAGCGGTGCGAGATGATGTCTCGCCGCTGGGCGCCGGTGTCTATTCTGCTGTACCTGTACTACGCATCAGGGTCGCTTTCGAGGGTGAGGCAGATGGAGTTGATGCAATAGCGCAGATCCGTCGGCGTGTCATAGCCCTCGCCGGCAAAGACGTGGCCGAGGTGGGAATGGCAGTTGGCGCACAGCACCTCGGTGCGCACCCGGCCGAGGCTATGATCCTCGCGTTCGATGATGCGCTCCCCGGCGAGCGGGGAGAAGAAGGAGGGCCAGCCGCAGTGCGACTGGAATTTCTCCGTCGAGCGAAATAGTTCGGTGCCGCAGGCCTTACAGGAATACACCCCGGCCGTGGTGGTATCGGTGTATTCGCCCACATGGGGAGCTTCGGTGCCGGCCATGCGCAGCACACGGAACTCCTCGGGGTTGAGGCGGCGCTTCCATTCGCTGTCGCTGAGTTCGCGATAATCCGTCATTGTGTCTGTTCCTCTCGGTGGGCGATACTCGGCCCAGGCTGTGTATGGGTGCGGTGTGGGGCGCCGGCGTGACTGCTGGCGCGGGCGCTGTGGGCCGCGGGGACGAAGGTGGGGTCTCCCAGTCGGCCGGCGAGTGCCGCGGCCCGATCGGGCTCCCAGAATAGCCAGCTCACCGCGGTGGTGGCAATGACCACAATGAGCAGCACCCAGCCGGCGTAGCCGATGGTGGTGCCGAGCAGATAGCCCCAGAGGGAGACCCCGAGATCATCGGTGCGGAAGTGGAAGTAGAACAGGAACATCGCCAAGATAGTCAGCGGATTGTGCAGCATGCTGCGGTGCATGCCGGCGGTGGCAACGAGCGGCAGTAGCAGGATCGAGTAATACATCTGCCCCAGCGAGGACAGCACGAACACCCCGACGAGCAGCAGGGAACCAGTGGTGAGCAGCCACACCACCTGATTGCTGCTGCGGATTGCGAACAGGGCGATCAATCCGGCGCCCACAAAGGCGGCGAGCAGCAGCCATAGCGCCATGGCCACGACCGGGTGCACCCCGAAGTAGAGGGTGAGCCCGCGCAGGGAGGCATTGGCGTAGTCACGCACCTGGCTGAGATAGGGCACGACCACAGAGAAATACTCGCCGGCTCCGGTGACGATGCGCATGGCGATGATATTCGCGATCACCGGCACACCCACCGCGCCGATCAGGCTCGGCCAGTGACTACGCAGTAGCACCACAGGAATGAAGATCAGGGGCGCGAAGAGGGGTTTAATCACGATGGCCAGGCCGAGAACCAGCCCCGCCGCCCAGGGCTTGGAGGCGTGGGTGAGGGCGTAGAAGCTCACCAGCGCCAATAGCAGCAGCCCGTTGATATTGGAGAACAACAGGGTGTTGATCACGGACTCGGTACAAAAGGCCAGGGAAATGGCCAGCGGTAGCCACGGGGTACGGATCGAGCGCCCGGTAAGGCGGAAGAGCAGCACGATCGCGGCGATAATGGCCACGGCATTGGCGCAGATAAAGAGCATGCGCGCGGTGGTCCAATCCGTGGACCAGCCGAGCGGGGAGAGGATGAGCGTGGCCCCGGGGTTATAGAGGTAGTGCGGATCCACGGTGGAGTAATCCTCGCTATAGACGTTTACGCCGTCGAGGTGGCGTCGAATAGCGAAATAGACGGTGGAGAAATCATCGGCGCGGCCGCCGGCAGCGGCCTGGATGGCCACGCGGTAGGCGATGATCACGAGCGCGATCGGCCACAGCGCGATCATCAGGCCACGATGCTGGAGGGAATTGGGTGCGATCACCCCAGTGAGTGTAATCGCTTCGCCTCGCGGTATTTGCTGCGGCACACCCAGTGGCTACGAGACTGTGGTCATCACAGCAACCACTGCTGGACTAGGTGCGTGGCAGCCGGTAGCGGGTGAAAAGATAGTCCTCTTCATCGTGGTGCACGGCATCTAGCTGCAGCCGGGTGGAGGCAGCGGGATAGCTAAACAGCGGCTGATCCATGGGGGTGATCACCGGGGCGAGGCTTAAGTGGAGGTAATCGATCAGCCCTTGGGCAAGCACATGGCCGTAGACGCTGGGCCCGCCCTCAATACTGATGCGGTGATAGCCACGCTCCCGCAGCGCCGTGATGGCGTGGTCGATGGAGAGATCCTCAAGCAGGAGCAGCTCAGCACCCGCGGCCGCGAACTCGGCTGAGGTGTGCGCATTGTCTGCGCCGGTGATCACGATCGGTGGGGTGGTGTTGTGGCGAAAGAAGCGGGAGGTGGTGTCCATCTCCGCTGCGCCAGTGATCACGGCTAGCGGGGGAGTCTCCGCCTGCCCCTGGGCGCGGCGGTGCTGGCGCTGCTCGGGATTAAGCTGCACCCCGCCGTAGTTTTCGGCGCGGACCGTGCCGGCGCCAACGAGTACCACATCGGCCCAGGCACGCAGCGTGCTGAGCACTCGGGTGTCGTTGGCATTGCCCAGGGAGCCGGAGGTTCCCTCGAGCGTGGCGGAGCCATTGAGCGAGGAGACGCAGACAGCGCGGATCTCGGGCTGCGAGGGCGAGCACTCAGTACCGAGGATCTCACTGCGGGTGAGGGGAGTGGGGGCCATAACGGTCATTGTGCCACGCAGAGAAAACTCCCGCCCTCTCCGGAAAGGAGAAGACGGGAGTTCTAAGAGAGCGGATGACGGGACTCGAACCCGCGACCCTAACCTTGGCAAGGTTATGCGCTACCAGCTGCGCTACATCCGCATGCATGTTGTTTTAGAGAACAATGCCTTGTTCTGCGTGCGCGATACTGGGATTGAACCAGTGACCTCTTCCGTGTCAGGGAAGCGCTCTCCCGCTGAGCTAAACGCGCGTGCGCTGTTCAGATACCAAGCACATGATCGTGATCAGTGCCCATAAATGAACCAGAGCGGATGACGGGACTCGAACCCGCGACCCTAACCTTGGCAAGGTTATGCGCTACCAGCTGCGCTACATCCGCATTGCATCAACCACTCGATGGTTCTGTATCAACAGTTCCTTGAGCTGTGGTGCGTTGAAAACAATAGCGTGAGAGCAAGTGAAATGACAAATCTGCATGTGACGCCGTGTTAGCCGCCGTATGAACACGGAGTGGCCACGGCGCGAAGGAAGTGACAGTGATGTGATTTAGCTGCAGGCTGGGGCCGGTCCGTAGGTGTGGGTTTCGTGGGTGCGGGGTCTCATGCCGCGCCTGCCGCCCAGTCTGCCACTCAGCCCGCAGGGTGCAGGTGGGGCAGGGGATAGATATGGCCTCTGCGGGCTACGGCGCTGCGCTGGGCCGCGCTGGGCCACGCTCTCGGGGCGGCATTTAGGGCCCTGAACTGGTGATTAGTCCTCGCCGCGAATCTCGTGCTAGGTTATCTACTCGGAAGCGACGCGCTGATTCTTTTCAGTTCTCGTCATTTCTGGTCCCATGGCTCAGTGGAAGAGCGTCCCGTTCACACCGGGAAGGTCGCTGGTTCGATCCCAGCTGGGACCACTTTTTTGTTTCTGGGGGTCTCCACGTCGGAGGTCCCCAGTTCCGTTTTGTCCGGCCACCGCGCTCAGGTGTGGGACGCACCGGCGCGCGCAATAGTGTCGCTCACTGCCGGCGTGCGGTCGCTGCGGTGGGGCGGGGCGGTACGACCCACCATCTCTCCAACTGTGTCATATGTCACGTGATGGATCGGGTGGGAACTATCGTGTGGGGATCTCCGACTGCTGTCATAGAGCCTGATGCCTTGGGGTATTGCAGAGTTCCTGCCGCATGTGGTGGGGATAGGGGTGATGCCGAACTGAGGCGCAGGCTTAGTCTGATTCACGTCCTCAATCGCGGGTGGTGGTTAGGCGGCACGGCTAGTGCGCCATACTTGTCGTGGAAGCACAACAATGCAGTGTCGGCTCGAAGGAGAATGGTGTATGCGCAGAAGCCGGGGACGCACAGCTCGGCCCTCGCGGGCTAGGGCAGTACTGACCTCAGTGGGTATTGCGATTGCTGCTGTCGTCGCGGTGCTGAGCGCGCCGCTGGCTGCGGCGCATGACGTGGTGATTAACTCCACGCCTGGGGACGGCTCCACGGTGAAAGAATTTCCCGAGAAAATCGTGCTAGAATTTTCCGCTATCCCGCTCGATACCTTTAATCGAGTGGCAGTGAGTAATAGCGATTCCGGCGAGATTCTCTACCAAGGAGAGCCCGAGCTGGATCAGCAACTAGTCATCATCGATCTGCCCGAGGGGCTGGATCCCGGTGATGGAAACTATCTCGTCGGATTTCAAATTACCTCCTCCGACGGCCATGCCACCCGTGGTGGCACCACCTTTAGCGTGGATTCTGGTGAGGGCGCAACCGCCCCGGCCACTGACGCTACGTCGGATAATTCCGAGTCTTCCGAGGCAAACAGGCTAGGCTCGGAGGAAGAACGCTCAGCTCCGACGATATTTATCGCCGGTGGCATAGTGCTACTGGTCGCAATCGTTGGATCGATCCTGATGTTCACCAAAAGAAAGGAATCATAGAAATGATTACCCGTAAATTCGCCACAGTTGCCGCAGCTCTACTCGCAACCGGCTCCCTGACTCTCGCTGCATGCTCCCCGGAGATGGAAAAAGACTCCGACATGCCCAAGGATCCCACCGATAACCCCTCGATGAGCTCCTCCGCTCCGGCAAGTACTGAGAGCACCGAGACCTCTACCGAGGCCTCCTCCAAGGACGTCGAGTTCCAGAATGCCTACGTGAAGGCAAAGCCGGCCGATAAGAGCATGACCGCCGTCTTCGGCACCCTGGTGAATAACACCGATCAGGACATCCTGGTCACCTCCTTCACCACCTCTTTGGATGCACCGAAGAACGAGATCCACGAGGTGGCCGATGGTGTCATGCGTGAGCTCGAGGGCGGCCTGCCGATCCCCGCTAATGGCGAGGCTCCGCTGCAGCCGGGCGCTAATCACCTCATGATCATGGATTATGACAAGGCCATCAAGCCCGGTGACACCGTCTCCATCACCATTACCCTCGACGACGGCACCTCCTACACCTTCGACGAGGTCGAGGTTCGTGACATCGCCTCCGGCGAGGAGAGCTACGACGCCGATGGTGGCGTCCAGGGCCACAGCGGTATGGACCACGATGGTATGGACCACGACCACATGGACCACGATCACTCCTAAGCACCGTCGCCGTCACCTCCCAGCGCCTAGCTCTGTCGGGGCCGCAGCCGCGGCTCCAGCAGTGCTCGCCGCTAGGAGATGATGGACGTCGCTAGCTAAAAGAGGGCGCCTGTTTCGACCAGAAAGTGCGCTAGATCGTGTGTCTAGCTCGCGGCGTGGCCGCCGACGGGCGCCCTTCACGCTGCCACCGCCTCTCCGTCAGTGGAGTGGGCGAGAGGGTGGCGTCGATAAGCCTGCACCTCTACGCGTGTCTACAACTTCATACATAGTGCCCAGCGTGCCCGCATCTGGGGCCTCGTCGTGTGTGTTATTTCTGAGGCGCAAGAGCGGGATCGGAAACCTATAGAGGAGGATGGTGTCTTCCAATATGTCCCATGGCAAACCCGTGGACGAGAACCCCCAACCGCACGGATCGGCGAGCCCGGGCCGCTCCGGCGGAGTCAATCGCCGCGCCTTCCTCAGCGGCGCCACCACCTTGGCCGCTGGGGCGGGACTGGCGTCCTGCGCGCGTGGCCAGGACAATCCCGAGGTCGGCACCGCGGCAGAGAATAAGGACGTATCCACCCGGCTGCGCCACGCCACCGTCGATTTCGATGGCCCGCACCAAGCGGGTATCGCCACATCCAAGCAGGCCCGAGTAGCGGTCTGCGCCTTTACGGTGCGCCCCAATAGCACCGTTGAGGACATGCAGCGTCTCTTCCGGCTGTGGACCATGGATGCCCGCCGCCTGACCCAGGGCGTGGCCCCGCTGGGTGATCTCGAGGAAGAGCTTGCGGAGATTCCCGCGAACCTCACCATCACCGCTGGGGTGGGCGAGCGCTTCTTCGATATCATCGGCCGACCCGAGCTGCGCCCCGAGTGGCTGCACCCCATTCCCGCCTTTTCTCGCGATCAGCTGGATCCGAAGTGGGGCGAGGCCGATATTGTGCTGCAGATCTGCGCCGATGATGGTTTGACGCTGGCGCACGCGATGCGGCACATGGTTCGCGCCGGCGACCACTATGTCACGGTCAAGTGGATCCAGCAGGGCTTTTCCAATGCCGATGGCACGGTGACGGCCGATACTACGCAGCGCAATCTTTTCGGCCAGATCGATGGCACCATCAATCCGCATACGGAAGAAGAGTATGAGGAGCAGGTGTGGATCGATGAGGGGCCCGACTGGATGCGCGGTGGTAGCTGCATGGTGCTGCGCCGTATCGCCATGAATATTGACACCTGGGAGATTCTGGACCGTGGTTCCCGCGAGCTGTCTGTGGGGCGCACCCTCGATACCGGGGCCCCGCTCACCGGCGGCGAGGAGCACACCCCCGCCGATTTCGAGGCCACCGATAAGTTCGGGCTGCCGGTGATCGACCCGATGAGTCACATGGCGCGCTCGCATCCGCCAGCGGATAAGCCGGAGCAGAAGATTCTGCGCCGCCCGTATAGCTATGATCTGCAGCCGGAACCCGGCTCGGAGCAGCTATCCAATTCGGGCCTGTTGTTCATCTGTTACCAGAAGAACCCCGATGAGCAATTCACCCCGATTCAACGGCGTCTCGACGAAGGCGATCGTTTGAACCAGTGGATCACGCACATCGGTTCCTCCGTCTTTTTCATCTTCCCTGGCACCACCGAGGATGACTATTGGGGCAGGGGGCTGCTGGAATCCTAGCGGCACGGGGTAAGATACCCCGCAGACGTGTGTGCAGACGTCCATGGGAGCAGCGCTTATCGACGCTGCCCTCGGTGGCGTCTGCAACTCCCTAAACAGAGAGACGACGTCTGGGTGGGCGACCCCCGCCTAGGAAACGCCCTAGCGACCAGGTATGTCGCCGGGGCACAAGATGTGTGAGGAGCACGAAGAAACGTGAGTATGTCAGACCCGGTCTACTGCAGTGTGGATCCCTTCCTCGTCCCCGCCGGCCAGGCTGTGGGCCAGGCCATGCGCGAGCTCGAGTTGCCCAATAAGGGCCCCGAAGCCATCGTGGTGGCGAAGGATCCCGAGGGAACATTGCGCGATTTGTCCTATGTCCCCACTGAGGACACCGAGTTCACCCCCGTTCCTGCGTGCTCCGAAGAGGGGCGCGGAGTCATCCGTCACTCCTGTACCCACGTGCTCGCCCAGGCGGTCCAGGCAGAGTTTCCCGGCACCAAGCTGGGCATCGGCCCGGCCATCGACAATGGCTTCTACTATGATTTCGACGCCGCCGAGCCTTTTACCCCCGAGGATCTCAAGCGCATTGAAAAGCGCATGAAGAAGATCATCAAGCAGGGGCAGAAGTTCGAGCGCCGGGTCTACGCCACCCAGGATGAGGCCCGCGCCGAGCTGTCCCATGAGCCCTATAAGCTCGAGCTGATCGAGGATAAGGGCAATGTGGATCCCGACTCGGACGAGGCCACCGAGGTCGGCGCCGGCGAGCTCACCAGCTACGCCAACTGCAATCCGCGCACCGGCGATGTGGAATGGTACGACCTATGCCGCGGCCCGCACGTGCCCACCACCAAATACATTCCGGCCTTTGCGCTCACCCGCTCCTCGGCCGCTTATTGGCGCGGCGATCAGAACAACGCCGGCCTGCAGCGCATCTACGGCACGGCGTGGGAGTCCAAGGAAAAGCTCGCGGAATACCAGACGATGCTCGCCGAAGCCGAGAAGCGCGATCACCGTCGCCTCGGTGCGGAGCTGGATCTGTTCAGCTTCCCCGATGAGATCGGTTCCGGCTTTCCGGTGTTCCACCCCGCCGGCGGTATCGTCCGCCTGGAGATGGAGGAGCACTCCCGCCGCCGCCACATCAGCGCCGGCTACTCCTTTGTCAATACTCCGCACTTGACCAAGGGGGATCTCTTCAAGAAGTCCGGGCACTTGGACTTCTACTCGGACGGCATGTTCCCGCCCATGCAGCTCGATGGCGAGTACGACGATGATGGCGCTGTGGTCAAGCCCCCGCAGGACTACTACGCCAAGCCCATGAACTGCCCGATGCACAATCTGATCTTCGCCTCTCGGGGACGGTCCTATCGCGAGCTGCCGCTGCGGCTTTTCGAGTTCGGTACCGTGTATCGCTACGAGAAGTCCGGTGTGATCCACGGCCTTACCCGCGCCCGCGGCTTCACCCAGGACGATGCGCATATTTACTGCACCGAGGCGCAGTTGGAAGATGAGCTCACCCGGGTGCTCGACTTCATCATCTCGTTGCTCAAGGACTACGGCCTGGATGATTTCTACCTCGAGCTGTCCACCAAGGACCCGCAGAAGTTCGTCGGCTCCGACGAGATCTGGGAGCGTTCCACCGAGATTCTCGAAAACGTAGCTACTCGCTCCGGCCTGGAGCTGGTGCCCGATCCGGCCGGTGCTGCGTTCTATGGTCCGAAGATCTCCGTGCAGGCACGCGATGCCATCGGCCGCACCTGGCAGATGTCCACCGTGCAGCTGGACTTCAACCTGCCCGAGCGCTTCAACCTGGAATACACCGCCCCCGATGGCTCCAAGCAGCGTCCGATCATGATTCACCGCGCGCTCTTCGGCTCGATTGAGCGGTTCTTCGGTGTGCTGCTCGAGCACTATGCCGGCGCCTTCCCCGCGTGGTTGGCCCCGCACCAAGTGATGGGCATTCCGGTGGCGGATGAATTCTCCGGCTACCTCGAGGATGTCTGCGCTGGCCTGCGCCAGTCCGGCATCCGCGCCGAGGTGGACACCTCGGATGATCGTATGCAGAAGAAGATCCGCAACCACACCACCGGCAAGGTGCCCTTCATGCTGCTGGCCGGTGGCCGCGATGTGGAGGCCAACGCCGTGAGCTTCCGTTTCTTGGATGGCTCCCAGGTCAATGGGGTGCCGGTTGAGCAGGCGCAGACGCTGATCCGCAACTGGGTGGACCAGCGCATCAACGCTCAGCCGACTAAAGAACTCGTTGAGGAGTTCCGTGGAACGCCAAGCTAAACCCGAGACGCAGCCCGCAGAGTCCTATAAGGATTCTGGGTTGGGGATTCCCGACCGCCTCGAGCGGCTCTGGGCGCCCTATCGGATGAACTATATTCGCGACGCCAGCGCGGGCGGTGCGGGCAGCGCGGAGGCGCGGCCGCGCAATCCCTTCCTCGCCATCCCCGAGATGAGCGATGAGGAAGGGCTGATCGTGGCCCGCGGCGAGCTCGTCTACTGCGTGCTGAACCTCTACCCGTATAACTCTGGGCACGCCATGGTGGTGCCCTATCGGCAAGTGGCCAACCTAGAAGATCTCCGCGTGGAGGAGACCGCCGAGCTGATGGCTTTCGCCCAAAAGCTGGTGCGCGTGATCAAATCCGTCTCGGCCCCCGATGCCTTCAATGTCGGCTTCAACCTGGGTCGCGCCTCCGGCGGCTCGGTGGGGGAGCACCTGCACCTGCATGTGGTGCCGCGGTGGAGCGGCGATTCCAACTTCATGACGGTGATCGATGGAGTAAAGGTACTGCCGCAGCTGCTGCGTGATACCCGCCAGCTCCTCGCCGAGGCGTGGGAGGCTGATAGCGATGCTTAGCGTGCATGGACGCAAACCCGCCGCCGTGGTGGTGGAGCCCATCGCGAAGCGCCTGGTGAAGTGGAATCTCACCCCCAATGTGGTCACCGTGTTCGGGGCAGTGGTCTCCACCCTGCTCGCCGTGGTCCTCATCCCCACCGGCCATCTGGTCGCAGCAGCCGTGCTTTCCGGGTTATTCGTGGCCTTCGACATGGTCGATGGCACCATGGCGCGGCTGCGCGGCGGCGGCACCAAATATGGCGCCACTCTCGATGCCACCTGCGACCGGCTCACCGATGGCGCGCTCTTCGCGGCGATTACCTGGTGGCTGATCTATAGCTACGAGGCACCCCAGCCGCTGGTGGTCGCCTCCTTGGTGGTGCTGGTGTGCTCCCAAGTGATCTCCTATGTCAAAGCCCGGGGCGAGGCTAGCGGCCTGAAGATGGTCGGCGGGCTTATCGAGCGCCCCGAGAGGCTCATCATCGGGCTTCTGGGCATTGGCTTGCAGGGCTTCGGCGTTCCCTATGCGGTGGACGTGGCCATCTGGGTATTGGCGGTAGGATCGGTATTCACCGTGGTCCAACGTCTCGCCATGGCCGCCAACTCCACCCACGGCCAGGACAGGATCGCGCCTCCCGCGGGGGCGCGTACCCCGAGGACCCGCTAGACCCCATCCGCCCACGACACTGTGCATCCACTGGGCGGCGTCGTCGCTCACAGCGTGGGCGCGGCGCTGCCCGTGCTGTGTGAGGAGCCCGCCCTACGATGACCCCCTGGAGCCGCCTACGCTACGCCCTTGCTGAGCGCCACTGGGCCGCCGCCGGCTACATGTTCGGCTGGGCGGCGCTGTCCCAGCTGCCCCGCCCGGTCGCCAGCGCCTTAGCAACCCTCGGCGCCGATATCGCGAGCAAGCGGGGCCGCGGCCCTATCCAGCTGCGCCGCAACCTCGAGCGCGTCGTGGGCCCCGCTGCGGTAACCCCAGCGTTGATGCGCGCCTCCATGCGCTCCTATACCCGCTATTGGATGGAGGCCTTCCGGCTGCCGCGCATCGCCACCGATCCGCAGCTGCTGGACTCGCTCAATTCCACCGTGCGCGGCTTCGATCACTTAGACGAGCCCCTCGCCACAGGACGCGGGGTGATCCTCACCCTGCCGCACAGTGGCAACTGGGACATGGCTGGGGTGTTTTTGGTCCATCGCCACGGCAGCTTCACCACCGTGGCCGAACGCCTCGAACCCGCCGAGCTCTACGAAGCCTTCGTGGACTATCGCAGCTCCCTCGGATTTCAGGTACTGCCGCACCGCGATGAACAGGGCACGGGCCCCTACCAGAAGCTCAAGCAGACCCTCGATAATGGCGGGGTGGTGTGCCTGCTCGGCGAACGCGACCTGCGCGCCAGCGGGGTAGAGGTGGACTTCTTTGGCCAGCCCGCCCTCTTCCCAGCCGGTCCCGCCCGGCTCGCCCTGGACACCGGCGCCAGCCTGCACGTGGTGCATAGCTTCTATCCCAGCGCCGATACCTGGGGGCTTGATGTTTCCCCAGAAATTGAGGTGGATGATCTGCAGTCCACCACCCAGCGCATCGCCGCGGGATTCGAGGCCAATATCGCCGCCCACCCCGCCGATTGGCACATGCTGCAGCCACTCTGGCTCGCCGACCTCGATCCGGCGCGCCTCGCCCGGAGCCGCGCCGCCCAGCAGTCCGAGAACCCGCCAGCACCGGGCGCCGGAGACACTGGGGAGGGCAATTAATGCGTATTGGTATCGTGTGCCCCTATTCCTTCGACGAGCCCGGCGGCGTCCAGGCCCATATCTTGGATCTCGGGCACGCCCTGCGCGAACGCGGACACTATGTGCGCGCCATCGGCCCGGCCACCAACGCTGCGGAGGTGCCCGACTGGGTGGTTCGCGGCGGCAGAGCGGTGCCGATTCCCTATAACGGCTCGGTGGCGCGCATCTCCGTTGGCCCGCACGTCGATAGCGGGTTGAAGCGCTTTATCACCGAGAACAACTTCGACATTCTGCATATTCACGAGCCCAACTCGCCCAGCTTTTCAATGACGGCGTTGCGCCTGGCCCACGGGCCGATCGTGGCCACCTATCACGCCTCCAGTTCCGGGTCGAAGCTGCTGAAGCTCTCCACTCCGGTACTGCGGCCGCTGCTGGAAAAGATCCGCGGCGGCATCGCGGTCTCCGAGCTGGCGCGGCGCTGGCAAGTGGAGCAGCTTGGCGGCGATCCGGTGCTCATCCCCAATGGGGTGGATACGCGGCAGTTCGCTGCGGCGCGCCGCCGCAGCGAGGAGGACGAGGCCGGCGGGGCGGCGTCGATAAGCGCAGAGCAGGTGCCAGAGATTGTCTTTCTCGGGCGGCTCGATGAGCCCCGCAAGGGCCTCGATATTTTGCTGCGCGCGCTGACGCAGTTGGATCGTCCCTTCCGCTGCACGGTGATCGGGGCCGGGACCCAGCGGCCGATGCCAGGGGTGCACTATGCGGGCAAGGTCTCCGATGCGGAGAAGGCCGAGATTCTCGGCCGGGCCGATATTTATGTGGCCCCCAACACCGGCGGGGAGAGCTTCGGCATCGTGCTCGTCGAGGCCATGGCCGCCGGTTGTGCCGTGCTCGCCAGCGATCTAGAAGCCTTCGCCGCGGTGACCAACGCCTATAGCGATACCCCCGCCGGGCTGCTGTTCCCCAATGGTAATGCTGCGGATCTGGCCGCACAGCTGCGGCGGCTCATCGACTCGCCCGCACAACGTCGCAGCCTCGTAGACGCCGGTGTGGCCCGCGCCGCCAGCTATGACTGGGATACAGTGACCACGCAGATCCTGCAGGTGTATGAGGCCGTCGCCGATGGCACCAGCGTAAAACTGAAGTGAAAGGTACGTCATGAGCGCGGTATATGTACTCCTTGCCATTGTCCTCACCACGGTGGTGCTCTGGGCCGTCTTTACCGCTCAGCGACTCAACCGGATGCATATTCGGCTCGATGCCGCCTTGGTGAACCTTCAGGCGGCGCTCGATATGCGGGCCGCCGTGATCGCGGCAAGTATCGAGGAGGTGGCCTCCTACGCCTATGCCGCGCAGAACGAGCCACTGGATCCGCACCATGTGTCGCTGCGGGTGGATAAAGAAAAAGAACTCATCAAGGCCCTCAAAAAATACAGCGCGGCTCACGCGGATGAGCCCCTGCCCAGACCTATTATCGACGCGGTGGTGCGGGTGCAGCTGACCCACCGCTTCTACAACGATGCGGTGGTGGACACCCGTGCGCTCCGGATTCGCCCCGTGGTGCGCGTGCTGCACCTGGGGGGACGCGCCCCCATGCCGCAATACGTGGAATTGCCGCTTGCCACCCCCTTTATGGAAAAAACCTCCCACGATACGGGCAAAAAAAGCTAGCATTATGTGGCTAAAGATGTTCGATCGGCTCAAGAAGGGTTGGTTTATTCCCAGTGGCAGACACCAATGGAGTACACGCAGGCGTTACTGACCGCCTGCTCGGCGGAGTGATCATGGATGTGGTGACTCCCGAACAGGCAGAGATCGCTCAGGCAGCAGGCGCGAAGGCCGTGATGGCCTTGGAGCGCGTCCCCGCCGATATTCGCCGCGATGGCGGCGTGTCTCGGATGTCCGATCCGGACATGATCGCCGGTATCCAGAAGGCCGTGGACATCCCAGTGATGGCCAAGGTACGCATCGGCCACTTCGTGGAAGCACAGGTCTTGCAGGCCCTCGGTATTGACTGGATCGACGAGTCCGAGGTGCTCACTCCCGCCGATCACTCCCATCACGTGGATAAGCATCGCTTCGAGGTGCCTTTTGTCTGCGGTGCCACCACCTTGGGCGAGGCCCTGCGCCGTATCGCCGAGGGCGCGGCCATGATTCGTTCCAAGGGCGAGGCCGGCACCGGGGATGTCTCCAATGCTGTGACGCATATCCGCACCATTCGCGCCGAGATCGCGAAGCTGGCGAGCCTCGATGAGACGGCCCTTTACCATGCCGCCAAGGAGCTGCAGGCCCCCTATGAGCTGGTGCGGCAGACCGCCTCCACCGGCCGGCTGCCGGTGACCCTCTTCGTCGCCGGTGGCGTGGCCACCCCGGCCGATGCCGCCATGATGATGCAGCTCGGTGCCGAGGGCGTATTCGTCGGCTCCGGCATCTTCAAGTCCGGTAATCCAGAAAAGCGGGCGCGGGCCATCGTCGAGGCCACCGCGCACTACAACGATCCCAGCGTGATCGCCGAGGTCTCGCGCTCCCTTGGCGAGGCCATGGTGGGCATCAATTGCGATGATCTCAGCGAGCAGCAGCGCATGGCCGATCGCGGCTGCTAAGCACCGCCGGCCCCGTCCACGCTATGCAGCAGCCACAGCCCTCCCAGATCGAGCAGCTCTGCGATCTCCGCGCCATCGCCACGGATGAGTTTCAGGCGCCGGTGGTGCCCACCTCGCTGGAGCGCACCTTCGGCGGCCAGCTCGTGGCTCAGGCTGTGGCGGCGGCGGCGCGTAGCGTCGATGCGGAGTTTTCTCCGCATTCTCTGCATTGCTATTTCCTCGCCCCCGGTGATCCGGCCCAGCCCACCCAGGTGAGGGTGCAGCGACTGCGCGAGGGGCGCTCCTTTCACTCCCGGCTGGTGAGCCTCTCCCAATCCGGGCAGCTGCTGTGCAGCGCGCAGGTGAGTCTGCACCACGGCAGGGATGCTGGGCTGAGCCACTACGAGCCCGCTCCAGTGCTGCCGGCTCCGGAGGAGATTTCCCGCGCCGACTCGGCGCGGGCGGCGTTTTTCGATCGCGAGTGGCCGGAGTGGGATATCCGCATTGTTCCCCGCGAGCGCTTAAGCGCCCCACTCACCGCCGCCGCCACCCAAGTGGCGTGAATGCGCTCCACCGCGGCGCTGCCGGCAGATGCGCTGCTGCATAGCTGTGCGCTGTCCTATATCTCGGATGCCACCCTGCTCTCCGCCGCCCAGGTGCGCCACCCGCATACCCCGCTGCAGATGGCCTCCTTGGATCATTCCCTGTGGTTTCTCCGCCCGGTGCGGGTGGATCAGTGGCTGGCCTATGTGCAGACTTCGCCGGCGGCCGGCAGCGGCCGCTCCTTCTGTGAGGGGCGGATCTATGATGCCGCTGGGCAGCTCGTTGCTATCGCCACACAGGAAGGCCTGACTCGGCACCTGAAGCACTCACGCTATACTGATAAACCGCTTACTAACGACTGTTGAACGCGAAGTTTTTTCAAGAGAAGAGGAACGCTGATGTCAGGCCACTCAAAGTGGGCAACAACCAAGCACAAGAAGGCCGCTAACGACGCCAAGCGTGGCAAGGAGTTTGCCAAGCTGATCAAGAATATCGAGGTGGCGGCCCGTACTGGCGGTGGCGATCCGGCAGCGAACCCGACCCTCGATGACATGATCCGCAAGGCCAAGAAGGCCTCGGTGCCCAATGACAATATTGAGCGCGCCCGCAAGCGCGGCTCCGGCGAAGAGGCTGGCGGCGCCGACTGGCAGTCCATCATGTACGAAGGCTATGGCCCGGGCGGCGTGGCCATGCTTATCGAGTGCCTCACCGATAACCGCAACCGCGCGGCCTCCGAGGTGCGCAGCATTATGTCGAAGAACAACGGCAACATGGCCGAGTCCGGCGCCGTGGGCTACCTCTTTACCCGCGTCGGCGTGGTGGTCGTGGACAAGGGCGAGCTCACTGAGGACGATGTGCTCATGGCTGTGCTCGACGCCGGCGCCGAAGAGGTCAATGATCTCGGCGAGAAGTTCGAGGTCGTCTGCTCTCCCTCTGATACCCGCGGCGTGCGCGCTGCCTTGGAGGAAAACGACATGAAGGTCGATGACGCCGACCAGGATTTCCGCGCCTCCGTCGAGGTGGAGGCCGATGCAGATCTCGCCCGCAAGATCCTGCGTTTGGTGGATCTGCTCGAGGATTCCGATGACGTGCAAAACGTCTACTCCAATATCAATATCTCCGACGAGGTGGCCGCTCAGCTCGACGCTTAGCGACGCCGCCCGCCAGGCGCATCCCGTCTGCGGCATGATCAACGCCCTCTCCCTGCAGCCACTGCGGCGGCGAGGGCGTTTTCTGCGCCCCGCACACCGCTGATACGGGATCGTGCGAAAAAATGTGCTAAACATGGTCTGAGACAACGAGGAGGACACACGGGTGCGCGCTGCAAACACCATGGAGGGCCTGCGGGTGATGGGCATTGACCCAGGCTTGACCCGCTGTGGCCTGTCTGTGGTGCAGGCAGGGCGGGGTCGGGCCGTATATCCCGTGGCTGTGGGGGTGGTGCGCACCCCGGCGAAAGATGAGCTGACGGCGCGTCTGCTCCAGCTCAGCCAGGCGGTGAAGGAATGGATCCGAGACTATGATCCAGATGTGGTGGCCATCGAGCGCGTCTTCGAACGCGGTAACGTCTCGACGGTGATGCACACCGCCCACGCCGTGGGGGTACTCGTGCTCGCCGCCGCCGAGTGCCACATCCCAGTGCACATGTACACCCCCTCGGAAGTGAAGAAGGCCATCTCGGGCAATGGCCGCGCCGATAAGAAACAAATGACCGCCATGATCACCCGCATTCTGGGGCTGGCGGAACCACCCAAGCCGGCCGATGCTGCCGATGCTTTAGCGTTGGGGGTATGCCACTGCTGGCGCGCCCCCGCCCTGGCGCACCAAGCGGAGCTGGCCAAGCAACACCAAAGGAGCAGCAGCACATGATCGCATCCCTGCGCGGAACCTGTATTGATCTCGGCCTCTCGGGCGCGATCATCGAATGCGCCGGAGTGGGCTATAGCATCAGCGCCACCCCGCGCACCCTCGGCACCATGCGCCAGGGAGAGGAGTGCTTCGTGGTGGTGGCGCAGATCGTGCGGGAAGACTCCATGGAGCTTTTCGCTTTCGCCAATAGCGAGGAAAAGGAGTTCTTCCATCTGCTCTGCACCGTCTCCAAGGTGGGGCCCAAGTTGGCGCTGGCCGCGCTCGCCATGGCCAGCCCCACCGAGCTGGCCGGATATATCAGCCGCAGCGATGCCGCCGCGCTGGAGAAGATCCCCGGCGTGGGTAAGCGCACCGCGGAGCGCATGGTGGTGGATCTGAAGCAGAAGGTCGAGCCCTTCGTCGGCGCCGTCGCCCCGCAGCCCAGCACCGCCGCCCCCGCACTCAGCGGTGGGGTGGCCGAGGATGTGGCCGAGGCCTTGGAGAACTTGGGCTTTAGCCGCAAGGATGCCGATGCGGCCGTGGCGAGCGTGCTGGCCGCCCAGCCGGAGTTGGACGTCTCCGCCGCCTTGCGCGCCTGCCTCGCCACGCTGAGCAGCAACTAGGCTCGAGGAGCAAGTGGGAAGGACACCTGCGCTATGTCGAATGTAGAAAAGACCGAGTTTCAGCTCCCCGAGGGGGCAGTGCGCCCGCCGGATTCTGCTCTGAGCCCGCAGCTCAACGAGGGCGAGCACGATGATGAGGTGAATCTGCGCCCGAAAAGCTTGGGCGAGTTCATCGGCCAGCCCAAGGTGCGCGAGCAGCTCGAGCTGGTGCTGGGCGGCGCCAGGAGCAGGGGAGTGGCGCCCGATCATGTGCTGTTATCCGGCCCGCCTGGGCTGGGCAAGACCACCATGGCGATGATCATCGCCGCCGAGCTCAACTCCAATCTGCGTATGACCTCTGGTCCCGCACTCGAACGCGCCGGCGATCTTGCAGCCATGCTCTCCAATCTCACCGAGGGTGATGTGCTGTTTATCGACGAGATCCACCGCATGGCCCGTCCGGCAGAAGAAATGCTCTACATGGCGATGGAGGATTTCCGTATTGATGTGATCGTCGGCAAAGGCCCCGGGGCCACCTCGATCCCCTTGGAGCTAGCTCCCTTCACCTTGGTGGGGGCGACCACCCGCTCCGGTATGCTCACCGGCCCCTTGCGTGATCGCTTTGGCTTCACCGCCCAAATGGAGTTCTATGGTCCCGCCGATCTCACCTGCGTGGTGCTGCGCGCCGCCAAGATCCTCGGGGTGAGTATCGATGAGGATGCCGGCCACGAGATCGCCTCCCGCTCCCGCGGCACCCCGCGTATCGCCAATCGGCTGCTGCGGCGGGTGCGCGACTATGCCGATGTGCATTCCAATGGGCATATCACCCTCGCTGCAGCCCAGGCCGCGCTCGTGGTCTTTGATGTCGATGAGATGGGGCTTGACCGCCTGGATCGGGCGGTGCTCAGCGCGTTGATCAAGGGCCACGGCGGCGGACCGGTGGGAGTGAGCACCCTCGCCATCGCGGTGGGTGAGGAGCCCTCGACCGTGGAAGAAGTCTGCGAGCCCTATCTCGTGCGCGCCGGCATGATCAGCCGCACCGGGCGGGGTCGAGTGGCCACCGCCGCTGCCTGGCGCCATATCGGCCTAGAGCCGCCGGAGGGAACCGTGGGGCTGTTCTAGCGCCTCCGCGAACACCGGCGGGTGTAGATCCCGTTGTTCGCGGCGCCAGAGTTTGGCACACTGGTAGGCACTATGTCGACTCTATTTCTGCTCATTATTCTGGCGCTCTTTTTGCTGCCCGCCTTTTTACAGATGCGCACTCAGCGCAAGCGTCTCAATGAGATCCGCCAGGTTCAAGAATCCCTGCGTCCCGGCGACCGCGTGGTCACCAGCGCTGGGCTCTACGCCACGGTGCGCGATCGCAGCGAGAACACCGTGGATCTCGAGATCGCCGAGGGCGTGGTCTCCACCTTCGAGCTGATCGCCGTGGTGCGCACACTCGAGGCCCCTGGCGCCGAGTCCGCCCCGGTGATGGAGGAGACGAGCGAGCAGCCGCTGGCACCGCAGTACGAGGAGCAGTCCGCTGAGGGGGTACACCCGGAGAATCTGGAGCAGCCGCATCCGGAACAGCAGGATGCACCGGCCCCCGAGCAGCACCCCGAAGGTTGGCAAGGCTCGGCTGAGAACCGCCGCGACTAAGCTGTTGATTTCATTCACCGCCTCCACTGGCTACTAATTCAGTGGGGGCGTGTCCTATGCCGTACTATGGTCGAATGACCTGCGCGCGCTGTGCATGCGGCGCGCAACCGCCGCCCCAGTACATCCTTGTGGCGGCGGCTGATTCACGCCGGTTGATGAGGTACGCGGGCCACGGCGCCCGTGGCGAGGCTCATCTGTTCATTGGAGGAGGAAACGTTCGTGGCATCCCGCAGCAAGCGGTCGCAGCTGGGACCATCGGCGTGGCCGAAGCGGGCGATCGGCGTGTTTGCGCTGATCCTCGTGCTGGTTTACGCCCTGGTCTTGTTCACTGGAGACCGCAGGCCCGTCCCCAAGCTGGGTATTGATCTTCAAGGCGGGACCCGGGTGACCCTGGTCCCACAGGGCCAGGATCCCACCTCGGAGCAGCTGGCGCAGGCGCGCACCATTCTGGAAAACCGCGTGAACGGTATGGGCGTCAGCGGCGCGGAAGTGATCACCGATGGCGATACGCTCGTGATCTCCGTGCCGGGTGAAGATACCGCCCAGGCCAAGGCGCTCTCGCAGACCTCGCAGCTGATGTTCCGCCCCGTGCTCACCCCGACCGAGATCCCATCCCCGGAAGATAATCTTTCGGCGCTGGAGACCATGGCGAATCGCTGGGTCAGCGTCGGCGCGAGCACCAAGGAGTACGCCCAGAGCGTGCTCGACGAGGTCGCCACCACCTTGTCGAATAACTCGGAGCAGCTCGTGGGCGAGAAAAAGACCTTCGATGCCCCGAAGGTGAGCGAGAATCCGCCGGCCGAGCCAAAGAACTCCTTGGAGCAGGCCGAACAGCGCGATAAGGAGCTGGAGGTACTCCGCGAGGACCGCCAATCCGATGATCTGGCGCGGCAGGTAGCGGCCCGCCAGCTCATGGTGTGTGAGCAACAAGAAGATCGCTCGCAGCCGGCACCGCTGGATCCGCTCGCCGGTACCGATGATCCGAAAAAGCCCTTGGTGGCCTGTGATCCGAGCGTGGGCCAGGTGATGCTTCTCGACGCCGTCCCGCTGCTCGTGGGCCAGACCGATGAGGAGCAGGGCACGCGCCTGACCGGTAATGAGATCGATACCTCCCAGCCGATCACCGGTGGCTTCAATCCCGAGCGCAACACCATGGAGATCAACTTCGCCTTTAAGTCCTCCGGTGGCGAGCAGGGCTCCTCGACGTGGGCGAAGCTGACCGAGGAGTACCTGCAACGGCAGATCGCGATCACCCTTGACTCGCAGATTATCTCCGCCCCGGTGATCCAATCCGCCACCCCGGTGGGATCGGGCACCTCGATTACGGGTAGCTTCTCGCAGCAGGAGGCCACCGAGCTGGCCAATAACCTGCGCTATGGTGCGCTGCCCTTGAGCTTCGCCGGCGAAAACGGCGAGCTCGGCGGAACCACCACCACGATCCCGCCCTCGCTGGGTAGCGCCTCGCTGCAGGCGGGCCTGATCGCGGGCATTGTGGGTCTGGTCCTTATCGCCGTCTTCGCCTTCAGCTACTACCGCGTCTTCGGCGCTCTGGCGATCTTCACCCTCGTGGCGGCCAATGCCTTGGTTTACGGTGCCTTGGTGCTGCTGGGCCGCTGGATCGGCTATAGCCTCGACTTGGCCGGTATCGCTGGTCTGATTATCGGTCTGGGCACGACCGCCGACTCCTTCGTGGTGTTCTATGAGCGCATCAAGGATGAAATCCGCGATAATAACCGCACCTTCCGCTCGGCGGTGCCGCGCGGCTGGCAGTCTGCCAAGCGCACCATTCTCAGCGGTAATACGGTGTCGCTGATCGCGGCCATCGTGCTCTACGTCCTCGCAGTCGGATCCGTCAAGGGCTTCGCCTTTACCTTGGGTCTGACCACGATCTTCAACTTGGTCGTCACCTTCTTGGTGACCGCGCCGCTGGTGCTGCTCGCCAGCCGCCGCGCGTGGTTCAATAAGACGTCCCGCAATGGCTTTGGCGCGGTGATGAAGGTGCGCGATGAGCGCGCCGCCGCCGGCTCCGCTCCGGAGGCGCCCTATGCCAATGAGGTTATCGCCGGCAACGGCTCGAACGATGCGGCAGGAGAGAAGTAACCATGAGTGATACCTCTATCATCAAGCGGCTCTACACCGGCGAGGGCGGCGTCGATTTCATCGGCAAGCGCAAGCGCTGGTACACCATCGCCGCCATCGTCATCCTTATTGCCCTCGCCTCGATCGCGATCCGGGGATTCAGCCTCGGTATCGATTTCCAGGGCGGCACCAAGATGAATATGCCCGCCGGGGATCTCGACGAGACCCGAGTGGAGCAGGTCTTTGAAGACGCCACCGGGGTGGACCCGCACGCGGTGCAGGTCGTCGGTTCGGGCGATGCCCGCATCCTGGAGATCACCTCGGAGCGGCTCGGCGAGGAACAGATCAATGACGCCCGCGCGGCGCTCTATGATGCCTTCCAGCCCAAGGACTCGCAGGGAGAGCCCTCCCCGGATGCCATCGGTGACTCCACCGTCTCCGAATCCTGGGGCTCGACCATTACCGAACGCATGCTGCTGGCCATGGGCGTATTCCTGGCGCTCGTCTTCGCCTTCATTGCCCTGCGCTTTGAGAAGCTCATGGGTGTATCCGCCATCGCGTGTATCACGGTGGACGCGATCGTGATCTCCGGTGTGTATGCCCTCATCGGTTTCGAGGTCACCCCCGCTACCGTGATCGGCCTGCTGACCGTGCTGGCCTTCTCGCTCTATGACACCGTGGTGGTCTTCGATAAGGTCTCCGAACTCACCGCCGGTTTTCAGTCCTCGCGCCGGCGCACCTATGCGGAGCTGGCCAACCGTGCCATTAACCAGACGGTGATGCGCTCGATCTCCACCACGGTGCTCTCGGCGCTGCCGATCATCTCGCTGATGGTGGTCGCGGTGTGGATGCTCGGTGTGGGCACCTTGAAGGATCTCGCACTGGTGCAGCTCATCGGCGTGGTGCAGGGTACTCTTTCCTCGATCTTCCTCGCCGCTCCCTGCTTGGTGTCGATGAAAAACCGCACCAAGGAAGTACGGGAGCACAACGCTGCCGTGGAGCGCTATCGCTCCGGGGCAGCAGAGGATCCGGAAGATTCTCCGGTCGATACCGGCCGCACGGTTCAGGCCCCGCAGCCGGCGGAGCACGGGCAGCCGGAGGCGCTCAGCTGGCGCCCCACCACCCACTAGTGATGTGCCTGGCGGTGCGGACCGCATGGCCACGGCAGCGGCGGTGTCCTGCGGGGCACGTCGGCTGCGGTGGCGCAGGTGAGCGTCGATAAGCACAGCAAGAATGAAGGAAACCCTGATGAGTGCAGGAATGACTCTGCGCCGCGTGATCGTGATGCTAGCTGTGGGGGTTCTCGGGCTGGCCGGCTGCGCGGAGGAAGAACAGCCGCCGCAGGAAGTCTTCGGCTATGCCGTGGACACCCCGCTGGTGACGACCAATGCGGCCTCCACAATCGGGGTGAGCACCAACGCGGAACAGCTGGCCTCACGGCTATATCCGCCGGTATTCGTGCACGGCCCGCAAGGGCAGACCATCCCCAATATGGATCTGGCGCAGGGCCAGTCCTTGCCGGGACAAAGCGTGCAGATCATTTACACCATTAATAAGAGCGCCATCTTCTCCGATGAGGT
The DNA here is from genome assembly GCF_019209925.1 of Corynebacterium sp. TAE3-ERU30. Classification (NCBI taxonomy): domain Bacteria; kingdom Bacillati; phylum Actinomycetota; class Actinomycetes; order Mycobacteriales; family Corynebacteriaceae; genus Corynebacterium; species Corynebacterium sp. TAE3-ERU30. The sequence goes on along the minus strand of NZ_JAHUTO010000001.1, from coordinate 254,495 downwards.
GCCGGTGACCTGCGATGATTTCTATCTCTCCTTCATCGCCGCGACGCAGGAAGCCTATTTCAAAGCCTATAACCCGCTGATGCAGCAGGTCGCCGATGTGAAATGCGAGCGCGGCTCCAAAAACTTCACGGTGCAGTTCAAGGACTCCTTCGGCTCCCGGTGGAAGCAGCTTTTCGGCCCCGGCACCGTGCTGCCCGCCCATATCATCGCCCGCGCCGCTGGGCTGAGCGAAGACGAGATGTGGCAGGCGATTACTAGCGGCGCCCCCGAGCAGATGAACAAGATTGGCACCGCATGGAACGATGCCTTTTTGCTGAAGAACTTTGACCCCGAGCTGCACGCCTCCTCAGGCCCGATGAAGATCTCCGAGGTGCTCGACGATGGCTCGGTGGTGCTCGTGCCTAACCCGCACTACGCAGGAGACGCCCCCTCCCTGGATAAGATCGTGGTCTATCCCGCCGGGGTGGACCGGGTGGCCAAGGCCGAGCAGAACTCCTTGGAGATCGCGGATCTGGTGAATGCCTCCTCGATCGACTGGGTGGACCGCAATGACACCGCCAACCCCTATGAGGTCACCCGCGAGGTGGGGCAGCTGATCGAACAACTCAATCTCGCCAACTCGGGGGTGCTCGCCACCCCAGAGAAACGGCGGGGCTTTGCCGCCTGCGTGGATCAAAATGAGATCGCCCAATTGTCCTCTGGGTATTCCGGCGTGGATGTGCCGCCGGTAGGCACCCGCCTCAGCCCGGCGATCGCGCCGACCTTTGAGAGCACCCGCGATATTTCCGATCGCAATCTCGGCACCGATATGGCCAAGGCCCGTGCCGAGCTAGAGGGAGCGACGATCCGTATCGGCTATACCGCCCCCGATCCACGGAAAAAAGCGATTGTGGAAGCCATTGGGGAAAGCTGTGCCAAAGCCGGGATCACGATCACGGATGTCTCGGATATCACCAATGATCTCGGTGATCTCTCCCGCACCGCCACGAATGAGTGGGGCGGCCCAGCCGATCTGGAGGGGAAAGCCGATGCGATTTTGGTGGCCGTGGATACCCGCACCGAGTACGCCTCAGTGAATGCGCCCGCGAATAATAGCGAGCTATTGCGCCAAGCGGAGGAGCGGCTGTGGGATGAGATCCCCTCCATTCCGCTCGCTGCCCAACCCCGCACGTTTGTGGTGGACAACTCGGTGGGTAACGTTGTTCCTAACACCTCACGAGCGGGGATCGGCTGGAACATGTCGCGCTGGCAGGTCACATAACCTGCGCTCGCCTCTCGCGGCGCCGGCGTCGTATCGCCGCGGTGCGGTCGTGGCAGTCGATCGCGTTCGTGGGGGAGCGTCCCAACTTCATGCTCGATGAATCCCGTGCACCTTTGGTGCCCGCTGGGTGAGCCTGCGGCTGCCCAGCACCTGACAGGAAGGCCACACGTATAGCCATGTCGTATGCAACCGCCCGCGACGCCCTTGCCGATCGCATCCGCTATGTGCCCGATTTTCCCGCCGAAGGCGTGATCTTTGAGGACCTCACCCCGGTGCTCGCCGATGGGGAGGCGCTACGGGTGATCGTCGATGAGCTCTCCCAGGCTGTGAAAGAAATGGGTGCGGAGATGATCGGCGGCCTCGATGCCCGCGGCTTCCTGCTCGGCTCTGCGGTGGCCTATAAGCTCGGCATGGGCGTGCTGGCGATCCGGAAAAAGGGCAAGCTGCCGCCGCCGGTCTTCAGCGCGGAATATGACTTGGAATATGGCTCGGCAGCGCTCGAGATCCCCGGCAGTGGCGTGGAGTTGCAGGGGCGCAAGATTGCGCTTGTCGACGACGTCCTCGCGACAGGCGGAACTCTCTGCGCGGCGCGCAGCCTGCTGGAAAAGGCCGGGGCCACCGTGGTGGGCAATGCTCTCGTGCTGGAGGTCGGCGGCCTCGGCGGCCGGCAGAAGCTCGAAGACGTACCCTTGGTTGTCCTCAACAATGGGGATATCGCCTAGGTTTATCTAATACACTTAGCGCTATGCCGGAAAACAAACCTGGACGCAACCAAGTCAGTGTCCGCAGCATGTCTGCCAGGCTCGCCCGTAGCCTCACCGGCAACAAGGTCAAGGCTAATCCTGTCCTCGAGCCGCTGATCAGCATTCATCGCGAGATCCACCCGAAGTGCGATATCGCCCTCTTGGAGCGGGCATACTCCACCGCCGAGCGGCTGCACGAGGGCGTGTACCGCAAGTCCGGTGACCCCTATATCACCCATCCCTTGGCGGTAGCCACGATCGCCGCGGAGATCGGCATGGATACCACCACCCTGTTGGCGGCGCTGCTGCATGACACGGTGGAGGACACCGACTACACCTTGGAGGATCTCACCCGGGACTTCGGTGAGGAAGTCGCCCGCATGGTTGATGGGGTGACCAAGCTGGACAAGGTGGCGCTCGGGGCGGCCGCGGAGGCGGAAACGATCCGCAAAATGATCGTGGCCATGAGCAATGATCCGCGGGTGTTGGTGATCAAGGTGGCCGACCGCCTGCACAATATGCGCACCATGCGCTTTTTGCCCCCGGAGAAGCAGGCCAAAAAGGCGCGCGAAACCCTTGAGGTGATTGCGCCGCTGGCGCACCGGCTCGGCATGGCGTCGGTGAAGTGGGAGCTGGAGGATCTCTCCTTCGCCATTTTGTATCCGAAGAAGTATCAAGAGATCGTGCGCTTGGTGGCGGATCGTGCCCCCTCGCGGGATCGCTATATCACCCAGATCATCGACGAGCTCAGTACCACCCTCAAGGACAACAACATCCACGCCGAGGTGATGGGCCGGCCCAAACACTATTGGTCGATCTATCAGAAGATGATCGTGCGGGGCCGCGATTTCGACGAGATCTTCGATCTCATCGGCATCCGCGTGCTCGTCGATGACATCAATAGCTGCTATGCCGCCATCGGTGCGGTGCACTCGCTCTACTCCGCCATGCCCGGGCGCTTCAAGGACTATATTTCCGCGCCCCGCTTCGGGGTGTATCAGTCGCTGCACACCACCGTGATGGGGCCGGGAACCAAGCCGCTCGAGGTGCAGGTGCGCACCCACGAGATGCACTACAACGCCGAGTTCGGTATCGCCGCGCACTGGCGTTATAAGGAGACCAAGGGCTCGCACAAGGGCGATAAAGCCGATCTGGATCAGATGGCGTGGCTGCGCCAGCTGCTGGATTGGCAAAAAGAAGCCGCCGACCCGAATGAGTTTCTCGATTCGCTGCGCTATGACCTCAGCAGCACGCAGATCTTCGTGTTCACCCCCAAGGGCGATGTGGTGAACCTGCCGGTGGATGCCACCCCCGTGGACTTCGCCTATGCGGTACACACCGAGGTGGGGCATCGCTGTATCGGCGCGAAGATCAACGGCAAATTGGTGGCGCTCGAAACCAAGCTGAATTCCGGCGATCGGGTAGAGGTATTTACCTCCAAAGATCAGGCCGCAGGACCCAGCCAAGACTGGGAGAAGTTCGTGGCCTCGCCGCGCGCCAAGGCGAAGATCCGGCAATGGTTTGCCAAGGAACGCCGCGAAGAGCATGTGGAGCTCGGCCGTGATGCCCTCGCCACCGAAGTGCAGCGCGGTGGGTTGCCCCTGCACCGGCTGATCACCTCGCAGTCCATGCGGGCGGTGGCCGAGGAGCTGCACTACCAGGATGTGGAGACGCTCTACGCCGCGATCGGTAATGGTTCGGTCTCGGCGCGGCATGTGATGAATCGCCTCATGGCGACCTTCGGCGATGCCGACGATGCCGAGGACGCCCTCGCCGCGCGCACCCCCTTCCATGAGCTGGTGAATTCGAAGCAGCGAGCGAACCAGGATTCCTCCACCGGCATCCTGGTGGAAGGCAGCCCGGATGTGATGGCGAAGCTGGCCAAGTGCTGTACCCCGGTGCCGGGCGATACCATCTTCGGTTTCGTCACCCGCGGTGGTGGGGTGAGCGTGCACCGCGCCGACTGCACCAATGCCGAGAAGCTCCAGCAGGAGCCGGAGCGGCTGATTCAGGTGTCCTGGGCCTCGGAGTCCTCGGGGACGGTCTTCGCCGCCACGCTGCAAGTCGAGGCCCTTGACCGCAATGGCCTCCTGCTGGAGGTTACCCGGGTGATCGCGGAGCAGAAGGTGACGGTGACCGCGATGAATACCCGCGTTGCCGATGACCGCGTGGCGATGCTGCGTTTTACCTTCCAGGTCTCGGATTCCAAGCAGCTGGGATCCCTGATGCACCATCTGCGCAGTATCGAAGGCGTCTTCGACGTCTACCGCGTCACCTCCGGCGGCTAAAGAGCGATAAACCGCGGAGTCGCTGCCCTCAGCGCAATGCGAAGGCCCACACTCTCCCCGTTGGGGAATGAGAGTGTGGGCCTTTATTGCCTTGTGCCGGCCGCAGCGGCTGCGGCCGGGCGGGTTATGTTCTAGCTCACCGTGGCGGTGGTGATCTTTACTTCCTCCGCGGGAGCGCCATCGCCGGCGCCCTCGGCGGCACCCTTCTCGGCGATGGAATCGAGGGTCTTCAGCCCGGCCTCATCGATGGTGCCGAAGTAGGTGTACATCGGCGGCAGCGGGGAGTCGTCGTAGTTGAGGAAGAACTGCGAGCCATTGGTATCGAGGCCGCTATTGGCCATGGCGATGGTGCCGCGCTCATAGTTCACGGGCTGCTGCTTGGCCTGATCCGAGGCCTCATCGGTGGGGAACTCGTTGGCGAATTGGAAGCCCGGGCCGCCCGATCCTTGGCCGCTCGGATCGCCGCACTGCAGCACGTGAATACCGGAGGTGGTGATGCGGTGGCAGATCGTATCGTTGTAGAAGCCCTCCTGTGCCAAATGCTCCACCGCATTGACGGTGCAGGGAGACACGGAACGATCCAGCTTCATGCCGATGGGGCCTTGGCTGGTCTCGAGGGTGACGGTGACGGTGCCGCGGGCGGGCACATCCTCTTGGTTGGGGCGGGAGACCTCGCGGCTGGCCTCACGGCCGGAATCCTCATAGGAGCAGGTGACGGTCTCTGCAAGGGGGGTGGTGCGCTCGGTGGCCAGGGGAGTGATGTCCTGCTCTGCTGCCTCGGTGGTGCTGGTCTCCTCGGAGGCCTCCACCGCATCATCGCTGTCGTGCGTCGAAGCCCAGTAGATACCGGCGGTAGCGAGACCAATCACCGCCAGCGAGGCCAGTGCCACGCCGAGAGGCTGGGTCTTTTCCTTCCGATCACGGGACTTGATTTCGCGCTCGAGGGCGCGCATCGACTCCTCGCGACGCTTCTTATTGCTCTCCATTAGGGGTGCTCACCTAGCCTCATGTGCTCGTAGATTCCGTGCTAACTGAACACAGTTTAGAGTATCGCGGGCGCAGTGGTGGTACCGCCCGCAACCTATGATGGTGAGAATGAATCTTGCGATGATGGTCACCGGCCCTTTCCAGACCAACTGCTATGTCATCTCTGATGGCGAGCACGCGACCGTGATCGATCCCGGCCTCGGCGCCGCCGCCGCGATCACCCAGCACCTACAGCAGAACAATCTCACCTTGGAGCAGGTGCTGCTGACCCACGGCCACATTGATCACACCCGCGATGCGGCCGCCCTCGCCAATGAGCATGGCTGCGCCGTTTTCATTCACCCCCAGGATGCGGGCATGCTCAAAGATGGTTCCGGGGTGTCTGAGCAGGCACAGCAGCTTTTCGACGCCGCCTCCATGCCCTTTCCGGACACGCTGCACTATCTCGATGACGGCGCTGAGGTCCACATCTCTAAGGAGCGCTTCACGGTGCGTCATGCCCCGGGCCATTCCCCAGGCTCGGTGCTCTTCGTGGGGCGGCAGGTGTGCTTTTCCGGCGATGTGCTTTTCGCCGGCTCGATTGGCCGCACCGATCTGCCGGGCTCGGATCCTGCCGCGATGAAGCGCAGCCTGGCCGATGTCGTCTCTCAGCTCCCGCCCGAGCTGCACGTGCTGCCCGGGCATGGGCCGGAGACCACGATGGCCACGGAGTTGAAGTCCAACCCCTTCCTCGCCTGATATACACTGTCATCCGTGACTGATTCGAAGAAACTCAAGGCATTTTCCGCTCCCAAGGGCGTTCCGGATTATGTTCCGGCGCACTCCGCTGAATTCAAGGCTGTCCAGAACACCTTGGTGGAGCAGGCGCATCGGGCGGGCTATGAGCACATTGAGTTGCCGATCTTCGAAGACACCGGCCTATTTGCCCGCGGGGTGGGCGAGTCCACCGATGTGGTGAGCAAGGAAATGTACACCTTCCCCGACCGCGGTGGGCGCTCAGTGACTCTGCGCCCGGAGGGCACGGCCGGGGTGATGCGCTCGGTGATCGAGCACAACCTCGATCGTGGCCAGCTGCCGGTGAAACTGGCCTATGCCGGCCCCTTCTTCCGCTATGAGCGCCCCCAAGCTGGGCGCTACCGCCAGCTGCAGCAGGTGGGCGTGGAGGCCATCGGTGTCGATGATCCCGCCTTGGATGCCGAGGTGGTGGCGCTCGCCGATCGCTCCTTCCGCGCCCTGGGTTTGCGCGGCTACCGGCTGGAGCTGACCTCTCTGGGCGATGCCAGCTGCCGTGGCACCTATCGGGAGAAGCTGCAAGAGTTCCTCTTCGCCTTGCCGCTGGATGAGGCCACCCGGCAGCGCGCCGAGCTGAACCCGCTGCGCGTTTTGGACGATAAGCGCGAGGAGGTCAAGGAGATGACCGCCGACGCCCCGCTCATGCTGGACTATCTCTCCGCCGAGTGCCGGGAGCACTTCGAGACGGTCACCGGCCTGCTCGAGGACATGGGTATCGATTTCGAGATCAATCCGCGCCTGGTGCGAGGTTTGGACTATTACACCAAGACCTGCTTCGAGTTCGTGCACGATGGTTTGGGCGCACAGTCCGGTATCGGTGGCGGTGGCCGCTATGACGGGCTGATGAAGCAGCTCGGCGGGCAGGATCTCTCCGGTATCGGCTATGGCTTGGGCGTGGATCGCGCCCTGTTGGCCATGCAGGCCGAGGGAGTGAGCCTGACCACCGGTTCCCGGGTGGATGTCTACGGTGTCGGCATGGGCGCAGACGCCAAGCGCCGGCTCGCCGCTGTGATCAATGAGCTGCGCGTGGCCGGTATCTCGGCCGATATGGCCTATGGCGATCGCGGCTTGAAGGGCGCGATGAAGGGTGCGGACCGCGCCGGCGCCCAGTTCGCGCTCGTGATCGGTGATCGGGAGCTGGACAATGACGTGGTGGCGGTGAAGGATCTGAGCCGTCACGAGCAGCAGGAGGTCTCTACCGCCGCGCTGGTGGAGCACCTGCGCACCGCGCTGGCCTAATACGCTCTGAACGCAGATAACGGCGCTGCCGCGATTCCTCGTGCTACACACGGGAACTGCGGCAGCGCCGCTGCGCATGCCAGGCCGGAACGCCACACGGGGCGTGGCTAGCATTCCACGCGGTTGACCTTCAAGCCGATGTTCACGGCGAGCCCACCCATGGAGGTCTCCTTGTACTTGGAGAGCATGTCCTTGCCGGTATCGCTCATGGTCTTGACCGCATCATCCAAAGACACCCAGTGCTGGCCATCGCCGAAGCAGGCGAGACGGGCGGCGTTAATGGACTTCACCGCGCCGATGGCATTGCGTTCGATACAAGGGATCTGGACTAGGCCGCCGATGGGATCGCAGGTGAGCCCGAGGTTGTGTTCGAGGGCGATTTCCGCGGCGTTTTCTACTTGGGCAGCGGAGCCGCCCATGATCTGCGCCAGTCCCGCCGCAGCCATAGCGGAGGCGGAGCCCACCTCTCCTTGGCAGCCCACCTCGGCGCCGGAGATGGAGGCGTTTTCTTTAATGATGAGGCCGATGGCCGCGGCGGCGAGCAAAAACTCGCGGGCGGTGTCACGGGTGAAGTCCACACGGAAGTCGCGGGCGTAGTTCATCACTGCGGGGATAATGCCGGCTGCGCCATTGGTGGGGGCCGTTACTACCCGCCCGCCGGCGGCATTTTCCTCATTTACCGCCAGCGCGTAGAGATTCACCCATTCCATGGCGCGCAGCGCATCGCCCTCATCGTTTTGCTTTTCGGCGCGGATGCGCTCGAGCATGGCTGCGGCGCGACGACGCACCCGCAAGCCCCCGGGCAGCTCGCCGGTGGCGGCGGTGCCGCGTTGGATGCACTCGCTCATGGTGTGCCATACCCGGTCGAGATGGCCGAGTACATAATCGGCGCCGCCGTGCTCGTAGTGCAGTTGGGACTCATTGGCCAGCATGATGGCGGCGACCGACATGTCGTGCAGGCGACAGAGCTCCAGTAGCTCATTGCCAGTGGTGAAGGGATAGGGCAGCTCGCCCTCGCGGCCGGCAGTGGCGGCCCCGGCGGGCAGGGTTGCGATCTCCTCCATCTCCTCCTCCCGCAGAATGAACCCGCCGCCGACAGAGAAATAGCGCTGCGGCGCCCCGAGTGGCTCGCCGTGCGCGTCGAGCTGCTGGAAGGTCATGCCATTGGGGTGCTGCGGCAGAGGAGCGTTATCGAAGACAATCCGGTAGTCGATAGGCCCGTCGAAGGTATCGATGGTGCCGCTCTCCGGAATCGCCGCCCCAGGGGCGGGCTCGATATCGTGGGGGACCGTATCGGGCTCGTAGCCCATCAGTCCAAGCAGCGTGGCGCGGTCGGTGCCATGTCCGAGACCCGTGGCGGCAAGTGAGCCGTGCAGGGTGATCGCCACGGCCCGGGGCTGATGCTGCCGCACATACTGCAGGGCAGCGCGCATCGGTCCGACAGTATGGGATGACGAGGGGCCGATGCCGATGCTAAAAAGATCAACCGCTGAAATAGTCATAGTTGCTAGTCTATTGCGGGCTACATCACATAAACCTCCCCAGAACTACCCTCTGGTCTGGTATGTGAGAACGGCATCTGAGCTGGGAAAACAGCACTATGTGCGGGGGTGGGGATCTGGTATTCCAGACGCGCCACGACGTCAGGCGCCGCGGACTCTACGGGGCAGAGGAGCCTGCCTGGTGCTCCATCATGATCGCCTCCGAGAGCTCCTCGGCGGCGCGCTGCACACGCTCCTCAAACTCGGCCGAATCCGCGCTATCGGTGGAGTGAAATACCGCCGTGGGCAAGACGCTGGCCTTCAAGTGTGTGATCAGCGGGCGCAAGGCATAGTCCACCGCGAGCAGATGGCGGGGGCTGCCGGCGGTCGCCGCCAAAGTCGTCGGGGTGCCCACTACCGCGGTGCGGGGCAGCGAGTCCACAAACATCTTCAATAGCCCCGAGAAACTGGCGGTAAAGATCGGGGTGGCAATAATCAGCCCATCGGCCTGCTCGACCTGGCGATGCGCAGCGCTGAGCGCCTCGCTGAGCTGAAAACCCTCGGTCATATACGAGGCCAGATCGAAGGCCAGGGTGCGCACCTCCAGCTCGGAGCGGGAGATAGTCTCACCCTGCTGCGCCAGCGAGTCCTCGGCGGCAGTGGCGATACGGCGCGCTAAGGAAAGCGTGGAGGATGGCGAGGAGAGCCCAGCAGAAATCACGAGCAGAGATGGCATGGTTTCTTAGGGTAGCCCAGCCGGTGCAGAAGCGGCAGGGGGAGGGGGAGAATACGAAGCGCACACGCCTCTAGGCGCGCCCAGCACAAGCTGCGCGGTGGCTTAAAACTCCTCCAGCGCATCCAGCAGCGGGATCACATCAGCGGCGCCGACGATACGAATCGGCTTCTGCGACTTCTTGCCGTGCTCGGTAACAATCAGCACCCGCGGCAGCTTCGGATGCCGCAGCATCGTCACCGCCGTGGCAGCGTCCACATCGGCGGCGGCAAAGACCGCATGATCGCGCAAGGCGCGGCTATGGGCGAAATCGATCACCTCGCCCACCCGGACGGACTCGAGCGCGCCCACATCCTCGCCCGCGCTGCGGCGAAGCGACCAATCCGCAAACCACTGCGCCACCATGGTGGTGGTCAGCAGCGCCTGATAGGAGCCCTCGTGATAGATCGGGTACTGCGAAATACCCTTCTCATTAATAATGCGAAATACCTCGGAGAGTGAGTCCTCCGGGGTGAAGCTATAGATCTTCTGCTGCCCGATCACCTGCACCACTCGCGGCGGGCTGAGCAATACATCGCGCAGCTTCTCTATAGCGGCCACCGTATCGGCCCGCGGCTCCGCAATGGGCTCGCCATCCCGATAGGAGCCGTGGCTGATCGCATTGCGCAGATCCACAAAGGCCTCAAGCTCCATCAACTGCAGGGAGGTGATGGCCCCGCTATTTTCCATGCGGCGCGCCATCGAGCCAAAGGCTTCATAGCCCTTCGGCTGCAATACCGAGCGAAAGTGCGCCTCGATATCGTTAAATGCCGCAATGAATTGATGGGCGCGGTGTGCCGGTTCATTCGCGGCGTCGCGCTCGGCGGGGCGGGGGTCATTCATGGGGCCATCCTCTTTCCTCGCATCGGGGTGTCACGGCGGCGGGCGGAAACGCTAGTTGGTATAGCCGCCGCGCTCTAAGGTGTCGCAGGTGGACATGCGTCCACTGGTGTAGCCAGTCATAAAGGCCTGCTGGCGCTGCTTGGAGGAACCATGCGTCCAACTATCCGGCTGCACCTCTCGACCGGACTGCTGTTGGATATTGTCATCGCCAATGGCGCGCGCGGTATCCACGGCCTGCTGCACCTGCTCTTCGGTAATCGGCTCCAGATAGGCGTCCTCGCCCTTATCGGCGTAGTGCGCCCAGAGCCCCGCATAGCAATCGGCCTGCAGCTCGATCTTCACCGCATTCGAGTCCGCGCCGGGATCGTTGTAGTTGCTCAAGCCCAGGGTGCCTTCCAGATTCTGGATGTGGTGGCCGTATTCGTGGGCCACCACATACATCTGGGCGAGTGGGCCGGAATCGCCGCCGAGCTGATCCAGCTGGCTAAAAAATGAGGTGTCGAAGTAGGCGGAGTTATCCCGCGGGCAGTAGAAGGGGCCGGTGGCGGATTGGGCGATGCCACAGCCGGATTGGGTGGCGCCCTCAAAAAGCACGGGGGTGGGCTCGGTGTAGTTGATGCCGGCCTGGGCCGGCAGCTGCTCGCGCCACACATCATCGACCGACAAGGCGGTGAACATCACGCGGCAATCGTCGTAGGCGTTGGCGTCCTCGCCGGTACGGCAGTGCTCCAGCGTGCCGGACTCGCCCTGGACTTGTTGCTCGGGCGCGGTGAGCTGGCCGAGGCTGCCAATATCGCCGCCCATGAATAGATACAGCCCCACGAGCAGCAGGGTGCCAATGCCGCCGCCACCTAGCGCTACCGCTCGGCCACCGCCGCCGGTGCGGGCGCGGCTGCCCTCGCTCGTAACGTCTTTACGAAAAGTCATGCGTTTATATTCTCACATTCTTTGCGCTTATCGACGCCTTCTCGCTGCAGTCGCGAGGCGCTAGCGCTGTGCGGGGGCGAGGATGGCGTCGATAAGCGTGCACAGGGGCCGGTGTCGAATATGTCCACTCTGGCGGGTAAACTCAGCACGGATCTACATATTTATGTAAAGGAAAGGGACAGCCTTCAGTGTTGCGTACTCATTATGCAGGGGATTTAAGGAAAGAAACCGCGGGTAGCACCGTGACGCTGACCGGATGGGTCGCGCGTCGCCGTGACCACGGTGGTGTGATCTTTATTGATCTTCGCGATAGCTCCGGCGTGGCGCAGGTTGTGTTCCGCGAGTCCGAGGTGGCGGAGCAGGCGCACAAGCTGCGCAGCGAGTTCTGCGTGCAGGTCACCGGCGTGGTCGAGCCGCGTCCGGAAGGAAGCGAGAACCCGAACCTCGCCTCCGGCGATGTGGAGGTCAACGTCTCCGAGCTGGAGATCCTCAATGAGGCCTCGGCGCTGCCTTTCCAGATCGAGGACGCATCCTCCTCCGGTGAGGTGGGCGAGGAAACCCGCCTGAAGTACCGCTATCTGGATCTGCGTCGCTCCAGCCAGGCCGCCGCTATGAAGCTGCGCTCGAATGTCAATCGTGCGGCGCGCTCGGTGCTCGATAGCCACGGCTTCCTCGAGATCGAGACCCCCACCTTGACCCGTTCCACCCCGGAGGGCGCCCGCGACTTCCTCGTTCCGGCGCGCCTCAAGCCGGGCTCTTGGTACGCCCTGCCGCAGTCGCCGCAGCTATTCAAGCAGCTGCTCATGGTGGCCGGCATGGAGCGCTACTACCAGATCGCGCGCTGCTACCGCGATGAGGACTTCCGCGCCGATCGCCAGCCGGAGTTCACCCAGCTGGACGTGGAGATGAGCTTCGTGGACCAGGAAGACGTGATCGCCCTGGCCGAGGACATCCTGGTGGCGCTGTGGAAGGAGATCGGCTACGAGATCTCCACCCCGATCCCGCGTATGACCTACAAGGAGGCGATGGAGAAGTACGGCTCCGATAAGCCGGATCTGCGCTTCGACATCCCGCTGGTGGAATGCACCGAGTTCTTCAAGGACACCACCTTCCGCGTCTTCCAGAATGACTACGTGGGTGCCGTGGTGATGGACGGTGGCGCCTCCCAGCCGCGTCGTCAGCTGGACGCCTGGCAGGAGTGGGCGAAGCAGCGCGGCGCGAAGGGCTTGGCCTATATTCTCGTGGGCGAGGACGGCGAGCTGGCCGGCCCGGTGGCCAAGAACATCACCGACGCCGAGCGTGCCGGCATTGCCGAGCACGTGGGCGCCAAGCCCGGCGACTGCATCTTCTTCGCCGCCGGCGATGCCAAGTCCTCCCGTGCTCTGCTGGGCGCGGCCCGTGGCGCGATCGCCGAGAAGCTCGGCCTGATCAAGGAGGGCGACTGGGCCTTCACCTGGGTTGTCGATGCACCTCTGTTCGAGCCCTCCGCCGACGCCACCGCTTCCGGCGATGTGGCTCTGGGACACTCCCAGTGGACCGCCGTGCACCACGCCTTTACCTCCCCGAAGCCCGAGTGGATCGATAGCTTCGATGAGAACCCGGGTGAGGCCACCGCCTACGCCTATGACATTGTCTGCAATGGCAATGAGATCGGTGGCGGCTCCATCCGTATCCACCGCCGCGATGTGCAAGAGCGCGTGTTCAAGGTGATGGGCATTAGCGATGAAGAAGCTCAGGAGAAGTTCGGCTTCCTGCTCGACGCCTTCGCCTTTGGCGCCCCGCCGCACGGCGGTATCGCCTTCGGCTGGGACCGTATCGTCTCCCTGCTGGGCGGCTTCGACTCCATTCGCGATGTCATCGCCTTCCCGAAGTCGGGTGGCGGAGTGGATCCGCTCACCGCGGCCCCGGCGCCGATCACCAAGCAGCAGCGTAAGGAATCGGGTATCGACGCCAAGCCGAAGGAGAAGGACGCGCAGTCCTAATCCGCACGCATCGCGGCCGCCACCCGCAGTGGTGGCGGTAGCGCGCTCAGCGAGGGTGGCAGTCTCGTGCACAGTGTGCGGCGGGCGAAGCGCCCTCGCTTTCGCATGCGCGCACCCAGATGGCGGGCATCCTCCCGCCGTCTGGCGCGATGCTGAACCGCGGGGCTGCGGATGTGATGTCGCTGTGAATATCACCCAGGCCCTACCGGTAGGAGCGGCCACTCAGGCACAATGGTGCTCATGACTGTAAGGAATTGAGTGCGTGCGTACTGCCGTGCATAGCCCCGTAGGGGAGCGGTGCTCATGCGCGGGTGTCTTAACCGAACATTACTTTTAGCTCATAACCCCACCGAGGAGAGATCACGCCCATGTCGGCGACAATCACACCCACCGCGGCCGTCGAAGAGATCCACGAGCATGTGGTTGCTCGTGCAGAAAAGCTCTTGTGCAAGCGGTACGGTGGTTCCCTCAGGCTGGTCGGCGCAGAGATTCTCGAGGGATCGGGCAATTCCACCGTGCTGCGGTTGAAGCTCACCCCCTCGCCCTATCTGCAAGAGCGCACGGTGGTGGTCAAACACTCGCCGTCCTCGGACGATCCTCTTGATCCCACGCGCTTCCTGCGGGAAGTGGTGGCCTATCAATTCACCACCTCGCTGCCGAATGATGTCCGGCCAGGGCCGGTGCTCTTGGCCTATGACATGGAAGAACGCCTATTGGTGATCTCCGACTGCGGCGATGTGGACACTTTCGCCGATCTCATGGATCGGGCCGATACCGAGCAGCGCCGCTCCCTGTTGCGCCGCCTCGGCCGCGCCCTTGGTTTGCTGCACTCGGCCTCTGCCGATCACGAACAAGACTTTGACATCCTCTTTCGCCGCATGGTGTCCAAGCATGGGGCGCAGGCCTCCCACGCCGGCTACCGGGACCAGGCACTGGAAACCGGGGTGCTGTCTGGCCTGGAGTTCCTGGAGAAGCACGGGGTGGTCGTTGATGACACCGTGCGACGTTTCGCCCACGAGGCGCAGCGCCGCCTGGTCTCCGGTCAGCACCGCGCGTTCACTCCCTTCGATCTGTCTCCGGATAACATCGTCTACTCGGAGCGCCCGGAATTCTTGGACTATGAGTGGGCGGGCTTCCGCGATGCCACCTTCGATGTGGCCTGCGTGGTCGCCGGCTTCCCCCAGTTCGTGTTCTCTCACCGGCTCAGCGACCAGGAAGCGGATCTCTTCGTCGAGGCCTGGCGCCAAGAGGTGAGCGCCATGTGGCCGAATGTGAATAACCCGGATCGTTTGCGCGCCCGCATTGTGACCGCGCTCGTGGGCTGGGCAGTGCTGTCGATCTGGCACCTCAATTTCGGCCCGCTCAACATTCTCGATCAGATGAGCCCAGCCGAGGACTCCGTCGACGAGGCCGCGCAGAACACTAACTTGGGCTGGTCCGCGCAGCAAATGCTCGACTCCTTCGATGACACCGCCGAGTTGGAGCGGCTGGCGAAGATCGATATCTACGAAACCTTCGATGCACTGATCCGCTTTGCCCAGCGTTCAGACGATCCCCGTTTCCCCGCCGTGGTGGATTTTGCCCAGCACGTCATTGATCGATTCGTCGGTGCCGAGTTGGCCGAGACGCTGCGCGAGAACACGCACTAGGAGTAGGTAGAGCACACATGCCCCAACAAGGCCTGTTTGAACCGGCCGGTGCGGACGTGGCCGGCACGGGCGGTACCGCAGGGATGTCGGCAGGATCCTCCGCCGCGGACTATTTCCACCCCGGTGCCGCCGCCCCCTTGGCAGCGCGGATGCGCCCGCGCAGCCTCGACGAGGTGGTGGGACAAGATCACCTTCTTGGCCCAGGCAAGCCGCTGCGGCGGCTGGTGGAGGGCTCCGGCGACGCCTCGGTGATTCTCTATGGCCCGCCGGGGACAGGAAAGACCACGATCGCATCGCTGGTGAGTGCGGCCACCGGTCGCCACTTCGTGGCGCTCTCGGCGCTCAATAGCGGGGTGAAGGAGGTGCGCGCGGTCATCGATGAGGCGCGCCGCCGCCTCATCCAGGGCCAGCAAACCGTGCTCTTTATTGATGAGGTGCACCGTTTTTCGAAAACTCAGCAAGACGCGCTGCTGGCCGCAGTGGAAAACCGCACCGTATTGCTCGTAGCCGCCACCACGGAGAACCCGAGTTTCTCGGTGGTCTCGCCGCTGCTTTCACGCTCGCTGTTGCTCCAGCTCAACCCGCTGGAGGATGACTCCATTAAGCAGCTGATCACTCGCGCCCTCGAGGATGAACGCGGCATCGGTGGCCGCATTAGCGCCGATGATGAAGCCTTAGAGCAGCTGGTGCTGCTCGCCGGCGGCGATGGCCGCCGCAGCCTCACCTATCTCGAGGCCTGCGCGGAGGCCGTCGAGGATGGCGGCACGCTTACTCTGGAGACCATCGCGGACAACGTCAATCGCGCGATCGTGCGCTATGACCGCGACGGGGACCAGCACTATGACGTCACCAGTGCCTTCATCAAGTCCATTCGCGGCTCGGATGTGGATGCGGCCCTGCACTATCTGGCGCGGATGATCGATGCGGGGGAGGATCCTCGCTTTATTGCCCGCCGGCTGGTGATCGCCGCCAGCGAGGATATCGGCATGGCCGATCCCACCGCGCTGAGCACCGCCACCGCTGCTGCCCAGGCTGTGCAGTTGATCGGCTTGCCCGAGGGACGTATCGTGCTCGCCCAAGCGGTGGTGCATTTGGCCACGGCACCGAAGTCCAATGCGGTGTACCGGGCCATCGACCGGGCGCTGGAGGATGTGCGCCAAGGCAAGAACTATCCGGTGCCGCAGCACCTGCGCGATGGGCACTATGAAGGCGCAAAGAAGCTGGGTAATGCGGTGGGGTATAGCTATCCGCATGATGATCCGCGCGGGGTGGTGGCGCAGCGTTATATCCCCGAAGCGCTGGAGGATGCCGTCTACTATGAGCCGAGCACGCACGGCGCGGAAAAACGTCTGTATGATTTTATCGGCCGCCTGCGCAGGATCGTGCGCGGCTAAAGAGTAAACTACCCAGAGATTGACACTCATACCACGGTGAAGCGAGGAATTTTTCGTGCAGACTCATGAGATCCGAGAGCGTTTTACGCAGCACTTCGTGAAGGCAGGCCACGAGGCCGTGCCGAGCGCCTCGCTGATTCTTGACGATCCCACCCTGCTGTTCGTGAACGCCGGCATGGTTCCCTTCAAGCCCTACTTCTTAGGCCAGCAGAATCCGCCTTTCCCCAATGGCACGGCCACCTCCATCCAGAAGTGTGTGCGCACCCTCGACATCGAGGAGGTGGGCATTACCACCCGCCACAACACCTTCTTCCAGATGGCCGGCAACTTCTCCTTTGGCCAGTACTTCAAGGAAGGCGCGATCACCCATGCCTGGGAGCTGCTCACCGGAGATGTAGCCGAGGGCGGCTATGGTCTCGACCCAGAGCGCCTCTGGGTCACGGTGTACCTCGACGATGACGAGGCCGCCGATATCTGGCATAAGAAGATCGGTGTGCCCACCGAGCGCATCCAGCGCCTAGGCATGGCAGATAACTACTGGTCCATGGGCATCCCCGGCCCCTGCGGCCCCTGCTCCGAGATCTACTATGATCGCGGCCCTGAGTATGGCCAGGAGGGCGGCCCGGTGGCGGATGATAACCGCTACATGGAGATCTGGAACCTCGTGTTCATGGAGAATGAGCGCGGCGAGGGCACCGGCAAGGACTCCTTCGAGGTCCTCGGCCCGCTGCCGAAGAAGAACATTGATACTGGCCTCGGTATCGAGCGCGTCGCCTGCATCATGCAGGGCGTAGACAATGTCTACGAGACGGATCTGCTGCGCCCGGTCATCGACGTGGCCGAGACCCTCACCGGCTCCACCTATGGCAAGAACCACCAGAACGATATTCGTTTCCGGGTGATTGCCGATCACTCCCGCACCGGCATGATGCTCATCCTCGATGGTGTCACCCCGGGAAATGAGGGCCGTGGCTATATTCTGCGCCGGCTGCTGCGCCGCATCATCCGCTCCGCCAAGCTGCTCGGAGCCACCGGCGAGACCATGGAACAGCTGATGAACACCATCATGGACACCATGGAGCTGTCCTATCCGGAGATCGCGGATGCCCGCGCCCGCATTCTGCAGGTGGCCACTAATGAGGAAAAGGCCTTCCTGCGCACGCTCGAATCGGGCACGCACCTCTTTGATAATGCCGCCGCCGAGGCCCGATCCGCTGGGGTGACCAGCCTCTCCGGCGATAAGGTCTTCGCCCTGCACGACACGTATGGCTTCCCGATCGATCTCACCCTCGAGATGGCCGCCGAGGCGGGCCTCGACGTAGATCGCGCGGGCTTCGATCAGCTCATGGCCGAGCAACGCGCCCGCGCTAAGGCCGATAGCGTGGCCAAGAAGCACGGCCATGCCGATATGTCCGTCTACCGCGAGTTCGTGGACGATCACCCCACCGAGTTCGTCGGCTATGACAACCTCGAGTCCGAATCCCGCGTGCTCGGCCTGATCCGCCAGGGGCAGCGTCTCGACGCCGCCTCCCCGGGCGAGGAGGTCGAGGTGATCCTCGACGTCTCGCCGATGTATGCCGAGGCGGGCGGCCAGCTGGGTGATCGCGGCCGGATCACCGCCGGTTCCGCCGATCTAGAAGTCAGCGATGTGCAGAAGATCGGCAAGAAGCTGTGGGTACACAAGGCCCGCGTGGTCGGCGGTGAATTGGGCGTAGGCGCGCAGGTGCACGCCGCCGTCGATCCGGCATGGCGGCACGCCGCCCGCCAGGCGCACTCCGCCACCCACCTCATTCACGCCGCGCTGCGGGAGGTGCTCGGCCCCACAGCCGTCCAGGCTGGCTCGATGAATAAGCCGGGCTATCTGCGCTTCGACTTCAACTACACCCAGGCCTTGAGCCCGGAGCAGATGCAGCAGATCGAGTACATCACCAATCAGGCTGTGGATACCGACCACCAGGTCAATACCATCGAAACCACCCTGGATGAGGCCAAGGCCATGGGCGCGATGGCGCTCTTCGGCGAGAACTATGGCCGCAATGTGCGCGTGGTGGAGATCGGTGGCCCCTTCTCCATGGAGCTCTGCGGCGGCACCCACGTGCAGCACTCCTCGCAGATCGGCCCCGTGGCCGTGCTGGGTGAGTCCTCGGTGGGCTCCGGAGTGCGCCGCATTGAGGCCTATTCCGGTCTGGATTCTTTCTCCTACCTCTCCCGCGAACGTGCCCTCGCCGCCGGCCTGGCGAGCTCCTTGAAGGCCCCCAGCGAGGAGCTGCCGGAGCGCATCTCCCAGCTGACCGAGAAGCTCAAGTCGGCCGAGAAGCAGATCGCCCAGCTGCACAAGCAGCAGCTGGCCGCCCAGACCGGCGAGATCCTCGCCTCGGCCCGCCAGGTAGGCGGCTATGAGCTGATCACCGCAACCCCGGCCGAGAACCTCTCCGGCGGAGACCTGCGCGAGATGGCCTCTGATCTGAAGAACCGCCTCGGCGAGCGCGCCGGCGTGGTGGTGCTGGCCAGCGATAATGGCGGCAAGGTGCCCTTCATCGTTGCTGCCACCGCGCAGGCGGTGTCCCACGGCATCAAGGCCGGCGAGTTGGTCAAGACCTTCGGCAGCCACATTGGTGGCCGCGGCGGCGGCAAGCCGGATATGGCCCAGGGCTCTGGCTCTGACGCCTCCGGCATCGCTGCCGGTTTCGCTGCAGTAGCCGCAGCGCTCGAGGGCTAGACGCCCGCAACGCGTGCACCCATCCCGAGGTAGAAGGGATGGGTGTTTCGTTTTTCTTGGGAAATATTCCGCGCTGAATCGATACGGCTCGCCGCTCCTCACAGGCCTATTAGTCAAGGTGTGAAACTTGAATGAATAGGGGTGGTGTGGGGGAGGTGGGCGTCGAAAAGCCATATTACTGGGCAACACACGCCGGAATATTTATCACTAAACGGTTACGAATCGCTACATTGTAGGTGTAGCTATGTGCTCAATGCCCGTTGTGAAGATAGAAAGATGCGAATGGCCAATAAACCAGTACCCGATGAGCCTGGGGTTGATGATCCCGGAGTGGGTCGACGGCTCGGTATTGACGTCGGGACGGCGCGTATTGGTCTCGCCATGTCGGATCGTGACGCCTCGCTGGCTATGCCGGTGGAAACTGTGCAGCGCCAGACGGGGTTCGGGGGCAGAGACCTAGCGGATATTGACCGTCTGATCGAGATCATCGAAGACGGTCAGGTAGTGGAGGTCGTGGTCGGTTTGCCGCGCGATCTCAAGGGACATGGCTCCAAGTCAGTCAAGCATGCCAAAGAAATCGCGTTCCGGATCAACCGGCGGCTGAGTCGCGCGGGGCACAGCATCCCCGTGCGTTTCGCCGATGAGCGCCTCACCACCGTCGTGGCCACCCAGGCGATGCACGCGGCGGGGCGCTCTAGCCGCACGAGCCGAGACGTGATTGATCAGGCAGCTGCAGTGGAAATCTTGCAATCGTGGCTGGACGCGCGGAAGAACCGCCTCTGCCGCGAGGGCGAGGAGTAAAGAATCTGAGAGGCTCAAATAAGTTATGGCTCAACGTCCTCAAGCCCGGCGCGGTAGGCGCATGGAACCGGTGTATGTCAAAAGGCGCCAGCGCGGTGTGGCTATTTTGGTTGCCTCTCTGCTGCTTATCATCGGCTCCGTCATCTACATCGCCGTGATGCGCGCAAATCCACCGAGCCTCGCCGACTACTCCGGCGAGGGCAATGGCGAGATCGAGCTCGTGCAGATCAACGAGGGCGAGTCCGTCTCCGAGCTGGGAGGGGAGTTGGTCGAGCGCGGCATCGTGAAGTCCAATGGTGCCTTCCAGCGGGCTGCCGGCGCGAACCCCGATGCCGCCAGCATTCAGCCCGGCTTCTACCGTCTGCAGGGCGAGATGAGCGCCGAGGCGGCCGTGGCGGCGCTGGTGGATCCCGCCAATAAGGCCGAGGCGCTGCAGGTGCCCGGCGGCCAGACCCTAATGGATGTGCGCGCTGTCAGCGGCGAAATCCGTCCCGGTATTCTCTCCGAGATCTCCCGCATCAGCTGCGAGGACGCGGCAGGGGAGTGCATCCCGCTGCCCGAGTTGGAAAAGGCGGCCGCCAACGCCAATCTCGAAGAGCTCGGCGTGCCCGCATGGGCGCTCGAGCCGGTGCGCGCCCGCGGCGCGGATCCGAAGCGTCTCGAGGGGCTCATCGCCCCCGGCACTTATGTGATCGACCCCAAGGCCGATGCCACTGCCGTGTTGAAGGATCTGGTGGCCCGCTCCACCAAGATCTATAACGACACCGATATCGTCACCCGCGCCCAGGCCGTGGGGCTCAGCCCCTATGAGCTGCTCATCGCCGCATCCCTGGTCGAGCGCGAGGCCCCGGCCGGTGACTTCGACAAGGTGGCCCGAGTCATTCTCAACCGCCTCAATAAGCCGATGCGCCTCGAGTTCGACTCCACCGTGAACTACGGCCTGCCCGAGGTGGAGGTGGCCACCACCGATAAGGACCGCTCCCGCGTCACCCCGTGGAATACCTATGCCAAGGAGGGTCTGCCCGAGACTCCCATCGCGGCCCCCTCGGAGGAGGCGCTGCGCGCCATGGAGAACCCAGCCGAGGGCAACTGGCTGTTCTTCGTGACGGTGGATAAGGACGGCACCACCGTGTTCAACGACAACTTCGATCAGCACCAGGCCGATACCCAGCGCGCTATCCAAAACGGCGTGCTCGACAGCGCCCGGGAAGAACCCGAGCCCCCAGCAGCTCCGGAGCCGCCCGCGCCGGAGGCTCCCTAAGCCATAAGGTGCTAGGGCGCTAGCTCCGCTCTGGGGTGTACGCCCTAGGCACACACGACGCCCGCCTCCCATGTAGTGGGGGCGGGCGTTTGTGCATGTCTGCTTGTCTGCGTGTGCGTGGGCGCGCGCATGTCCGCGAAAAGGCGGGAGCGATGGGGCAGGAGGTGGGCTCAAGCGTCGGCGCGCATCACCCGCGCCGCCCCCACCGCGCCACCGTGTGTGGACAGCGCCCGAGTGAGGCGAGACAATGGCAGACATGCCACGCGCCGCAGTTTTAGGATCCCCGATCGCCCATTCCCTCTCCCCGGTCTTGCACAACGCCGGCTACCAAGCCGCCGGTCTGAGCCTGTGGAGCTATAGCCGCCGCGAGACCGTAGCCGAGGAGATGGCTACGGTCATGGCCGAGGCCGCCGCAGACCCAGAGATCGCCGGTTTTTCGGTGACGATGCCCTGCAAGTTCGAGGCCGCTGCTCACGCTGTGGAACGCAGCCCGCGCGCCCGGGCCATCGGCTCAGCCAATACGCTTGTGCGCTGCGAGAACGGCTGGCGCGCCGATAATACCGATGTGGAGGGTATCTACGGCGGGCTCGGGGTACTCGGCGTGGAGCTGGCCGCTCAGCCCGTGGTGGTTATCGGCGGTGGCGGTACCGCCCGTCCTGCCATCTACGCCGCAGGCCAGCTCGGTGCCGCGGAGATCACCGTGATTAACCGCAGCGATAAAACCGAGGAGCTGCGCTCGCTCTGCGAGGCGCCGCTGCGCTGGTTGTCTTGGGAGGACACGACGGCGATTGCCGAGGCCTGTCGCCGCAGTGCCGTGGTGATCTCCACGGTGCCCGCCGCCGTGGTCCAGGGCAAGGAAGAGCATATCGCCCACGCGCCGATCTTCGATGTCATCTACGATCCCTGGCCCACCCCGCTCGTCGCGGTGGGGAGACAACGCGGCCTGGCGTGCGTGGGCGGGCTGAGCATGCTCGCCTTTCAGGCCTTGAGCCAATTCGAACAATTCACCGGCGTCGCCGCACCCAAGGATTCCATGGTGGCCGCGCTCGCCGAAGCCACCGGGGTATCGGCCACCGAGATCGCCGGCGCCGGGTAAGTTTTTCCCTCCCCTGTGACAGCGCGGGGGAGCGGGCCGGATAGTTCAGCACATATCGAGGGGGAGTATGTGTTCACAATCGTCTACGCCGCGCTCGGCGGCAATCCGCAGCTGCTGCTGCTGAGTGCCATCTGCGTGCTGCTCATTCTTGCGGCCGGCTGGGATCGCATTCACGCTCGCCTGCCCAATGCGCTCACCCTGCCGGCCATTCTCATGGCGCTCGTGCTCTTTCCCGCCGCGTGGTGGGGCGGTCTGCTCTGGGGCGCCAGCTACGCGCTCGCGTGGTGGCGGGGCTGGGGAATCGGCGGCGGAGACGTCAAACTCGCCGTCTCTCTAGGTATTATCGCCGCAGCTCAGGGGGCGCTCGTGCTGCCGTGGGTCATTGCCGGTGCGGCAGTACTCACGCTTATCGACGCCGCCCTCCAGCACCTGCAGCTTGTGCCCGCGGCAGCAGCGCGCGGCCGCGTCCCACACGGGCCGGGGATGGTCACGGCGACGCTCATGGCCGCGCTGCTGTGCGCCGCGGTTTAAGGGCGGCGAAATTAAACGGGGGTAGATGTGCGTGTATCCAGCCGCGGCGTGCAAGAATATGGGGCATGCTTCGATGGACTACAGCTGGGGAATCCCACGGTCAAGCCCTAATCGCCACCATGGAACACCTGCCTGCGGGCGTGCCGATCACCTTGGAGGAGATCTCGGCGCATCTCGCTCGGCGTCGCCTCGGTTATGGCCGCGGCGCCCGCATGAAGTTCGAAGCCGATGAGCTGTCCCTGCTCACTGGGGTGCGCCACGGCAGAACGATGGGTGCGCCGATCGCCATCATGATCGGCAATACCGAGTGGCCCAAGTGGACCACCATCATGTCCGCCTCGCCATTGGATGAAAACGACCCCGAGGTGCAGAAGGCGATGTCCTCCGGCCGCGGTGCCAAGCTCACCCGGCCCCGACCTGGGCATGCCGATTTTTCCGGCATGATCAAGTACGGATTCGACGAGGCCCGCCCCGTGCTGGAGCGTGCCTCCGCCCGCGAAACCGCAGCCCGGGTGGCGCTTGGCGTGCTAGCGCGTAATTTCCTGCGCGAGACCATCGGAGTGGAAGTGTTCTCCCATGTGATCTCGATTGGCGAATCCGAGCCCTATGATGGCCCCACCCCCAGCTTCGAGCAGCTTGAGGATATCGATGCCTCCCCGGTGCGCGCCGCCAATAAGGCCGCTGAGGAGTCCATGATCGCGCATATCGACAAGGCGAAAAAGTCCGGCGACACCCTCGGCGGCGTGGTGGAAGTCGTGGTCAATGGCCTGCCCATCGGTTTGGGCTCCTATACCTCCGGCGAGGATCGCCTCGACGCCCAATTGGCGGGGGCGATCATGGGCATCCAGGCCATCAAGGGCGTGGAGATCGGCGATGGCTTCCTCGAGGCCGTCCGCCCCGGCTCCCAGGCTCACGATGAAATGGTGCGCACCGCAGATGGTGTGGATCGGCTGTCCAACCGGGCTGGTGGCCTCGAGGGTGGTATGACCAATGGCCAGCCGCTGATCGTGCGGGCCGCAATGAAGCCGATCTCCACTGTGCCGCGGGCCCTGCAGACGGTGGATATGGCTTCTGGCGATGCTGCCACCGCCATCCACCAGCGCTCCGATGTGTGCGCCGTCCCCGCCGCCGGAGTGGTGGCCGAAGCGATGGTTGCTCTCGTGCTCGCCCGCGCTGTGCTGGCGAAATTCGGCGGTGATTCGCTTGCCGAGACTAAGCGAAATGTCGATACTTATACCGAAAGCGTTGCTAAGCGATTGGAGTTCTAAAAACACATGGGAACCCCTCGAGTTGTTCTCGTTGGCCTGCCTGGTGCGGGGAAATCCACCATTGGTCGCCGCCTCTCGCGGGCGCTGAACATCCCCCTTGTGGATACTGATCAGATGATCGAGGAGCGCGAAGGCGAGCCCTGTGGCGAGGTATTCTCCCGCCTCGGTGAGCAGAAGTTCCGCGCCCTCGAGGCAGAAGTGGTCGCAGAAGCGCTCGATCAGGACGCCATTGTCTCCCTCGGCGGCGGGGCAGTGGTCACCGACTCCGTGCGCGCCGCACTCGATCATCACTCCGTGGTGTGGATCGATATCTCCGTCGAGGAGGGGCTGCGCCGCACCGCCCAGGATTCCTCGCGACCCATCCTGCAGTCCGAGAATCCGCGCGAGCGCTATCAGCAGCTCTACGACGAGCGCATCGGCTATTACAAGGATGTCGCCACCTTCCGCGTTCGCTCCAATGAGCGCAGCCCACAGCGGGTGGTCGCCGACGTGCTCGCCTATCTCGAGACCGTCTGCGAACCCGAGCCCAGCGTCTAATACCCCGTAGCAAGGACAATCATGCGTTCCATCCCCGTCAACGGCGCCTCCCCCTATGAGGTCGTCATCGATCACGGTATCGCGCCGGCGCTGAGCGAGCTGGTGAGCAGCGCCGCAGACGCCCGCAAGGTGGCGATCATCCATCAGCATTCCGTGGAGCACATCGCGGCGCGGATCGGCGCCGCCCTCAGCTCCGCCGGCATGGAGGTGCATCCCCTGGAGCTGGCCGATGCGGAATCCGGCAAAACCCTCGCCGAGGCGGGGCGCATGTGGGACGAGCTGGGTAGGCTCGAATTTTCCCGCCGCGATGTGGTGGTCTCTGTGGGCGGTGGTGCCTGCACCGACGCCGCTGGTTTCATCGCCGCCTCCTGGATGCGTGGAATCAAGGTGATTCATTGCCCCACCACGCTGCTGGCGATGGTGGACGCCGCTGTCGGCGGCAAAACCGGCATCAATACCGCGGCCGGGAAAAACCTCGTGGGCGCCTTCCACGAGCCCTTCGGCGTCTTCATTGATCTCGACTGCCTCGCGACCCTGCCGCGGGAGGAGATCATCGCCGGGTCCGCAGAGATCATCAAAACTGGGTTCATCCGCGATCCGGAGATTCTCGCCCTCTACGAGTCCGATCCGGCCGCCTGCGTGGACCCCACTGGGCATCTGCCGGAGTTGATTGCTCGCTCCGTGGCGGTCAAAGCCGCGGTCGTCGCGGCCGATCTGAAGGAATCGAACCTGCGCGAAATCCTCAACTATGGCCACACCTTCGGCCACGCTGTGGAACTCAATGAGCAGTTCCGCTGGCGCCACGGCAATGCGGTGGCGGTGGGCATGATGTATGTTGCCGCGCTCTCGCAGATCCGCGGCGAGCTCTCCGCGGCCGAGGTGGAGCGCCACCGCGCGATCATCTCCAGCGTGGGCCTGCCCACCGGCTACAACGGTGCCAGCTTTGAGCAGCTGCTCGCCGGCATGCGCAAGGATAAAAAGAACCGCGGCGGCTCCATTCGCTTCGTTGGCCTCACCGGGGTGGGGGAGACCACCCGGTTAGAGGACACCACCTACGAGCAGCTGCGCCAGGCATATGAGCAGGTGGTGGCATGGACGTCCTAATTCTCAACGGTCCGAACCTCAACCGTCTCGGCAAGCGCCAGCCCGAGGTCTATGGCAGCACGACGCTTGACGACGTCGAGCAGCGGCTCGCCAGCCGCGCCCAGCAGCTGGGCCTCGCGGTGGAGTGCCGCCAATCCAATCACGAGGGCCAGCTCATCGATTGGGTGCATGACGCCGCCGATCAGGGCGCCGCAGTCATCATCAACCCCGGCGGATTGACCCACAGCTCGGTAGCGCTGCGCGATGCTCTCGCCGAGATCGCGGATGGCCAGGGCTTCGTCGAGGTGCATATCTCGAATGTGCACGCCCGCGAGCCTTTCCGCCACCATTCCTATCTCAGCCCTATCGCGCTCGGGGTGATCGCCGGCCTCGGGGTAAAAGGCTATGAACTCGCCCTCGAGTACCTCGCCGAGCGCATCACCTAGAGTTGAGCTAGATCCAGACCACACACGATTTGAGCCGAGAGGGGCCCTGAATAGATGTCTTTGAGCGATACCCGATTCCTCACCCGCCGCCGCGCGCTGTCTGCCGAGCTGAATAGCCAACGCGTCGATGTCATGCTGGTTACCCATCTCACCCACGTGCGCTATCTCTCCGGGTTCTCCGGATCCAATGCGGCACTGCTGGTGAATAAGGATCTCACCGCCAGCATCGCCACCGATGGCCGCTATACCACTCAGATCGCAGAAGAAGTCCCGGATATTGAGGCTGTGCTGGAGCGTCGTTGCGCCACCGGTCTGCTCAAGCGGGTCGAAGGGCATCGCCGCGTGGGCTATGAGGCCGACTATGTCACCGTCTCTGAGCTGGAGGCCCTCGAGAAGGCCTGCCCGGAGGACGTCACCTTGGTTCCGGTCAGCGGCATCATCGAGAAGCTGCGGCTGATTAAGGACGATGTGGAAAAGCAGCGGCTGCGCGACGTCGCGGCACTAGCCTCCCAGGCCTATCTGGACATGCTCGCCGCCGGCGAGGTGGCCGCGGGCCGCACCGAGCGGCAGGTCGCCGCCGATCTGGAGTACCGGATGCGCATGCTCGGCTCCGAGCGGGTGTCCTTCGATACCATCGTGGCCTCCGGCCCGAACTCGGCGAAGCCGCACCACGGCGCCGGCGATAGGGTGCTCGAGCACGGCGATATCGTCACCATCGACTTCGGCGCCCACGACCGCGGCTTTAACTCGGATATGACCCGCACCATCATGATCGGCGAGGCCAGCGACTTCGCCCGCGAGATCTACGAGGTGGTGCTCAAGGCCCAGCTCGCCGGCGTGGAGGCCTCGCGACCTGGCGCGAAGCTGGTCGATATCGACCGCGCCTGCCGCGAGGTCATCGAGGAAGCCGGATATGGCGAGTACTTCGTGCACTCCACCGGCCACGGCGTTGGCCTCGACGTGCACGAGGCCCCCGCTGCCGCCCAGACCAGCACCCACGTGCTGGAGAAGGACATGACGCTGACCATCGAGCCGGGTATTTACGTTCCCGGCAAGGGTGGCGTGCGTATCGAGGACACCCTCATCATCACCGACGGCCAGCCCGAGATTATTACCAAGGTGAGCAAGCAGCTCACCGTGGTGTAGTCTGGTTTGGTCAAGTACACGCTTTCATATTGTTGAGTGCTCGCGCCGCGCGGCGGCGGGGAAACCTTTCCCGCAGCCGACGTCGTTGGGCGCGGGCCCGAAGGAGCTAAACACGTGGCAACTACCGCCGATTTCAAGAATGGTCTTGTGCTGAAGATTGATAACAAGCTGCAGCAGATTATCGAGTTCCAGCACGTCAAGCCGGGCAAGGGGCCCGCATTCGTGCGCACCAAGCTGAAGGACGTTGTCTCCGGCAAGACCGTAGACAAGACCTTCAACGCCGGCGTGAAGGTAGAGACCGCGCTGGTGGATCGCCGCGACATGACCTACCTGTACAACGACGGCACCGCCTACGTGTTCATGGACGATAAGACCTTCGAGCAGGTCGAACTGGAGCCGCACCTGATCGGCGACTCCGCCCGCTTCCTGCTGGAGAACATGCCCGTGCAGGTCTCCTTCCACGAGGGCGAGGCCCTCTTCGCCGATCTGCCGGTGGCCGTGGAGCTGAAGGTGGAGCACACCGATCCGGGCCTGCAGGGCGACCGCTCCACCGGCGGCACCAAGCCCGCCACCCTCGAGACCGGCGCCGAGATCCAGGTGCCGCTGTTCCTCGAGACTGGCAACGTGGTGAAGGTCGATACCCGCACCGGCGAGTACCTGTCCCGCGTGAACAACTAAGCACCACACTGCACATGCACGTCTCGCGGACAAGTGCCGCGCGGCGTGCGCATTCTTTTTACTATCAGGAAGTTCTGAGGAGACTGTGACTGACTTCAAGCGGCGGGGAACTCGGTATAAGGCGCGTCGCCGCGCCGTCGATATCCTCTTCGAGGCAGAGGCCCGCGATATCGATCCCGTGGCCTTGGTGGAGGAGCGCGCGACGCTCTCCCAGGACCAGAATGCCGGGGTGGCTCCCATCAAGCCCTATACCCGCGAGATCGTCCAGGGTGTGGCGGTCGAGCTCGACCGCATCGATGAGGTCATCGAGCGTTTCCTCGCCGCCGAGTGGGAACTCGATCGCCTGCCTGCCGTCGACCGCGCCATCCTGCGTGTCTCTGGCTGGGAGCTGCTCTTCAACCCGGATGTGCCGCGTCGCACCGCCGTGGTGGAGGGGGTAGAGCTCGGCAGCGAATACTCCACCCCCGTGGCCTCGCCCTATATCAATGCCGTGCTCGACGCGGTGGCGAAGAACCTCGAGGACATCAAGGCCGAGGAACTGCAGCCCGTGGAAGACGACGCAGACGAGGACACCCTCGACGAGGCTAATGAGACCCTCGAAGGCCCCGTGCCCGTTACGGTCGACGATGAGGATATTCCCGCCGACAGCGATGCTGCCGCAGTGGCGGAGCCAGAGCAGGAGCCCGAGCAGGATCAGGAGCGCTAAGCACCCGCACTGGTCGCTGAGGTTCCTCCTCTTCCCACATACCGAATACCGCCGAGAACTCCGCTGCGTAGTAGCAGAGTTCCCGGCGGTTGTTGTCTGTGCTGGCCCGTTCTAGGCGCGTGTATCCGGTTCCGTCCACGGCCCGTTGAGAGTCAGGGGCAACCACTCGGGGTTGGGGGCGGGAACGATGGTGGAGGTCTCGAGGGTGGTGCTCAGCCAGTGCAGCGCGTCGGCTATGTCGTAGCAGCAGCGTAGAACATGCCGCTCCAGGCGGGCGGTGGTGAGTGAGTCCACGAGGAAGGTCGATGCGGTGCCCATAGCAGTGAGCGCCTCGGACTGGCCGAACTGGGCTATCCCGAGCTTCGCGTGATGGCCCTCCTGGTGGTAGCCATTGGCGGCGAGGACGGCGTCGTGGCGCTGCTCGGCGGTATAGCACTCCCGTAAGGCTTCGCTCGCGGAAATGAACATCACCGCCGGGGCGCGCAGATGGGCGTGAAAGACCAAGGGATGATCGGGAAAGCAGAACCGTATTCCGCGGTGCCGATCGATGATGCGGGCGTGGGCGGAGATCGCCTCCACGAGATGGAGATAGTGAACGCTCATCGGGGCGGGCTTTCGATAATCGGCATGGTGGGCAGCCGCAGCATGTAGGGGTGGTGATCCACGGTGGTACCACACACATCGGGCAAGAAGTGCTCCATTTCGATGAAGAAGATGTCCACCATCGCAAGGTAGTGATCCACGGCATCGCCCAATTCTTCCGCGCTGCACTGGGAGGCATCGGGAAGATGCACCACACAGCCCACGCCGAGGGAGGCGTCCTCGCCGGTGAGCATATAGCCGATGGGCTGGATGCGGTTGACGTTCCAGAAGTCCACGAAGTTCGTCAAGCGCTCGAGGGTGTCGACGGTGGCCTCCTTGGGCCACATACCGTGCACCACCAGGGCATCGCGGTAGGGATCGTAGGTGATTTCCACCGCCGCGTGGTCGGTGGTGACGAGAAAGGACTCATGGCCGAACCTCACCGGCAGGCGCACACTACGCAACCAGGCATGAACAGCCTCGAAGATGCGTAGTGCTGCGGGATGGGAGCGGCGCGCCACGATAGTGAACTTACTTTTTCCCGAGATCCTGCAGGGCCTTCATGCCGGCAAGAACTAGGTCGATACGGATCTCCAGCGACTCCTGCAGCTGCGCATCGCTCATATAGGCAGAGACAGGAAACTCGGACTCGGTGCGCAGGCCGTGGGTATCGCCGGAGGTGGCGACTACCGCTTTGACCCCGTGCAGGCGGGCATTGAAGTGGTTGCAGGCGGCAAACCACGGGCCCTCGAGGGACTCGAGCGGATATTCGGCGCGCACGATCACGGACTGATTGTCCAGCACGGCGATGAAGGTATCGATGTTATTGAGGCGGGCATGGCCCACATCGGGGAAGTCGATGTCTTCCAGCTCCACATCGACACTGGCCAAGGCGTCCTTGACGCGGGCATAGGTGACTGCGTTGAGTTCAGGCACGGCGTGATCCTTTAAGCGTTGTCGTTCTCGGAGGTGGGGGCGGGCGCATCGGCCTCGGAGGCGGGCTCCGCCTCGGGGCGCTCCCAGGTGACCAGATCGGGGAAGGAATTGGCCAGATAGTCGCAGGCGGTAGCCGTGGCGGTGAAGAAGGAGACCACGAACAGCCCCAGCTGGTTATGGGTGTAGCCGCCGGCTTTATTCAGCGCCGGCAAGGCCCGCTGCAGGTGCACCTCCACACCGTCCTCGCTGCCGGAGGCGGCCCCGACATACATGGTGGGTTTGATCTCCAGCACGTTCCATTCATGGGCGGCTTGGAGCAGATCATTGCCCTGATCGGGGCTCGGCTCGCCGCGCCAGCGGGCGTCGAGCAGCAGGGTGCCCTCGTGCACCACGATGCCGATGGCGGCGTCATAGAAGCCGGTGCGAATAGCGCCCTCGATGGCGTCGAACTCGAGGTCCTGTTCGCGTAGCACGGCGGCCACCCGCTCGATAGTGAGGGGCATAAGTAGCTGCTCGTCGGCAGCGGTGTCGGCTGAATCCACTGATTCACTCCTTAAAGCACAGGTGATGGGGGATAGGTTGAGATGCGGACAAGGGTTAGGAATCGTCGCCGGAGGTGGCGTCGAAAAGCGCCTCGCCACCAAGCTCATGGGCGAAAGCCGCCGCGAGCGTGGCGTGGGTAAAACGGTGGCCCAGCTGCTCAAACTTGGTGGGCACCGCGTTCTGCGAGGTCATGAGCAGCTCCTCGGAGGCGATGGGGCCCATCATCAGCTTGGGGGCCACCGCCGGAATCGGCACCACGAACCTGCGGTGCATCGCGCCCTGGAGGGTCTCGCCAAATTCCTCGGAGCGCACCGGCTGCGGGCCGGTGGCATTGAAGGGGCCGGACATCTGCGGATCAACGGCAGCGCGGTAATACATGGAGGTGAGATCATCGATGCTCACCCAGGGCAGATACCCGCCCTCGGTACCCACCTGCGGGGCCAGACCCGCGCCGAAGGCGGCGCGCAGCCCGGGCAACATGCCGCCGGCGGCGCCCATGACCAGCCCAGTGCGGAGATTCACCACGCGCTTTCCGGCCTCGCGGGCGGGAGCGCAGGCCTCCTCCCATTCGGCGACCACATCGGCCAAAAAGCCCTCGCCGCGCTCGGCGGACTCATCCAAAAGCTCATCGCCACGGTCGGGGCCGTAGAAGCCCACTGCGGAGGCGACGATCATGGCCTGGCAGGTCTCAGACGCGGCCACCAATTCCGCGAGGCGGCGGGTGGGCGCGACGCGGGAGTGGCGGATCTTGTGGCGGTGGGATTCACTCATGCGGCCAGCGATGGACTCGCCAGCAAGGTGGATGAGCACATCCACACCATCGAGGAGGTCCTCATCGGGCAGGGTGGTGTGCCAGCGGCGCTGGCCGGGTTTCAGATCGGAGCCGCGTTTGAGCTCGATCACGGTGTGCCCGGAGGTGCGCAACTGGGCGGCGAGATGGGTGCCCACGAAGCCGCCGGAGCCGGTGAGAGCAATGGTAAGCGGCTCGGTGGGGGCACCGTCGAGGGCCTCGAACTCCGCTATACGGGTGAGATCCTCCAGCAGCTGGTGCTGCCGATAGGCGAAGGTGGCCTCGAGGAAACTACCGGGAAGTCGGGTATGCACGGTATCAGTGATACGGGTGCCGGCCGGGGCGTCGGTGAAGGCGTGTATGTGGCGCCACTGCGAGAGCGCTCGCATGGGGGCGTTGATACACACATCGGTAAATTGGCGTCCCTCGTGGTAGCCGGCAAGATCGTGCTTGGCCACCCATTTCAGGCCTGCTGGTAGGGAAAACTCGGTGGTTCCAGTGGCTAGCGAGCTAGCCTGCTTCACAGGGGTCATGGGTACGAAAGGCGGGGTCAGCCGCACTACCGCACCAGGGCGGGTGTGCCACTGCCAGACATCTGAGCGGGGGAAGGGAAGAATGTGCTCGGTTGAAATACCCACGTGGGTTGGTGACCTCCTCAAAGCGGCGGCAAGTGTATGAGTGTCGATTATACGGAGACAGCCGGACACTGCCATGAGATTCCGCTCTCGCGTGGTGTGGGACGCGGGGCAGGTGAGCGTCGATAAGCGATAGCCCCGCGGGTGGGGTGAGGGGTGGTGGTCATTTCCTAGTGGTGGGCGAAGGCGAGTGCTAAGCTAAGAAAACGATAAAGTTCATAGGATTCAGTGGCTGCATAGAGACTGCAGTCTCGGTGTCTGAGGGCATCCTTTAACGGACCGCACAGAGAGGCGGGGAAGGAGGTCACGATGGCAACGCAATTAATGAGCGCCGACGATGTCGGGCGCACAATTGCGCGCATCGCGCACCAGATTATTGAAAAAACAGCACTTGATGCTGAGAAGGAATCAGCGCACCCCGAGGTGTGTCTGATGGGTATTCCTTCGGGGGGAGTGCCGCTGGCCCAGCGCTTGGCGGCCAAGATTGAAGAATTCTCGGGTGTGGCTGTGAGCGTCGGCACCCTCGATATCACCTTGTACCGCGATGATTTGCGCCACCGTGCGCACCGCGCGCTCAAGCCCACCACCATTCCTGATACCGGCATCGATGACATCACGGTGGTGCTGGTCGATGATGTGCTCTATTCCGGTCGTACCATTCGCGCCGCCCTGGATGCGCTGCGCGATATCGGTCGCCCGCACTGCGTGCAGCTCGCGGTGCTGGTGGATCGCGGCCATCGTGAGCTGCCTATCCGCGCGGACTACGTGGGCAAAAACCTGCCCACGGCCGTCAGCGAGGGCGTGAGCGTATTGCTCGCAGAGATCGACGGCGAGGATGCCGTGGAAATCTCCCGTACGAATCATTCCGGCGAATCCGCCACCACCCGCGAGTAGCGCGCGCCAGCCGCGGCAGCTGCGAACGCCGCCACGGCCTGCACGTGCTGTCGAGAACCTAGTGAGCTAGAGGCTAATGAAACACCTGCTTTCCATCGAGGACCTCAGCAAAGACGAGATCCTGACCATCATGGATGAGGCGGATAAGTTCCTAGAACTGCTGTCTCACCGCGAGATCAAGAAGCTGCCGACACTCCGCGGCCGCACCATTTTCACCCTCTTCTACGAAAACTCCACCCGCACCCGCTCCTCCTTCGAGACCGCCGGCAAGTGGATGAGTGCGGACGTGATCAATATTTCCGCCTCCTCGTCCTCGGTGAAGAAGGGCGAATCACTCAAGGACACCGGCTTGACCTTGAGCGCGGTGGGGGCGGATGCCATCATCATCCGGCACCCCGCCTCGGGCGCTGCCGAGCAGCTGGCCCGCTGGGTGGCCCCGCAGGGGGAGGGGCCGAGCGTGATCAACGCCGGCGATGGCGCCCACCAGCATCCCACCCAAGCCCTGCTGGATGCGGTGACCATGCGCCAGCGCTTGGGCCGCATCGAAGGCAAGAAGATTGCGATCGTAGGCGACTGCCTGCACTCGCGGGTGGTGCGCTCCAATGTGGATCTGCTCACCACCTTGGGCGCCGAGGTCACCCTCGTCGCCCCGCCCACGCTGCTGCCCTTCGGCGTGGAGAACTGGCCGGTGACCGTCTCCTATGAGATGGACCCGGTGCTCGCCGACCAAGATGTGGTGATGATGCTGCGCGTGCAGCAAGAGCGCATGAACGGCGGATTCTTCCCCTCGCATCGCGAATACGCCACCCTGTACGGAATGAGCAAGGCCCGCCTAGCGCAGCTGAAGGACGAGGCCATCGTGATGCACCCCGGGCCGATGCTGCGCGGCATGGAAATTAACGACTATGTTGCCGACGCCCCGCAAACCGCCGTGCTGCAACAGGTATCCAATGGTGTGCACGTGCGCATGGCCGTGCTCTTTACCCTGCTCTGTGGCCAGGGCAGCCCGCGCGAGTAAGTCCCAAAGGAGAAAATAATGACGACTGAGACCACATATCCTGCCACTGGGGAACTCGCGCCTGTTGCCGAGGGCACCCTCCTCATTCTCAACGCCCGCCCCTATGGCGAGGGCGAGCCGCGCCACCTGCTGATCCGCGATGGCGTGATCGACAGCCTCGACGCCGCCGCCGATACTGCCGCCGATCGCACCATCGACGCAGCCGGGGCGGTGCTGCTGCCCGGGCTGGTGGATATTCACGTGCACCTGCGCGAGCCCGGCCGCGAGGATACGGAGACCATCGCCACTGGCTCCGCGGCCGCTGCCAAGGGCGGGTTTACCGCCGTATTCACCATGGCCAATACCCAGCCGGTGATGGATCAGCCGGTGATCGCCGAGTCCGTGTGGTTCAAAGGCCAGCAGGTGGGTCTCTGCGATGTTCACCCCGTGGGCTCTATTACCAAGGGGCTGAAGGGCGAGACGCTCACCGAGTTCGGCATGATGGCCAACTCCGCAGCCAAGGTGCGCATGTTCTCCGATGACGGCGTATGCGTGAATAATCCGCAGGTGATGCGCCGCGCCTTGGAATACGCCAAAGGCCAGAACGTGCTGCTCGCCCAGCACTGCGAGGATGCCCGGCTGACCGAAGGGGCAGTGGCCCACGAGGGCGAGATGGCTGCCCGGCTCGGCCTCCGCGGCTGGCCGCGTGTGGCGGAGGAGTCGATTGTGGCGCGTGATGCGATCATGACCCGCGATTATGGCGCCCGCATGCACATCTGCCACGCCTCCACCGCCGGCACGGTCACGCTCGTGCGCTGGGCTAAGGACTGCGGCATTCCGCTCACCGCCGAGGTCACACCCCACCATTTATTGCTTCACGACGCTCGCCTGCACAATTTCGACGGCCGCGACCGAGTGAATCCGCCGCTGCGCGAGAAGTCCGATACCGAGAAGCTGCGCGATGCGCTGCTCGACGGCACCATCGACTGCGTGGCCACCGACCACGCCCCGCACGGCTCCGAGGAGAAATGCTGCGAATTCTCTGAGGCCAAAAACGGCATGCTGGGCCTAGAGACCTCGCTGGCGATCGTGCACCAGATCTTCGTGGAATCCGGGCTCGCCGATTGGCGCTTCGTGGCCAAGGTGATGAGCGAAAAGCCCGCCGAGATCGTGCGCCTGCCCGGCCACGGCCGTCCCATTGCCGTCGGCGAGCCCGCCAATCTCACCGTGGTGGATCCGCACAGCCCGTGGACCGCCCGCGGCGAGGAAATGGACTCCAAGGCCGATAACACCCCCTATGAGGGTATGGACTTCAACGCCCAGGTCACCCACACCATCCTGCGCGGCACCGTGACCTATCAGCGTCGCTAAGCCACAGCACACTCCCACACCCCAGAAAAAACTTCATGGAAAGGCCCTCACACAGTGACTACTGAGACCACCCACTCGGCCACCACGCGGCCCGCAGTGCTCGTGCTCGCCGACGGCAACACCTACCGCGGGCTTGCTTTCGGAGCAGACGGCAACGCCTTTGGCGAGGCCGTCTTTACCACCGCCATGACCGGTTATCAGGAGACGATGACTGATCCCAGCTACCACAAGCAGATGGTGGTGATGACCGCCCCGCAGATCGGTAACACCGGCTGGAATGACGAAGATAATGAGTCCCGCGGGGACAAGATCTGGATCGCCGGTCTGATTATTCGCGATCTCTCCCATACCGTCTCTAATTGGCGGGCCCGCCGCAGCCTCGAGGAGGAAATGATCTCCCAAGGCCTGGTGGGCATTAAGCATGTAGATACCCGAGCTATCGTGCGCCACCTGCGCAACTACGGTTCCATCAAGGCGGGCGTGTTCACCGGCGAGGACGCCCTGCTCGATACCGAAGAGCTGGTGCGCCGCGTGCAGGCCCAAGAAGATATGGAAGGCGCGAATCTTTCGGCCGATGTCTCCATCACTGAGCCGCAGGTTCTCGAACCCGAGGGCGAGGTCCGCGCCACCGTGGTGGCCTATGACATGGGCATTAAGTCCAATACCCCGCGCAACCTGCTTGCTCGCGGCATCCGCACCGTGCTGGTGCCGGCCAATTACCCCTGTGAGAAGGCCATGGAGTTCCAGCCCGATGGCGTGTTCATCTCCAATGGCCCGGGCGATCCGGCCACCGCAGATGAGATGGTGAGCATCGTGCAGCAGTTCCTGGACAAGGATGTGCCGATCTTCGGCATCTGCTTTGGCAACCAGATCCTGGGCCGGGCCTTCGGCATGAACACCTACAAGCTCAAGTTCGGCCACCGCGGCGTGAATATCCCCGTGAAAAACCACGTGCAGGGCCACATCGAAATCACCGCTCAAAACCACGGCTTCGCCCTCGAAGGTGAACAAGGCCAGGAGTTTGCTACCCCCTATGGCCCCGCGCTGGTGACGCATACCTGCCTCAACGATGGCGTGGTCGAGGGCGTGGCGCTGAAGAATGGGCGGGCCTTCTCGGTGCAGTACCACCCCGAGGCTGCCGCCGGCCCGAATGATGCCAACCCGCTCTTCGATCAATTCGTGGAGCTGGTTCTCGCGGATATTGCTGCGAAAAACTCCGGCTCCGGCGACGGCCAGAACTAAGCACACCAGGAAGAGAAAGAGGAATACAGACAATGCCCAAGCGCACTGACATCAATCACGTCCTGGTTATTGGATCCGGCCCCATTGTGATCGGCCAGGCCTGCGAGTTCGACTACTCCGGCACCCAGGCGTGCCGCGTGCTCAAGCAGGAGGGGATGCGGGTGACCCTCATCAACTCCAACCCGGCGACGATCATGACCGATCCGGAGTTCGCCGATCACACCTATGTGGAGCCGATCCACCCCGATTACATCGAGAAGATCTTTGACAAAGAGATCGCCGAAGGCCATCCCATCGACGCCGTGCTGGCGACCCTCGGCGGCCAGACCGCCCTCAACGCCGCTATCGCATTGGATCGACGCGGCAGCCTAGAGAAGTACAATGTGGAGCTCATCGGCGCCGATATTCCCGCCATTCAGCGCGGCGAGGATCGCCAGAAGTTCAAAGACATCGTGGCCAAGATCGGCGGCGAATCCGCGCGGTCGCGCGTCTGCCACAACATGGACGAAGTCCACGAGACCGTCGCCGAGTTGGGCCTGCCCGTGGTGGTGCGCCCCTCCTTCACCATGGGTGGTCTCGGCTCCGGCTTGGCCTTCGATAACGATGACCTCGAACGCATCGCCGGCGGCGGTTTGGCCGCCTCGCCGGAGGCCAATGTGCTCATCGAGGAATCCATCCTCGGCTGGAAAGAATATGAGCTGGAGCTCATGCGCGATGGCGATGACAACGTGGTGGTCATTTGCTCCATCGAAAACGTCGACGCCCTCGGCGTGCACACCGGCGACTCCGTGACCGTGGCGCCGGCTCTGACGCTGACCGACCGCGAGTTCCAGAAGATGCGCGATCAGGGCATCGCCATTATCCGCGAGGTGGGCGTGGATACCGGCGGCTGTAATATCCAGTTCGCCATCAACCCCACCGATGGCCGCATCATCACCATCGAGATGAACCCGCGTGTGTCCCGCTCCTCGGCACTGGCCTCGAAGGCCACTGGCTTCCCAATCGCGAAGATCGCCGCCATGCTGGCCATCGGCTATACCTTGGACGAGATCACCAACGACATCACCGGTGAAACCCCGGCGGCCTTCGAGCCGACGCTGGACTATGTGGTGGTCAAGGCCCCGCGCTTTGCCTTTGAGAAGTTCCCCGGCGCCGATGACACGCTCACCACCACCATGAAGTCGGTGGGCGAGGCCATGAGCCTGGGCCGCAACTACGCCGCAGCCACCAATAAGGTGATGCGCTCGCTGGAGAATAAGGACACCGGTTTCTGGACCGCGCCCGATCGCTGCGCCGATGCCGACGCCGCCCTGGAGTCCCTCAAGCGCCCCGTGGCCGGCCGGATGTACGAGGTCGAGCAGGCCCTGCGCGGCGGCAAGACCATCGCTGAGGTCCACGAGGCCTCCGGCATCGATCCTTGGTTCCTTGCCGAGATCCAGCACCTAGTAGAGCTGCGCCA
This sequence comes from Corynebacterium sp. TAE3-ERU30, assembly GCF_019209925.1. Lineage (NCBI taxonomy): Bacteria > Bacillati > Actinomycetota > Actinomycetes > Mycobacteriales > Corynebacteriaceae > Corynebacterium > Corynebacterium sp. TAE3-ERU30. The sequence continues at coordinate 216,416 of NZ_JAHUTO010000001.1, read as the reverse complement.
GCAGCTTATCGACGCCCCCGTGCTCACCGAGCAGCTGCTGCGCCTGGCGAAATACTATGGCCTTTCTGATAAGCAGATCGCGGCCCTGCGCCCAGAGTTCGCCGGTGAGACCGGCGTGCGCTCGCTGCGCTGGTCGCTGGGTATCCGCCCGGTATTTAAGACCGTGGACACCTGTGCGGCCGAGTTCGAAGCCAAGACTCCGTATTACTACTCCTCCTATGAATTCGACGCTGGGGCGGAATCCGAGGTGAGCCCGCAGACCGAGAAGGAGAAGGTGATCATTCTCGGCTCGGGCCCGAACCGCATCGGCCAGGGCATCGAGTTCGACTACTCCTGCGTGCACGCCGCGCTGGAGCTCTCGCGGGTGGGCTACGAGACCATCATGGTCAACTGCAACCCCGAGACAGTCTCCACCGACTACGACACCGCCGATCGCCTCTACTTTGAGCCGCTGACCTTCGAAGACGTCATGGAGGTCTACCACGCCGAGTGCCAGTCCGGCACCGTGGCCGGGGTGATTGTGCAGCTCGGCGGCCAAACCCCGCTGGGCCTGGCCGAGCAGCTGCGCAACGCCGGGGTGCCCGTGGTGGGCACCACGCCCGAGGCCATCGATTTGGCCGAGGATCGCGGCGAGTTCGGTGAGGTGTTGGCCAAGGCCGGTTTGCCGGCGCCCGAATTCGGTACCGCCACCTCCTTCGGCGAAGCCCGCGACGTCGCCGCCCGCATTGGCTACCCCGTGCTGGTGCGCCCCAGCTATGTGTTGGGCGGGCGCGGCATGGAGATCGTCTACGACGAGCAGACCCTCGAGGACTACATCAACCGCGCCACCGAGCTCTCCAATGAGCACCCGGTGCTGGTGGATCGCTTCTTGGACAACGCCATCGAGATCGATGTGGACGCCCTCTGCGATGGCGAGGAGGTCTACCTCGGCGGAGTGATGGAGCATATCGAGGAAGCCGGTATCCACTCCGGCGATAGCTCCTGCGCCTTGCCGCCGATGACGCTCGGCGCCGAGGACATCGAGAAGGTCCGCCAGTCCACCGTGGCTCTCGCCCACGGCATCGGAGTCAAGGGCCTGATGAACGTCCAGTACGCGCTGAAGGACGACACCCTCTACATCATCGAGGCCAATCCTCGTGCCTCGCGTACCGTGCCCTTCGTCTCGAAGGCCACCGGGGTGCCGCTGGCGAAGGCTGCCGCCCGCATCATGATGGGCGCCAGCATCGCCGAGCTGAAGGAAGAAAAGCTCATCCCGACCACCCACGACGGCGGCTCGCTGCCCATGGACGCCCCGATCGCGGTGAAGGAAGCCGTGCTGCCGTTTACCCGTTTCCGCCGCCCCGACGGCTCCATGCTGGACTCGCTGCTTAGCCCAGAGATGAAGTCGACCGGTGAGGTGATGGGCCTGGCCGATAGCTTCGGTGCCGCCTATGCCAAGGCCGAGGATGCCGCCTTCGGCGCGCTGCCCACCTCCGGCACGGTGTTCGTCTCTGTCGCCAACCGCGATAAGCGCACCCTGAACTTCCCGATCCAGCAGCTGGCCAAGCTCGGCTTTAAGATGATGGCCACCAAGGGCACCGCCGATATGCTGCGCCGCAATGGCGTCGAATGCGAAGTGGTGGCCAAGGCCAGCCAGGTACGCGAAGGCAGCGAGGAGCTGTCCATCGTGGACAAGATCACCGCCGGCGAGGTGGATCTCATCCTCAACACCCCTGCCGGCTCCGCCGGTGCCCGCCACGATGGCTACGATATTCGCGCCGCCGCCGTGAGTGCCGGGGTGCCGCTGGTGACCACCGTGCAGGGCGTGACCGCCGCTGTGCAGGGCATCGAGGCGATGCGAGACAACGAGCTGAGCATCCTGCCCCTGCAGGAGCTCAATCACGAAAACATCGCAGCCAAGGCGGGGGAGTAAGTGAGCGACTTCGGATCCCAGCTCCACCAGGCCTCCCTCGAGCACGGCCGGCTCTGTGTGGGCATCGACCCTCATCCGGCGCTGCTCGACGCCTGGGGGCTGCCTCGCAGCATCGCCGGCCTGCGTGAATTTAGCGCCACCTGTGTGCGCGCCTTCGCGGGCTCTGTGGCCCTGGTAAAGCCCCAAGTGGCCTTCTTCGAAGCCTATGGTGCCGCCGGCTACACCGTGCTCGAGGAGACCATCAATTCGCTTCGGCAGGCCGGCACCCTCGTGGTAGCCGATGCCAAGCGCGGCGATATCGGCTCCACCATGGCGGCCTACGCGGATGCGTGGCTGCGCCCTGGCTCCCCGCTGGAGGTGGACGCCCTCACGGTCTCTCCCTACCTGGGTTTCGGTGCCCTCGCACCGGCCCTGGACTATGCGGAGCAGGGCAAGGGGCTATTCGTGCTCGCCGCCACCTCCAACCCAGAGGGGCAGAGCATCCAGCGGGCGGTGAAGCAGGGCGAGCTGACAGTCGCCCAGCACATCGTCGATGAGGCTGCCGCCTGCAATGCGGCGCGAGCAGCCGCCGGCAGCCCCGGCAACGTCGGCGTCGTCGTGGGGGCAACACTGCGCGACGCCCCCGCTCTCGCGGCGCTCAATGGCCCTATCCTGATGCCTGGGGTAGGGGCCCAAGGAGCCGGCGCGGAGGACGTCGATAAGCTCGCACAGGGAATGACACACATGGCATTTCCCAACGTCTCTCGTGGGGTATTGCAGGCCGGTGCAAGCGTGAAAGCCCTAGAAAAGGCCGTTTCGGACTTAGCCGGCCAATTTCCGGGAATCCCCAGCTAGAAGCGTTATCGAGAGAGAGCGCGCGACAAGCCCGCGGCCTGTCACCTTGGCTTTTGTCCAAGTAGTGCTAGACTGATGCGAGCTTCAAGGAATCCGCTCGGCGCACACGCTGTGTCGAGGCGGTTTCCACCAGATAGCCCAAGTAATTAATCGCCTACGAATCGGAGGAACCAACGTGGCCCTTCCCAAGTTGACTGACGAGCAGCGCAAGGAAGCCCTCGCGAAAGCTGCTGAGGCCCGCAAGGCCCGTGCTGAGCTGAAGGAAAAGCTGAAGCGCGGCGGCACCAACCTTAAGGAAGTTCTGGACCAGGCCCAGGACAACGAGATCATTGGCAAGACCAAGGTTTCCGCTCTCCTCGAGGCCATGCCGAAGGTGGGCAAGGTCAAGGCTAAGGAGATCATGGAGGACCTCGAGATTGCTCAGACCCGCCGTCTGCGCGGCTTGGGCGACCGTCAGCGTCGTGCTCTGCTCGAGCGCTTCGGTTTCTCTGAGGACTAATTCAGATGACCGGCGAGAACCCGACGCCCCGCCTCGTCGTCTTAGCTGGTCCCTCTGCGGTGGGTAAATCCACCGTGGTTCATCGTCTGCGCACAGACGTGCCCTCGCTGTATTTCAGCGTCTCCATGACCACCCGCGATCCTCGCCCCGGTGAGGTGGATGGTCAGGACTACTTCTTCGTGTCGATGGAGCAGTTCAACGACATGATTGAGGCAGGGGAGATGCTCGAATGGGCGGATATTCACGGCGGATTGCAGCGCTCTGGCACCCCCGCGCGACCGGTCACCGAAGCCCTTGCGGCTGGACGGCCCGTGCTCGTGGAGGTTGATCTACAGGGGGCGCGCAACATCGTGAAGTCCATGCCCGAGGCAACCACCGTGTTCCTCGCCCCGCCCTCCTGGGAGGTGCTGGTTGATCGCCTGACCGGTCGTGGTACCGAGTCCCAAGAGGTGATTGATCGTCGTCTCGCGACGGCGCGCAAGGAGCTCGATTCGCAAAGCGAATTCGACCACGTGGTGGTCAACGATGATGTGGACGCAGCAGTCGAGGCTATTCACCAGCTTCTCACCGGCCACTAGCCGTCGAGGGTGCCACTCGGGCCCGCGAGCGTAGTGGACCGCAGTGAGCAGTATGGTGCAGAGAGAACTTTTACAGATAGCAATCCAGAAAAAGGATGACAGTGAGTAACCAAACCACAGGCAATGAGTCTGTTTTCGATGATCCGGTAGGCATTACCGCACCGCCCATCGACAGCCTTATGAACCATGTGTCCTCCAAGTACGCTCTCGCCATTTTCGCGGCGAAGCGTGCCCGTCAGATCAACAGCTACTACCAGCAGGCGGACGAGGGCGTCTTTGAATTCATTGGCCCACTCGTTACCCCCGAAGCTGGCGAGAAGCCGCTGTCTATCGCCCTGCGCGAGATCGACGCTGGAATGCTGCACCACGAGGAAGGCTAATAGCCGTATCCCTTGATCGGCCTCCGTGTTCGCACGGTTACTACAAGGGGCCAGCTCGACGCTGCCCCGGTCGGCATCACCAACCCAGTACGCCCACACCAACGGTGCGTGCTGGGTTTTGTGCTGTGCGCATCCAGCGGCCGTAGGGGTATCGGCTACCCTTGACACTTATGAGCTCGAGCGAGAAACTCTCCATCGTCGTTGGTGTGACCGGCGGTATCGCCGCCTATAAGGCCTGCCATGTGATCCGTGCTTTCACCGAAGCGGGACACAGCGTGCGGGTGGTGCCTACCCGCAATGCCCTCAAATTCGTCGGGGAGGCCACCTTCACCGCGCTGTCCGGCAATCCGGTAGCCACCGATGTATTTGAGAATGTGGATAAGGTGCAGCACGTGATGGTGGGCCAGCAGGCCGATCTCGTGGTGGTGGTACCGGCCACCGCTGATTTCTTGGCTCGGCTGCGCTTGGGCATGGCAGATGATCAGCTCACCGCCACCTGTCTGGTGGCCACCTGCCCCGTGGTGGTGGCCCCGGCCATGCATACCGAGATGTGGAATAACCCCGCTACCCGGGAAAATATCCAGGTGCTGCGGCAGCGCGGTATCGCCGTGATGGAGCCCGCCCATGGTCGGCTCACCGGCCGTGATAGCGGGCCAGGCCGGCTGCCCGAACCGGAGCAGGTGGTGGACTATGCGCTCGGAGTACAGGAGGAGGGCCGCGCCCCGCAGCGCGATCTCGAGGGCGTGCGGGTCCTCATTTCTGCCGGCGGGACGCGCGAGGAGATCGACCCCGTGCGCTTTATTGGCAATCATTCCTCCGGCCGCCAAGGCTATGCCCTGGCCAATGCCGCCGCCCAGCGTGGTGCAGAGGTGGTGCTTGTTGTCGGGGCGGCGGACACGATGGTGGATCCCATCGGGGCGCGGATCATCCGCATTGATTCCGCCGCCGAGCTCCACGCAGCCATGGACCGCGAGGCGCCTGATGCCGATGTGGTGATTATGGCCGCCGCGGTGGCGGATTATCGCCCCGCCCACCGGGCGGAGTCCAAGATGAAAAAGGGCAAGGCTGAGGCGGATCTCTCGGTGATTGAGATGACCCAAAACCCCGATATTCTCGCCGGTTTGGTGCAGCAGCGTCGCGATGGCGTGGTGCCCGCGGAGACGATCATCGTTGGCTTCGCCGCCGAAACCGGCGATGAGCACACCAGCCCGCTGCAGCTCGGGCGAGAAAAGCTCCAGCGTAAAGGGGTAGATCTGCTCATGGTCAATCACGTCGGCGGTGGCCGCGTCTTCGGTCAAGACACCAACGAGGGCTGGCTGCTCGGCGCCGATAATACGGAGACCGCCGTGCCCGCGGGAACGAAGAGCGCGGTGGCGCATCGGATTCTCGATGGGGTCAGCGCGCTTCGGCGCTAGAGCGGCGCAGGAGCGCATATGGAAGCGCGTGCCCTGCATGTATTGCTAAATTAGACCGCTTAGTCTATGTTTGTTGTCTATGACCAGCGCAGCTAAAGATACTCGACTTTTCACCAGCGAGTCGGTGACGGAAGGTCACCCGGACAAGATCTGTGATGCCATCTCAGATACCATTCTCGACGCCATGCTCGAGGTGGACCCGCACTCTCGGGTGGCCGTGGAAACTGTGGTCACTACCGGTTTAGTGCACGTGGTGGGCGAGGTGCGCTGCGCCGGCTATGTGGAGATCCCGCAGCTGGTGCGCACCAAGCTGAAGGAGATCGGTTTCACCTCCTCCGAGGTGGGCTTCGATGGCACCACCTGTGGAGTAACCGTGGCTATTGGCGAGCAGAGTGCTGAGATCGGCTCGGGCGTGGACACCTCCCAGGAGGTGCGTAGCGGTACCTCCCAGCACGATGATGATCACGCGGGCGCGGGCGATCAGGGCCTGATGTTTGGCTATGCCACCAACGAGACGGATGAGTACATGCCGCTGCCGATTGCGTTGGCGCATCGTTTGTCTCGGCGTCTCACCCAGGTGCGGAAGGAGGGCATCGTGCCCCATCTGCGCCCGGACGGCAAAACCCAGGTGACCTTCGCCTATGACGAGGCGGATAATCCCAGCCATATCGACACCATCGTGATCTCCACCCAGCACGATCCGGATATCACCCAGCAGTGGCTGGAGGAGCAGCTGCGGAAGCACGTGATTAACTGGGTGATCGCCGATGCCGGGCTGGAGAGCTTCCTCAGTGAGGATCTCACCGTGCTCATTAACCCCTCCGGCTCCTTCGTACTCGGCGGGCCGATGGGCGATGCTGGGCTGACCGGCCGCAAGATCATTGTGGACACCTATGGCGGCATGGCCCGCCACGGTGGTGGCGCCTTCTCCGGCAAGGATCCCTCGAAGGTGGATCGCTCCGGTGCCTACGCTATGCGCTGGGTGGCGAAAAACATCGTGGCCGCCGGCTTGGCCGATAAGGCCGAGGTGCAGGTGGCCTATGCCATTGGCCGCGCCGCTCCGGTGGGGCTGTATGTAGAAACCTTCGGCACCGCCAAGCATGGTCTGAGCGATGAGCAGATCCAGCACGCTGTGGCTGAGGTCTTTAATCTGCGCCCGGCGGCGATTATCCGCGAGCTGGATCTCTTGCGCCCGATTTACGCGGACACCTCCGCCTATGGCCACTTTGGCCGCACCGATGTGGACTTCCCGTGGGAGCACACCAACCGTGTGGAGGAGTTGCGCGCCGCAGCGGGGATCTAGACTAGAATCTCCCGCATGGCTACCCACCCGCGCACCCCAGCAGAATCCCTGCCGGTGGCGCGGGTATTGCCTTTGCTGGGGCTGATTCACCTCGACCGCTATTTCGACTACCGCCTCAGCGAGGCCGATTCTGAAAGCGCCCAACCTGGGGTGAAGGTGCGGGTGCGCTTCGGCGGGCGGCTGGTGGATGCCATCCTGATTTCTCGGCACGAGACCTCCGAGCACCAGGGCTCCCTGCGCTATATCGAGCGGGTCATCTCGCCCGAGGTGGTCTATCCACCCAGCACCCAGGCGCTCGTGGAGAAACTCGCCGAACGCTATGCCGGCTGCCGTTCGGATATGATCCGCGCCGCGGTGCCGAATCGCCATGCCGCCGCCGAGAAAACAGACTTCACCACCTCCTGGGATACGCTTGGCGACGCCGCCGAGCCGGACATGAGCGCCTGGGATAACTATGTGCGCGGCCATACGTTTCTCAAGGCCGTGGAGGAGGGCAAACCCGCCCGCATTGCCTGGCAGATCAACCCCGACGGCGACTGGGCCGCCGAGCTCGCCGCCGCCTTGGTGCACACCGTGCGAGCCGGACATGGGGCTTTAGCGGTGGTGCCGCATCAACGCGCCTTGGATCGTCTCGAGGCCGCGCTGCGCGAGCTGGTGTCGGCGAAGCAGATCACCACACTCAGCGCCACGCTGGGCCCGCAGGCGCGCTACCGGCGTTTTTTGTCGATCCTGCATGGTCAGTCACGGCTGGTGATTGGCACCCGTTCTGCGGCCTTCGCCCCCGTGCAGGATCTGCGCCTAGCGGCGATCATGTTCGATGGCGATGATAATCTCGTCGATCCGCGCGCCCCCTATTGGCACGCCCGCGAGGTGTTGAGCACCCGTTCCGCGCAGGAAAAATGCGCGCTCATCATGGGCGGCTATGCCCGCACTGCCGAGGTGCAGCTCATGGTGGAGCGCGGCTGGGCCTTCGACTGCGCCGGCGAGCGCGGACACATCCGCCGAGCCGCGCCCTTGACCATGGCCACCGGCGCATCCGCCTATGGCGGCGGCGATCCGCTGGCGAAGAGTAGGCGGATTCCCAGCAGGGCCTATCAGGCGGTGCGCGCCGCCGTGGAGGCCCAGCGGCCGGTGCTGGTGCAGGTTCCCCGCAAGGGCTATGCGCCTACTCTTGCGTGTCGACGCTGCCGCGCCGCCGCCCGTTGCCGCCACTGCAATGGTCCCCTTGAGCTTCCAGCCTCCGGCGATCCCCACGTGCCGGTTTCTCCGCAGTGCCGGTGGTGTGGGCGTATCGACGCCCACCACGAGTGTCTTGAATGCGGCTCCACAGAGATTCGCGCCGTGGTGATCGGATCCGATCGCACCGCCGAGGAACTGGGCCGCGCCTTCAGCGGGGTGCGGGTGGTGACCTCGAGTGGGGAGAAGATCGTCTCCGAGATCGACCCCGGCCCCACCATCGTGGTGGCGACCTCGGGCGCGGAGCCCCGCGTCGTCGGGGGCCGGTACGGTGCTGCGATTCTGCTCGATACCTGGGGGCTGCTGAGTAAGCAGGATCTCCGCGCCGGCGAGGAGGCTTTAGCGAGCTGGCTGCGCGTTGGCTCCTTGGTGGACTCTCGGGATAATGATGGCCAGTTAATCGTGGTGGCCGATCAGGATGTGCCCGTGGTGCAGGCACTCCTGCGCTGGGATCCCATCGGCGCTGCCCACAGGGAGCTGGCCGAGCGCGCCGAGGTGGAGCTGCCACCGACGACCACCATGGCCGTCGTGGACGGCGGCCGCGCCAGCTTGGATCGTTTCGTGGAACTGCTCGAGCTACCCGAGCAGGTAGAGGTGTTGGGGCCGGTGGATCTTCCCCCAGGAGTGCATTTGCCAGGGGAGTGGGATGAGCGCGCCTTTGGCCCGCCCGAGCGGATGATTATTCGCGGTAGCCTCCCCGCCCAACAGTTGGGGCGGATCTTGAAGGCCGGACAGATCAAACGCGAGGTCCGCTCGGAGGACCCGCCCTTGCGCGTCCAGGTGGGCCCGCTGCGTATCGGCTAGCGGATACGTGGAGTCGCGAGAGCAGGGAAGCGGTACGTTGTGCTCGGGGCCCTCATCACGGACTGTCACCACGGGACTTCCTCACGGGCCTTCCATCGACACATGCACAGGCGGGCCCGCGCCACTATGGCACCGGACCCGCCGTGCAACCGTGGGATCCCCCTCGACTAGCTCGGGTATCTATCCCAGCGGGTTGGGGGTGAGATGACCGAAACGGTGGGTGGTAATAGACACCGCCTGCTCCAGTAGCAGCGGCAGCAGCTCGCGGCGGCCATCGGAGAGTACCGGCGCTGTGAGCAGGGTGGCGCCCAAGCGCACGGCGTGCTCGCGCATCGCGTCACTCGGCTCACCGAGCACGCGGACCCGCAGCTGCGCTACCTGCTCGCTTTCTTGGGCGCTCAGCCCTGCGGCGCGGGCCACAGCTGTCGCCTCGGCATCGCCGGTGACGACCACAGTGGTGCCGGTGCGTAGTGCGCCGAGGTGAATACGCAGCAGATCCCGTAGCCTCCAGCCAGCACCGAGGTGCACCTGCAGCGGCTCGAGTAGCGGCCGGTAGCGGAAGATATTGCTCTCGGATTGCAGCCCAGTGCGATCGTGGGTGCGACCAAACTCCCGCTCCCACCAGTACTGATCCGAGTGGGCGGCACGACGCAGCCACTCCAGATCGGCGGCGTTAAGATCCAAGCGCCCATCGTGGGCGCGTTCTGCGATATCGCGCAGTGCCCGGTTGATGCTCGGCTCGAGGGATACCGGCGGCACCTCGACTGCCTCGGTCTCGCTCCACACGCCCTGCTGGGCCACGTAGTTCGGGCCGCCGGCCTTGGCTCCGGCGCCGAGCGCGGATTTCTTCCATCCGCCGAAGGACTGGCGTTGCACGATCGCGCCGGTGATACCGCGATTGACATAGGCGTTGCCGACTTCCACATGCTCCACCCAGTACCGGATTTCCTCCTCGTCGAGGGAGTGGAGCCCGCCGGTCAGGCCATAGCCGGTGGAGTTTTGCCACTCGATGGCCTCGTCGAGATCGCGGGCCCGCATGATGCCGAGCACCGGCCCGAAGCATTCGTGGGTGTGATACCAGGAGCCGGGTTGGACGTTATCGCGGATACCGGGGCTCCACAGCGTGCCCTCCTTGTTGAGCTTGCGTGGTTTAATCAGCCAGCGCTCGCCCGGTTCGAGGGTGGTCAGCCCGCGCAGAAGTTTCTCATTGGGTGCTTCGATGAGCCCGTTCATGGTGGTGGAGATATCGGTGCCCACACCCACCTTGAGGGTAGAGACGGCATCGACCAACTGGTTGATGATGCGCTCGGACTTCCCCGCGCTGCCCACCAGAATGGCAAGGGAGGCGGCGGAGCATTTCTGCCCGGCGTGGCCGAAGGCGGAGTGATAGAGATCCGATACCGCTAGATCAGGATCGGCGGCGGGGGTGATGATCAGCGCGTTCTTTCCTGAGGTCTCGGCGTTGATCACCATCTCCGGCTTCCACGAGCGGAAGAGCTCTGCGGTATCGGAGGCGCCGGTGAGAATCACCGACTCTACATCCTCGTGCGCGATCAGCCGCTTGCCGGCCTCGTCCTCATCGGCATTGACCAGTTGCAGAATGTCCTCGCCGATGCCGGCCTCGCGCAGGGCCTCGACCGCCACCTCAGCGCAGCGCAAGGCCTGTGGCGCGGGCTTGATGATCACCGCGGAGCCTGCCGCCAGCGCGGCGAAGACCCCGCCCATGGGAATGGCGATGGGGAAGTTCCACGGTGGGGTCACCACCACTACTGAGTAGGGCGTGAACTGTGCACCGGAGTGCGCGTCGATCGCCCGAGCAGATTCTGCGTAGTAGCGGGCGAAGTCGATGGCCTCGGAGATCTCCGGATCGGCTTGGTCGACAGTTTTGCCAGCCTCGTGCGCTGCCACAGAAATTAGCTGTCCGCGGTAGCGTCCCAGCGCTTCAGCGGCGCGGTCGAGCACCTCGGCGCGCTCCGCCCCAGAACGCGCAGCCCACGCCTCATGCGCCTGTTGGGCACGGGCGACAGCCTGATCAATCACCGCAGGATCGGTGATCAATTCAGACACCGGCGCACCTGGATCCTGAGCGAGTGCTGCCAACGCCCAGGCGCGGTTGGCCGCGAGGGCGGGATCTGTGTCGGGCTCGTTGTGGAAATGCCCGTCATGACCCAGCTGGGCCTCGGTGTTCTCGGCGCGGTTTTGGGTGCGCCGCGCGCTATCGCGCACCTCCCAGCGCTCCCGCACCGCGTCGAGATAGCGCTGCTCTTGTTGCTCTAAGGGGGTGTGCTGGTCGGGCCCTTCGACATCAGGGGCGAACATCGCATAGATAAAGTTCTGCGGCTCGCCGTTTTCCTCCAACCGGCGCACCAGATAAGAGATGGCCACATCGAAGTCTTCCTTGTGCACCACCGGGGTGTAGAGGATGATGCGCCCAGCGTCGCGCTGCACCACGCGGCTTTGGGCCGGGGCCATGCCTTGGAGCATTTCGATATCGAGCTGCCGGCTCACCCCGCGCTTATCCGCTAGCTCGATGGCGGTGGCGAGGGTGTAGAGGTTGTGGCTGGCCACACCGATGCGAATGGCATCGGCGTTGTCCTCAGTCAGCACATAGTCCAGCAGGCGAAGATAGTTGGCGTCCACCTCGGCCTTGCTCATATACGGCGCCTGCGGCCAGTCGTGCAGCTCGGCCTCCACGCGCTCCATGGAGAGGTTTGCGCCCTTGACGATGCGCACCTTAATCGGCGCGCCACCGTTGGCCACGCGCTCGCGGGCGAAGGTGACCAGTTGTTCCAGCGCGCCCACCGAGTCCGGCAGATAGGCCTGAATCACGATGCCGGTTTCGAGATCGTGGAACTCCTCTTCGGCCATGAGCTCGGTAAAGAGCCGCAGCGTGAGCTCGAGGTCCTTGTATTCCTCCATGTCGAGGTTGATAAAGGGCCGATCGGCGCGTTCTTGCGCGGCGCGATACAGCGGCCGGATTTTGTCTTTGAGCGCCTCGACCGAGCCTTCAAAGTCCCAGTGGTTCAGCTGCGAGACCACCGCGGAGGCCTTAATGGAGACGTAGGTGACCTTCGGATTCTGCAGCAGCTCAAGGGTGCGCTCTAGGCGTCTATCCGCTTCCTTTTCACCCAGCACGGCCTCGCCAAGCAGGTTCACATTCAGCTGAAAGCCCTGCTCTGCGGCGCGATCGAGCAGCTTATCCAGCTTCGATCCTTGGGCATCAAATACCAGGTGGCCCACCATCTGGCGTAGCTTGGCGCGCGCGATCGGCATAGCAACATGCGGCATTGCCGGGGCGAGAAGGGAGCCGGCGGTGATCAGCGACTTATTCACCACGCCCATAAAGTCCGGAATCGCGTTCTGCGTGCGCCGCTGCGCATCAAGCGGGCTCGCGAGCCGGTTGAGCTCCCGCGCCGACACCGCATTATCTTCCGGCCGTGCCACCCGGTCCACAAACCCCATGGTGAAGTCAATGCCGCCCTCAGAGCGCACCATCTCGGATAAAAGCTCGGTGTTTTTCGCTTCCTTGCTGCTTACCGACGCGTTCTCGGCTTCGCGCATCCACCGTTGCGCCCGCGCAATAGCGCTGTCGGTGATCTGCTCAAGGTCATCATTCAGGCGGATTGGCATGGTGTGCCCCACGTCCTCTCTGTGTGTCGGGTACAAAACACTTGACCGGCATTGGGTGGGCCGTGTCACGCGAGTGGATAGTGGGCCCCAGCGTAGCAGTACGCCCCGCTGTTCTGGGAGGGTTTTTTCGGCTTCGCTTATCGACGCCATCTAGCCGCCCACCAGCGCGTAGCTGAGCTGCAGCCGCGCTGCAGGTGAACACAGCTTTTGCTAAAAAGGTTTTCAAGGAGAAAGCGCCACAGGCCCACCCCTGTGGCGGATTCCCCGATATCACCGAATACATGTGAATGAGGAAGCGATAGGAATGATCTAAAAAAGAGCCTTTCTATCTGGCAGCTCATCGCCTTCGGTGTCGCCGGAGTGGTGGGGTCGAGCTGGATTTATACCAACTCCCTATTCTTCGCTGACTATGGGGCCGGCGGGGTGCTTTTGGGCCTTGCCATCGGCTGCGGTCTCGCCGCGTGTGTGGCCATCGCCTATGCGGAGCTGACCACAGCTTTTCCCCGAGCCGGTGGGGAAGTGGTGTTCGCCTACACCGTCCTCGGGCGTCGGGCTGCTTTCGTAGCCAGCTGGATGCTCCTCGGGGCCTATGTATCCTCCTTAGCGTTTTAGGTCACCGCCTTCGGCTTCCTGCTGGGCGAGTTCATTCCCGCCATTAACACTGTGCCGCTCTATGAGATCAACGGCGTGACCGTCTACCTTCCGGTGCTGCTCATCGGCCTCGCGCTCACTCTCGTCTACTTGGCGCTTAACTGGTTCGGGGTAAAGCTCGGTGCCCAAGTCCAGCTATTGTTGTTTTTCGGCATCATCATCGTCGGTACAGCGTTGATTGTGGTGGGCTTTGGCACCGGCTCGGTGGATAACTTCTTCCCGGCCTTCAAATCTGATTCCACCGCGATCACTGATGTGCTGAGGTTTGTCATCCCCGCCATGACATTCATGGCCGGTTTCGGGCTGGTGGCGGTGCTCGCTGAGGACGCCGATCTTCCTCCCAAGCGTATCGGTGTGGCTGTGCTCGTTACCGTTCTCGGTGCCGGTAGTTTCTACCTCCTCGTTCTCGCTGCCACCGCGTGGGTGTACCCGTGGCAGCACATCGCCGTGATGCGCCTGGGCACCATCTCTGCGTTTACTGAGGCCGGCCATCCCACTCTCGCCATGGGCGGCTACGCTATCGCCATTTTCGGGTTACTCACCAGCTTCCTTGGGCTGTTTGTTGCGTCCTCTCGCATCCTCTTAGCTATGGGCCGTGCCCAACTGTTGCCCAGTGCGCTCGCGCACGTCCACCCCGTACACAAAACCCCCACCGTGGCACTGCTGTTTACCACCATCGTCACCCTCGCTTTGGGCTGGCTTGGACCAGGCGCGGTGGTGTGGTTCCTCGATACCGGTGGGGTGTATCTCGGCGTGGTGTGGCTGATGGTCGTGTGGGCCAAATACACCTTGCCTAAAAAGTATCCACAGATGCAGCGGCCTTATGTGTCTAAGCTGTCGTGGCTGCCTGCCATCGGGGCCGTGGGCGCCATCCTGATTGTGGTGTGGGCTCTGCTACCAGGTACTCCAGCCACGCTGGTCTGGCCTGCCGAATACATCATCCTTGGCGTGTGGCTGCTACTTGGCGGTGCCCTTTATGCGTTCTCTACTAGATTGGAGGATCACGACGCGCTCGGGGCGATGCTGGGCGATAGCTACCACCAGCTTCGTCACCGCACCACGGGCAGCTCCCACGATCAGAATTAAGTGTGAGGACACCTATGGAGTCGAGACAACACACCACCGCGCATCTTCCCACCCCCGAGGCGCTTCCCGCGCACGCTGCGGAGATCATCGCTGGCTCGCGGAAGGAGACCGGCGCCACCCACACCGGCTGGGCGCTGATCAACGGTCGAAGCATCCCAGCCGCCGACAACGCCGATGACATCTTCCGCGTCGCCTCGATCACCAAATCCTTCACTGCCAGTGCGATGCTTGGCGTCATCCACGGCCTCATCCCCGCCACCAACCCTGTTACTCTCGAGACGACAGTGGGGCAGTTCATCCCTGGCGCGGATGCGAGTATCACCGCCGTCACCATCCGCCAACTGCTCAGCATGGCCTCCGGCCTTCCTACCGATGACACTTGGGCAGACCGCGTCGAAGCCATGAGCCGCGAAGAGTTCATCGAGCTTGCCAGCTCGCCGCTGCTGCTCAGCGCCGACCCCAGTAGCACCTACACCTACTCTAACTTTGGCTACGCCCTCATCGGCCGGGCTATTGAATACGCCACGGGCCAACCCTTCACCGATATCGTCGAGCAACATATCTTAGGTCCCAGCGGCCTACGCCAGTCGCTTTTCGACGCCACGTCGCTTGCCCCCAACACTCTCGTGAGGGGCTTGCACCGCTGTCGCCCTAACAAGTTAATCGAGGTAATCCCCACCGGCCCCGGTGCGTTCTCGCCCATTGGCGGGCTGTGCGCCACCATGAACGATCTCGCCCGTTGGGTGCAGCAGATGATCACCGCATGGAAGAGCCACACAACTGGTTGGCCCGCGGTGCACTACGAGCAGCAACACATCGCAAACCTCGAGAAGGTCACAACAATGAATGGGCGCGCAGTAGCGGACGCCTATGGCTACGGGCTGCACGTGCGCGAGGATGAACAGTACGGCCGGTTTGTGTTCCACTCTGGCGGCTATCCCGGCTTCGGCTCCCATATGCTGTGGCACCCAGCCACAGAACTCGGGGTGGTGCTCGCAGGCAACATCACCTACTACCCAGCCCAGAAATACGCCGAGGAAATTCTCTACTACTGGCTCGACGAGATCGGATATCAGCGCAGCCAAACACCCTTCAAAGGGATGTGCCCAGTGGTTGAATCCATCTCAGTAAGCGAGCAAGCACTGGCTAGCGCCAGAAAAGTGGAACAGCTCATCCACACCTGGGACGATAGCCTTGCCGATGAGCTCTTCGCACTCAACATGGACCTCGACACAGAACGCAGCGCCCGACGCGAGATCCTGCAGCAGGCATGCCTTGAAGGCTGCGAGAGTAACCCTTTGGAGGATCTGCGCTGGATGAGCCCCACCGAGGCGCGCTGGACGCTCAGAGCCCAGCCGGAGACTGTGCTGCGCATGCTACTCAACCCCACCGGCGAGGTGTCGGCCCTAACCCTGTACAAGCCCGGCGGCTCAGGATCAGTGCACTAGCTACTACGCGTTATCGCTGAGCGAATCGACAATCCGCACGGTCTCTACAGCGACGCGAGTAACCTTGGCGATCAAATCCACAATGTAGCGAGGATCCTCCTGCTCATCCGCCCAATCATTGGGGTCGTTGATGATGCCGGAGTTCTTGTCCTTCTTCACTTGGTAGCGGTCAATGATCCACGCCAGTGCCGAACGGGAGCCGAGCTGGTAGCGCTCCGCATCTTCGGGAATGCCGGAAATAGTCAGGTGCTTGTTATAGATGATCGTTGTGGTGTCATTAACCAACTTGTTCGTCTCTGGGTCGCGGACCTTGGCCCACTTCATCTTCTGCACCCGCCATGCCTCACGCGAAGACAGATCGGCAGAGTTCTTCCCCCCCCCCCCTGTTTCACTGGCCAAGGCTCAACCTGCTCATAGTTCACGTGGAGATCCATGAGCTTCCGGCCTGCGGTAGCGAGCTGGTCAAAGCGAGCCCGAGAGCTCGGCGTCTCAATATGGGGCAGCATTTTCTTCAGGTCTGCCGCATAGGTCTCGCGGTAGGAGGGATCATGCAACTTCCCATAGACGAAATAGAAAATATCGTCCTTAATCACATCCTCGCCGATCGCTTTCTGGTACACGGCGAGGATCTCATCGGTGATGTTATCCACCCGCCGGTACCCATCGAGGATCTCGCCCTCACAGCCCGGCACGGCCTCTGAGTGATCCGATGCCATAGCTCCCATCAAATCAAGCTCACCCTCTGGCGCATCAACCGGCTCCCAAGTCCAGCGGGGGAAGAATTGAATTGGATTGCCAGCGCCAGCGATACCGACGAGATCAACTACTTTATCGGAACCAAGAGCGGTGAACGGGGCCGAGGATCCACGGCCAGAAATGCCAAAACCGATGTTGTCGTGCCCTGGGGTGGGGAACATCGAGGGGAGCTGGTACAACCTATCGTTGACCGCAGAATCGAAGTAGCACACTTGGTTGGAGAAGGGGCGGTAGAGCGAGCGCCTCTTGCTCTGAGGTGCGTACGTAATCGAGTAGTCGCGGGCACACTGCTGTTTGAGACTCTGATTCCAGGAAATATTATTGGCTCGGTCAGGCGCCTCCGTGGTGAGGAAGCGTGTTACGTCCGACTCTTTAGGCTTAGTGAGGTTGTGGTCTTTGGCCCATGAATGGAACGCGGCGCGGACATCATTGTAAATGTCGATGAGCTGGCGCATATTGGTTTCGATTTTGTCGCCAGCATAGTTATAGCACCATGGGTCCCGGCCAGATTTAAGCCCAGCAGAATAGATATTAAAAAACCGTGACGATTCGGAGCTTCCTTTATAGCCAATAACGGGCCATTTTCCGAAGTCCTCGTCGCGCTGGTTGAGCCAGTCGCCGTGATTGTTGGGGGTGATCGTGGTCCAGTCGATAGTGGCAGGGGAGGAATGTTCGACGATCTCGAGCTTGTGCTCAGCACTAAGGTAGTCGCCGATATCGCGGTAGTGGATGGTGCAGCCAGAGGCGGTGGGGTCCTTGATGCCAATGGTGATAGCTACGGTGTTGCGGCTGCCAGAACCGAAAACCTTGCCGCCCTCCTTGCGGGAAAGCTCGCCGGCCGTGCGTTGGTTGCCTCGCAGGTTGAAGACGTAGATGTAGCTAAAGTCCTCAGCCATCGATAGGCGCACGCCGTCGGCGGTGTTGCCGTTAATCCAGCCACCATTGGATACGAAGGCGACGATGCCGCGCTCGCCGATGCGATCGGTTGCCCAGCGGAAGGCCCGCAGGTACGAGTCGTAGAGGCTATTTTTATTGGTCGCGGTGGATCTACCCGCGTAGGTTTCGGCGATACGGGCGTCGAGGGTTGGGTACTTGAGGTTTTGGTTGTTGTCGTTGGCGCTGGTTTGGCCTACGGAGTAGGGCGGATTGCCCACGATCACGTGGATGGGTGCGTCCATCTGCCGCTGTATAGCGGCGTTGTTGTCTTTGAAATAATCCAGATCGAGGGTGTCGTCTTCTTCGGTGATCTGGAAGGTATCGGCCAGTGCAATGCCTTCGAAGGGGACGAACTCTGGTTCAGGCTCGTTGTTGCGCCGTGCTTCTTCTGCCTTGAGGGCGTTATAGGTGGATTCGATATTCACGGCGGCCACATAGTAGGCGAGCAACATGATCTCGGTGGCGTGGAGCTCAGTGGCGTATTTACGAGCCAAGTCCTCGGGCTGGATGAGTCCAGACTGCAGCAGCCGCACCATGAAGGTACCGGTGCCGGTAAAGGGATCGAGCACATGCACGCCTGGATCACTCAAGCCCTTCCCGAAGTGTGTGGTAGACAGCTCATTGGCGCTACGGAGGATGAAATCGACAATCTCTACCGGGGTATAGACGATGCCGAGGGCCTCTGATTGCTTCTTAAAGGCTTTGCGGAAGAACTTTTCGTAGAGCTCCTTGACCACCTGTTGCTTGCCGGAGGCGGAGGTGACTTCGCTGGCTCGTACCCGCACGGAATCATAAAAGCGGTGCAGGGACTCTGTTTCCGCGTCAAGATTGGCGCCTTCGAGCGCGTCGACCATGCGTTGCATCACTCGAGAGACTGGGTTGTGTTGGGCGAAGTCATGCTCGCTGAAGAGCGCGTTGAATACCGGGGCGGTGATCAGATGCTGCGAGAGCATGCTGATGGCTTCTTCGGTGGTGATCGCATCATTGAGGTTGCCTCGCAGACCGGCGAGGAAGTGATCGAACTCTTCCTTAATGCTGACGTCTGCGATAGCTAGCAGCTTGGTGATGCGCTCGGTTTGAGATTGCGCGATGGCGGCGACATCGTCTGCCCAGTCTTCCCAGTAGGTGCGGGAGCCAACCTTATCAACCACTTTGACATACATGGCCTCTTCCCACTGCTCGAGGGAGAACAACGCCAGAGTGGATTCAGTGACGCCCTCCTCGCTGCTCGCGGAGTCAGCGGCGGTGTTTGTCTCGTTGATCATCTCGCGGGTGCTGCTAACGTGATCGACTTCTAAAGGCAGCGCCTCGGCACCGTTCTTTGCCTCAGCATCCAGTGTGTCGGCTGGGGAGTTGAGCGCGATGGAGTTGATCTTGGCGTTGAAGCGCTCATCGTGGGCGCGGAGCGCATTGAGGATCTGCCACACGACCTTGAAGCGGGTGTTGTCGTTGAGCGCCTGCGACGGCGACGTGTTCGGGGGAACCGCCACGGGAAGAATGATGTAGCCGTAGTCCTTGCCCTCCTTTTTGCGCATCACTCGGCCCACGGATTGGACCACATCAACCATGGAGTTGCGAGGATTGAAGAAGGCTACGGCGTCGAGTGCCGGCACATCCACCCCCTCGCTGAGGCAGCGGGCGTTGGTGAGGATGCGAGCCTCATGTTCGTTCATGGTGGACTCCAGCCAGGAAATGCGGGAGTTGCGCTGCATGGCGTTCATCGAACCATCAACGTGTTCTGCGTTGATGCTGAGGTCGATGTTGTGCAGGGCGGCGTCGTCAAGCGCAGAGTTCTCGCGGAGCTGCTCTTGGTGGCTGGCGATCAGCGCGGGGAAAGTGGTGGCAATGGTGGTGGAGGTTTTGATGTCCTTGGCGAAGGCCACGGCACGGTGCATGGGTGCTTCGGTGGCGCTGAAACCTGCCTTTCCACCTTGGAGCGTGCCAGAGCGTTTGGCTAGGGCATTCCAGACGCCGATCATGGCGGAGGCCGTGGCGAGGTTAATGCCGCCGGTCTCCGTGCCGGTTTTCCGAGCCAGAGCCTCGGCGGCGACATCCTCGTCGACTGTCATGACTAGCACCTTGTAGTCGGTGAGCAGGCCGTGATCGACGGCATCGCCGAAGCCGAGACGGAAGAACTCTGGTCCGAAGACGGCTTCATCGTCCATGGAAGTGATCTCCGCCGAGTGTTCCTCGGCCTTGTCCTTGACCGTTTGATCGAACAGCCGCGGGGTGGCCGTCATGTACACGCGTTTGGTGGCGCGGATGTAGTCCGGATCATGGACCTTCACGAAGTTCGAGGAATCCTCGTGGGCGAGGGTGACACCGGTGGTGCGGTGGGCCTCGTCGCAGATGATGAGATCGACATCATCGAGACCCTGCTGTTGGGCGTCGTGAATAGCCTCAATGGACTGGTAGGTGGAAAAAATCACCTGCAGCCCGGCGGCGCGGCGGCCGTGGGAGAAACGCTCCGCGATAGCCGCACCATTGGTAGAGACGGGAATCTCCAGATCATAGGACGCGATGTCCTCGGCCTTCTTTGAAACCTTCGAATCAGAGCACACCGCATAAGGCTTAAGGTCCATGCGGGTTTGGGCCAGCCACTCTTTCATCGTCTGACTCAACAGCGCGATAGACGGCACCAAAAATAACACACGGGCTCGGCCACCATTGGCCTCGGCAACCCGCTCGGCCAAACGCAGCGAGGTGAAGGTTTTACCGGTGCCGCAAGCCATGATCAGCTTGCCCCGATCGTGGGTTTCTAAGCCCTCCATCACCGCAGCAATAGCGCGTTCTTGATGCGGGCGCGGTTCGAAGGTTTCCTTCTTGGTGAGGTTGATCTCTACCGTGTCGCCAGGGAAGGTGAGATCCCAATCAATAGGGGACTGGGCGATATCCGCCAAGCCGATGCGAGCCGCAGGAATAACCTGATTCTCCAGCATCGACTCCGCATTCTTACTCCACTCATCCTTGGTAGAGATAATCACGCGGTTGGCGAACTGCTCCACACCGGACTCCGTGCGGAAGGAACGCCCCGAGGCCTCAAAGAAAGAATCGAGATGCCTTTTAGACAGCGTGGTGGCATCGTCAAAGAACTTGCACTGGATCGCAGTCCACGCGCCATCCTCGGCACGCTTGGCCACCAGATCAATGCCGTAATCCGAGCGGCCATTGGTGTACGGCCAATCCAACCACTGATATACCTCCGAATACTCGGTGCTCAGCACCGGATCAGCCTTGATGTAATTGACCATCAACCGCTCAAAGGCATAGCCATAACGGGCGGGATTGGGCTGGTTGGCACGGAGCTGCTCGAGGGCCTCAGCGAAGGTAGACATGAGGACCATTATGGCCAATAGTCTTACCGTTGGGAGAAGGTTTACACCCACAATGGTTCAAATTTGAGACAAAAGGCGGGGTGACTGTGAGCGTCGATAAGTAGCCGGCAAACAGTGATGTAGCCTAAGTCCTAGACACGTGAGGAAGGGAGAGCACATGGCAGGCTTGGACACGCTACTCGCCCCGGGAGCTACGGCATTTCACGGCGAGGCACACGACTGGCAAGAAGCGATACGCTTAGCTGGGCAGTTACTCGAGGATGCCGGTGCGACCACCGCTGACTACACCGCGCAGATGGTACGCAGCGTGGAAGACAACGGTCCCTATATCGTGCTCGCGCCGGGATTCGCTCTAGCGCACGCGCGGCCCAGCGAGGCCGTGACACACTCCGCTCTCGCATGGCTCCGACTAGAGACGCCAGTACGTTTTGGCCACGCCAGCAACGACCCTGTGCATATCGTTGCCGCACTAGCCGCAACAGATTCCAGTGCCCACCTTGAGGCGATGAAGGACTTTGCCAAACTGCTACGCACCCGGCGTGAAGACCTAGACAGTGCCGATAGCGAGGAAAGCCTGCGAGCCATTTTGAATGGCGAGGCACACGATGCGCCTAAACCGGCTGGCACCACACCTGTGAGAACAGCTACAGAAGACACGAGACAGCACACCCCTAGCGCCGACTCCGTGCCTTCCAAAGGGAAGATCCTAACTGTGTGCGGTAACGGGCTGGGCACATCACTCTTCCTCAAAAACACCCTCGAGCAGGTGCTCGAAGAGTGGGGATGGGCACCCTATCTCACCGTCGAAGCCACAGACACCATCTCAGCCAAAGGCCGCGCCGGGGAGGCAGACTTCCTGCTCACCTCTGGCGCGATCGCGGCAACCCTCGGCGATGTGGGCGTGCCGGTATACGTGGTCGACGACTTCACATCCACGCAACAAGTAGACACCGCCCTACGCGAGCTCTACGACATCTAGCACTACGACAAGACATCACAAGGCGCGAAAAGGCATAACCGATGAGTTCAGTGACCCAAATAACTCTTGATGTAGCGAACTTCCTCGTCAACGAAATCCTGTCAGTGCCCGCATTCCTCATCGGCATTATCACCGCCGTGGGTTTGGCGGCGATGGGGCGCGGAATCGGCACCGTACTCGGCGGAGCGATCAAAGCCACTCTTGGCTTCCTCCTCATTGGAGCTGGCGCGGGGCTGGTTACCGCATCGCTCGAGCCACTCGGCACCATGATCGCTGGGGCCACAGGTGCACATGGCGTCGTACCTACCAATGAAGCGATCGTGGGAATCGCGCAGGACCAATTCGGCGGGCAAGTCGCGTGGATCATGATTCTTGGATTCGTTGTGAGCCTCCTGCTCGCGCGGTTTACTCCTATGCGGTATGTGTTCCTCACCGGGCATCACGTGCTGTTCATGGCCACATTGCTGGTAATGGTGCTTGCCCCGGCGGGGTATTCCCCGTGGGTGGTGGTGATTGCAGGTGCGTTGCTGTTGGGCATCGTCATGGTCTCCTTGCCGGCCATCGCACACCCATGGACCCGAAAGATCACCGGGGACGACTCGATTGCTATCGGCCACTTTGGCACCGCAGGCTATGTGCTTTCTGGATCCGTGGCCAAGGCCGTGGGCGGGAAGGGACGTAAGCAATCGCCTTCTACCGAAGAGCTCAATCTGCCTGAGGGACTGCGGTTCCTGCGCGACTCCATGGTGGCCACAGCACTCTCTATGGCGTTGATGTACGTGGTGCTTGCGGTTTTGTTCATCGCACGGGCCGGAACTGAAGAAGCCTATACCGCATTTCCTGATGGAGCGACGGGGGTGGGGAACTACCTCATGCAATCGCTCACCCAAGGCCTGCAGTTCGGCGTAGCAGTGGCCGTGATCCTCTTCGGTGTGCGGACCATTCTGGGTGAATTGGTGCCGGCATTCCAAGGAATCGCTGCCAAAGTTGTGCCCGGAGCCATCCCAGCGCTCGACGCACCCATCGTGTTCCCGTACGCCCAAAACGCCGTGCTGGTTGGGTTCATCTCCTCCTTCCTCGGCGGTTTGGTGGGACTCGGTGTTCTCTCTGCATGGCTCAACCCTGCTTTCGGGGCAGCGCTGATCCTGCCTGGACTCGTGCCGCACTTCTTTACCGGTGGTGCCGCCGGCGTCTACGGCAACGCCGTAGGCGGGCGTCGCGGTGCGGTCTGCGGTGCCTTCGCTAATGGTTTGCTTATCACCTTCCTGCCGGCGTTCCTCCTTGGGGTTCTCGGCGCCTTCGGGGAGGAGAACACCACCTTCGGCGATGCCGACTTCGGCTGGCTGGGACTGCTTCTGGGCTGGTCGTCCCGAGGAGGCGGAGCTCTGGGCTTGATGCTCATTGCGGTGCTTGGCGCTGCGCTATTTGGAATTGGATGGGTATGCCAGCGTCGGCTGGTGGACGGCCACTGGGATCCGGCGCCTGGACGCAACGCCGGTGGGGCAGTGGACTCGGCCGTTGGCGGTGCTAGCGGTCAGGAGCGTGCGTCTGGCGGTGATGCTCAGAATGAGGCCGCGGGTGGAGGAAACGGGAGGAAGTACCCGAAGATCTTGCCGCCCGAGGGCGCGCCGGTGCCGGTAAATCGAAAGAACGTTTCGGTAGATTGATGATGGGGTTCGAAGGCATGTAGCGCTGCTATGAGAACCGATAGTCGTTCCGAGGCTGTTATGCAGAAATCGTCTGCGGAAAGTGGGTTGTGTCCTAGCGATGGTCACGAGGTTCCCTCATCCTCACTGTTCTGGTGCGCCTTTGACGCCAAAGCACTGCCTCTTTGAATCCAATAGCCGCCTGTGTCGGAGTGTTCCATGAAAGCTTTCTTAGCCGAACGAGATCCTCAGTCTCCAGGCATACTTCAACGTCCAGCTACTGTGGCGGCCACTACCGTTCTTGCGCTATCGCTTACAGCATGTGGGAATGGTTCGCCTGCCAATGACATCGCGGACACCTCGGCCACTGCTGCTACGTCCACGCGCACCACCACGGTGACTTCAACGACGAACGCCGCACCGAACCCAGAGTCCACCGCTGCAGCTCCGAGCCAGAACTTCACCCCAGAAGGGCAGCCACCCCCTGCGAAGGAACGCCACCCGCTGCCCGAGGGCAAAGTGCGCTACCACAACAGTGCGGATTGGCAGTGGCTTTCTGATTCCACCACCGTGGTGCCGGGAGTAAAGGTGTACAACAAAGCCGCGGGCACCGAGTGTTCCGCGGGCTTTTTCGGGCGCGCTAAAGGCCGAGACTTCATGATCACCGCGGGGCACTGTGGCGATCAAGGAGATGACATCTACGGTCGCAACGAATACGGCGAGCAGGCGTTTCTCGGCAGGGTGGTGGAGTCTGAATTCACTCTTAACAAGAAAGACTGGGCTCTGGTGGACGTGTCCCGATCCGAGGCAGTCTGGCGTTCCACCCCGCCGTTTACAGCCTCCTTGGTGGGATATCTGACGGTCGATCAGATGGACGAGGTCCGCCCCCAGATCTGCCGCCTAGGGTGGCGTACTGGCCTTAGCTGCGGGGACTACCGCAAGGGGTTCAGTGAGCTTATGTTTGAAGCCCATGCGCCGGCCGACCATGGTGACTCCGGTGGCCCAGCGTTCGCGATCATTGAGGACAAGCTATATGCAGCCGGGTTTGTATCCTCGGGTAGCGATTATGAGCCCGATCGTGAGACCTTTGCATCGATCGCGCCTGTTCTTGAACACTTCGACATCACCCTCTACAGCTAGTATCACGGTGACTGATCCATGAATCGCGTTCTTCGTTGAACCCGTGGCGGGGATGTTGGTCTACGCCGACCTCGGATATAACGATGAGTCTGAGTTTCCACGCGAGCAGCGCTGGGTGATGAATGGTCACCCTATGGGGTGTGTGGCCCTCGATCTAAGGCGTTCCGTTAGCGAAATTCGCGAGGCGGCACTTCAGGCTCTCACGGTTATTCGCTAGCTTTCATCTCTGCTCTTGGTCGATCTATTTTTCCTGCGTGTGTACAAGTAGACAAAACCACAGAGCACCACAGCCGTGCCTATCTGGCAGTAGAAGATAGCCGGATCTCCAGATTCGTTGCCGAAAAAGGGCATAAACTCTAAGGCGGGAATGACACCGACGAGCAGTGCAACGATGCCGAAGACTATTTGGGTGGTACGTTCGGCTTGATACTGCCGCTCCTGTTTCTTGTGGAGTGCTTTATTCACCCGCTACCGGTAAAACACTGTGACCGCAGCGAAAGTGGTTCGTCTTTTCCTGTAGAGACAACCACCCAGTGAGCCACAGCAGCCCCTAGGCGGCGGGCGAGGTGCGAGGTGTGGGGTGGGCGCCATTATTTATGGCTGCTCCACGACGCTGCCACGAGGCTCTCAGTCCCTAGTTCTGTCTCGGCCCAGCGTGAGCGGGCTGCACTGTGCTGGTCCTCGGGGTGGGAAGGGGCGTCGATAAGCGCGAAACAGGAAGGTAAAAAAACTCGTGTGGTGATTTTCCCGGGCAGACCGGTGCGGAGATATTAGAATCAATCTCTGCATTATTATCGTGACCTGAAAGATTTGTGCATGTCGATTATGATGACCGCCGAGTTTCATTATGCGCTCGACGCGATCCGCGCGGGGAAAAATGTACTCATTAGCGGAAAACCCGGAAGCGGTAAATCCACGCTGCTCAGCCTCTATCTCGAGCACCTCGAGCCTTCCACCAATGCGGGAGCAGACTTCGTTCCCACGGTGATGGTGACTGCGCCGACGAACGTGGCCGCACACAGGGTGCATGGCTACACCATCCATAAGGTCTTTGGGTTCCGGCCGAATATAGGGCCCGAGGATGTTGCTCCTGGTGGGGCATGGAACCCCTCGCAAGCGGTACAGGACACGCTGCGCGCCATCGACGTGCTGGTCGTGGATGAGATCTCCATGGTGCGGGCCGATCACTTTGACATGATGGACCGAGCGCTGCGCCTCGTGCGGGAGAACAAGCAACCCTTTGGTGGCGTGCAGTTGGTGCTCGTGGGGGATGAGCTACAGCTGCCGCCTGTTGTCCGAGCAAATGAACGGGAGGGTTTTCTTGAGCGCTGGGCCACCCCGTATTTCTTCTCCGCAGTGGTGTATCCGGCGCTGCAACTGGAGCGGATCACCCTGAGCAAAGTCTGGCGCCACACCGACGCAACTTTTGTGGAGATCCTCAACCAGATGCGCGAAGGATCTGCGGGCCCACGGGTGCTGGCCGCGCTGAACACCCTCGTGGATCATGACGCGGGGGATACGGGGGAGTGGGTGACGCTGAGCTCCTATAGCCGCCGAGTAAACAAGATCAATAAACAGCAGCTTAAGAAGCTAGAGGGGCAGCTTCTCGTCTCCCGCGCGCACTACGAGGGCAACGCCAGAGAAAACTCGTTCAATGGCGTAGAAGAGCTACGGTATGGCCGTGGCATGCGGGTCCGGGTGCTCATCGACGATCCGGAGGGGCGTTTTTACAACGGTAGTTTCGGCACCGTCACCCATGCCACGCAGACAACGATTACGGTGCGTCTTGATCACTCGGAAGAGACCGTGGAGTTTCAGCGCCATCGCTGGGAGGTGACGCGACCGGCGGTGAAGGATGGCCGGCTGTGCGCGGAATCGACGGGCAGTGTCACGCAATTCCCGCTCGTGGCGGGCTGGGCAATGACCGTGTATCAGGCACAGGGGACAACCATTCCTCGTTGCGTCATAGACGTCCACGAGAATATGGGCACCAACGGGCAGTTGTATGCGGCGCTGTCGCGGGCAGTGGACATGGAGCATCTGCGCTTTAGCAGCGCAGTGACTCCACAGCACCTGCAGGCCAGCAACGCGGTGATGCGGCGCGTGCGACGAGACATCAGCCCCCGCATCGATCCTGAACGCCTTGTGTTCATCGCCTTCGACGGGGTGAGCCTGGGTATTACCGATCGCATCGCCCGCATGCACGTGGTGATCGCGAAAAAGGGCAAGATCGTGGCGGACTTCGGGAGCTGGATCAACCCCAACTGCGATCTCGGGGAGTTCGGCAGCCGCATGAACGTGCCGCCACGCGGGCTCGCCCTAGCCCCCGATCTCAGCGACTTCTGGCCGCTGCTGCTACGCCAAGCCGCAGGTGGGCTAGTGGTCGGAGACCGCCTAGCTGTACTTGAGCGGGTCATACGCCATCAAGAGCGCGGTCTCGCCGTCAACCTCGGCGTGGGCTACGACTGCGCCGACTTGGGTATCACGCTCGAAAAAACCAGCCTGCGCGATCGCTGCCTGGAGATGTACGAGCACCACAAGCGCAAGGGCATGGCCATCGAACGCGGTGTGCTTGTACCTCCAGCCAACCCGCACACCGAAGGCGCGGTGTACCAGCCGGTCTGGGCCGAGCAGCAGCCGATGAAACTCGACCAGGACCACGCCACCGATTCCGATAACGCCTGGGCCAGCTGCTTCGGCGGCACCACCAAGGCGAAGGATGCCAAAGAGGTGGTAGAAACCGCCGAGCTGCTTTCTGCATGGGCGATCTCGCGCGGGGTGTGGGACTATGCCCTTCGCCGAGAAGTCCTCGATCGAACCCGCCCGAATACCCGCGCGAAGATCGAGCTGCCCGAGGTAGATCCACGCACCGTCGACCTCGACAGCGTGCTCGTTCCCGGCACCCGGGTGGCGTTTAGCGGCTGCGGCTACAACAGCGAGGATGAGCGCACCGACAGCGACTTCGAGAAACTCTGCACAGCCCATGATCTCGAGCACCGCTGGGGCGTATCCCGCAAAAAGTGCGACGTTCTCATCGTCGGCGACCCTAGCTCCACCTCCCGCAAAGCCAAGCGCGCCCGCGAGTTTGGTCTCCCGATCATTGATCTCGCGGCTTTCGATAGCTGGTGCGACAACACTACTCAAGCGCCCAGTGAGGCGACTGGGGCTGACGTTCCCACGCAGAAAGAAGCCGAGAACGAGACCAGTGCGTACGAGCCTGCATGGGATGGCGACTGTGACGAGGAGTGGGACGCTGCTGCGCTCAGCGAGATGGCCGCGGCGGAGACAGAGCCAGCCACCAGTGCCGACGATGCGAATACGGACGATGATCCCGCCACCCGTAGCGAGAACGCAGGAGAAGCAGCCGCCCCAGATACGGTGCGGCAGCGGGTCCTCAGCCCGCAGGAAGCAGCAGAGCTGCTTGATAGTGGGGCACGTGTGGCGTTTCGCGGCTCCACCTACGTTCATGGAGAACTCCGGCCACACGGGGCTGTGCTCGATGAGCTATGTCTGCTGCTCGGTTTGGAATATAAACAAGCCGTGTCCAAAACCCGCTGCGACGCGCTCGTGAGCGATGACCTTGATTCGGACGACGGCAAAAACTCCCTCGCCCTGCGCTATGGCACACCGCTCATCCTCGCCAGAGACTTCACCGCATGGGCGGAGAAGAAACTCGATGATGAGCCAGAGCTGATCGATAACGTCGAGGATCTCGACGACGACACATTCCTAGACGCCCTTGCCCGCGGCGAGCTCGTTCACTCGTGGGAGGACAGCGCCCCAGAGTTCACCTACGCCACCACAGCGTGGGACTTCGCCCCGGCATGGGACGCCCTCTCGGAGGCAGAAGACGCATCCGAGGAGGAGACCACCCAGGGTCAGGGCACTCACTTCCAGGCCGAACCCGATACGCCGTGGGGAAGCGAGGAAGCACTCCGCGAGGACCCAGCTAGCGCGGACTGGACAGCTGAGAATGCGATGTCTGAGGGGTCGATGTCTGAGCGCATGGACCTTGGCGGTGTCGTACCTAGTGGCGACGCCTCTAGCTCCTCGATGCGCAGCAGCTTCAACAGCGCCACGTCGTTGAGCGGCGAGCAGACCAGCGACACCGATAATGATGACGCCATGGTTGGCAGCCACGGCGGCGCCGACACCCCCGAGGGCAAAGAACCCTTCGCTGCGATGCTCGCCAGACTCCAAGCGGAGAACAACCCCAGCGACACCACGCCTCGATCGCGGTCGCGCCGGGCTGTCTCCGATGAAGAGGACGAGACGCATCAGCCGGCCGAGGCGGAGGGAGACGATAGTCAGTGGACCGCGAAACCCTTCGCTGACACGCTGCGAATGCAGCCCGATACGCACCTGGCCGAGGACAATGATGATGAGGACTCGGACTGGGATGAGTCGGAGGACGAAGCAGCCACTCCTGATAGCGAGGACGACGAGCACGGGCGAGACGCCGACGCCGATGAGGATGCAGATCGGAACGAGTGGAACGCCGGCGGATTCGACAAGGAAGACGATAAAGACGATGGCGACGACGCCGTCGTGGAGGGGAAAGAGAAAAAGAAACAAGCGCCCGAGAAGGACGGTGACGACGAGCCGTACGAGAAGAAGCCAGCCCAGGCCCACGCCGCAGCTATCCCTGAAGAGCAGCAGCGCGCAGCGGACCCCAACGAAACCACGCTCCAACGGCGACAGCGCAAACACAAGTCTGCGTTGAAGCGGATGCGGGTGACGCTGAAGTGGGGGATCGCCATAATGTTCATTGGAGTGGCTGCAGCTACGTTTGAATGGACTCGAGTGCTGGATATTGCCGCTGTCATCTTGATGCTGCTGATTTTCCTTTTCGCTCTGTTCACCCTCCAATGGATCATCCGTTTGTGCGCGCTGGGTGCCGCGAAACTCAGCGCCGATGACTCCACAGAGAAGGCGACATCCCCGCCCGCAGAGAAAGACAACTCCCAAGGACAGTGGGAGAGTGGCGGCGCCTAAGCGCAGCGGCAGGCAGGGGTGAACCCCGCCGTTGCGGCGCTGGGAGGACGGGTCTTATACTCGGAGCTAACAGCAGAGCACGTACCACCGCCCTGCTGGAACTAAAAAACACCCCCACGGTGTTGCAGCACTGTGAGGGTGCCGGGTACATGACCCTAGGTGAAGATCGCCACGGCGAGCTTCACGATAGCGGTCAAGAAGCGTAGAACCTCGGTAGCCAGCGTCAGTTTCTTAGACCGGCTGGCACCGGGGTTTTCTTCGTCTCGACCGGGCGTGCGTTCAGGCGTTGAAGCCAATAGCACCTCCTTTCTCTCGCTGTGATCCTCTCGCCAAGCAGTGCTGCGCGAGGTACTCACGATCGCGCGCGGGTACACCGCGCAGCGACGAAAGAAGCCGTCCCCGTGAGAGGACGGAGCCGAGTGCGATTCTAGCGTGGCCACCACTACGTGCGCCCCAGCCGGCCCGGCGCCTGCTCGCTCACGACATCGAGCGGCTCATGCCAGAATGGCGTACATGGTCACTCAGAACAGCACCGCGCTTCAGGCGCTGCGCGGGCGTATTCCGGTGGGGGAGTATGCCTTTCCCGGCCCTCTGAGAGATCAGTTGGTGGCGGCGATTATGGATGGCCGGAAAACGACCACCACGGGCCTTGTGGTGGAGTACGAGCACGAGGGCATAGATCCGCTGCAGTTGCTCGGCGGCTATGAGCTGGTAGTTGATAGCGCGGATGAGCCGGTGTGTGTCACCCGTACCACCTCGGTACGGGTAGTGCCGCTGCACCAGGTGGATCTGCAGCACTGCCGCGATGAAGGGGAGGGCTATGACAGTGTGGCCGAGTGGGAGCACGCCCACCGCGAGTTCTGGGAATCGGAGGAATTCCGCGCAGACCTAGGGGCTGCGGGAGTATCGCTTGACGCGCACACCCCGGTAGTGCTGCTGCGTTTCGAGGTGATCGACCCAGAGGACGTTCTCATCTAGCGGCGCATAACGGGGGTGATCTCGCTTAGCCGGCGCTCGTCGGGCACACTGGCAGCTATGTGGTTTGATTCGTGGTTTCCCATTATCCGAGCGCTCGCCGTGGGCACGGCCAGCTATGTCACCTTGCTGTTTTTCCTGCGCATAGCAGGGGCGCGCTCGCTGGCGAAGCTCAACGCCTTTGACTTCCTTGTGACCGTGGCCATCGGCTCGATCCTCTCGACTGCGATGGTGACGAAGGATCTCAGCTACGCCACCGGCATTGTGGCTATCGCCATTTTGCTTACGCTGCAATACGTCGTGGCCAAAGTCATCCGTCACTCCACGGCGCTGCGCGAGATCGTCACCGCCGACGCGATTGTGGTGGTGCGCGACGGGGTGATGCTCGATGCGGGCATGAAGAAGGCGCGTGTGGGCACGGCCGATATCTACCAGGCGGCGCGCTCGGCTGGCCGCGGTGATCTCAGCCAGATCGCGGCGATGATCGTGGAAACCGATGGCACGATCTCCGTGATCACCACCGATGCTGTGGGCTCTGGTGAGGCGCTCACCGCCATGGATGCGTGGAAATAGCAGCGCGTCACGGCGTTCAGCGGCACCCACTGGTGCCTTTAAGTGCCACTAAGCGTCGCTAAGCGACTCAGGCGCCGAGCTTGCGCACGGAGTTGATCATGGGGATCTGGGCGGGCACGCGGGCGAAGGCGAGTGCTTTGAGCAGCGGCTTTTTATTCCGCCAGTCCCAGGCCATCTTCATATTCGCCGGCCACACCGCTGCCAGGAATACAGCAGCGGCCGGAGCCACCAGCTTGTTCTGATAGGGGCGCAGGCTGGGTGCGAGAGTGGTGGCGGCAATAGCGCCGGCGAGTGCCAACTCGGCGACGCCGCTGGCGTAGGTCCACTGGCGCTTGGTGCCAGGCACAGCTTCAGGCACGATGGCATCGAAGTTGTGCGGGTGCACAAAGTGCAGGGTTCCGGCGAGACCAAACACGCTCGCCCACACGCCAGAACGCAGCGGCGAGTTCGGCATGGAGTCGGAGGAACAGCGGCACGGGAGATTCTTAAAACAGCTCACGTCTACCTAGTCTAGGCCGTGCATGTCCGCGTTCAGCGACATGATGCCGCCCGCGAGCCACCGCGAGTCACCACACCACCACCTAGGAGGTGCTGGTGGACCAGGTGTGCACCGGCTCCCCGGATTTCTGGTTGCGGAGATAGGCCTTGAGCATCTGGGTGATGGCCGCACGCCGCACCGGCGAATCCGGGGTGTTGAGGGAGTCGCTATGCGTCTCGACGGCGGTGCGCGAGCGTGTGCCCTCGGCCATGATGGTCGCGGCTGCATCGTCGAGGGCGGCCAGCTGCCACGTGGCACCATTCTGGCGGGTGCGGGCGCGCCCTTCGATAATGCCGAGGTAGCGGTCGATCAGTGCGGGGTCGACGTGCAGGTTCTTCAGACCCTGTTCGGCCTGGGGGAGCAGATGCTCGGTGACTAGCTCGGAGACGTGGATGGTGCCGAGGGTGGGCCAGGTCATGTTGGCGTGGAGGCCATTGCGGGCGCCGGCGAAGAAGTTGCGTTCGGCATCCTCGAAGGTCAGGCGCGACCACACGGGGCGGGTCTGATCGGCGAGGAACTTCACCATGCCGTAGTAGAAGGCGGCATCGGCCACGATATCGGCCACCGTGGGCCCGGCCGGCAAGAGGCGGTTTTCCACGCGGATGTGTGCCAGCTCGGTATTGGGATCGTAGATGGGCCTGTTCCAGCGCCAAATGGTGCCATTTTGCATGCTCAGGTAGTGCAGCCCGGGTTTGCCATCGGTCACCACGGGGGTGCCGGCCTCGAGGCGGTCCTCGGGCAGCAGCGGTGAAAAGTAGCGCACATTCTCCTCGAAGAGGTCGAAGGCGCTGGTAATCCAGCGTTCGCCAAACCAGACACGGGGGCGCACACCCTGATGAATCAGCTCCGGGGTGCGGGTGTCGATGGACTGCTCAAACACGGGGATACGGGACTCGTGCCAGAGCTTGTGGCCCGCGAAAAGCGGGGAGTTGGCGCTGAGCGCGGTCTGCACCCCGGCAATGGCTTGGGAGGCATTCCAGGCATCGGCAAAGCGATCCGGCGCCACCTGCAGATGCAGCTGGATGGAGGTGCAGGTGGATTCGGGGGCGATGTCCTCGAATTCCTCGTTATAGGACTCTTGGCGCTCCAGCTCGATGCGGACGAGCTCGCCGCGGGATTCCACGATGCTATTGGACAGCGCCTTATAGCGATTCTCGGGGGTCATCCAGGAAGGCCCGCGCAGAAAATCGGTGCTCACGCTCGGCAGGGTGCCGACCATCGCCACCTCTGCGCCGGCGGTGGCCGCGGCCTTACGCACGGTTTCGAGCCGCTCAGTGAGCCCATCGGCCAGCTGCTGCAGCCCCGTGCCCGCGATGGACAGCGGCGGATGATTCAGCTCGACGTTATAGGCCCCGATCTCGGACTGGTACTCATCGGAGAGCTCGGCGAGCACCGCGTCATTGCACAGCGTCGGCTGCATCTTCTCATCGACGAGGTTGAGCTCGAGCTCCAGCCCGATGGTGCCTTCGTTGATGAACTCCGCGTCTTGGAGGTGGCGGTCAAACACCTCCAGATCATCCATGAGGCGTTGGCGATAGCGCGTGCGCTGTCGCGGCGTGTAGGTCTCATTACTTACTGCATCACCCATGCTGCCCCATCATAGTTATAGTTTTTTGAATCTATCGGCCAGCTGCGCCGCCGCCGCTTATCGACGCTTCTCTGGCCCCAGCAGCCCCACAGCCCTAGGGCACCGCTCGGTGGAGCGATTAGCAGGTTCACTCAGAAAATGTGGCGTTTCCCCCACAATGTGGGTACTGGTTAGCTCTGTCACCTGTAAAGGGTACGGGGGTGACGATATATCGGGCTCTACGCTGCGGATTCTTCTGTGACCTGCAGTGATGATCGGGCTACCCCACGCTATGTACGTATCTGCATAAAGCTGTAAAGAACGCCTATTCAGCGCTCATTGTGGTTAATACTCTCAGGTCTAAGACACCGCTCCCACGCTTGACGTGCGAAGATGCGCCGATAGTTGATGGGCGTCTTCGGTTCTCAACACGGGATAGGGTCGGCCCGCCGGCTACCCGCATTGTGAGGGGGAGTGTGTCGAAAAAACAACGGTGCATACACCTGCTGATCTCCTAAGGCGGTGGGTATCGCGCCGTATCACCGTCCACTGCGAGTTGTAGAGGCGAGACATACATCATGAAAACTAGGCGAATCACACCCCCGCTCTACGGCCGGAAGCGCCGTGTTGCCATCCGCTCTGCCATTGTGTTGGTGCTTGTTGCACCGCTTTTGGTGGCAGCCGCATGGATGTGGTCCATGTGGGATCCCTCGCACTTCCTCGATGACGTGCAGATCGCCCTAGTCAATGAGGACGAAGGCACCACTCAGGATGGGCAGCAGGTGAACTTTGGCGACGACATTGAAAAGGGGCTGGTGGAGACCAGCTACCTCAATGTGGATTCGATCTCGGCAGAGGCGGCCAGCACGGGGATGAAAGAAAGCGTCTATGTGGCCACCATCTCCATTCCGCGTGATTTCTCGAAACAGGTGGCCACGGTGATTGATGATCAACCCCACCAGGCCGAGGTGGTGATCTCCTATAACGATCACTACGGCACCAATACGCCGCTGCTGACCGCGGGGCTGATCCCCGGCATCCAAGCCGGTATCCAGGCCGGCATCACCGAGGGCTATTCCAGCGAGATCCTCGCGGGCATGAACCAGCTCGGCGATGGCCTCAATGAGGCCGCCGATGGCGCGGTGCAGCTCGATGATGGTGCCGCCATGCTCAAAGATGGCACCGAGCAGGGTATCGATGGCGCCCATCAGCTCAAGGACGGCACCGCCCAGGTGCGCGATGGCGCCGCCCAACTCGATGATGGCATGGCCCAGCTGCTCGATGGCACGGGCCAGCTCGGCGCTGGTGCGGCCCAGATTGATGCCGGCGTGGGCCAGCTGACCGATAAGCTCATCCCGCTGGCACGCCAGGCCGGTGCGGCCGCCGAGCAGCTACGGCCCATGATCTCGGTGCTGCATACCGTGCAGCTGCACAAGGAGGCCGCGAAGCTCGAGGAGATCGTCGCCGGGCTGGACAATAACAACCCCGAGGGGCTCGCCAATCAGCTGCAGCTGCTGAAAAACGGCACGGCGGAGATGAGCTATAACCTGAATAATCCCCAGGCCCCGTATCTTTCCGGTGTGCTGCAACTCAAGGACGGCACGGGGCAACTGCGCTCCGGCTCGGTGGAGCTCGACGATGGCATGGGGCAGATGCTCGATGGCACCTATCAGCTTGACGACGGCGTCCGCCAGCTCAAAGACGGCACCGGCCAGCTGCGCACCGGCCTGGTCGATGGCGCCGCACAGGCGCCTACGATCAGCAATATCGCGGCCTCCTCGCAGCAGATGGCGGTGCCCGTGGTGTACTCCCAGGACTACCGCAACCCCGTCCAGGAGCTGCAGGACCTCAACGATCCCACCTCCAAGCAGCTCTCCGGTGGCGTGACCTTCATCCTCATCTTGGTCTTCGGCATCCTCATGATGGTGCTGGTGAGTATGCTCGCCCCGCATATTCTGGGCCGCCATTCGGAGCGCCGCCCGCTC
This sequence comes from Corynebacterium sp. TAE3-ERU30, assembly GCF_019209925.1. Lineage (NCBI taxonomy): Bacteria > Bacillati > Actinomycetota > Actinomycetes > Mycobacteriales > Corynebacteriaceae > Corynebacterium > Corynebacterium sp. TAE3-ERU30. The sequence continues at coordinate 181,215 of NZ_JAHUTO010000001.1, read as the reverse complement.
TGGCAGGTGCTCAGTGGCTTCGGACTGGTCGCGGCGGCGAATACTGCGCTGCTCTTCCTGCTCACCTGGTTGGGCACGCTGCTCGGCTTTAGCGTGCAGCACCGCGCCGCCTTCGCCCTCGGTCTGGTGATCCTCGCTGTCAATGGCACCGCATTCTTCCAGCTGCTGCGCATCGCCTTCGGCCGGCTCATCGGTGGCACCTTGGCGCTCGGATTCTTCGCCTACGGCGTCTTCAGCTTCGGTGGCGTCTGGCCCATTCAGCTCACGCCGAAGCCGCTGCGCCTGCTGCACGATATTCACCCCATGACCTATGCGCGCAACCTCTTCATCGGTGGCGTGGAAGGCGATACGGGGGCGATGTATCTCAGCGCCGCGTTCCTGCTGCTGGTCATGACGGTGCTCTGCCTGATCATCTCCGTTCTCATCCTCCGCTACCGGCAGCGCCCGGCCGTGATGGAGGTCGAGGAGGATACAGAGCCCGAGCTTGTCGACGCCCGCTAAAGCGGTACCCAGACGCCCCGTAGCATCGGCTACGGGGCGGATGTGTCTTCGCTATAGCAGCAGGGGTGTGTGGCCTGCGAGAAGGCGTCGATAAGCGTAAAAAACACCCCTCCCTGTGCAACCACGGGGAGGGGTGAATCGGTGTTTAAGGGGTGGGGATGAGGTAGAAGCCGGCGTTGCGGGCAACCGAGTAGGTGATGGGCAGCAAATCGAAGCGGTCGCCATCGGCGTAGACAGGCATATTCGGCATCTCGATGCGGATCTCCTCCGCACGATACTGGTGCACGCCCTCGACGCTGCGGATATTGCCGGTGTAGATGCGCGGGAACTTCTTCGCCACGTTGTAGCGGTTCATCCTTCCCAATACCGTGAGATCCAGCAGGCCATCGCTGTGGAGGGCATCGGGGCAGATCTTCATGCCGCCGCCATAGGAGCGGGTATTGCCCACGGCGGCAAGAGTGATCGGCTCGTCGATCTCCAGCGTGCCGTCGAGGTAGATCTTCGACGGAATGGAATGGAAGTGGAGGAATTCGAGCAGAATCGCAACCACATAGCGGGCCGAGCCCTTGGGCCAGGAGATGGTATTGGTGCGCTCGGTGACGATCGAGTCGAAGCCTTGGGTCACGCAGGTGCCAAAGAAGCGCTCGCGGCCGCTATCGGTGCGCATCACGCCGAGATCGGTGCGCAGGCACACCCCGCGGGCGATGAGCTCGGCGGCTTTCTCCGGGTCCAGCGGCAGCCCGTATTCGCGGGCGTGATCATTACCCGTGCCCGCTGGAATGATACCCAGCGGCACATCGGTGGTCGCCTGGGCCTGCAGGGCGAGATTGATCAGCCCATCGCCGCCGCAGACCACCAGCGCATCCACCCCAGAGGCCACGGCCTCCTGGGCCAGCTCGGCCGAGGCGGCGGGAGTAGCGCCCGAGATGCTCACCACATCGATGCCGAGCTCGTTGAAGCGACGCTCCGCGATGGCGCTTTTCGCCTTTGCCACGCCCTTGCCGGCGGCAGGATTGGTTAGGAGCGCTACCCGGGAAATCTCTCGTTGGTAGATCGCGATCTCATTCATGGCAGCAGCTTTCCTGGGTTTAAGATGCCGGCCGGATCGAGGTGGCTCTTGATCGCGCGCAGCACGCCAAGGCCCATCTCGCCGACTTCCTTGTCCATGAAGCCCGCGTGATCCTTGCCCACCGCATGGTGGTGGGTGATGGTGCCGCCATGATCGGTGATGGCCTGCAGGATTGCGCGCTTGGCGGTGCCCCACTGTTGGAGCGGCTGATCGTTCTGTGCACCAAGGATGGTGAAATACAGCGAGCAGCCATTGGCGTAGACGTGGGAGACGTGGCAGAGCACAAGCGCCACTGAATCGCCATCGCCGAGGGAGGCGGTGACAGCGGCCGTGACGGCCTTCTTCAGGGCCGGCACATTGCTCCACGTGGTGGCCGTTTCGAAGGTTTCGCAGAGCACGCCGGCATCGAGCAGGGCATCACGCAGCACAGGCGCGCCAAAGCGGCCCTTCTCCCACTTGCGCACGGGGGCTTCTCCGACGGAGGTAGCACCCATCGATAGCAAGAGGTTGCGGGTCTCCTCATGGCGGGAGGCCACATGCTCGCGGGTGCCCTCGTACATGGTCAGGCACAGGCAGCCGTGCGGGGCGGCGGCATCGGACTCGCCGATCGCGTCGGTGGAGGTGAGGTTGGTGGCGGATTCGATCTCATCGGAGAGGCGAATCACGGTGGGGCCGGTGCCCTGTTGTTCCACCGCGCGCACCCCGGCGACGCCGTGGGCGAAGTCATCGAAGACGAAGGCCTCGTACGCCTTGGTCTCGGGGATGGGGTGCACCTTCAGCCGCACCTTGGTGATCACGCCGAAGGCGCCCTCGGAGCCGAGGAAGATCTCCTTGATGTCCGGGCCGGCGGCCGAGGCCGGGGCCGCATCACCGACGGTGGTGATGCCGGTGGGGGTGACGACCTCCATCGAGGCCACCATCTCATCGAAGCGGCCATAGCCGGCAGAGTTTTGCCCCGAGGAGCGGGTGGCGGCGAAACCGCCAATGGTGGCGTAGGGGAAGGACTGCGGGAAGTGTCCGAGCTGCAGGCCATGCTCGGCTAGGGCGATCTCGGCGTGGGGGCCGGACATGCCCGCGCCCAGGGTGGCCTCGCCGCTGATGGGATCCACATCCTCGATGGCGTCGAAGCGCGCCAGATCGAGGCTGAGCACGGCATCGAAGTCACCGCGCAGCGGAGAGACGCCGCCGACCACGGAGGTGCCGCCGCCGAAGGGAACCACGGCCACGCGCTCGTTCGTGCACCACTGCAGGATCGCCAGCACCTCGTCGTTGCTGGCCGGAGCGATCACGGCATCGGGGACATCGATCACGGCATCCTCGCGCCAATCGAGGAGGTCAAAGTAGGACTTGCCGCGGGCCCGCGGGATGCGCTGCTCGCGATCCTGGGTGACATAGCCGGCGCCGACGATCGCGGCCAGCTGCTCGATCTGGGCCTCGCTCAGCGCGGACTCGGTGATCTTCACATCCGGCTGGGCGGGGGCTGGTCGGGGAGTGGTGGAACCGACAACCTTGCTCACCAGCGACTGCAGGTTCGCGCTGAGAGGCTTGGCTTCCTGTTCAGTACCCCAGATGGAAAAGGACATGGGGGGAGTGGGCAGAGTGTTCATATCGCTCACGCTACAAGCGCGTTCGGGGGCCCGAAAGAGGGTGTAGCAGCCAAAAGGCGTCGTAGAGCGGGGTGTGTAAAGTTCACCCCTGCATGCAGGGAGGCCGCCTGAACTGCGGCGATGGGCTGGCCGGAGGTGAGCGGCTAAAAGATGTAAAGCGGGAGTTGTTGACACCCCCGTAGCTGCGTCGGCGAGAATGAAGCCATGGGGATCGATATTGACCAAGCGATTATGCAGGCCGCCCGCGAGCTCGTGCTCGAGGCGGGCATTCGCGGTACCACCATGTCCGCAGTGGCCCGCGGGGCCAAGATTTCGCGCCCCACGCTCTATGCGCGCTTCTCCGGCAAGGACGCTGTGATCAGCAAGCTGCTCACCCACGAATTGATCGAGGTCACGATGTCGCTGCAGCGGCAGCCCGCCACCGGCCCGCAGATGGTGGAGGCCTTGCTGGATGCGGCCCGCATGGTGGCCGTGCACCCCGTGATCACCATCATCGTGGAGGAGCAGCCCGAGCTGCTGGGAACCTACTTCTTCCGGCGGCTCGGCGAGTCACAGATCAGGATCATCGCCATCCTCGAGCAGGTGATCGAGCGCGTGCAGCAGCAGGCGCCCGAGACCATCTGCCAGCGCAATGCGCACGCCCTAGCCACCATGTGCTGCTCGATTCTGCAGCACTCCGCATTAAGCTCCCGCATCTTCGCGCCGATTCTTCGCGCGCACCAGCCCAGCAGCACCTGGGACCAAGAATTGAGAATCATCCTAGAAGGGTACGTACTGCCATGAACACTGCCTTAAACGCAGCTCGTCGTGCGGAGGATATTGCCTATCTCGAGGACAACCCCGCAGATATTGATCTCGTGGTTATCGGCGGTGGCATCACCGGCGCCGGTATCGCGCTCGATGCCGCCACCCGCGGCCTGAACACCGTGCTGCTCGAGCGGCGCGACCTCGGTTTCGGCACATCCCGCTGGTCCTCCAAGCTGGCCCACGGGGGCCTGCGCTATCTGGCCAAGTTCGAGATCGGCATTGCGCTGCACTCCGCCAAGGAGCGCGGCCTGCTCATGGAGCACAACGCCCCGCACCTGGTGCGGGCACTGCCGCAGGTGGCCCTGCTGGGCGCAGACACCAACCTGGTACAAAAGGCGGCCATGCGCCTGGGCTTTATCGCCGGCGATATGCTGCGCATCGCGGCCGGCACCAGCTCCGCGGTGCTGCCGCGCTCCCGCTACGCCTCCAAGAAAGAAACCCTCAAGCTGTGTCCCACCGCATCGCAGGAGAAACTCCGCGGCTCGTGGGTGAACTATGACGGGCAGATGATCGATGACGCCCGCATCGTCACCGCCGTAGCCCGCACCGCCGCCGGCGAAGGCGCGCGCATTATCACCCAGGCCGAGGTGGTGCAGGCCCACGGCACCGGAGTGACCGTGCGCGATGTGCTCGATCGCTCCGAGTTCAGCATCTCCGCCCGCGCGGTGGTCAATGCCACCGGGGTATGGGCTGGGGCAGTGGATCCGGAGATCACCATCCGCCCTTCCCGCGGCACCCACATCGTGGTGGACGCTGCCACCCTCGGCAACCCCACCGGCGCGCTCACCGTGCCGCTGCCTGGGTCCATCTCTCGCTACGTGTTCCTGCTGCCGCAACAATTCGGCCGCGTCTACATTGGCCTGACCGACGAGGACACCCCCGGTCCGATTCCAGATGTGCCGCCCACCCCGGAGGAGGATATCGAGTTCATTCTCCACGCCATCAACCGCGGCCTGGGTACCGCGCTCACCCGCGAGGACGTCATCGGCGCCTTCACTGGGCTGCGCCCACTCATCGACGCCGGCGGGGATGGCAACACCGCGGATCTCTCCCGCCGCCACAGCACCATCGAGGCCCCCACCGGGCTGATCTCGATCGTCGGCGGCAAATACACTGAGTTCCGCCTCATGGCCGAGGAAGCCATCGATGAGATCCTGCGCCGCAAGGGCCTGCGTGCCGGCCCCTGCCGCACCCACACCCTGCCCTATGTGGGCGCTCCCACCCATCCCGATATGCTGCGGGTCACCGCGGCCGAGCTGGAGGGCCTGCCCGCCTCGCTGGTGGAGCGCTATGGCTATGAGGCCCCCACGGTGGTGGCGGCGGCCCCGATCGAGCGCCCGCTGGACCGGGTGGCCGGGCTGGATATCACCCGCGCCGAGATCGCCTTCGCCCTCACCCACGAAGGGGCGCTAACGGTGGAGGATATCCTCGACCGCCGCACCCGCATCGGCCTCGTGGAACGTGACCGCGAGGCAGCCTATGAAGAAGTGAGCAGCATTGTTGAGGCAGTGCATGCAGGACAAGAAAAGGACTAAACCATGACCCTGTCTCAACGCGTGACCCGCCTGAGCACCCACGGCATCGCCCGCTTGCTCTCCTGGGCCCAGGTGAATAAGCCCGGGCTGGTGGCCAAGGCCATCCAGCTGGCGATTGCCCGCTCCCACTCTACGAAGAAGGCGGCGGCGCATCAGCCCACCCCGCGCTCTGCGGGCCTTGCGGCCGCAGCCCAGGCGGCGGGGGTGCCCGAGCCGGTGCACTTCGAGCGCACCAGCGGCATCGCGGCCGCCTCCGCCATCGCCGCCATCACACCCGCCCAGGGCGAACAGCTCGCGCACAGCTGCTAGCCGCACCTTATATATACGGTCGAGACACCACGGCCCGTCCCGCTCTCCCTGCGAGAAAGCTGGGGCGGGCCGCGTGGCGTTGTCGGCGGCAGCGGCGTCTGCGCCCGGCGCGGCGGATGGCTGCTGGAACCAGGGCGGCGTCGATAAGCGTGCGAGCCCCGCGCACTATGCCCGCTGCGAGTGGCGCGGTGCTTATAGTGGGGGAGTTAATTCTGATCTATCCCCGTGAACGTCCAAGGAGACTCTGCCACCATGACCATTCGAGAGGTTCGTTTATTCGGCGATCCCGTGCTGCGCAGTCGCGCCGATGAGATCACCACCTTCGATAGCGCGCTGCGCACCCTGGCCGAGGACATGCTCGAGACCATGGAGGAACACCACGGGGTGGGCTTGGCGGCGAATCAGGTGGGGATTCTGCAGCGCATCTTTGTCTACGATTGCTCCCACGAGACGGAGGGCGCCCGCGGGGTCGTCATTAATCCGCAGTGGGAGGCCCTCGATGAGGACACCGAATTAGGTAATGAAGGCTGCCTCTCCATTCCGGGGGTGCATAAGGACGTCGAGCGCGCCGCCCGTATCCGCTGCACCGGGCAGGATCTCGAGGGTAAGGAGATCAGCTTCGAGGCCACGGGGCTGCTCGCACGCTGTGTGCAGCACGAAACCGATCACCTCGACGGCGTGCTCTTCCTCTCCCGCCTCAGCCCCGCGCTGCGCAAGGAGGCCATGGCCGAGATCCGCGCCTCCGAGTGGTTCTAGCAGCGGCATCGTTTCCCGCTGCACTATGCTTATCGACGCATCACTGCCCATCTTCGCGAGCTTGTCAAAGGACATCCCCTCACCCCATGCGCCTAGTATTTGCCGGCACCCCCGAACCCGCCGTCGTGGCCCTCAGCAGGCTGCTTGACTCCGACCACGAGGTCGTTGCCGTGATCACTCAGCCGGACGCCCGGCGCGGTCGCGGCAAGAAACTCAGCCCCTCGCCCGTTGCGGCCCTCGCCGAAAAACGCGGCATCGAGGTGCTCAAACCCGCCACGTTGAAGTCCGATAGTGAGGATGGTGCGGCTGTGCGCCAGCGCCTCGCTGAGCTGGCACCGGATTGTATTCCGGTGGTGGCCTATGGCCAGCTCATCCCCGCCGATATGCTCGAGTCGGCCCCGCACGGCTGGGTGAATCTGCACTTTTCGGTGTTGCCGGCCTGGCGTGGCGCGGCCCCGGTGCAATCCGCGATTCTGCACGGTGACGACATCACCGGCGCCTCCACTTTCCGTATTGAAGAAGGCTTGGATACCGGCCCGGTGCTCGGCACCCTCACTCAGCGCATCGGCCCGCGCGATAATGCCGATGATCTGCTCACCACCCTCGCCTATGCCGGGGCGGAGCTGCTCGTCGCCACCATGGATGGCCTGGAGTCCGGCGCTATCGAGGCGCGGGCCCAGCAGGGCGAGCCGAGCTATGCGCCGAAGATCAGCACCCAGGACGCCAAGCTGGATCTCAGCCAGCCGGCGATCGCCGTCGACCGCGCCATTCGCGCCTTCACCCCGGCGCCGGGTGCCTGGGTGCTCGATGCGGCCGAGAAGCGAGTCAAGATTGGTGCTGCCCGTATCGCCGAGGAATCCGATGCTGCGCCCACTCTGGCGCCGGGGGCGGTAGAGCTGAGCAAAAAGGCCGTATTCCTCGGCACCGGCACCACGCCGCTAGTGGTGGAGAAAGTGCAGCTACCGGGCAAGAAAATGATGGAGGCCACCGCGTGGGCGCGCGGGGTGCAGGCAGCAGACGCAGAAGGGATGCAGTGGCGATGAGTAACAGTGGTGGATTCCGTTCCCGTGCGAAGAAAGGGTCGCGTTCGACGAAGCGGGGTGCTGACCGCGGCGAGCAGCGGGGCGGTCGGGGCGAGCGCCGTGAGCGCGGCTCAGTGATCTCGCACTCCCGCGATGCCGGGCGCGGGCGTGAGCACCAGCGCCGCCGCGGCGGCCAGCAGACATCTGGCGGGCTTAGTCCCCGCCAGCAGGTGAAGAGCCTGCGGGACAATGAGGTGGATCTGGCGCGCATCGTGGCGCTGCAGACACTCATGGCGGTGCGCCGCGATCAGGCCTATGCCAATCTGCTGCTGCCGAACCTGCTGCGCGAGCAGAAGCTCTCCGGCCGCGACGCCGCCTTTGCCACCGAGCTGGCCTATGGCAGCCTCCGGGCCCGCGGTGTGCTGGACGCTATCGTCTCCCGCGCCGCTGCACGGCCGCTCAAAGACATCACCCCCGAATTGCTCGCCGTCCTGGAATTGGGCACCTATCAGCTGCTTTATACCCGCGTGGAACCCCATGCGGCGATCGATACCTCGGTGCGCATGGCCCGCGGCTTGGGCCATGAGCGCGCCACCGGTTTCATCAACGGCACCCTGCGCACCATCAGCCGCTCCAGTCTCGAGCAGTGGCTGGATGATGCCGGGCCGAACATGGGTATCGCCCGCACCGCCTTCCGCGCCCAGCACCCCACGTGGATCGCTCGCTCCTTTGCGGCGGCGCTGGGGCTGGATGCCGAGGGCCAAGCCACGGAACTCGAGGAGGCCTTGGCGGCCAACTCGGAGCGGCCCACCGTGCACCTGGTGGCCAAGCCGGGGCTGATGAGTGCTGAGGAATTGGCCTTGATCAGCGGCGGCGAGGAGGGCGCCTATAGCCCTTATGCCGTCTACCTGCCCGGGGGTGACCCGGCCGAGTGCCCGCCGGTGCAGGAGAAGCTGGCCGCCGTGCAGGACGAGGGCAGCCAGCTCATTGGCCGCGCCCTTACCGAGGCCCCGCTGCTGGGCGAGGATAGCGGTCGCTGGCTGGATCTGTGCGCCGGCCCCGGCGGCAAGGCGGCCCTGATTGCCGCGATTGCCGGTATCGATGGCGCCGCCGTGGACGCGGTGGAGCCGACCCCGCACCGCGCGAAGCTGGTGCGCACCGCCACCGAGGGGCTGCCGGTCACTGTCCATGAAGCCGATGGCCGCTCCCCGGGGCTACGCTCTGGCTATGACCGCATCCTCGTCGACGCCCCCTGCTCCGGGCTGGGCTCTTTACGACGCCGCCCCGAAGCCCGCTGGACCAAATCGGAGAGCGATATCGCCGAGCTCACCGCCCTGCAATCGGAGCTGCTGGATTCTGCCGCTCACTTGGTCCGGGATGGGGGAGTGATCCTCTATTCCACCTGCTCTCCGGATCTGCGCGAAACCCGAGAGATCGTGGATAAGACGCTGCGGGAGCACCCGGAGCTGGAAGAGCTGGATGTACGGCCCCTGCTGGCGCCCATGGAGCAGGTGGGCGAGTACCTCTCGGCACACATGTGGCCGCACCGTCATGGCACCGACGCGATGTTCTGCGCGGTGCTGCGCAAAAAGAGTGTGTCCTAAGCGTGTCGTATGATCGAGGCATGAGTACCCCGATCATCGCCCCCTCGATTCTTGCCGCCGATTTCACCGCCCTCGGTGCGGAGATTGATCGCGTGGCCAACGCCGATTGGCTGCACGTGGACATCATGGATGGCCACTTCGTGCCCAACCTCTCCTTCGGTCCCGGTGTGACCGCCAATGTCAACGATCACACCGATACCCACCTCGATGTGCACTTGATGATCGAGCGCCCCGAGGCCTGGATCGACACCTACGTCAAGGCCGGCGCCGACTGCATTATTTTCCACGTCGAGGCAGTGGACGATCCCGTGGCCGTGGCCCGCCAGATTCGGGCCCACGGGGTCAAGGCTGGATTCTCCCTGCGGCCTGGCACTCCCATTGAACCGCTGCTCAGCGAGCTCGAGCACTTCGATCTCGTGCTGGTGATGAGCGTGGAGCCCGGCTTCGGCGGCCAGTCCTTCATGCCGGAGCAGCTGGAGAAGGTGCGCGCCCTGCGGGCGGAGATCGACTCCCGCGGTTTATCCACTCTCATCGAGATCGATGGCGGTATCGGCGCCGGCACCATCGAGCAGGCCGCGGCCGCAGGCTGCGATGCCTTCGTGGCCGGCTCCGCTGTCTTTGGCGCGGAGGATCCCGGAGCAGAGGTGGATCGGCTCCGCGAGCTGGCCGCTGGCGCCCGCTAAACCACCGCGCCGATGCAGCCAGACCCGGCGGCGCTGCTGCGCCGCGCCATCGAGCTCTCCCGTGCAGTGGCCGGCACGACCGCACCCAACCCAGCGGTGGGGTGTGTGATCACCGATGCCACCCAGCGCCGCATTCTGGGCGAGGGCGCCACGCAGCCGCCTGGCGGGGACCATGCTGAAATCCAGGCCCTGCGCGCTGCGGGCGCGCCTGCTCGTGGCGGCTGTGCCTTCGTCACTCTCGAACCTTGCAACCACGTGGGCCGCACCGGACCCTGCGTCGAGGCGCTGCTGGAGGCAGGTATTGCCGAGCTGCACTATATTCACGCCGACCCCAATCCCGTGGCCGCAGGCGGAGTCGAGCGATTGCGCGCTCGCGGTGTGCGAGTGGTGCAGCATCCGCAGCTGCGCAGCGACACACTCGTGCCCTGGCTTCTCAGTACCCGCCTCGGCCGGGCGCATCTCACGCTGAAAACAGCGCATACCCTCGACGGGTTTAGCGCCGCCGCCGATGGAACCAGCCAGTGGATCACCGGCCCAGTCGCCCGCGCCCGAGTCCACGAGGATCGCTCCCGCCGCGATGCCATCGTGGTGGGCACCGGCACGGTATGGGTCGATAATCCGCGGCTGAGCGCCCGCACCCCCGAGGGCCACGAATATCCCCACCAGCCCGAGGCGATCGTGCTCGGCACGCGCGCCCTGCCACCCGAGAGCCACCTGAACCGCCGCGGCGTCCGCCAGTGCGCCAGCATCAAGGAGCTGCTGGACTACCTCCGGCAGCGCGGGCACGTGGATGTGCTCATCGAAGGTGGCGCGGCCGTGGCCGGCTCGCTGCTGCGGGCGGGGCTCGTCGACGCCCTCGAGTCCTATACCGCCCCCACGCTGCTCGGCAGCGGCCGCGGAATCAGCACCGGCGGGCTGGCCACCACCATCTCCGAGCAGCGTCGTTTTGTGCTTGAATCAAGCGAAGTCCTCGATAACGACGTACTACTTATCGCACGATCCCCGCAGGCCCACCGGCTGCTCGCAACCAGGAAGGAATAAATGTTCACCGGACTCGTCGAAGAAATCGGCCAGGTAGCCGCGATCGACCATGGCAGTGACTCTGCGCGGCTCAGCATCGCCTGCCAGCGCGTGCTCGAGGACGCCACCGCCGGCGCCTCCATTGCCGTCAACGGAGTGTGCTTGACCATTACGGAGTGGAACGCCACGAGCTTCAGCGTGGACGTCATGCAGGAGACCCTCGATCGCTCCAGCATCGGACAGCTCCAGGTGGGCGATGCGGTGAATCTCGAGCGCGCCATGGCCGCCGGCGGTCGATTCGGTGGCCATATCGTGCAGGGACATGTCGACGGCGTCGCCACGCTGCTCTCGCGCACCCCGGGCGAGCGCTGGGAGGTTGTCCGCTTCAGCCTGCCCGCCCCGTTGGCGCGCTATGTGGTGGAAAAAGGCTCCATCACCGTCAGCGGCACCTCGCTGACCGTCAGCGCCGTGGGGGAGGAGTATTTCGAGGTCTCGCTGATCCCCACCACGCTGCGCGATACTATCCTCGGCGAGCTCCAGGCTGGGGACACGGTGAACCTCGAGGTCGATGTGATCGCCAAGTATGTGGAGAAGATGACTCTCGGCACCACGCCCCGCGAGGGAAAGGACACCCCACAGGATGACTGATCATGCAGGCGTGCGCCTAGATTCCGTAGAGGAGGCGCTGCGCGATATCCGCGAGGGTAAAGCCGTGGTGGTCGTGGATGATGAAACCCGCGAGAACGAAGGCGATATTATCTTCGCTGCCGAAAAAGCCACACCCGAACTCATGGCCTTTATGGTGCGCTATTCCTCCGGCTATATCTGCGCCCCGCTGCCGGCCGCCGACTGCGACCGGCTGGGTTTGCCGCCGATGACCGCGCACAACGAGGACGCCCGCGGCACCGCCTATACCGTGACCGTGGACGCCAATACTGGCACCACCGGTATTTCCGCGAGCTGCCGCGCCGAAACCGTGCGGCGGCTGGCTGATCCCTCCAGTACCCCAGATCACTTCACCCGTCCCGGCCACGTGGTGCCGCTGCGGGCGCGGGCCGGCGGGGTGTTGGTGCGCGCCGGCCACACCGAGGCAGCCGTGGATCTCGCCCGGCTGGCGGGGCTGCGGCCCGCCGGGGTGCTCTGCGAGGTGGTCTCCGAAGACGATCCCACCGACATGGCCCGGGCCCCAGAGTTGCGGCGCTTCTGCGATGAGCAGGGATTGCGCCTGATCTCCATCGAGCAGCTCATCCACTATCGCCGCCGCAAAGAACAACTGGTCGAGCGAGTCACCGACACCGTGCTGCCCACCGACTATGGCACCTTCCGCGCGATCGGCTACCGCAGTCTCGTCGATGGGGCCGAGCATGTCGCACTGGTGGTGGGCGATCCCGCCAGCGAGGGCGGTGAGGATGTGTTGGTGCGCATCCACTCCGAGTGCCTCACCGGCGATGCCTTCGGCTCGCGGCGCTGTGACTGCGGCCAGCAGCTGCATAGCTCGATGGCGATGGTGCAGCAACGAGGCCGCGGCGTGGTGCTCTATATGCGGGGCCATGAGGGCCGCGGTATCGGGCTGCTCGCCAAGCTCAAGGCCTATCAGCTGCAGGATGGGGGAGCAGATACCGTCGACGCCAATCTCTCCCTCGGCTATCCGGCCGATGCCCGCGAGTACGGCACCGGGGCGCAGATCCTCAAGGACTTAGGCATACGCTCGCTGAACCTCCTGAGCAATAACCCAGCCAAGCGGCATGGGATCGAGGGCCACGGGCTCACTATTGCCGAACGCACCCCCGTGCCGGTCGAGGCCCACGAGGACAATATCCGCTATCTGCGTACCAAGCGCGACCGCATGGGCCACGATCTTCCCGTGGTCGAGCAGTGGGACGCGACCCACCCCAGCACCGAGCCGAAAAGGAGCTAAAAACATGGCCAAAGAAGGACTCCCCAGCACCCCACATATCAAGGCAGAGGGCCTGACTGTGGGCATTGTGAGCGCCACGTGGAATGAGGAGATCTGCGACCAGCTGCACGCCCGCGCCATCGCCCAAGCCAAGGAGCTGGGCGCTAGGGTGATCGAGGCCCGCGTGATGGGCGCCCTCGAGCTGCCCGTGGTGGCCCAGGCGCTGGCCGAGCAGTGCGATGCCGTCGTCGCCAATGGCTGCGTGATCCAGGGCGGAACCCCGCACTTCGACTATGTCTGCGACTCCGTCACCGAGGGACTTACCCGCGTCGCCCTCGACGAGCGCACTCCAGTGGGCAATGGGGTGCTGACCACCCACACCGTAGAACAGGCCCGCGAGCGGGCCGGCTTTGCCGAGTCTGTCGAGGACAAGGGCGCAGAGGCCACCGTGGCGGCGCTGCACACTGCGGCAACGCTGGCGCGGCTGCGTCGCTAAGAGGCGGCGGCCGGCGCGCTCGGCTGCCGGAGTTTTTAGCCCTTGAGCATGTAGGCAGGTAAGTTTGGTCTAGTGATAGTGAAGGCGTCGGTTGCACCCCGGTGCCACGCAAAAGCAGAAAGTGGTTGGGAAAGATAGTGACTAGCTCTCGCGAAGAGAACCTTCAGACGTATGTCTCGGCGGATGCGGCCACCACTACCGATAAGCCTTGGGAGCTCGTGGTGACGTCTCGGATGTTGCGCGTGATTTCGTGGGCATCCATGGCGGTGGTGCTCGCCGTCCATATCTTCATGGCCTTCGTGGTGGCTGTGGGCGATACCGGCGCCGCCGTCACCCCGATCGACCAGTGGGCCTTCGTGGGCATCGGCCTCGTTTTCGTGTGGCTGTGCTGGGGCATTCGTCGTCCTCGCGTGCGGGCCAACGCAGATGGGGTAGAGGTACGTAACTTTATCGGTACCCGCTTCTACCCGTGGCAGCTGATTTATGGGCTGTCCTTTCCCAAGAAAAGCCCCGCCGCCCGGCTGGAGCTGCCGGACTTCGAGTTCGTTCCCATGTGGGCCTTCTTCGCCCGTGATGGAGAACAGGTGGTGCGCGCCGTCACCGATTTCCGTGAGCTTGAGTCCAGGTATATGCCCCAGGACTAGCCCAGCCCAGCAGCGCCGCTGCTGTCTTTCCTCCCACACCCGCACAGCTACGTGAAGGTCCAGACCACACCCCATGGCTGATCCAGCAACCTATCGCCCCGCCCCCGGCACCATTCCTGTGGATCCGGGGGTATATAAGTTCCGCGACGAGCACGGCCGCGTGATCTATGTGGGCAAAGCCAAATCGCTGCGCTCGCGGCTGTCCAGCTATTTCCAGGACGTGGCCAATCTACACCCCCGCACCCGGCACATGGTGTTCGCGGGTGCCAGCGTGGAATGGACGGTGGTATCCAGCGAGGTAGAGGCGCTGCAGCTGGAATATACGTGGATCAAAAAATTTGATCCCCGTTTCAACGTCAAATACCGGGACGATAAAACCTACCCCGTCCTGGCCGTCTCCATGGGGGAGGACTATCCCCGCGCCTTCGTCTACCGCGGCCCGCGCCGCCGGAACGTCCGCTACTTTGGCCCCTACTCGCATGCTTGGGCCATCCGGGAGACCCTCGATCTGCTCACCCGAGTATTTCCCCTGCGCACCTGCTCCACGGGGGTGTTTAAGCGCCACGAAAGCCTCGGCCGCCCCTGCCTGCTTGGCTATATCGACAAATGCTGTGCCCCGTGCGTGGCGCGGGTGACCATCCCAGAGTACCGCGAGATCGTCGCCGGGTTCATCGACTTCATGTCCGGCCGCACAGATCAGGTGCTCCGCCGCATCGAAGCCGATATGTACGCCGCCTCCGAGGAGCTGGACTTTGAAAAGGCGGCGCGGCTGCGCGATGATCTTGCCGCCGTCCAGAAAGTGATGGAGCGCCAAGCCGTGGTGCTCGGCGATGGCACCGACTGCGATATCATCGCCGTGTCCACCGATCAGTTAGAGGCGGCAGTACAGCTTTTCCACGTCCGCCAGGGCCGTATCCGTGGCCAGCGTGGATGGATTGTGGAAAAAGACGCCTCGACCGCCAGCAACACCGAGTTCAACGACGCCGCCGACCCGGCCATCCCCGCGCTGCTGGGCACCTTCCTGACCCAGTTCTATGGGGATGCCGCCGAGTCCTCCGAACACGCCGAGCTCGATATGTCCGATAACCGCCGCGGGGTGGATCAGGAATCCCGGGCCACCCCGGAGCGCCAGGCGGTGATTCCCCGCGAGGTGCTGGTGCCAGTCATGCCCGAGGACGCCGAGCAGCTGCGGACCTGGCTCAGCCAGCTGCGCGGGGCGAATGTGGATCTCCGCGTGCCGCAGCGCGGCGATAAGCGGGCCCTCGCCGATACCGTGGCCCGCAATGCCGCCGAAGCCTTGAAGCAGCACAAGCTGAAAAGGATCGGCGATCTCACCGCCCGCTCTGCCGCGCTACACGACATCCAAGAAGCCCTCGGGCTCGAGCAGGCGCCGCTGCGCATCGAGTGCACCGATATCTCCCACATCCAGGGCACCGATGTGGTGGCCTCCTTGGTGGTGTTCGAGGACGGCGCCCCGCGCAAGTCGGACTATCGCCGCTACAAAATCAAAGAGGCCGCCGGCGAGGGGCGCTCGGACGATGTCGCCTCCATCGCAGAGGTCACCCGCCGCCGCTTCATGCGCCACAGCACCGATAAATCCGCGGTGCCGCACGAGGAAGAATTCGACGGCTCCACCTTCAGCGATGAAAAGGTCGAGGAACAGTCCGCCGAGGCCAAGCGCTTCGCCTACCCGCCGCATCTATTCATCGTCGATGGTGGTCTGCCCCAGGTGAATGCTGCCCAGGCCGTCTTCGATGAGCTCGGGGTGGTGGATGTCACTCTCATCGGATTGGCCAAGCGCCTCGAGGAGATCTGGCTGCCCGGCGAGGAGGATCCGCTGATCCTGCCGCGCAACTCCCAAGGACTGTTCTTATTGCAGCAGATCCGCGATGAAGCCCACCGCTTCGCCATTACCTTCCACCGCCAGCAGCGCTCCAAGCGGCTGCGGCACTCCGCCCTGGATTCCATCCCGGGTCTGGGACCGGCCCGCCGGACGGATCTGGTGAAGCATTTTGGCTCGGTAAAAAAGCTCCGCGAGGCCAGTGTGGAGGAAATTCAGGCCGTCAAAGGCTTCGGGCCGAATCTCGCCCAAGCCGTCTATGACGGGCTGCATTCCTCCACTACTTAGTGCGCGTGACGACGCCTCTTCCCCTCCTCCGCTCTGTGGCTAGAATGAAAGCCATGGATCGAGCCCCTCACTCCCCGGACCTGACAGACGATTCCCGCCCCGCCGAGGCGGCTGAGAGCCGCAGCGAGAAGGCGTCGACAAGCGCCGTGCATAAGGATGCAGAACGGCCGCTGGAGTCGAAGCCTGTGCTCATCACCGGTATGTCCGGTGCGGGGCTGAATACCGCGGCCCGCGTGCTGGAAGACCTGGGCTATCACGTGGCGCAGAATCTGCCGGCAGCAATGGTGCTGGAGTTTGTGGATCTCTGCCTGCGCGAGGGCTCGCCGGTGTCGAAGTTCGCGGTGGTCACCGATGTACGCTCCCGCGAGTTCAAAGGCAGCCTCGATCAAACCATCGCGGAGCTGAACGAGCGCGGCAATAACCCCACCGTCTTGTTCATGGAATCTCGCGATGATGTGCTCATTCGTCGCTTCGACTCGGTGCGCCGCACCCACCCCTTGCAGGGCTCCGGCACGCTACAAACCGGCATCGAACGCGAACGCGAGATGCTCTCGGCGGTGAAGGAACAAGCCGATGTGGTCATTGACACCTCCGAGATGTCCGTGCACGATCTGCGTCGCTCCATCGAATCGAGCTTCGCCACCTTGGAACGCCGCCGCCAGCACGTGACCGTGCAATCCTTCGGTTTCAAGCACGGCGCTCCCGCGGATGCCGATATCGTGCTGGATGTGCGCTTTTTGCCCAATCCCTATTGGGTGCCGGAGCTGCGGCCCTTCCGCGGCACCGACCAGGCGGTGTCCGACTATGTGCTCTCCCAGCCCGGTGCCGAGGAGTTCATCACCGCCTTTTTGGCCATGCTCACCCCGATGACCACCGGCTATCGCCGCGAGGGAAAGAACTTCATTTCGGTGGCGGTGGGCTGTACCGGCGGGCACCACCGCAGCGTGGCAGTGGCCGAGGAATTGGCGCGCCGCATCCGGAACAACTTCAGCGATGTGGATGTCTCGGTCGCGCACCGTCACTTCAGCCGCAACTAACGGCGGCTCGCCCGCTGTCCTTATACGTCTCTCGTCGTTGCAGAAACGAGTTATACACCAACTATGTCTTCCCAACCTGCTGTGATTACCAGCCTTGGTGGGGGCCACGGCCTCTTCCAGACCCTTCGTGCTGCCCGGCTATTGGCCACTGACTCCGTCAACGCCGTGGTCACCGTGGCCGATGATGGCGGTTCCTCGGGACGCATCCGCAAGGAGCTCAACCAAGTGCCGCCCGGGGATCTCCGCATGGCGCTGGCGGCGCTATCGGCCCGCACCGAGCACGGCCAGCTCTGGGAGGAGCTGCTGCAGCACCGTTTCGGCGGCAATGGCGCCCTCGCCGGCCACGCCGTGGGCAACCTGCTGCTGGCAGGGCTAGGGGAGATCCTCGACTCGCCGGTGGCCGCCCTGGACACGGTGGCGCAGCTCGTGGGCTGCTCGGGGCGGGTGCTGCCCATGGTGGAAGAGCCCCTCGATATCGAAGCCGACGTGGCGGGGCTGGACGATGATCCGCGGATCATGCACCCGGTGCGCGGCCAGGTGGCTGTGGCCACCACCCCCGGCACCGTGCGGCGCGTGCGCGTAATCCCGGAGGCCCCGCAGGTCAGCGAGCACGCCCGCGAGGCCATTCTGGGCGCCGATATCGTCACTCTAGGCCCGGGCTCGTGGTTTTCCAGCGTGATTCCGCACCTGCTGGTGCCCGGAATCGTCGACGCCATCGCAGAGACGAAAGCGCAACGCGTGGTGGTGCTCAACCTGACCTCTGAGCCGGGCGAAACGGCGGGCTTTTCCATCGAGCGGCACATTCACATGCTCTCCCAGCACGCGCCGCGGCTGCAGGTGGATCGCATCATCATCGATGCCGATACCCCCTTCACCCACAACGAGAAAAACTATCTCATCCGCGCCGCGCAGAAGCTCTCCGCGGAGATCGATTTTGCCCCCGTGCGTGGTCGCGACGAGGCCGGCAGGTACCTTGATACCCACGATCCGCAGCGCCTCGCCACGGCTCTCGAGCACGCCTACGCCCAGCGCTAGACGCACCACCACCGCATAGAACACAGGGAGGACCATGGCCTCGCTCACCGCGCGAGTCAAAGAAGAACTCGCCGTTGCCCGTTGTACCCGGCCCCAGGCCCGCGCGGCGGAACTGGCCGCTCTTATCCGCTACGGCGGCGAGATCAGCATCGCCCAGAGCCAGCCGGTCATCGACATCGAGGTAGATACCGAGGCCATTGCCACCCGCGCCGAGACCTTCTTCCGCGAGCTTTTCGACGCCACCCCGAGCATCACCACCCCCGGACCTGGCTCGACCTCGCGGGATGGCCGCTATGTGCTGCACCTCGAAGATGGCACCACCGATATCATTCGCCGGCTGGGGCTGGTGACCCGCTCGGGGCATCTCGTGGTGGGGCTGCCGCCGCATATCGTCTCCGGCACCGTGGTGGAGATCGAAGCGGCGCTGCGGGGTGCGTTCCTCGCCTCCGGGCAGTTGGCCGATCCCGCCCGCTCGACCGCACTTGAGATCGCCGCGCCCTGCACCCTGGCGGCCTCCGCGCTGGTGGGTGGGGCGCGCCGGCTGAACGTTAACGCCAAGGCCAAAGAAACCCGCGGGGTAGTGAAGGTAGTGGTCAAAGATGGCACCGATATCGGGGTGTTGCTTGCCCGTCTCGGCGCTCATCTGACACGACTGCAGTGGGATGAAGAGCGTATCAAGCGCGAAGACCAAGCCTCGGCCAACCGGCTCGCCAACTTCGACGATGCCAATCTCCGCCGCTCGGTGCGGGCAGCGGTGGCCGCGGCCGCCAAGGTGGAGCGGGCCATGGAGATCCTCGGTGATGATGTGCCCGAGCATCTCGTCGAAGCCGGCACACTACGCATCAAGCATCGCCAGGAATCCCTCGAGGAACTCGGGCGTCTGGCCGATCCGCCCATGACTAAGGACGCGGTGGCCGGGCGTATCCGCCGGCTGCTGACGATGGCCGATAAAAAAGCCGCCGAGATCGGGGTGCCGCCCACCAGCGAGGCCGTGGTCGAAGAGAACCTCGAGGATATTTAACGCTCTCCTGTGGCGGGTGGTGTTGTTGTGACTGCTGGGGCGCTGTGCCCGTGCCATCCATCCACCGCCACAGTAACTGTGAGTAATCCCACTATCCTCTCGCGAAGGTGGAGGCAGGCGTAGCAATCGCCCCCGCCGCGCGGGAGGATTTTCACATTCGGGGGTGATGAGAGGCGCATGCGGTGGGAAATCGGGCGTCGGGGCGGGTCAATCGCATAAACGGGCAGAGAAACCTTTTTGTTTTATTGGTTTTTGGGAGCGGATGCGGGCATGAATGGGCGTCGATAAGCGAAAAAAGTGGGGATCCGCCACTGCATAAACCTTGCTACGTCGGTAGAGTAAGTAAGCGACACCGGATGAGCCAACCGGCCCGCTGCCAAGGTGAGTGTGGGAAACCACAACCGCCCCAGTGAGTAGGGGACTAGCCCCTGTGGGTGGCTTCATTCGGAGACAACATCCCCAATCTTCAAGGAGATCTTTCGTGACCATTCGTGTTGGTATCAATGGCTTCGGCCGCATTGGCCGTAACTTCTTCCGCGCTATTCAGTCGCGCGGCGCCGACATCGAGGTCGTCGCTTTCAACGACCTCACCGACAATAAGACTCTCTCCACTCTGCTGAAGTATGACTCCATCCTTGGCCGCCTGGGCAAGGAGGTCTCCTACGACGATGAGTCCATCACCGTTGATGGCCACCGCATGGTTGTGACCGCAGAGCGCGACCCGAAGAACCTGAAGTGGGGCGAGCTCGGCGTGGACATCGTTATCGAGTCCACCGGTTTCTTCACCGACGCTAACGCTGCCAAGGCTCACATCGAGGCTGGCGCCAAGAAGGTCATCATCTCCGCTCCGGCGAAGAACGAGGATGCCACCTTCGTCGTGGGTGTGAACCACACCGACTACGACCCGGAGAACCACCACGTCATCTCCAACGCTTCTTGCACCACCAACTGCCTCGCCCCGATGGCAAAGGTGCTGGACGAGAAGTTCGGTATCGAGCGCGGCCTCATGACCACCGTGCACGCCTACACCGGTGACCAGCGCCTGCACGACGCTCCCCACAAGGACCTGCGTCGCGCCCGCGCTGCCGCTCAGAACATCGTCCCCACCTCCACCGGCGCTGCCAAGGCTGTGGCCCTGGTTCTTCCGGAGCTCAAGGGCAAGCTGGACGGCTACGCACTGCGCGTGCCCGTGATCACCGGCTCCGCCACCGACCTCACCTTCACCGCTAAGAGCGAGGTCTCCGTCGAGGCCGTCAACGCTGCCATGAAGGAAGCTGCCGAGGGCGAGCTCAAGGGCATCCTGGCTTACTCCGACGATGAGCCGCTGGTGTCCACCGACATCGTTACCGACGCTCACGCCTCCATCTTCGACTCCGGTCTGACCAAGGTCATCGGCGACCAGGTCAAGGTTGTCTCCTGGTACGACAACGAGTGGGGCTACTCCAACCAGCTCGTCTCCCTGACCGAGTACGTTGGTGAGCGCCTCTAAGAGCCTCGGCTCTCTCTACGCCCTCCGCTGCGTCCCCGTCGTGAGACGCGGCTCGGCGTAGACCCTACCTCGCGGCCCCGGGGTGTGCCTCGCGGCACACCACCGACGGGCCGCGTTTGGTTTCACTAGGCTTGACTAGCGAATAAGTGAATATCCACGGCACCACCCTTGAGCTGCGCGCTGGGGGAGTGCCGCCCCAAGAGACACACTGTGTTGACACATTTTTAAGGAGCTCAGCCGAGATGGCTTTGAAGAACATTCAGGATTTGATCAATGACGGCGTGGACGGCCGCTACGTCCTCGTTCGCTCGGACTTTAACGTGCCGCTGAACGAGAACCAGGAGATCACCGATCCGGGCCGCATCAAGGCCTCCCTGCCCACCCTCAAGGCCCTCACCGAGGCCGGCGCGAAGGTCGTCGTGATGGCCCACCTCGGCCGTCCCAAAGGCGAGGTCAACCCGAAGTTCTCTCTCAAGCCCGTCGCCGAGGCCCTGAGCGAGGAACTGGGCCAGTACGTGGCTCTGGCCGGCGATGTCGTGGGCGAGGATGCCCACGAGCGCGCCAATGGCCTGAACGAGGGCGATGTGCTGTTGCTGGAGAACGTGCGTTTCGACCCGCGCGAGACCTCCAAGGACGAGGCCGAGCGCGGCGAGTTCGCCGACCAGCTCGTGGCTCTGGTCCCGGACGGCGCTTTCGTCTCCGACGGCTTCGGTGTGGTCCACCGCGCCCAGACCTCCGTTTATGATGTGGCCAAGCGTCTGCCGCACTACGCCGGCTCCCTGGTGGAGAAGGAAGTATCCGTGCTCCAAGGCGTTGCCGAGGATCCCGCCCACCCGTACATGGTGGTGCTCGGTGGTTCCAAGGTCTCCGATAAGCTCGGCGTGATCGAGGCACTGTCCTCCAAGGCGGACAAGCTGATCATCGGTGGCGGCATGTGCTACACCTTCCTCGCCGCACAGGGCCACAACGTCCAGCAGTCCCTGCTCCAGGAAGAAATGATCGACACCTGCAAGGAGCTGCTCGAGAAGTACGGCGATAAGATCGTGCTGCCCGTCGACCTCATTGCCGCCTCCGAGTTCAACAAGGACGCCGAGAGCAAGGTTGTGGATCTCGACTCCATCCCCGAAGGCTGGATGAGCCTGGACATCGGACCGGAGAGCGTCAAGCACTTCGCCGAGGTCATCGAGTCCTCCAAGACCGTGTTCTGGAACGGCCCCATGGGCGTGTTCGAGTTCGAGGCCTTCTCCGCCGGCACCAAGGGCGTGGCCCAGGCCATCATCAACGCCACCCAAAACAACGACAGCTTCACCGTTGTCGGCGGCGGCGACTCCGCAGCCTCCGTCCGCGTGCTCGGCCTGGACGAGGACGGCTTCTCCCACATCTCCACCGGCGGCGGCGCCTCCCTCGAATTCCTCGAGGGCAAGGAACTGCCCGGCGTGGCTGTGCTCGCCTAAAACCCACCACTATCACCCGCCTCAGGTCTGGGCCGCACGACTGTGCTGTGCACCGGCCTGAGGCGGCAGGGGGCATTCCCCCCGCTATCCACCACCTTTTGAGAGGACAACGAACACTTTATGGCTACCCGCACCCCGCTTATCGCCGGCAACTGGAAGATGAACATCAACCACCTCGAGGCCACCGCCGTCGTACAGAAGCTCGCCTTCGCCCTGCCGAAGGAGTACTACGAGACCGTCGACGTCGCCCTCACCGTTCCCTTCACCGACCTGCGTAGCGTACAGACCCTTATCGAGGGCGACAAGCTGCAGATCAGCTACGGCGCCCAGGACGTCTCCCAGCACGACTCCGGCGCCTACACCGGCGAGGTCTCCGGCAGCATGCTCGCCAAGCTGGGCTGCTCCTGGGCCGTAGTGGGCCACTCCGAGCGTCGCGAGTACCACCACGAGACCGACGAGATCGTCGCTGCCAAGGCGAAGGCCGCTCTGAAGAACGGCATCAGCCCCATCGTGTGCGTCGGCGAGCAGCTCGAGGTCCGCGAGTCCGGCGAGCACGTCTCCTTCGTGGTCGAGCAGACCAAGGCCTCCCTGGCCGGTCTGGACAAGGAAGAACTCGCCAAGACCGTCATCGCCTATGAGCCCGTCTGGGCCATCGGTACCGGCAAGGTCGCCTCCCCGGCCGACGCCCAGGAAGTCTGCGCCGCCATTCGCTCCGCCGTCGCCGAGCTGGCCGATGAGGACATCGCCGCCGGTATGCGCATTCTCTACGGTGGTTCCGTGAAGGTGGACTCCATCGCCGAGATCGTCTCTCAGGCCGATGTGGACGGCGGCCTCGTCGGTGGCGCCTCCTTGGACGGCGAAGAGTTCGCCAAGCTGGCCGCTAACGCCGCTCAGGCCGTGTCCTAAAATCCCACGCGGCACACACCTCGCGCCGTCTACCAGCCGTAGGCGGCGTTGGTGTATGCTTAGGGATCGTTCATCGGGCGGTGCGCCACCGGCGTCTGCCGCCCACGTCTTAACTGCCTAATCCAGAGGAGACACATGGTTCTCGCACTCCAAATTGTGCTGGTTGTTTCCGCACTTCTGATGACCCTGTTCATCCTTTTGCACAAGGGCAAGGGTGGCGGACTGTCCAGCCTTTTCGGTGGCGGCATGCAGTCGAATCTTTCCGGTTCGACCGTCGTTGAAAAGAACCTCGACCGTCTCACCATCCTCACCGCCCTGGTGTGGATCGGCTGCATTGTCGGTCTGAACCTGCTGCAGGCCTACGCCTCCTAGCTAGAGATATCCCCCACGCACATGCTGTGCGGGAGAAAGAATGCCGCGCCACCTGTGATCGGTGACGCGGCATTTGTGCTGTTCCGGCTGCGGTGTGCGAAGTCTGCTCCGCTAGCGGCTCGACCGTGGCCTCAGCGCTCGACCTCGCTCTGGCTCAGCGCATCACTAGAGACATATAGGGCTGTTTCCACCGTGCCGCGCGCCCCGCAGGCCGGCCACTCGACGGGATCGCCGCCGTGGACCACATGGGAGACCGCCTCGGCCTTTTCCTCCCCAGAGACCAAGAGCCACACGTAGCGGCAGGACTGTACTCGGGCAAGGGTGAGGGTGGCGCGCTCGGCGGGCGGCTTCGGGGAATCCTGCACAGCCATCACCGTGCTCTCGCTGGCGAGAGTCGCAGCGGCATGTGGGAAGAGGGAATTGATGTGCCCCTCATGGCCCATGCCCAGAAGGTGGAGATCAATGAGCTCCGGCAGCACAGCTGCGTAGTCACGGGCAGCAGCCTCGAGGCTCTTCTCGCCCAGGCCATAACCGTGAATCTGCGCAGCGGGGATGTCCACATGATCTAATAGCGCCGCGCGGGCCTGGCCTTCATTGGACTCCGGATCATCGACCGGAACGGCACGCTCATCGCCGAAATACACGTGCACCTTCTGCCAGTCCACGCGGCACTCACGCAAGGCCGCGAGGGTGCCAATACCCACCGAGCCGCCGGTCAGTACCACATGCGCCTCGCCGCGTTCTGCGATGGCCTCGGCGATGATATCGGCGATATCGCGGGCCGCGCCCGTGCACACGGCCTCTTTGGTATCGAATTCACGGATGGCCACAATAGAATCCATAGTGCGTGCTCCTTGCGAAAGGTAGGGGTTAGTCCGTGGCGGCAGCGCTGCCCGCCGGTTCATCGGCGGGGTGGACCCGCGAGATCCCGCGTAGCGCTTGGCCGTAGGCGCGATCTGGGTCGAGGTGACGCAGCTCCTCGGCGAGACAGTCCGCGATACTGCGCCGCGACGCCGCCACCAAGGCATCGGTGGAGCCGGGTACGGAGACGCGCATGGTGCGACGATCCACGGCCTCGACCACCAACGGCTCGGCATCCTTGCGGTGCAATACGAGCCTGAACACCGGCGAGGCGAGGCGGGCAAAGGCCACAGAGTGGCGCGCCACAGTGAGCCCCAGACGATCGGCCAGCCAGCCGCCGGCGAGCTCCACGGAGGGGGACTCCTGCGGACCGGTGATCTCCACGCCCACGATCTCGTGATGCGGCGGCCGATCCAGTGCCGAGGCCACCACACCGCGCCAGGTGGTCAGGCGCGACCACGCCAAGTCGGAATCGCCGGGGGCATAGTTGCTGCGGCGAACGTAGATGGCGTCCTCGCGGGGATCGAAGAAGGAATCGGTGATGCGCCGCTGGGCGATCTTGCCGATGGGATCCTCCGCCGGAATCTCCGGCGCCCGAGAGGGCCACCAAGCCACGATCGGGGTGTCCGGCAGCAACAGGGGAGTGACCAAGGAATCGATATGCGAGGCCAATTCGCCGCGCACTCGCATGACCACGATCTCAGAGGCGCCGGCGTCGCCGCCAATGCGGATTTCCGCGTTGAGATTGTCCTCGCCCTCGGTGTGGTCGGGTAGCACCATGAGCACGCGGGCGGGGTGCTCACGGGTGGCGTCGGTAGCCAATTCGATGAGTTCTGTGGTGTTGTCCTCGGTGGAGGCCACAATGATGAGAGTGAGTACGCGGCCGGTCATCACCTGGGAGCCGGTGTCGCGGATGCTAACAAGCGCCTTAGAGATATCCCTAGACGTTGTGGAGGGCAGAGAAAAGATCACGGGAGACTTGTCTTTCCTTCGTTGGGGCAGCGGACGATAAAGGGCGGGCCATCATAGCTCGCGGTGGTCGCATTAGGGGCGACGCCAATGGCGTCCGTCGCGTTCCATCATAGTGTCGGCGGATTCTGGGCCCCACGTGCCGGCGCGATAGTCATCGGGCTGGCCGCGCTGCGCCCAAAACTCCAGGATGGGATCAAGGATCCTCCAGCTCAACTCCACCTCTTCATTGGTGGGGAAGAGGCTGGCTTCGTCGAGAAGCGCATCGAGGATGAGACGCTCATAGGCCTCGGGCGATTCCTCAGTGAAGGCTTCGCGATAGGAGAAGTCCATGTTCACGTCGCGGACCTCCATGGTGGAGCCGGGCACCTTGGAGCCAAAGCGCATGAGCACGCCCTCGTCCGGCTGCACGCGAATCACCACGGCATTCGGGCCCAGGGTGCCCATGGTGGAATCCCCGAAGGGATTATGGGGCACATTCTTCAATACCACGGCGATCTCGGTGACCCGACGGCCAAGCCTTTTGCCCGTGCGCAGGTAGAAGGGCACCCCTGCCCAGCGACGATTTTCGATCTCGAGGGTGCAGGCGGCGAAGGTTTCGGTATTGGAATCGGGATCAAAGCCGTCCTCATCGCGCAGCCCAATTACCTTCTTCGAGCCCTGCCAGCCGGCGGTGTACTGCCCGCGGGCGGTGGTCTTGCCGAGCGGATAGACCGGCTTTGTTGCCCGCAGCACCTTCACCTTTTCCGACTGGAGCTCATTGGGGGAGATGGTGCGTGGCTCATCCATCGCTACCAGCGCCAGCAATTGCAGCAGGTGGTTTTGGATCACATCCCGGGCCGCGCCAATACCGTCGTAATAGCCGGCGCGCCCACCGAGGCCGATGTCCTCGGCCATGGTGATCTGCACGTGATCAATAAACTGCGCATTCCAGAAGGGCTCGAAAAGCTGATTGGCAAAGCGCAGCGCCATAATGTTTTGCACCGTCTCTTTGCCGAGATAGTGATCGATACGAAAGACGGCATTCTCGGGAAAAACCGAGTTCACGATCTCATTGAGTTCCTTAGCCGACTCCAGATCGTGGCCGAAGGGCTTTTCAATAATCACGCGGCGCCACGATTCGCCCTCGTCCTCGGCGAGACCGGATCGATCTAGCTGATGGCACACATCGGTAAAGAATGCCGGCGGAACCGAGAGATAAAAGGCCCAGTTACCGGCGGTGCCCCGAGAAGAATCAATGGAGTCGAGCGCGTCGCGCAGCCGATCGAAGTCCTCGTCCACGTCGAGGTTGCCGGTGACAAACTCCATGCCCTCGGCGAGCCGCTCCCACACGTTTTCGCGGAAAGAGGTGCGGGCGCCTTCCTTCACGGCGGTGCGCACATAGTCCTCGAAGTCCTGTTTATCCCACTCGCGACGTCCATAACCCACCAAGCTAAAACCAGCCGGCAGCAGCCCACGATGGGCGAGATCATATACCGCTGGCAGCAGCTTCTTGCGCGCCAGATCGCCCGTGACGCCAAAAATCACCATGCCGGAGGGGCCGGCGATACGCGGTAGGCGCTTATCGTGCGGGTCCCGCAAGGGGTTCGACGGCGGCTGATAGTCCATGTCAGTCCTCTTCTGATGTGTGGATCGTTCCTGCGTTCTCACTACCCCAAATCTAGCGCGCACGCTGCAGCATTGACGACGCCGCCTCCTCGGGGTACGAAAGCGAGCCGCTTCATTCTAGGCTGCAGGGCCATACAGCCGGAAACACCGCCTAGAGGGGAGATATTCCCCTAGGCGGTGCAGGTTCGGCCGCTAGATGCGGGCGTCGATCTTTTCCAGCAGGTCATTCCAGCTGTCGACGAACTTCTCCACGCCCTCGCGCTCGAGGGTGTCAAAGACATCCTCGAAGTCCACGCCGAGCTTATCGAGCTGGCTGAACAGCTCGTCCGACTCGGCGGAGTGGCCGGTGAGGGTCTCGCCCTTGGCGCTGGCGGCGAGGGTTGCGTCGATCGTCGCCTCGGGCATGGTGTTCACCGTGTGCGGGCCCACCAGCTCGGTGACGTAGAGATCCGCGGGATAGTCCGGGTTCTTCACCCCGGTCGAGGCCCACAACGGGCGCTGCACATGGGCGCCGTCAGGCAGATCGGCGGCGTCGAAAAGCTCTTGGAAGACGTCATAGGCGCGGCGAGCATTGGCCACGCCCGCCTTGCCGCGCAGTGCCAGGGCTTCCTCGGAGCCGATCTTTTCCAGTCGGGCGTCCACCTCGGTGTCGAGGCGGGAGACGAAGAAGGAAGCCACCGAGTGAATAGTGGAGACATCGTGGCCGTTCTCGGCGGCGCGCTGAATGCCCTCGATATAGGCGGCAACAACCTCCCGGTAGCGGGCCACGGAGAAAATAAGGGTGACGTTGACGCTGATGCCCTCGGCCAGCGCATCGCTGATCGCCGGCAGAGACTCTTCGGTGGCGGGGATCTTGATCATCAGGTTCGGACGGTCCACCCGCTGCCACAGGTTGCGGGCCTGCACCAGCGTGGCCTCCCGCTCAGCAGAGATGCGGGGATCAACCTCGATGGAGACCCGTCCATCGACGCCCTTGGTCTGCTCATAGACCTCGGCGAAGGCATCGCAGGCGCGACGCACATCGTCGATCGCCATGGCGTAGACGGCCTCATCCGCGCCCAGGCGGGAGCTGGCGAGCTCCTGCAGCTGCGCATCATAGGCGTTGCCGGTGGTCATGGCCTTGGCGAAGATCGCCGGGTTGGTGGTGACGCCCTTAATGGACGTGGAGGCGATCATCTCGGCGAGGTTGCCGGAGTCGAGGCGATCGCGCGAGAGATCATCGAGCCATGTGGAGGTTCCGAGCTCATAGATGTCATCGATAGTGCTCATAAACTGCACACTCTCCTTGAGAGCTAGTGGGGTAATGGATGCCCACCACCATAACCCCGGTCGCGGCGGACCGCCGGCGGCTATGGCGATGGGCAGAGGATGGTGAAGAAGTGCTTAGCGGGAGAGGCTCTTCTTGGCGGCGGCCACCACGGCGTCGGTGGTGATACCGAACTCCTCGAAAAGCTTCTCATAGGGGGCAGAGGCACCGAAGTGCTCCAGAGACACGGCCTCGCCCTGGCTGCCCAGCCACTGGTACCACGGCATAGCCACACCGGCTTCCACGGACACGCGGGCGGTCACTGCGGGCGGCAGCACCTCGTCGATATAGTCCTGGTCCTGCTCGGCGAACCAATCCATGCAGGGCATGGAGACCACGCGGGTGGCGGTGCCCTCGGCTTCCAGACGCTGCGCGGCCTCCACAGCCAGGTGCACCTCGGAGCCGGTAGCCATGAGGATCACATCGGGGGTCTCAGCGGATTCCTGCACCAGCACATAGCCGCCGCGGGCGACGCCCTCGATAGCCTTGTCCTTCGTGCCTTCCAGCACGGGGATGTTCTGGCGGGTCAGCGCCAAGCCCTTCGGTCCCTTGCGGTACTCCAGTGCCGCCTTCCACGCCGCGGCGGTCTCATTCGCATCCGCGGGGCGCAGCATGGACATATTCGGGATGGCACGCAGCGAGGCCAGCTGCTCCACCGGCTGGTGGGTGGGGCCGTCCTCGCCCAAGCCGATCGAATCGTGGGTCCACACGTAGAAGGCGTCGGTGCCCATGAGGGCGGCCAAGCGCACAGCCGGACGCATGTAGTCGGAGAAGATGAGGAAGGTTCCGCCATAGGGGCGGGTGCCGCCGTGCAGCGCGATACCGTTCATGATCGAGCCCATAGCGTGCTCACGGATACCGAAGTGCAGGTTGCGGCCATAGGGGCTGGTGGACCACGTATCGGTGGTGATCTCCGTCGGGCCGAAGGAATCGGCGCCCTTGATCACGGTGTTATTGGAACCAGCCAGGTCGGCGGAGCCGCCCCAGAGCTCGGGCAGGGTGGCGCCCAGAGCCTGCAGCACGGCCTCAGAGGCCTTGCGGGTGGCCACGCCCTTGGCATCGGCATCCCAGGTGGGCAGCTCATCGGCATAGCCCTCGGGGAGGGTATAGGCCTTGAGTCGATCGAAGAGGGCGCGGTTCTCGGGATTGGCCTCGGACCAAGCATCGAACTTCTCGGTCCACGCCGCCACCTTCTCCTTGCCGCGCTCCACGGCCTCGCGGGTGTGGGCGATCACGGCGTCGTCGACGGCGAAGTGTGCCTCGGGGTCGAAGTCGAGCTCGCGCTTAATGGCGGCCACTTCCTCCTCGCCGAGGGCAGCGCCGTGGGAGGCGCCGGTGTTCATGGCGTTCGGGGCGGGGTAGGCGATCACCGAGCGCATACGAATGAAGGTGGGGCGCGAGGTCTCGGCCTGGGCCTGAGCGATCGCCTCTTCGATGGCGGTCACATCTTCGCCGGTGACCTCGAGCACCTGCCAGCCATAGGCCTCATAGCGCTTGGCGACGTCCTCAGTGAAGGCGATGGTGGTGTCATCCTCGATGGAGATGCCGTTATCGTCCCAGAACACGATGAGGTTACCCAGCTGTTGGGTGCCGGCCAGGGAGCACGCCTCGGCGGTCACGCCCTCCTGCACATCGCCGTCGGAGGCGATGACGTAGATGAAGTGATCGAAGGGGGACTCGCCGGGGGCGGCCTCGGGGTCGAAGAGACCACGCTCACGGCGGGCGGCCATAGCCATGCCCACAGAGGAAGCGAGGCCTTGGCCCAGCGGGCCGGTGGTGATTTCCACACCGTCGGTGTGGCCGTACTCGGGGTGTCCCGGAGTGAGCGATCCCCAGGTGCGCAGCGCCTTGAGATCGTCCAGCTCGAGGCCGAAGCCTGCGAGATAGAGCTGGATGTACTGGGTCAGCGAGGAGTGGCCGCAGGACAGCACGAAGCGGTCACGTCCGGCCCACGTGGGATCGTGCGGCGCGACGTTCATGACGCGGTGGTAGAGGGTATAAGCCAGCGGGGCCAGGCTCATGGCGGTACCGGGGTGGCCGGAGCCGCAGTTCTGGACGGCGTCGGCGGCGAGGACGCGCGCGGTATCCACGGCGCGAGTGTCCAACTCAGTCCACGTCTCCGGGTAGTTCCGGGCGGTGAATTCCTTCAGCTCAGGGGAAAGGGCCACTGCTTCAATCATCCTTCTTATCAGTGCTGGTCGTATGGTCGCGTCCACCGAAACTGTGAGACCCACCCGCGTTGGGGTGGGGCAGGGGCGGTGGCCACGGCAGTGCGCGACGGGGCCACGCACAATCGTTCACCAGTGTAGTGGGTGCAGCGCCCTCGCACCCACACGCGGTAGCGGTGTTTCTCACACCCCACGGATGAGGCCGATTCCTCCCTCCCACACGGTGGGAAGGTGTGGCGGTGATTCACCTTCGGCGCTGGCGCACGCTAGGATTAGGCCCTTGGTGGCTGTCGTGGCCGCCGCCGCGGCCCGTGGTGTGGGTTGCGGCACACTTATTCGGTAGCGGCCCGCCCCATATAAGCGGGGTACGGAATTCGAGTCCGCATAAGCGATGCGAGATCGGTTCCCGAACCACTAGGGGGCGGCGTGTGGGAACTTTTTTGCCCCGGCCACCGACTACTCTCGAGGTGGACTGCGGAATTTTTCATGCAGCGAACTGAGAGTAGACGCACCGATGCCGCCGTTTCGTGCGTTGTGCACGGGTGCGCGGCAAGCACCAGACAGCGATAACCAGCGACGAGCGATGTACACCTGTGGGAAGGCGATTTCTTGGAGACGATCAAGGCTTATTTTGCGCTGACGAAGCCCAGAGTGATCGAGCTTCTCCTCGTGGCTACTTTCCCCGCGATGCTCCAAGCCGATCGCGGCTCCATCGACCTCGTCCTGATCCTGCTCACCCTCATCGGTGGCTGGATGGGCGCGGCCGCCGCTAATACATTCAACATGGTGGCTGATGCCGATATCGATCAGGTAATGGCCCGAACTTCCACGAGGCCGCTGGTGAAATCGAGCGTCTCTACCCGCAACGCCGCCGTCTTCGCTTGGGCACTGACCGTCGCCAGCTTCCTCTGGCTATGGCTGCTGTGTGGCTCGCTGACCGCCGCGATGTTGGTGATGGTGACCATCGCCTTCTATATCTTCGTCTACACCAAATGGCTGAAGCGTCGCACCCCGATGAACGTTGTGTGGGGCGGCGCCGCGGGCTGTATGCCCGTGCTCGTGGGCTGGGCGGTGATTACCGATAACATCCCCAACCTCGCTAATGCCCAGTGGTGGCAGGCCATCGTGCTCTTCCTCATCATCTTCTTCTGGACCCCGCCGCACACCTGGGCGCTGGGAATGAAGTATAAGAAGGACTATGCGGCCGCGGGCGTGCCCATGCTGCCGGTGGTGGCCACCGAAACGCAGGTGACCAAACAGATTGTGGTCTACACCTGGATCACCGTGGCGACCACGCTGCTGCTCTTGCCAGCCACAGGCTGGATTTACGCCGTAGCAGCTGTGGCTGCGGGCGTGTGGTTCATCATGGAAGCCCATCGCGTGCACCGGCTCACCGCCGCCGGTGATCGTTCCAAGCCCTACCGGCTGTTTATCATCTCTAATAACTATTTGGCCGTGGTATTCGTGGCGCTCTCCGTCGACGCCGCCTTGGGGCTACAGACCCTCGGCGAAGGCTTCGGTTGGGGCCAGATCCTCTTCTAACACCGGCACTCGCCCAGCTGGTCCCCAGCGACAGCAGCACCCTCGATCCCTGAGAGTTCAGCGCAGGTATCGAGGGTGCTGTTGTGTGTGCCGAGGGCACGACGGGTCTTAGATTTTCAGCACAATCGAGCCGGTGGTGGCGCGGCTCTGCAGATCGCGATGCGCCTGGGCGGCGTCGGCAAGATCATAGACCCCGCCGACTCGGACGTTGAGGTTGCCGTCGATAATCTCTTGGGTTACGGCCTGGGCGCGACGGGTAAATTCGCCCTCGAGGCTGGTCCACGCACCGATAGAGGGGCGGGTGAGATAAATGGATCCGTGGGTATTGAGCAGCTGCGGGTCGAAAGGCTCCACCGGCCCGGAGGCGGCACCGAAGAGACACACCACGCCCCGCGGTTTGACCACCTCGAGAGATTCGTGGAAGGTCGCCTGGCCCACACCGTCATAGACCACATCGACGCCATGCCCGCCATTGAAGCGTCGTACCTGCTCGGCAAGGTTATCGGAGTAGCGGAAGACCTCGGTGGCGCCGGCCTCATAGGAGAGCTCGGCCTTCTCCTCGGAGGAGGTGACGGTGTAGACGGTGGCCCCGCGCAGCCGCGCGAACTGGGTAGCCATCAGGCCCACACCGCCCGCGCCGGCGGTGATGAGGCAGCTATCGCCCTGCTTCAAGGGATAGACGCCATCGGTGAGATAGTGGGCGGTAATGCCCTGCAGCAGCATGGAGGCCGCGACCTCGGGCTCGATGCCTTGGGGCACCGCCACGAGACGATCCCGGGGCACGGTGGCGTATTCCGCATAGGAGCCAAAACCATCGCACCACGCGACGAGCGTGCCAGCGGCGATCTCGCCCTGGGGGTCATAGGCCACCCGCCCGGTGCCTTCGAAGCCGATAGTCATGGGCAGCGAGGAGTGGTAAATGCCCTCGCGATAGTAGGTGTCGATATAGTTGACGCCCGCATAATCCACGGACACCAGCACCTCAGAATCACTTGGCTCGGGAACGCTGACCTCCTGTAGTTGGAGCTTCTCGACGCCACCAGGCTCCTCCACGCAGATCGCGCGCATGGTGCTGGGGACAGTGGTCTTCGATGCGGTATGTGCAGTCATAGTGTCGATACTAATGAACAACCCCAGCACCGCGCTGCGGGTTTAGCAGCGAGGTACTGGGGGAGAGGGGTTCGAGCGCTCGACAGGGCGCTAGTTCTTCGCGGTCTTGTTGCTGCGATCCTCGTGGATGATGGTGCGTTTTTCGTCGCCTGCAGGAGAACCGGTCACGAGCGCCGAACCTTGACGGCGGGCGTAATGAGCGTAGACCACGGCGGTCAGTGCGGTACACACCGAACTCATGCCGACGTGCACCGGCACGGTCCACGCCGGAATGGACCAGTTGTACTGGATGATGCCGATAGCACCCTGGACCACGACCATGGCTACCAACCAGAAGCCGAGCTTGACGATCTTCAGCTGGGTCTTCACTGCCACGAAGGCCACGGCCAAACCGATGGTGAGGCCGAGATAGAGATACATCGCGTGCGCGTGCAGATTGGCGATCTCCACAATGTCTACCTGCAGGCGATCCTCGGGGCGGATATCCGCATCACCGGAGTGCGTTCCAGCGCCGGTGACCATGGTGCCGGTGATCACGGTGATGAGCAACGCCACGGCCGCGCCGGCGGCAAGCCCGCGAAGGGCGGCAGGATAGTTGAAGGTGATCGTGCCGGTATCGGGCTCTTGGACGCGCACGAAGAGTATGCCGGCGAAAAATACCAGCAGAATGGAGGGGATAAAGTGCAGGGCCACCGACCACCACTGGAGATTGATGAGCACCGAGATACCGCCGATAATTGCCTGCAGCACGATGCCGAGGACCTGTACCAATGCGAGGTTGATGATCTCCTTGCGGCGCCCAGCGGAAATCACTGAGAGCAAGAGCATGCCGGCGAAGATGATGAGCACGAAGGTCAGCAGGCGGTTGCCGAACTCGATGGCCTGTTGAATCCACGGCGCTGCCCCAGCCACGGGCACGAAGGAGCCATCGTGACATTGTGGCCACGTATTACACCCCAATCCGGAGCCGGTGACGCGCACAATGGAGCCGGTTACGGTGATGCCGCCTTGGGCGATCAGCGTGAATAGGGCGAGCAGGCGCTGGGTGGATACTTTGGGCGACTGGCTGCGCAGGCCCATGCGACGATTCTGCACGGGTTGCGGCGGCGTTGGGGTCGATGCGTGGGTACTCACAGTTGTCCTATTTTATTGTCTGACGTGGCTGAAAGAAACTTAGGCGTGCATGAGAATAGCGAGGTGTGACACGGCTCTAGTCGTGGAACTTAAACCAGCGATTCGCAGCCCACATGGCCGCCGCTGCCCACAGCACCAATATCAGTGCCTGCGCGAGGGGGAAGGTGCCGTTGAAGGCCCGGTCGAGGCCGATGGCCAAGGCCACCGAGGGCACCGCATTCAACAGCCCAGCCGCGGCGGGGTCGAGCATGGAAAAACCGGCGATGCCGATGAGAATGAACCAGATGAGATTGGCGAGTGCGAGCACTGCCTCGGAGGAGAGCGTGCCGCCGAGCAGCATGCCGAGCGAAGTGGTGACGCACAACCCGATGACGAGCATGAGCGCGGCATAGGCCACCCCTATGCCGCTGGTGTGCCAGCCGAGGAGCAGGGCCGTGCCGCCGATGAGTACCACCTGCACGATAGTGACTACCACCACCGCGCAGATCTTGCCCACGATGATGGCCCAGGCCGGCACTCCCGAGGCGCCGATGCGTTTGAGCGCCCCGTAGCGGCGATCGAAGGCCACCGCGATGGCCTGACCGGTAAAGCCGGAACTGAGCGCCGCAATGGCGAAGGTAATGGGCACGGCGAGCGCGATGGGATCGTCGAGATCAAAGACGTTGACCTTGCTTATTCCCAGCAGCAGGGCAATGGGAATGATCACACTGAGCAGTTGCTGCTCGCCGTGGCGCAGGAAGAGCTTGGATTCAATCACCGCCTGGGCCCACACCATGGCCGGCACGGAGGCCCGTTGGGGATCCGCACGAAACGTGCCCGCGGGGAAGGGGGTCTGCGCGCTAGTCACTGGTTATTCCTCTTTTCTCTGCTTCAAGTCAGCGTCATGCAACGTGGGGCGCTCGCGCTTCTAGGAGCGCATCTCGCGTCCGGTGAGATCAAGGAAAACATCCTCGAGGGTGCGATGGTTGGTGGATATGCTGCGCAGCAGCACGTCCTGGGCGCGGGCGGTGGCGGCGAGCGTTTCGATCA
This sequence comes from Corynebacterium sp. TAE3-ERU30, assembly GCF_019209925.1. Taxonomy (NCBI): domain Bacteria; kingdom Bacillati; phylum Actinomycetota; class Actinomycetes; order Mycobacteriales; family Corynebacteriaceae; genus Corynebacterium; species Corynebacterium sp. TAE3-ERU30. The sequence goes on along the minus strand of NZ_JAHUTO010000001.1, from coordinate 146,096 downwards.
GTGCCGGGGTGGCCGCCGCCTGCACGCGATAGCTGCGGGGGTGGGTCTCCACGACGTTCGCCCCCACGGCGGCGGAGAAGGCTGCGGTATCGATACCCACGCTGGTCTCAAAACTGATATCGGCGGTCTCCGCACTCAAGGAGCTGAGCTCTTCGGGGGTGCCCTCGGCCACGACGCTGCCGTGGTCAATGATGACGACGCGATCCGCGAGCGCCTCCGCCTCGTCCATGATGTGGGTGGTCAAGATCACCGTCACCCCATCCGCTTTGAGGCTGCGGATAATCTCCCATACTTGCAGCCTGGATTGGGCATCCATTCCTGCGGTGGGCTCATCCAAAAACACCAGTTCGGGGCGCCCGATGAGGGCACAGGCTAGGGAGACGCGCTGTTGTTGGCCGCCAGAGAGCCGCCGGTAGTTGGTCTTGACGATCCCCTCGAGGCCGAGGGTGTGCAGGAGCCAGTCCACATCGAGGGGGCGGGCCGAATAGGAGGCCACCAGCCGGAGCAGTTCTCCGACCTTGATGCCTGGATAGGTGCCGCCGCCTTGGAGCATGATGCCGATGCGCCGGCGGACGTGCTCTGGGTGAGTCGTGGGATTGATCCCCAGCACCTCAATGCTGCCTGCGGTGGGGGTGAGGAAGCCTTCGCACATCTCGATCGTGGTGGTCTTGCCTGCGCCATTGGGGCCAAGCAGGGCCACGACCTCGCCGTGGTCCACGCTGAGACTGAGCGCGGCGACGGCCCGGGTGGCCCCGAAGGATTTGCTTAGCTCTTTAAGCGCGAGGGCGGGACCTGGGGCCGCCGTTCGATCTCTGTGCTCAGTATTCACAACTCGATAGTCTATGATACCCAGCCGCCGCGTGGCATAACCTGCCCACCGTGGCGCGCATCCTGGGCCGCTTATCGACGCTTAGTCCCAGCCAACGATCCCGCGACGGCGCAGGAAAACGTAGACCAGGGTGAGGAAAACCACGCCCAGCAGGGCAGAGCCCACATAGATGGCGATCACTGTGGTGGGGGGAAGAGACAACCCGCGCGGCATGATGAACAAACTCAACAACGCGCAGTAGCCGGCTGCCCCGGCGCGGAAGAGTCGCCGGTTGGCCCAGGCGGCGAGGGGCAAGATTGCCCAGAGCATGTACCAGGGATGCACCACCGGAAAGAGAATCACCAGCATGAAGGTGGCCACGCCCAGTCCGCCAATGGGATGAATGGTGCCGCGATAGGTGGCAAAAAGCATGCGCACCATAAAGGCGGCGGCCAGCAGCAGGCCCACACCGCGGGTGATGGTCAATAGTGCCTCGGTGTGGTCGCCGAGTTCGAGCAGCATGCCGATCCAGCCGCCGATCACCCCGATGTCGGTGGTGAGGGAGAGCCAGGAGCGAATGGTGGCTGCACCGCCTTGGCCACTAATCCAACCCGTGGGGATCCCCGTGAGCGCGGTGACGGCAGCCACGGAGCCGACGAGGACGGCGAGTTGCACCGCGCCGGCGCTGAGAACTGCCATGCTCGTGTGCCGCCCACGCAGATGGAAATGACGGGCGAGTGCCATGCCGATGAAGCCGAGGCCAATAAAGCCGGTGACTTTCACCATGCCTGCGCCGGAGATCAGCACGCCGCTGGCCACCACCAAGCCCCACGCCTGCCAGGCCGGTCCCTGGAGGGCGCTGAGCCGGTCGATGCCGCGCAGCCCCAATTCCATGCCGAGCAGCACGAGGCCTAATTGAATCGACTCATTATGAATCCCGCCCACCAGGTGCAAGATAGCTAAGGGATTGAGAATGCCCAGCCACAGCGCCGCCTGTACGGACACCCCGCAGCGAGTGGCAAGCTGGCTGAGCGCCCACGCCGCGAGAAGCATGCCCACCAAGCTGACGATGCGGTGGGCAAATACCCCGGCCGCGATCGAATCGCCGGTGATCTTGGCGATCACGGAGGCGATGCCGAGTGCCACGGGGCCATAGGGAGAGGGGGAGTGGGACCAAATCAACGGCACCGAGCGGGCCAGTACATCATCGGTGCCGAGGATATCCACGGGGCCAGCGCTATAGGGATCGAAACCGCGGTCAACGATCGCCCCCTGCGCCAGATAGGAATAAATGTCTTGGGTGAATAGGGGAGCGGTGAAGAAGATGGGCGCTACCCATGCCACGAAGGTGCGCGCCAGCATGGAGGTCGATACCAGCACCCGCGAGTGGCGGGGGCGGGCGATATCCGCGCCCACAAAGGGAGCAATGAGTAGCCACGCGATCACCATCAACCCCGCCCCAGTGATGACCAAGATGGAGGAGGTTTGGATCATGCGCCCCATGATCGAGCCGCCGGGGAAGGACGTATAGGGATCTCCCAATACCGGTTTGGCCCCGGCGCCGAGACCGCCGAGGGCCAACATCAGTGCCCCGAGGGTGCCCAGCCAGCGCAGCGTCGCAAAGCGAGCGAGCTGCAGTGGATCCAAGCGCCGTGGGGCGCGGGAGCTAGAGACCGGGAGGAGATCATGGCCGGTTGCGGCGCGAACGATGGTGGATCCGCCCGCCTCGGACTCGGCACCAATGTGCAGACTGGCCGAGCGCGAGCCAGCGTGGCCGAGACGCGGCAGGGTCGCCTTGAAATCATCTGCTGCTGCGGCCGCGCGCCGGCGGCGGGGCTGTTGGGGATCCGACACAGCTATGAGTCTAAAACATCACCGGGACATTCCTGGCGCACGCTATCCGGCGGGGATCGCGTTTGCGCGGCCCCGGCTAATTAAGGAACACTAGTGTTGTCTTATAATGAGACACGAGTTGTCCATCATAGTGAATTTAAGGAGGTGAACGCGCACATGACGCACTCTGTTTCCCGTCTCACCACTCCGTCCGTGCAGCCACGGGCGGCGTCTGCTGCTCGCCCGTGCCCCGCCCGCGGCGAGGAGAAGAAACGCGGCGAAGTCGAAACTCGCTCAACGGATGGTGATACCCGCAAGCACATCCTCATGACTCTGCTCAAGCAGGGGCCGATGACGGCCTCCGCATTGGGCAAGGCCTTGGGGCTATCCGCAGCAGGTGTGCGGCGTCACCTCGATATTTTGGTTGACGACGCCCTCGCGGAAACGGTGGAGCCTCGCTCCTCTCGCGGGCGTGGGCGCGGTCGACCAGCCAAAGCATTCCAGCTCACCGACGAAGGCCGGGCCCACTTTGGGCACGACTACGACACTCTCGCTGCGCTCGCTATCACGGCGCTGCGGGAGACCGGTGGGTCCGAGGCCGTGCGGCAGTTCGCTCGGCAGCGTGTAGCCCAGCTACTTGCGCATGTGGACCCTGCGGCGGACGATGAAGACTCGACATATAAAACAGCCCAACAGGTCGCGGATGCACTCAACGCCAATGGCTACGCATCCGAAGTCAAAGAAGCTGGTGGGGGCGTGCAAATTTGCCACCACCATTGCCCCATCTCGCACGTGGCCTCGGAACATCCGGAGCTGTGCGCTGCAGAGTATGAGGTGCTCTCCGAGCTACTCGGTCAACACGTGCAACAACTGGCGACCATTACCGAGGGGCACGGAATTTGCACGACCAACATTCCCTTAACACCCATAGACCACACTCCTGAAGAAAGGAGCTGAACATGACTCAAGCAACACCCACTGCTCCGTCCTCCGATGACGAGATCATTGAGTCCATTGGCCCCTATAACTACGGCTGGCATGACTCTGATGAGGCTGGCGCCACCGCCAAGCGCGGCCTCTCCGAGGACATCGTTCGCGACATCTCCTCTAAGAAAGATGAGCCGGAGTGGATGCTGAACAACCGCCTCAAGGCGCTCAGCATCTTCGATAAGAAGCCCATGCCCACATGGGGCGCGGACCTCAGCGGCATCGACTTCGACCAGATCAAGTACTTCGTCCGCTCCACCGAGGAGCAGGCACAGACCTGGGATGACCTGCCCGAGGACATCAAGAACACCTATGACAAGCTGGGCATCCCCGAGGCCGAAAAGCAGCGCCTCGTCGCCGGCGTCGCCGCGCAGTACGAGTCCGAGGTGGTCTACCACCAGATTCGCGAGGACCTCGAGGCCCAGGGTGTGATCTTCCTCGATACCGATACCGCCCTGAAGGAGCACCCCGAGCTCTTCAAGGAGTACTTCGGCTCCGTGATTCCGGCCGGCGATAATAAGTTCTCCGCGCTGAACACCGCCGTCTGGTCCGGTGGCTCCTTCATCTACGTGCCCAAGGGAGTCCACGTCGACATCCCGCTGCAGGCCTATTTCCGAATCAACACGGAGAACATGGGCCAGTTCGAGCGCACCCTCATCATCGTGGACGAGGATGCCTATGTGCACTATGTGGAGGGCTGTACCGCCCCGATCTACAAGTCGGATTCCCTGCACTCCGCCGTGGTCGAGATCATCGTGAAGAAGGGTGGTCGCTGCCGCTATACCACCATTCAGAACTGGTCCAATAACGTCTACAACCTGGTGACCAAGCGCACCAAGTGTGAAGAGGGCGCCACCATGGAATGGGTCGATGGCAATATCGGTTCCAAGGTGACGATGAAGTACCCGGCCGTGTGGATGACCGGCCCCCACGCCAAGGGCGAGGTGCTGTCTGTGGCCTTTGCTGGCGAGGGCCAGTTCCAGGACACCGGCGCCAAGATGACCCACATGGCTCCCTACACCTCCTCGAATATCGTCTCCAAGTCCGTGGCCCGCAGCGGCGGTCGCGCCGCCTATCGCGGCTTGGTGCAGATCAACAAGGACGCCCATCACTCCACCTCCAATGTGGAATGCGATGCGCTCCTAGTCGATAGCATCTCCCGCTCGGATACCTATCCCTATAACGACATTCGCAATGACCACGTGACCCTCGGCCACGAGGCCACCGTCTCGCAGGTGTCGGACGATCAGCTCTTCTACCTCATGTCTCGCGGCATCCCCGAAGACGAGGCCATGGCCATGATCGTGCGTGGTTTCGTGGAGCCGATCGCCAAGGAGCTGCCGATGGAATACGCCCTCGAGCTCAACCGCTTGATCGAATTGCAGATGGAAGGATCGGTGGGTTAAGCACAATGTCAACTCCCCTCACTGAAACCGAAGCAACTATCACCCCAGTTGGGGCCGGCACCGGCCACCAAACTAAGGGCGACCGCTTCACATCGTTCTCCACCGCCGATTTCGAAATCCCGAAGGGACGCGACGAGGACTGGCGTTTTACCCCCATGCGCAAACTCCGCGGGCTGCACGATGGCAGCGCCGCTGCGGGTCAGCGCGCCGCGATCACCGTCACGGGCGCGACTGAGGGCGTGAGCGTCAGCGAACTGGCGATGGACGATCCCTCGCTCGGCCGCGCCGGCGCCCCCGTGGATCGTGCCGCCGCTCAGGCATGGGAGAACTCCGAGGTAGCCGACCACGTGAAGGTGGCCAAGAACGTCGCTCTCTCCGAGCCCGTGGTGATTACCATCAGCGGCCCAGGCACCGATGCCGTCTCCTATGGCACCTTGGTGATCGAGCTCGAAGAGAGCGCCGAGGCCGTGGTGTTCCTGCGCTATGAGGGCTGTGGCGCCCACTCCGACAATGTGGAGTTCATCATCGGCGACAATGCCCGACTGAGCACTGTGGTGCTCGAGGACTGGGACGATGACGCCGTTCACCTGTCCAACTCGCACCTGCTGGTGGGAGCCGACGCCACCGTGCGCCACTACTACGCCGCCTTCGGTGGCGAGGTGGTGCGCGCCGTGCCGCACGTGCGCTATACCGCCCCCGGTGGTGACGCCGAGATGCTCGGACTCTACTTCGCCGACTCCGGCCAGTACTTCGAGCAGCGCCTGCTGGTGGATCACTCCATAAAGAACTGCCGCTCTAATGTGCTCTACAAGGGCGCACTGCAGTCCACTGGTGAGTCCAGCCGCTCCGAAGCCCGCACTGCGTGGATCGGCGATGTGCTGATCCGCCCCGAGGCCACCGGTACCGATACCTACGAGAAAAACAATAACCTGCTGCTCACCCAGGGGGCCCGCGCCGATGCGGTGCCGAACCTGGAAATTCAGACCGGAGAAATCGTCGGTGCCGGCCACGCCGCCACCGTCGGCCGCTTCGACGATGAGCACATGTTCTACCTGCAGTCCCGCGGTATCCCCGAGTCCGAGGCCAAAATGCTGATCGTGCGCGGCTTCTTCACCGACGTGATCAAGCGGATCCCGCTGCAGGAGATCCGCGACAACCTGGAAGAGATGGTGGAGCAGGAACTGACCGCCACGGTGCTCTAGCGCGTCGTGCGCTACACCACCGCCCCTGCCACACCATTGCGACAAGGCGCCGCTATGCTCGGTGCCGATTCACCACAGTTAGGAATACATACCACTCATGAGCACTCTTGAGATTAAGAACCTGCACGCCCAGGTTGTGCCGGCCGACGAAAACGAGAAGCCGAAGATGATCCTGCACGGCGTGAACCTCACCATTAAGTCCGGTGAAACCCACGCCATCATGGGCCCCAATGGCTCCGGCAAGTCCACCCTGTCGTATGCGATCGCCGGCCACCCCCGTTATGAAATCACCGAGGGCGAGGTGCTTCTCGACGGCGAGAACCTGCTGGAGATGGACGTCGACGAGCGCGCCCGCGCCGGACTCTTCCTCGCCATGCAGTACCCGACCGAGGTACCCGGCGTCTCGATGGCGAATTTCCTGCGCAGCGCCGCCACCTCCGTGCGCGGCGAGGCCCCGAAGATTCGCGATTGGGTGAAGGAAGCCCGCACCGCAATGAATGAGCTCGACATCGACCCGGCCTTCGCCGAGCGTTCGGTGAACGAAGGCTTCTCCGGTGGCGAGAAGAAGCGCCACGAGGTGCTGCAGCTCGGCCTTTTGAAGCCGAAGTTCGCTGTGCTGGACGAGACCGACTCCGGTCTGGACGTCGACGCTCTGCGTATCGTCTCCGAGGGCATTAACCGCTATAAGGAGCGTGAGAACGGTGGCGTGCTGATGATCACCCACTACCAGCGCATCCTCAACTACGTGAAGCCCGATTACGTGCACGTCTTCGCCGCTGGTCGCGTGGTGGAGTCCGGCGGCCCCGAGCTCGCCCAGCAGCTCGAGGCAGAAGGCTACGAGAAGTTCATTAAGTAGTAGCCCAGCGAGTAGTCGCCGCCGCTGCGATCACCTCGACCGAGACACCCCTAGAGGAGAATCACCCATGGCAGAACGGCAGAGCCCTGTCGATACCGCGCGGATTCGCACGGATTTCCCGATCCTGAGCCGCACGGTGCGCGAAGAGCGCCCGCTGATCTATCTGGATTCTGGCGCCACCGCCCAGCGCCCTCGTCAGGTAGTGGATGCGGAGCGAGACTTCCTCTTCCACCACAATGCCCCCGTGCACCGCGGGGCCTATCAGTTGGCTGAGGAAGCCACCGATGACTACGAGCAGGCCCGCGAGCGTATCGCTGGCTTCGTGGGCGCATCGGTAGGGGAGATCGCCTTCACCAAAAATGCCACCGAGGCCCTCAACGAGGTCGCCTATATTCTCGGCGATGATCGCTCCGGCGAGTACACCGTGGGCGCAGAGGATGAGATCGTGGTCTCCGAGCTGGAACACCACGCCAATCTCGTGCCCTGGCAGGAGCTGGCGCGACGTACAGGCGCCACCCTTCGCTGGTACAGCAGCACCGAAGATGGTCGTATCGACCTCGATTCCCTCGAGCTCAGCCCCCGCACCAAGGTGGTGGCACTGACCCACCAGTCCAATGTGACCGGAGCCGTGCTCGATGTCGAGGAAGCCGTGCGCCGCGCCCACGAGGTAGGGGCACTCTTCGTGCTCGATGCCTGCCAGTCGGTGCCGCATATGCCGGTCGATCTGCATCAGCTGGGGGTGGACTTCGCCGCCTTTTCCGGGCACAAGATGCTCGGCCCCACGGGAGTGGGTGTACTTTATGGCCGCCAAGAACTGCTGGATTGCCTCCCTCCTTTCCTCACCGGCGGCTCCATGATCGAGAAGGTGAACATGGACGGCTCCACCTATACGGTGGCGCCGCAACGCTATGAGGCCGGCACCCAGATGACGAGCCAAGTCGTGGGGCTCGGCGCTGCGGTGGCCTATCTCGAAGAGGTGGGGATGGAGGCGATTGCCGCCCACGAGCACGAACTCACCGCCTATGCCTTGGAGCAGCTGCAGCAGATCGAGGGGCTGCGCATCATTGGCCCCACCACCGCCGAGAATCGGGGTAGTGCCGTGAGCTTCGTGGTGGAGGGCATTCATCCGCACGATCTGGGGCAGGTCGTCGACGATCACGGCGTGTGCATCCGGGTGGGCCACCACTGCGCCTGGCCGGCGCACACCACCTTGGGTGTCCAAGCCACCGCGCGGGCGAGCTTCTACCTCTACAACGAGAAATCGGAGATTGACGCCCTCGTTGAGGCCATCACGGCCGCCCGCTCATTCTTTGGCCTGAGCCGCTGATAGCACAGGCGGCCACGGCCACCATCTCCCCAAGCCGCTAAGATCGGGGAGATAGGTTGATAGCTTGAGGCGGGCGTGTGCACGCCTGCACCGCGGAATACCCCGTGCGAAAATCCGACTTTGTATTGCAGAAGGGCTAGTCCAGGCTGATGAAGCTGGAAAACATGTATCAAGAAGTGATCTTGGATCACTATAAAAACCCCCAACACGCAGGGCTGCGCGAACCCTTCAATGCGGAAGTGCATCATGTGAATACCTCCTGCGGCGATGAGCTCACCCTGCGCGTGCGACTGTCCGAGGACAAGTCCACCGTGGAGGATGTCTCCTATGAGGCCATCGGCTGCTCGATTAGCCAGGCCTCCACCTCGGTGATGGCCGAGGAGATTGTGGGCAAGTCCGTAGAGCAGGCCTTCGCGATTCTCGCCGAGTTCGAGAAGATGGTCACCTCCCGCGGCACCATCGAGGGCGATGACGAGATCATTGGCGATGGCATCGCCTTTGCCGGCGTCTCGAAATACCCGGCCCGCGTGAAGTGCGCTCTGTTGGGCTGGAAAGCCTTCGAGGCCGCCACGTATGATGCCGGCGCCGACCCCGCCACCTAGAGCCACACCACCGCCAGCCCGAGCAGCTACCCACACCAAAGCGAGGACGCATGTCTGAAGAACACACCACGCCCGAGACCGAGGACACCACCATCGACGCGGCCGCCGAGCAGCCGCAACCACCCGCCGAGCGCACCCCAGAGCAGCTAGCGCTCGCCGGCAAGGTAGAGGAATACCTCATGGATGTGATCGACCCCGAGCTCGGCATCAACGTTGTTGATCTCGGCTTGGTCTATGACATCTGGATCGAAGGGGAGAGCACCGCCATGGTGAACATGACGCTGACCTCTCCCGCCTGCCCCCTGCAGGGGGTCATCGAAGAGCAGGCCAATACCGCCGTACTCACGAACCTCGAGGGCGAAATCAGCGAACTCCAGATCAACTGGGTATGGATGCCCGCCTGGGGCCCGCAGATGATCAACGAGGAAGGCCGCGAGCAGCTGCGCGCGCTCGGCTTTTCCGTCTAAGTACGAGCCACCGTCGCCTGCAGCCACGGCGCCGTTGTATCTCACCGCATAGCCGCGGGGATACGGCGGCGCTTTCTGCTACTACGCAGCAGCGCGGGAAGCACAATCGCCCACGGCCGCCGCCACAGCGGGCGCAGAAAGGGGTGGCGCAGGCTGATGCGGCTCTGCAGCCGGATCATGGTGCGCGCCACCGCCCACGCATCCTCGCCGGTGACATACGCCAGCTGATCCGCCGCCGGCAAGGCGAAGAAACAGCCGAAGAAGTCCTGCAGCTGCGGCCCAGAGGCCTGGGTAATCAACTGGGCGCCGATATTGCGCAGCAGATGAGCCAGCCAGCGCCGTGGCTGCGGCACACGCAGAGCCGGAAAAACAGAGCGCTCGGCCGCGGCGAGCCGATCCAGCAGGGGATCGACGCTGCGTGCGGTGTCAGCCACCGAATAGCCAGTGGCAGGATTAATGGCCCCAGCTCGCGCCCCGCACGCCCAGGCACCGGGCAGCGGCCGGCCATAGGTGCCCATCGGGATGAACACGATCTCCTCATCCTCCTGCGCGGCTGCGCCTGCGCGTGGATCCGCGAGATGGTCCGCCAGGCGGGTGTCGAGCCGCTCGCGGAGAAGAGCGAGGAGATGGCGTCGTGAAGCGGCATCAGTGCAATCGATATCGGTGGCGAGGATGGTTTCCTCCCACAGCCACTGCCCCTGCACCCGCTGGGTGTAGAGGAAACTCGGCGGCAGCTGCTGCTGGGTCGTGGGCTGCCGCCAATCCATGAATACCGGCGTATCCTGCGGCGGGGCCGCGGGCAGCAGCCGGCCGACGGCGACCTGCCAGAGCGCGCGGTGCGGGTTGGCGCCACGGCAATCGATGATCGCATCGGCGCTCACATCGGCGGCGCTATGAACAGCCTCGGGGTGAACTCGGAGCTGACCTGCCCGGCACAGCCGCTCTACGGCCTCGTGCACCGCGGCATTGTCCAGCATGCGATAGCAGAAGGGCAGCGGCTGCAATTGAGCGCTCCTGCCGCTGGCCTGCATGGGAGTCGGCGGCCCGAGTAGCGGCTCCAGCCAGGTGGGCAGCTGATGATCGATCAGGCCATAGGTGGCGTTCCACTGCCGCAGCCCGTGCGGGTCATAGGCGTCGATCTCCCAGCCGCGGGCCGCGGCGCGCAGCGCCACCATCGCCCCGGCCGGCCCTAGTCCGAGTATCGCTATGCGCACGCTTACCTTCCGGTTGTTGTCGGTGTTCGCCGCCGCCGATGGGTGGGAGCACGCAGGTTCGGTGATGGCCGTGGCCCCGAGTCATGTGCCACCCCGTGCCGTTCGCGCCGCCTCGCCGCATCGATGCCAAGGTGCACCTGCTATCTTGGCTGTTTGTGATTGTAACCAATGATCTTGAAGTCCGAGTTGGCGCCCGCACCCTGCTCAACGCACCGGGGCAGCAGCTGCGCGTGCAGCCCGGTGATCGTATCGGTTTGGTGGGGCGCAATGGCGCAGGAAAAACCACCACCATGCGCATCCTCGCGGGGGAGGGCGAGCCCTATGGCGGTAGCGTGACCCGCAGCGGCGAGATCGGTTATCTGCCCCAGGATTCCAAGGAGGGCGATATCGAGCAGACCGCCCGGGATCGCGTGCTGTCTGCTCGGGGGCTGGATCAGATCCGGCGCAGTATGGATAAGCAGCAAGAGATCATGGAATCCACGCTCTCTGATACCAAGCGGGACGCTGCGATCGGCAAATATGCCCGGCTGGAGGAACGCTATCACTCTCTCGGCGGCTATGAGGCCGATAGCGAAGCTGCCCGCATCTGCCATGCGCTCGGCCTCGAGGAGCGCGTCTTAGAGCAGCAACTGAAAACGCTCTCCGGTGGGCAGCGCCGCCGTGTCGAGCTGGCGCAGATCCTCTTCGCGGCCACCGCCGGCTCGGGGCGCTCAGCGACCACGCTGCTGCTCGACGAGCCCACCAACCACCTCGACGCGGACTCGATTACCTGGCTGCGGGAGTTCCTCTCCAAGCACGAGGGTGGGCTGATCATGATTTCCCACGACGTCGAGCTCCTCGAGGCCGTGTGTAACAAGGTGTGGTTCTTGGACGCGGTGCGCGGCGAAGCCGATGTCTACAACATGGGCTGGAAGAAGTACCTAGACGCCCGTGCCACGGACGAGGCGCGCCGCCGGCGCGAGCACGCCAATGCGGAGAAGAAGGCCGCCGCCCTCAAACAGCAGGCGGCGAAGCTGGGCGCGAAGGCCACCAAGGCGAAGGCCGCCAAGCAGATGGCCGCCCGCGCGGAGAAAATGGTGGACTCCCTCGACGAGGTGCGCGTGAGCGACCGTGTGGCCTCCATTTCTTTCCCCACCCCGGCACCCTGCGGCAAGACACCGCTCAATGCGCAGGGCCTGACCAAAATGTATGGCTCCCTCGAGGTTTTCGCTGGGGTGGATCTGGCCATTGATAAGGGCTCGCGCGTGGTGGTGCTCGGCTTCAACGGCGCCGGCAAGACCACGCTGCTCAAACTGCTCGCCGGGGTGGAACGCACCGATGGCGAAGGCGGCATTGTCAGCGGTCATGGCCTGAAGATCGGCTATTTTGCCCAGGAACACGACACCATCGATACCGAGGCGAGCGTATGGGAGAACGCCATCAACGCCTGCCCCGATGCCAATGAGCAGGACCTGCGTGGTCTTCTCGGCGCATTCATGTTCTCCGGCGATCAGCTCGAGCAGCGCGCCGGCACCCTCTCTGGTGGTGAGAAAACCCGCCTGGCCTTGGCCACGCTGGTGAGCTCGCGCGCCAATGTGCTGCTGCTGGACGAGCCCACCAATAACCTCGACCCGCAATCCCGCGAGCAGGTGCTCGATGCTTTGCGCACCTACACCGGAGCGGTGGTGCTCGTCACCCACGACCCGGGCGCGGTGGAAGCCCTCGAGCCCGAGCGCGTGATCGTGCTACCCGATGGCACCGAGGATCTGTGGAACGAGTCCTATCTCGAGATTGTGGAGCTCGCCTAAGGCAACAGCGCAGCGTGCAGCACGCCCCGCAGGCCCACACACGGAGTACGGGCGCGAGGCGCCCCGCGGCGCCGGTGCCTAGTTGCGGAAACCGTGCACGGGCGCGGGGATGAAGCCGCCGCGGTCGATAAAGGCCTGATTGCCCACAGTATTCACGGGCATGACGGGCGCATAGCCCAGGAGCCCGCCGAAGTCCACCTCATCGCCGACCTGCGCGCCCGGTACCGGGATCACGCGCACGGCGGTGGTCTTATGGTTCATCACGCCAATGGCCGCCTCATCGGCGATGAGACCGGAGATGGTCGAGGCCGGGGTGTCGCCGGGAATGGCGATCATGTCGAAGCCCACCGAGCAGATGGCGGTCATGGCCTCCAGCTTGTCGATGCTGATCGCGCCCGAGCGCACCGCATCGATCATGCCCTTGTCCTCGGAGACTGGGATGAAGGAGCCGGATAGCCCGCCGACGCGGGAGCAGGCCATGAGCCCGCCCTTCTTCACGGCATCGTTGAGCAGGGCGAGCGCCGCGGTGGTGCCATGGGTTCCCACCTGATCGAGGCCCATGTGCTCGAGAATGTGCGCCACCGAGTCGCCCAATTCGGCGGTGGGGGCGAGGGAGAGGTCCACGATGCCGAAGTCCACTCCGAGTCGCTCGGCGGCCATCACGCCTACCAGCTGGCCGGTGCGGGTGATTTTGAATGCGGCGCGCTTAATCTCTTCGGCCACTTGGTTCAGCGAGGCGCCGGCGAGGCTACCGACGGCGCGATCGACCACTCCGGGGCCGGAGACGCCGACGTTGATCACCACGTCCTGCTCCTCGAGGCCGTGATAGGCCCCGGCCATGAAGGGGTTATCTGAGACCGAGTTGGCAAACACGACCAGCTTGGCGCAGGCGATGGCCGAGCGATCCGCGGTATTCTCCGCGCACTCCTTGATGATGTGGCCCAGCGTGGCCACGGCATCCATGTTGATTCCGGCGCGAGAGCTGGCCACATTCACCGAGCCACAGACCACATCGGTGGTGCTGAGCGCCTCGGGAAGGGAGGCGATGAGCCGTTTCTCTCCGGGGGTAGCGCCCTTATCTACTAGGGCGGAATAGCCGCCGATAAAGTTCACTCCCACTTCGGCGGCCGCCCGGTCGAGGGCGCGGGCGATCTCCACGGGGTTGCCGTCGACGGCGGAGGCCAATACGCCCACGGGGGTGATGGAGATGCGCTTATTCACGATCGGGATGCCGAGCTCGCGTTCGATCTCTTGGCACACCGGAACGAGGTTCTCGGCGGCGGAGACCACGCGCTCATAGACCGCCTCGGCGGTGGCGCTCATATCGGAACGAATGCATCCCATGAGGTTGATGCCCATAGTCACCGTCCGGATATCCAGGCGGTAGCGTTCGATCATCTCAATGGTTTCAAGAATGTCAAGGCTATTGCCCTGACGGTAGCGGGAATCCATGTGTCTTCTCTCTCGGATGTGGTATCGACTACTCGCGGACTACACCCGCTAAATGCTGTGCATGGCGGAGAAAATGGCCTCCGATTGGACGCGAATTTCCAGCTTCTCGGCGGCCTCCACTTCCTTCATGGCGTTCTGCACATCGGAGATGCCACGGACGGAATCGTCGAATTCGCAGTGCAGAATCATGGTGAAGTACTTATCCATGATGGTCTGAGAGACGTTGAGGATGTTCACATCCAGCTCTGCACACTTGGTGGAGACGGCAGCAATAATGCCGGTGTGGTCCAAACCGGTGACTGTCATGATTGCGATCATGGTCTTATTAGACCACACCACCCAGACACCCTCGGCTAGCGGATGCTTATCGACGCCACCCCGCCGCCCAGCACCGCGCCCGCAGCCGCCGCCTAGAGCGCGGGTGCGCGCAGCGCCGACGACTGCGGAACATAGTCACGGGCGAAAGCGATGAAGTTGTGCACGATTGTGTGGGCGGGGCTGACATCGGCGGCATCGAGTTCCGCGCAGATGCGCTCATAATCGTCCTGGGCAAAGTAGCCGTCGTTCATATAGAAGCTCATGCGACGCTTCATGCCCGCGGCATTCATCTCGGGGTGGAACTGGGTGGCCCAGGAATGCTCGTGGGTGCGGAGCATGTGCGCGAACCCGCCGGGGCCAGTCGCGAGAACCGTGGAGCCCGGTGCGGGGGTCACGACGTTTTCTTTATGGCCGGTCATGGCGCGGAAGGTCGTGGGCATCCCGGCGGTTAAGGGATCGCTGGCGGCGGCGTCGCTCAGCGTCACCGTGGTCAGCCCAGCCACCTCGGGGTGGGTATTGCCAACTTCGCCGCCGCGGACGGCTTGGCTAAAGCCGGTACCGAAGCAGACGAAAAGGCTCGGCACGGGGGAGTGCAGGATGGCATCCAATTGCTCATGGACGGCCAATTGGTGCTCGCTGTAGTGCTCATTGGTCACGTTGAAGGGGCTGCCGCCGATGAACACCCCGGCGTAGCGGCGGAGATCCGGCAGCTGCGCTGTGGGGGAGTCGAGCATGTAGTGCTCCATCTCGGTGGCGTCGAGTCCTGCAGTGTTGAGGAAGTCGTCGAATTCTGCGCGGGCCACCGCATGGCCCAGACGAGGGGAAACCACCAAGAAAGTACGCATGGCAGACAGTGTACATACCGCTTGGTCTATTTTGTCAATACATGCTGTGTCCGAGCGTTCATTACGATGGATACTATGAGTTCTCGCACCCAACCCTCGGACGTTGACATTGCCCAGGCTCACACCCTTGAGCCCATCACTGATATCGCCCATCGCGCTGGATTCAGCGACGAAGCATTGATCCCCTATGGCACCCGCAAGGCCAAGGTGGATATCACCTCGAGCATCGAGAAACCCGCCGACGCCAAGCTGGTGCTCGTCACCGCCATGTCGCCCACCCCCGCCGGGGAAGGAAAATCCACCGTGCTCATCGGCTTGGGCGATGCCTTGCGCACTGCAGGCCACAACACCATCGTGGCTATGCGCGAGCCCTCGCTTGGCCCCGTCATGGGTATCAAGGGCGGCGCCGCCGGCGGCGGCTATGCCCAGGTGGTGCCCATGGAAGACATCAACCTGCACTTCACCGGAGATTTCCACGCCATTTCCACCGCCACCAACACTTTGGCGGCAATGATCGACAATCACCTACACCAGGGCAATGAGCTCGGTATCGATCCCCGCAGCATCACTTGGAAACGCTGCCTCGATGTCAATGATCGGGCGCTGCGTACCGCCGTGATCGGCTTGGGTGGTCGCGCCCACGGCGTGCCGCGCGAGACCGGCTTCGATATCACTGCAGCCAGCGAGATCATGGCCATTCTCTGTCTCGCTAGCGATCTGGAGGATCTCAAGGCGCGCTTCGCCCGCATCGTTATTGGCTTCACTACCGACGGCGAGCCCGTAACCGCGGGCGATCTGCACGCCGAGGGCGCCATGACCGCCCTCATGGCCGATGCCATTCACCCCAACCTCGTCCAAACCTTGGGCGGCACCCCGGCTCTCGTGCACGGCGGCCCCTTCGCCAATATCGCCCATGGCTGCAACTCGCTCATCGCCACCACGACCGCCATGCGTCATGCTGATGTGGTGGTGACCGAGGCCGGATTCGGCTCCGATCTGGGCGCGGAGAAGTTCTTTGATATCAAGTGCCGCATGGGCGAGATCTCCGCCGATGCGGTGGTCGTGGTCGCCACCATCCGCTCCCTGAAGTACAACGGCGGGGTGGATCGTGAGGCACTCAACGAGGAGAATCTCGATGCCTTGCGAGCTGGTCTGGCGAATCTTGAGCGGCACTGCCGCACTATCGACACCATCGGGGCGCATCCCGTGGTGGCGCTCAACCGCTTCGTCTCCGATAGCGATGCGGAGCGGGCGGTGCTGCAGGAGTGGTCCGAGCGTACCGGCTTCGCCGTGGTGGATACCCAGGTATGGTCCGAGGGCGGTGCCGGTGCCGCCGAGCTGGCGGCAGCAGTGGCCGAGGAGATGAACTCCGGGCGCAATAACCCGGCTCCGCTCTATGACCCCGCCGAGGGCGTGGAGGCCTCCATTACCACCATTGCCACCACCGTCTACGGTGCGGCGGATGTGGAGTTCAGCAAGCAGGCCCGCAAGGATCTCCAGGTGCTGCGCGATCATGGCTGGGACACCCTGCCCGTGGTGATCTCCAAGACGCAATATTCCTTCTCCGATGATCCGAGCCAGCTGGGTGCGCCTGAGGGCCACACCCTGCATGTGCGGCAGCTGATTCCCAAGATTGGCGCTGGCTTCGTCGTCGCTCTCACCGGCGATGTGATGACTATGCCGGGGCTGCCGAAAAAACCCGCCGCCAACGGCATTGATGTCGATGGCAGCGGGCGAATCTCGGGGCTGTTTTAACGGCCGCGGATGGTTTCCTCGATGAGGTTGAGAACCTGCTCCAAGTGGGCAGGTTCCTGGCCGCTCACGAGCTGAGAGATGAATCCATCCATAAAGGTCTCGAGGTAGACCATGAGCACATCCACTTCTACGTCGTCGCGCATCCGACCGCGGCTGGCATTGTCGCTGAGGCGAGAGCGCACGGCCTCATCCAGCACCGCCTGATGCTGCTGCCAGAGCGAGCGGAAGTGGGGATCGGTGCGCAGCATGCGCGAGATCTCTAGCCGGGTGGAGAGCCAGTCATAGCGCTCGGGGTGGTGCAGCATATCGCGCATCACCTCCACTAGGCCTTCCCGGGCGGTCACTTCCGCCATGCGGGCAGCGTCTTCTCGGGCGAGTGCCAAGAAGAGGTGCTCTTTATCGTTGAAGTGGTGGAAGATGGCGCCGCGGGATTTTCCCGTGGCTTCTTCCAGCCGGCGCACAGTGGCGCCTTCGTAGCCGTGCTGGGCAAAGCAGGCCCGCGCCGCGTCGAGAATGCCTTGGCGGCGCCGATTGAGGTCACTCGAACTGACTCGAGGCATAGTCCCGCACCTACTTTCTTCACGACAAAGGCGGGCAGGTGGCATTGGATGCTTCCTGCCCGCCTTGTCTCACGTCTGAGCTAGGACCTAGCTCTTGACCATGTTGCGCAGCACGTACTGCAGGATGCCGCCGTGGCGGTAGTACTGGGCCTCACCGGGGGTGTCGATACGCACAACGGCGTCGAACTCAGTGGTGGAGCCGTCTTCCGCGGTGGCGGTGACGTGCACGGTCTTCGGGATGGAGTCGTTGTTGAACTCCTCGATGCCCGTGATGTCGAAGGTCTCGTGGCCGGTCAGGCCCAGAGACTCGTGGGACTCGCCCTCTGGGAACTGCAGCGGCATGACGCCCATACCGATCAGGTTGGAGCGGTGAATACGCTCGAAGGACTCGGTGATCACGGCCTTCACACCCAGCAGCAGGGTGCCCTTAGCAGCCCAGTCACGGGAGGAACCGGTGCCGTACTCCTTGCCGGCGAGCACGACCAGCGGGGTGCCCTCGGCCTTGTAGTTCTCGCAGGCGTCGAAGATGAAGGACTGCGGAGCGTCATCCTTGGTGAAGTCCAAGGTGTAGCCGCCGGTCACATCCACCAGCTGGTTAGCCAGGCGGATGTTGGCGAAGGTACCGCGCATCATCACCTCGTGGTTACCACGGCGGGAACCCAGGGAGTTGTAGTCCTGCTGCTCCACTCCGTTCTCGTCCAGGTATTGCGCGGCGGGGGTGCCGGGCTTAATGGAGGAGGCGGGGGAGATGTGGTCGGTGGTGACGGAGTCGCCGAGCTTCGCGAGCACGCGAGCACCGTGGATGTCCTCCACCGGAGCCGGCTCGGACTGCATGCCATCGAAGTAGGGAGCCTTGCGGATGTAGGTGGAATCATCATCCCATGCGAAGGTCTTGCCGGTGGGGATGTCCAGGGAGCGCCACTGCTCGTCGCCCTTGAACACATCGGCGTAGTCCTCGACGTACATGTCGCGAGAAATGGACTCGGCGATGACGTCCTCGATCTCCTGGGTGGAGGGCCAGATGTCCTTGAGGAAGACATCGTTGCCGTCCTGGTCCTGGCCGAGCGGCTGGGCCTCGAAATCGAAGTCCATGGTGCCGGCGATGGCGTAGGCGATCACCATGATCGGGGAGGCCAGGTAGTTCATCTTCACATCGGGGGAGATGCGGCCTTCGAAGTTACGGTTACCGGAGAGCACGGCGGTAGCAGTGAGGTCGTGCTCGTTGATGGCGTCCGAGATCTCCTGCGGCAGCGGGCCGGAGTTACCGATACAGGTGGTGCAGCCGAAGCCGGAAAGGTAGAAGCCCATGGCCTCCAGGTCCTTCCACAGATCAGCGCGCTTGTAGTAGCCGTCCACAACCTGGGAACCGGGGGCGCAAATGGTCTTCACCCACGGCTTTGCCTTCAGGCCCTTCGCCGCGGCCTTGCGGGCGATGAGGCCAGCGCCGAGCATCACGGAGGGGTTGGAGGTGTTGGTACAGGAGGTGATGGAGGCGATAGCCACCATGCCGTGGTCGATGGTGAACTCGCCACCGTGCGGGGACTGCACCACGACCGGGTTGGACTGGCGGCCCTCGGCGCCCACAGCGGCGGACTCGCCGTGGCCGGAGCGGGAGGCGTTGTAGTTGGACTCACCATCGGACTCGCCGGTCGGACCCTCGTGGTCCATACGCTTGGCGGGCTCGGAGGCGTCGACCGGCTCAGCAGAGCAGTAGTCCGGCAGATCCTTGCGGAACTGCTCCTTGGCCTCGGACTGCTTGATGCGGTCCTGCGGGCGCTTCGGGCCAGCGATGGAGGGCTCCACGGTGGAGAGGTCCAGCTCGAGGTACTCGGAGTACTTGGCCTCGGGGGCGTCCTGCTCCAGCCACATGCCCTGGGCCTTGGCGTAGGCCTCGACCAGAGCAACCTGCTCCTCGGGGCGGCCGGTCAGGCGCATGTACTTGGTGGTCTCCTCGTCGATCGGGAAGATCGCACAGGTGGAACCGAACTCGGGGGACATGTTGCCGATGGTGGCGCGGTTGGCCAGCGGCACCTGCTTCACGCCATTGCCGTAGAACTCGACGAACTTCTGCACCACGCCGTGCTGGCGGAGCATATCGGTAATGGTGAGCACCACGTCGGTGGCGGTCACGCCGGCGGGGATCTCGCCGGTGAGCTTGAAGCCCACGACGCGCGGGATCAGCATGGATACGGGCTGGCCGAGCATAGCGGCCTCTGCCTCAATACCGCCGACACCCCAGCCGAGGATGCCGAGGCCGTTTTCCATGGTGGTGTGGGAGTCGGTGCCGATGCAGGTATCGGGGTAGGCGAGACCCTCGTTGTCGAAGACGACGCGGGCCAGGTACTCGATGTTCACCTGGTGGACGATGCCGGTTCCCGGAGGCACCACGCGGAAGTTGGAGAAGTTCTCGGCGCCCCAGCGGAGGAACTTATAGCGCTCCTCATTGCGCTGGTACTCGATGTCCACGTTCCGCTCCAGGGCGTCGGAACGGCCGAAGGCCTCGACGATCACGGAGTGGTCAATAACCATCTCGGCCGGGTTCAGGGGGTTCACCTGATCAGGGTTGCCGCCCAGGCTGGACACGGCCTCACGCATGGTGGCCAAGTCCACCACACAGGGCACACCGGTGAAGTCCTGCATGAGCACGCGGGCCGGGGTGAACTGAATCTCGGTGTCCGGCTCCGCCTCCGGATCCCAGTTGGCGAGTGCCTTGATGTGGTCGGCGGTGGTGTTGAGCCCGTCCTCGGTACGCAGAAGGTTCTCGGCGAGAACCTTCAGAGAGTAGGGCAGCTTCTCCATGCCATCGACGGCATCGAGGGCAAAGTAGTCATAAGACTTATCGCCGACCTCGAGCGTCTTCTTCGCATCGAAGGAGTTATTGCTTTCAGTCACGTAAAGCTCCGTTTCCTAGAAAATATGAGTGAACTGCTGCGAGGGGCGGTTCGTCTTAGGCTGACTCCTCCCTCGCGGCGCCCCGAATCCGTGCCACTCACATGCATGGGCACTGGTATCCGGTGCGAACCCAAACCAGCATAACAGTACGCTCGTTATGTTTAATAAAGATTGGGCGGGCAACGCGGTGCAGCCAGCGCTTCCACCCCATCGCGGGGGTGAAAACGGCGGCGTGCGTCACGCCGCACCTATCTATCTATGGTAGCCGCAATGCCGTGGAGATGGAGGAGATTAGGGCACGTGTGGGCAAAGAATTGGGCAATATATATGCCCTCCGCGCGGCTGCTCGATCTGGGTGAGTGGTGCACTAGACTCAGGGGGCAATGATCCGCCCCCCTTAACGAGGGGTGTCCCGAGGGGCGGCGAGTGAGCGTCGATAAGCAAGAAAGCGATACAGCATCCATGGTTCCGAGCTCTATAGACATGGCCTCCATAATTGCCCAGCTGGAGGAGGACGGGGTGGCCTTTAGCTATGAGCATGAGGGCAATGCGGCGCTCAACGCCAAGCTCGTGGAGGTCGTGGAGATGGCCGCGGGCGAGGGGTATGAAAACCCTGGGATCATCGTGCTGGGTGCGACGCAGCCGGGACCGGGGGATGAACGCGATATTGCACAGGCGGCCGCCGATGCCACGGACTCCAGCTTGATGATGGTGCGCACTCCCGGCAGTGCCGCGGTGGTCTCGAGCGAGCATGCCCGCGCCGATATCGAAAGTGTTCAGTATGAGCTCGCCACCACAAAGGATTATGTCCTCGGAGCGCGTGAGGTGGTCGAAGAGCTTCCCGAGTCAAGCGTAGGGGCTGTACCTCTAGTTATTGGAACGCTTACCCTTGTGGCCGCCGCAACGGCCTTTAGTGTTCGCTGGAGCGCGAAGCTTCACCACAGGTAAAGCCCTCAGGCTGGACAGTGCTAAACCTAGTGTTCAGGCGTGTTCGAAAGTCGAACACTACCTTCACTCCTTTTCGCAGCGTGACACGCCGATATCTCCGCCCAAGTGACGAAACTCACATATAGTTTTGATAAAGCTAAGTCTGCAGGTGAGCCGCCCGCACAGTCATGGGGCAGGGCTTTACTCGTGTGACTCAAGTGGATTGTCTGGTTATTGGTGCCGATTGTGTCCTAATGTTTCCATTGTCAGCTTGTGAGTAGTGCTGGGTTCGAAAGACGAGAGTCTCTCAGCCCCTATCACCTTCAGACGCCACAGTTGTTCCACAGCGCCGCTTCACGCGGCGGGGTGATCCAGGACAACGCCCTCGCCTCTGGCGCCATGCCGGCGGCGGGATATCTTCATATCGAGTTCAGTGACTGCTGGTTTTTACCCGCATTCATCACAGACGCGTGGGCCGCAATCAAAGGTGCGGCCTGTGGCGCACTGCGATGGAGTATGGCCACACCGAAGAGCACGTGGGGAAGCTTGCTTTTAGCCGTGGTCGCAGGAGAGAACGAGAGCAGAACTCGAGAGGAAGACGCGGCGCTTAGATAGCGATAGCCGTGCGGTACTCACTGGCCGATAGATGGTGCGGCTGCCGCACGCCCGGTTCCCGCGGGCAAGGCCGCGGCCGCTGCACCCCTATCCTGATCTCGGCGTGTCTTAAAAAGGCGGCCGAGGCGGGAATAGGAGTAGTTCTGATCTAGTTTTCGATAGCGCCTAAGGAGAATTTGTGGCCACGTCTACCGAGCACCGAGGTCGTTTCCCTCGGCGGCGCGCACGCCGTGCACTGATGACGCTTGTTTCCTCCTCGCTTGTGTGCGTGCTGGCTTCGACGTCCGTCCACGCAGCGCCGAGTAATCCATCCGATGAGGCCATCCAGGACGCCATAAGTGCTGTGGATTCCTCCTCGCAGAGTGTCGCCCAATTGGCGAACACCGTCGCGGATGCCGCCGAGTCCATCGCTGCGATCGAAAACGAGATGGGTGCTCTCCGCGAAGCCGTGAATAAGGCCTTGGTGGATCTGCAGGATGCCCGTGCGGTGGCCGAGCTATCGCGCCAGCAAGCCCAGACGGCACGCGAGGAGCTGGATGCGAGCCAGGCGGATATCGCCGAGGCTCAGGAACTGCTGAATGAGATCGCCCGTTCGGCCTATCGCCGCTCGGTGTCTCCGTCCTCCCTCAATGATCTCGTCGGATCCTCCACGTCCGACGATGCGTTGGACCGCTTGACCTATCTGCGGCAGCGGGCGGAGGAGCAAAAGGACGCTATCCGGGATCTGGATTCACTGCGCACCGCTAAAGCCAATGCCGAGTCCTTGCTGCGCCAGGCCCGCCAGCAGGCCGATGAGCAGCTCAGCGCCGCCGAGGACGCGGAGCAAGACGCCCGCAACCAGATCGACGAGAGCTCCCGCCAGCTGGAAGAGGCGGAAGCCCGCCGCTCTGAGCTCGTGCGCGAGCAGGCCGAGGCTCAGGCGCAGCTCGACGCCGCCCGTGGCCACGCCGATGAGCTGAACTCCCAGCGCAGCGAGTACGAGGAGTATCAGCGCGCGGAAGAAGAGCGCAAGCGCAAGGCTGAGGAAGAGCGCAAGGCCGCCGAGGAGCGTCGCGCCAAGCAGGAGCGGGAAGAACAGGCCCGCAAGGAAGCCGAAGCCGCCGCCAAGGCCGCCGAGGAAGCGGAGAAGGCTCGTGCCGCAGAGCGCGAGCAGGCCCGCAAGGAGGCCGAGGCGAAGCGCGCAGAGGCCGAAGCCGCCCAGCGCGAAGCGGAGAAGGCTGCCGAGGATGAGGAGAAGGCTCAGGCCGCCCGCGAAGAAGCCCAGCGTGCCTCCCAGGAAGCCGCCGAGGCCGTGGTCGCCGCCAATGAGCCGGACCACACTGCCTTGGACAATCCTTATCCCACCGATGAGGACGCCGAGGCAACCACGGTGGCAGCCGTGTCGGGGGAAAACACCACTGAGGCGACGGCGAACACCACCACCGATGAGGATGTGAGCGAGCAGGCCACCGAGGTGGTCTCTGGTACTCGCCAGCAAAAGATCGAGACCGTGATCGCCCGCGCCGAAAGCCAGCTGGGTGTGCCCTATGCCTGGGGCGGCGGCAATGCCTATGGCCCCACGAAGGGTATCCGCGATGGCGGCGTGGCTGACTCCTATGGCGACTACAACAAGGTCGGCTTCGACTGCTCCGGGCTGACGCTCTACGCCTTCGCTGGTGTGGGCATCTCCCTGCCGCACTATTCCGGCTATCAGTATCAGCGTGGCACCAAGGTGAGCCCCTCGCAGATGCAGCGCGGTGACCTCATCTTCTACGGCACCCACGCACAGCACCACGTGACCATTTACTTGGGCAATGGGATGATGATCGAGGCGCCGCAGTCCGGCTCCTATGTGAAGAAGTCCCCGGTCCGCTGGGCCGGCATGAGCCCCTATGTGGTTCGCCTGATCTAGCAGCACTCTGGCGCTTATCGACGTCGCCCTCCTGACTTTTCTCCCCGCGGGAAAAGAGCCACGGAGAGCGGCGTCGTTCTCGTCTCTTAGCCGCAGGTGACACACATCGGCGCCGCCGCGTGAAGGAGCTAGGGCTGAAGTTGGTAGTGTGTCTTTCTATGACATCGCCTCGTTCTGCTGATTCAACTCCCGTGGACTCGGTCCCGGAGGCAGATGCACTGCTCGTTCTTTCCTTCGGTGGCCCGGAAGGCCCCGATGATGTATTGCCCTTTTTGCGCAATGTCACCCGCGGTCGCGGTATCCCCGATGAGCGGCTCGTGGAGGTGGGTGAGCACTATGCCCATTTTGATGGTGTGAGCCCGCTCAACGAGCAAAACCGTGAGATCATTTCCGACCTGCAGCAGCGCCTGGCCGCCCATGGCTGGGATCTGCCGGTGTATTTCGGCAACCGCAACTGGCATCCCTTCGCCGAGGAGACGGTCGAGCGCATGGCCGCTGCTGGCGTGCGCTCTGCCTACGTTTTCGCCACCAGCGCCTGGGCGGGATATTCCGGCTGCAAGCAATACCACGAGGATATTGCTCGGATGCGCCGCCACCTTGCCGAGAAGGGGCTGCCGGAGATCGAATTCACCAAGTTGCGGCAGTTCTTCGATCACCCCACGTTCATTCAGGCCGCCGTGGACGAGGTGGCGCCGCTTATCGCCGAGCACCCGCAGGCGCGCATGGTGTTTACGGCCCACTCCATCCCCACCGCGGCGGACGCTGCCTCCGGCCGCCCCGAGGACGGGGCGCTGTACTCCCACCAGATCGCCGAGGCGGCGCGTTTGGTCGCGGACAAGCTCGGAATCACTGACTGGGATGTGGTGTGGCAGTCCCGCTCCGGTGCTCCACATATCCCGTGGTTGGAACCCGACATTGTGGACCATATGGAGGCCCTGGCCGATAAGGGAGTACGCGAGCTCATCGTATTCCCCATTGGCTTTGTCTCGGACCATATCGAGGTGATTTGGGATCTCGATACCGAGCTGGTGGCTGCGGCCAACAAGCGCGATGTCTCCGTCTATCGCGCTGCCTCGGTAGGACACAACCCCCGTTTCGTGCAGATGATCATGGAGTTGATCCTCGAGGCCCGTGGGCTGGTGAGCCCGCAGCGCTTGGGCCATGAGCCCAGCTATGGCTGCGGGATCAATGGATCACCCTGTTCTCCGGAATGCTGTCCTTCGGCACGGCCCACCCGGCCGGCTGCCCGACCCGCTACTGCAGAGGGCTGATATGTCGCGCTACTCATCTGATATTTTCTCCGGTCACGCCTCCCGCTCCGCGCCCCGCTACCCGCAGCTGGCGCTGCCCCCAGGCGAGGTGGTGGAGGTGCTGGCCACCGGGTTCGTCGGTGCCATCGTGGGCTATGAAAAGGCTGTCGAGGGCGATGTGGTGCGGCTAGAAGACCGCCGCGGTACCCGCCGCGTATTCGTGCTGCGCCCAGGCGCTTTCCTCGTGGAGGGACAGCGGGTCACGCTGCAGCGCTATGTGGCACCGAGTGCCCCGCAGCGCTCCAATTCCGGCTCCCGCAAGGTAGCCAATGTGCAGGCGAAGGTCGCCGCCCCCTCGCGCATTTGGGTAGAAGGTATCCATGATGCCGCGATCGTGGAAAAGGTATGGGGCCACGATCTTCGCGTCGAAGGCGTGGTGGTGGAATATCTGGAGGGCTTGGATAATCTCGAGCAGCGACTGGCCGAGTTTCAGCCCGGCCCCGGCCGGCGTATCGGGGTGCTGGCCGATCACCTCGTGCGCGGCTCTAAAGAGACGCGCTTAACCGAGCGCCTCGGCCCCGATGTGTTCGTCACCGGTCACCCCTATGTGGATATCTGGGCGGCGGTCAAGCCCGAGCGCCTCGGTCTCACAGCATGGCCGGAGGTGCCCTATGGCGAAGACTGGAAGGAAGGGATCTGCCGCCGGGTGGGCTGGTCTGATCCGCGCGAGGGATGGAACCGGGTATATAACGCCGTTCACAGCTTCCGTGATCTCGATTCCACGCTCATCGGGGCGGTGGAAAGGCTCGTGGATTTTGTCACCGTTCCCGAGCTAACTAAGGAAGACCTCACTTAGTACTTTTTCACGTATTCTGGACAGCGTGAGTGCACTAATTTGGTTCATTGCAGGCATAGCGCTCGTCGGCGCAGAAATGTTCGTCGGCGAGCTCACCTTTCTCATGCTCGGAACAGGGGCCCTCGCCGGGGCTGGTTCCGCGCTGCTCAGCGATTCCTTGTGGGTGCAGCTCATCGTGTTCGCAGTGGTATCAGTGAGCATGATCTTCTTCGTCAAACCGGTTCTTCGGAAGAAGATGCTCTCGTCTACCTCTGATCGAGGTAGCTCGCTTGCAGCGCTTGCTGGCCGCTCCGCCGTGGTGGTGGAGCCGGTGGATGAGCACCGCGGTTTGATTCGCCTCGATGGCGATCTGTGGTCGGCCCGTGCAGTTGATCCTGCCGAGTCCTATCAACCGGACGATACCGTTCATGTCCTCAGAATTGACGGCGCCACCGCCGTCGTGTGGAAAGAGAGCTCATAACCCTAGCCATGGAATTTCTTCCTCTCGCATTATTTGCGTTAGTGATCGTGTTTGTCGCGGTCGCTATCGCACGCTCTATTGTGATCGTTCCCCAGGGCTCTGCCGCCGTGGTGGAGCGCCTGGGTAAATACACTCAGACCATCGCCCCCGGTATTGGCTTCCTCATCCCCTTCGTGGATAAGGTGCGCGCCAAGGTCGACACCCGTGAGCGGGTGGTGTCCTTCCCGCCGCAGGCCGTGATCACCCAAGACAACCTCACTGTCGCTATCGACACGGTGGTGACCTTCCAAATCAACGAACCCGATCGCGCCATCTATGGTGTGGACAACTACATCGTGGGCGTGGAACAGATCTCTGTGGCCACGCTGCGTGATGTGGTCGGTGGCATGACCTTGGAGGAAACCCTCACCAGCCGCGAGGTGATTAACCGTCGTCTCCGCGGTGAGCTGGATAATGCCACCACGAAGTGGGGGCTGCGCATCTCCCGTGTGGAGCTGAAGGCTATTGATCCGCCATCCTCCATTCAGGCTTCCATGGAGAAGCAGATGAAGGCCGAGCGGGAAAAGCGCGCCATGATCCTCACTGCCGAGGGCCAGCGCGAGGCGGACATCAAGACCGCCGAGGGTGAGAAGCAGGCTCGTATCCTCGGCGCTGAGGGCGAAAAGCACGCCTCGATTCTCGCCGCCGAAGCCGAGCGGCAGGCCATGATGCTCAAGGCTGAGGGTGAGCGCGCCGCTATCTATCTGCGCGCCCAGGGTGAGGCCCGCGCTATTCAGAAGGTGAACGCCGCAGTCAAGGCCTCCAAGCTCACCCCGGAGGTGCTGGCCTATCAGTACCTGGAGAAGCTGCCGAAGATCGCCGAGGGCGAGGGCAACACCACCTGGATGATCCCATCCCAATTCGGTGACTCCTTGGAGCGCTTCGCCAAGTCCTTCGCCCAGAAGGACGAGGAGGGAGTGTTCCGCTACGAGCCCAGCGGCGTGGATGAGGAAACCAAGCGCGTCGCCGAGGTGGATGAGGACGAGGATTGGTTCAATACCGAATCCGCGCCCGAGATCGCCGCGGCGGTGGCCGCCGCTAATGCCGTGGCCAATAAGCCGGTGGACGAGTCCGATCCGGCCCGCTCGATCGAGGCCTCCGTACCGGATGGCACGGCTGCGCCGCAGCAGTCAGCGCTCGACACAGCACCCAGCCCGCTACCGGATACTCCGGCGGCACCCGCACCGCAGCAGCCCGCGGACTAAGGACTGCATACGCGGCCCCGCCCCACGCTTCTTCTGCTGGGGACGGGGCCGCATGCACGTCTGGGGCGGCGTATCGGGGCTAGGCGAGTGAATCGGCCCGCTGCAATAGGTGGACCGCCAACTGCCAGCCGGCGGATTCCGCCAGCCAGCCGGCTGCCTGCAGCCGCTGCGACATCGCCTGTTTCGAGATGCCGAGCTCCTCGGCGGCTTCATTCTGATTCAATCCCTGGCGCACCAAGGCGGTGGCCTCGCGTCCCTCGTGGGTGCGCTTGGAGAAGACATGATTGAGCAGGGCGAACACGGCAATAATGTCTTCGGTGATATCCGCGGTATCCACCCCGGGGGCGGAGATCTGAGCCTTGACCGTGCCCGCGCGCACGCGCTGCGGCATCGCGGCTGTGGCGATGGCCCGCACCCGCTCGGGGTCATTGGACAGGGGAGTCACCCCGATGGATACCGCCCACTCGCCGGCGCTCAGCAGTGCCATCGCGGTATCAGTGGTGGCACGGGCGGAGTCGATGGCCGCACAAATATCCTCCACGCCTAAGACATCGAAGGTCCCCACCCCGTCGAGGGTGGATAGCGCCTCGGCGGAGCGTGCCACCAGCTCGGCGCGGTGAGTGGAACGGCCTCGATAACGGGCGTGTACAGCAAACATCTAGATCCCTTTTTCACCTTGCACTCATAGGGAGGGGACGCCACCGGGCCTGGATAATGGCCGAGTGCGCGTCCCTTAAGTCAAGTCCTAAACGTAGACTATACCGAAGGCTGAGGCGGGTGTGGGGAGGCCGGGCGAAGCGGCAGGAGGGCGTCGATAAGCATCCCCATGCCGCCCACGATGAGCAGGGCGATAGTGATCAGCAGCAGACGTGCATCACCGCCGTGGCTCAATGCGGATCCCAGCACCACGGTGGCGATGGTGCCTGGTGCCGAGCCGATGAGGGTGGCGAGGGTGAACCAGCGACGCGGCACCTCTGAGATGGCGGCCACGTAGTTGAGAATGGAAAAGGGCACCCCGGCGATCATGCGCAGGCTGGTCACGGCCAGCCAGCCGCGACGGCGCAGATGGGCGTTGATGGTCCCCACCGCTGGGTGGGTGAGATGGGGGCGGATCCAGTCGCTAAGGAAGGCCCGCACCACGCTCAACGAGATCCATGCCGAGATAGTAGTGCAGCTCAGCGCCAGCACAATGCCGATCAGTGGCCCGAAAAGCACCCCGCTGGAGAGGGTGAAGACGGTGCGGGGAATAGGGAACTGGGTGGCCACGATGTAGATGAGGGCAAAGGCCAGCACGAACCCTGGGCCCAGAGCCTCGCTCCAGGCTCGCCACTGCTCCAAGCTGGGAACATCCACCAGCAGCGGCACCACGATCACCGCCAGGACGCACCCCACGATAGCCACCTGGCGCAGCCGCGACTGGGCGCGGAAACCGCGGGCGATTCCACGCAGCGAGCGAGCTACGCGGCGCGCGGCGGCGGAGAGTCTGTGCATGGGCTCTGAGCATAGCGCCCCTGCCCGTATCCGCCCATATGGCCACGGACTGCGGACACACTCTGTGGACAAACCAACAGGGCGGTGTTGCTTTATTACCCACATTGGTGAGTATGAATCCATGCAGTTCTGCAGCTATGCGCGGGCAGGGCTGGTCGCGGCGGCGTCAATCTTCACATGAAGCAGGCGCTTGGCACTACACTGATGAGGTGAATGTGACCGTCTCCGGATACGGCGGCTCGGTGTGAGCACATCGCCTCGCGCCCGAGCGCTGCCGTGGCGGAAACGGAGCCCGCACTGCGACAGGGAACCGGTGCTCGACGCACCGCCCTGCGGGACCATTTCTGGCGCTGGAAAAGGTCACGATTCGAAGAGAATATTTCTGCGACAAATCAAGCTAGCGAGTCGGTCTCTACCAGGACTCGGGCGTCGTGCGGCCGCACCAGAAGGTGAGGCATGTGCTTTATGCGCGGCGCCTGCACACCAGGTAGGGGACGGCTCAATAAGGGAGAAGGTTCACTGTGACTGATACACAGTCCGGTACCCCCAACGCTGATCTTCCCGAGAACTACTCGGAGATGGAGAACGCGTGGCACAAGGCAGTAGCCAAAGTGTTCGCACGGGTACAGAAGAAAGATGTCGCCGACGTTCCACTCGATGTGTGGAAGAAGTTGGTGAAGGCCACCTATAACGATGTAGACATCAAGCCGCTCTACAACCGGGCCGATGAGCTCGCAGAGGCAGCTGCTCCCGGACATTTCCCGTACCTGCGCGGTGATAAGACTGCTCATGCTCGTGAGGGCTGGGGAGTGGCCGAGTCCTTCGAAGGCGAGACAGCGAATAAGGACATCCTGCACGCCCTGCGGGTGGGCACCACCCATCTCATCATCGATGGCACCGATCTGGAAAAGACCCTCGATGGCGTGCTGCTGGATCTCGCCCCGATCCGCCTCAACGCCGGCGCCAAGGTCTCTGCCGCGGCATCTGCGCTCTACCGGCTCATCGACGAGGCCGGCGAGGATGTGGCGCAGGGGGTGAACGTCGATCTCGGCGCCGCCCCGCTCACCGCCGTCTATGACGGCTCCGAGACCATCGAGCTCGACGAGGCCGTGGAGCTGGCCGTGGCTGCCGCCAAGCGCCCCGGCACGGTCCGCGCCATTCTCGTGGATACCGTGCCGCTGTCCAACCAGGGCGCGAGCGATATCCAGGAGATTGGCTACGGTATTGCCGCTGGTGTCGAGTACCTGCGGGCGCTTGTCGACGCCGGGCTCTCGCCCGAGGAGGCGCTCGGCCAGATCGCTTTCCGTGTGGCCGTCACCGATGAGCAATTCGCGCAGATCGCCAAGCTGCGTGCCCTGCGCACCCTGTGGGCCCGCGTTGCCGAGGTCATCGGCGTGCCCGAAGCCGGTTCGGCTGTGGTGCACGCGACGACCGCGCCGGTGATGTTCTCTCAGCGTGATCCGTGGGTGAACATGCTGCGCGTGACCGTAGCCGCCTTCGCCGGCGGTGTCGGCGGAGCCCAGGACATCGAGGTGCTGCCTTTCGACGCGGCTGTGCCCGGGGGCATGCCCACCGCCTCGCGTAACTTCACTCACCGCATCGCCCGCAATACCAACCTGCTGCTGCTGGAGGAGTCGCACCTGGGTCATGTGATCGACCCCGCCGGCGGTTCCTTCTACGTGGAGTCGCTGACCGCCCAGGTCGCCGACAACGCATGGGAGATCTTCACCTCCATCGAGGGCGAGGGCGGATTCACCTCCGCCACCGAGACAGTGCAGGCCGCACTGGATAAGCAGGCAGAGATCACCCGCGTGGACGTGGCTCACCGCCGCAAAAAGGTCACGGGCATCAACGAGTTCCCGAACCTCGCGGAAACCCCCTTGCCCCCAGAGAAGCGCGACGCCACCCCTGGCATTCGCCGCTGGGCTGCCGAGTTCGAGCGTCTGCGCGACCGCTCCGATGAATTCCTCGCCGACAAGGGTGAGCGCCCGCAGATCGGCTTGATTCCTTTGGGCCCGCTGGCCAAGCACAATGTGCGCACCGGCTTCACCACCAACCTGCTCGCCACCGGCGGTATCCAGGCCCTCAACCCGGGCCAGGTAGAGCCCGGCACCGAGGAGTTCACCGCCGCGGCACAGGCGTCGCCGATCGTGGTGATCTGCGGCACCGACCAGGAATACGCTGCCTCCGGCGAAGCGGCCGTTAAGGCCCTGCGCGAGGCCGGCGTGAAGGAAATCCTGCTGGCCGGCGCAGAGAAGTCCTTCGCCGATGCCGAGGAGAAGCCAGACGGCTACGTAAACATGACCATCGACGCGGCCGGCACCTTGTCCGAGCTGCTCGAGAAGCTGGGAGCGTGAGGAGACAATGACCACCATCCCGAATTTCGCTGATGTCGCTCGTACCCCCGAGGCGGCCACAGCGGCTAGCAACGTAGACGAGATCAAGGGCGAGGAGCAGGTCTGGGCCACCCCGGAGCGCATTGATGTCGCCCGCGTGTTCACCCGTGACAACCGCGATGAGGCCGTCAACGACACCCCCTCGCACCCGCTGGATTCCTTCCCCGGTATGCCCCCGTTCATGCGCGGGCCGTACCCGACGATGTACACCAACCAGCCGTGGACGATTCGCCAGTACGCCGGCTTCTCCACCGCGGCCGAGTCCAATGCCTTCTACCGCCGCAACCTTGCCGCCGGTCAGAAGGGCCTGTCTGTGGCCTTCGACCTCGCCACCCACCGCGGCTACGACTCCGATAATGAGCGCGTGCTGGGCGACGTCGGTATGGCCGGTGTGGCCATCGACTCCATCTTGGACATGCGCCAGCTTTTCGAGGGCATTGATCTCTCGAGCGTGTCGGTGTCGATGACCATGAACGGCGCCGTGCTGCCGATTCTGGCTCTCTACATCGTCGCTGCTGAGGAGCAGGGCGTGAAGCCGGAGCAGCTGGCCGGAACTATTCAGAACGACATTCTGAAGGAGTTCATGGTCCGTAACACCTACATCTATCCGCCGCAGCCCTCCATGCGCATCATCTCCAATATCTTCGAGTACACCTCGATGAAGATGCCGCGCTGGAACTCGATTTCCATCTCGGGCTATCACATCCAGGAAGCCGGTGCGACCGCCGACCTGGAGCTGGCCTATACCCTCGCCGATGGTGTGGAATACATCCGCGCCGGTAAGGCCGTGGGCCTGGACGTGGATAAGTTCGCCCCGCGTCTGTCCTTCTTCTGGGGCATTTCCATGAACACCTTCATGGAGATCGCGAAGCTGCGCGCCGGCCGCCTCCTCTGGAGCGAGCTCGTGGCCACCTTCGATCCGAAGAACCCGAAGTCGCAGTCGCTGCGTACCCACTCGCAGACCTCCGGTTGGTCGCTGACCGCCCAGGACGTGTACAACAACGTGCCGCGTACCTGCATCGAGGCAATGGCCGCGACCCAGGGCCACACCCAGTCGCTGCACACCAACGCCCTCGACGAGGCGCTGGCACTGCCCACCGACTTCTCCGCTCGTATTGCCCGTAACACCCAGCTGCTGCTGCAGCAGGAGTCCGGCACCGTGCGTCCGGTGGATCCGTGGGCTGGCTCCTACTACATCGAGTGGCTCACCAATGAGCTGGCCAACCGCGCCCGCAAGCACATCCAGGAGGTGGAGGACGCCGGCGGTATGGCTCAGGCCACCGCCGAGGGCATCCCGAAGCTGCGCATCGAGGAATCGGCTGCACGTACCCAGGCCCGCATCGACTCTGGCCGCCAGGCCCTCATCGGTGTGAACAAGTACGTGGTGGCCGAGGATGAGCAGATCGAGGTGCTCAAGGTTGAGAACTCGCGCGTGCGTCAGGAACAGCTGGACAAGTTGGAGCGCCTGCGCGCTGACCGCGATGAAGAGGCAGTAACCAAGGCCCTCGACGCCCTGACCTACGCCGCCGCCCACGAGGACGAGAAGGAAGCCGGGGATCTCTCCCTCAACCTGCTCAAGCTCTCGGTGGATGCGGCCCGCGCCAAGGCCACCGTGGGTGAGATCTCGATGGCTCTGGAGAAGGTCTTTGGCCGCCACGAGGCCGAGATCCGCACGCTCTCGGGCGTGTACAAGGATGAGGTCGGAAAGGAAGGCCAAGTGTCTAACGTGCAACGCGCCATCACGATGGCCGATGCCTTCGAGGCAGAGGAAGGTCGCCGCCCGCGTATCTTCATCGCCAAGATGGGCCAGGACGGCCACGACCGCGGCCAGAAGGTGGTGGCTTCCGCCTACGCCGATCTGGGCATGGACGTGGATGTGGGACCGCTGTTCCAGACCCCGGCCGAGGCTGCCCGCGCCGCCGTGGATGCCGACGTGCACGTGGTGGGCGTGTCCTCCTTGGCCGCCGGCCACCTCACCCTGGTGCCCGCGCTGAAGGAGGAGCTGAAGAAGCTGGGCCGCGAGGACATCATGATCGTCGTCGGCGGCGTGATTCCTCCCGGAGATTTCCAGGAGCTCTACGACGACGGCGCCGCCGCGATCTACCCGCCGGGTACCGTGATCGCGGACTCTGCCATCGATATGATGCAGAAGCTCGCCGCCGATCTCGGCTTTGATCTTCCGGATCCGAAGGAGGAGGCCGCAGCGGAGTAGCGCGTCAACGCCTCTGTCGCTGCCGGCTTAGCCGCACCGCCCCTTGTACAGCGCCACCTCGTGGCATGTGCGAGGGGCGGTTATGCGTGTGGGGCAGAAGACACCTGCCGCGCTGCGGCCCGCACTGGGCTCGGCACACGATGGCTCTGGAGTGGTTAGGGTGATTCTTATTAACCCCCATCTGGGCTCACGCGCTGGGACACTCAGGCACAATGGGGAACGAAAGACTATGTATTGCAGAGAAAGGCTGGGAGCACCTAATCATGGAGGGCACACGCGAATATCTTGAGGAGAACCTCGGATCGCTGACTACCACGGCCGGAACCGATCTTGGCACTGCCACCGCCGTGGCCCCGGAGAAGGTGAAAAGGGCGCGCCGCCGCATTAATGTTGATGAGCTTTTCGACGGCGTCCGCAACGGTGAGCGCACCGCGATTGCCCGCGCGATTACGCTGCTGGAATCCAGTGCGGCAGCGCATCGAGTCTTAGCGCAGGAACTGCTGGTGAAGCTGCTGCCCTTTAGCGGCAACGCCTTACGCGTGGGTATCACCGGTGTACCCGGGGTGGGTAAGTCCACCACGATCGAAAGCCTCGGCATGAAGCTGGTGAATGAGGGCCACAAGGTGGCGGTGGTGGCCGTGGATCCCTCATCCACCAAGACCCGCGGTTCGATCTTGGGCGATAAGACCCGCATGGCCAAGCTCTCGGCGCAGGACAACGCTTTTATCCGCCCCTCACCCTCGGCAGGCACCCTCGGCGGCGTGGCGAAGGCAACCCGCGAATCCATGGTGGTCTTCGAGGCCGCGGGTTTCGACATCATCATCGTCGAAACCGTCGGCGTCGGCCAAAGCGAGGTGGCCGTGTCCAATATGGTGGACTGCTTCACCTTCCTCGCCCTGTCTGGGGCAGGCGATCAGCTCCAAGGCATTAAGAAGGGCGTGCTGGAGATGGCTGATCTGGTGGCCATCAACAAGGCCGATGGCTCGAATAAAAAGAACGCCAAGCGCGCCGCCCGAGAACTGGCTGCGGCGATGCGCATGGTGCGTTCCGAGGACGATGATTGGCACCCGCCAACAATCACCATGTCCGCCGTGGAGGACACCGGGATCTCCGAATTCTGGGAGATCGTGGAAAAGCACCACCAGTGCCAATTGGATACCGGCGCCTTCGAGCGGCTCCGCCGCGAACAGCAGGTGGGCTGGATGTGGCAGATGGTGCACGAAACCATTCTGCAGCGACTCAACACCAATGCCTCGGTGCAAGAGACCAAGCAATTGGTGGAATCGCAGCTCAAGCAGGGGCAGATCACCCCGACGCTCGCGGCGGAGCGCATCCTCGCCGCCTTCGATAATGCGGCGCAGCCGGCTCCGGCGCCGGAGCAGGGTGACGACGCCAACTAGGGCCGATATCCGCTCAGGACCGTTTTCAGGCCGACCTTGATGAGAGCACGAAAATGCACCGCCAGCCCCACGTCCACGGGGATGGCGGTGCAGCTATGTCTGCGCTTGTCTCTAGCCGCCCAGCATACGGTTGAGCTGCGCGACCAGCCACAGCACCAGCACGAGCCCGATGAGGACCATGCCGCCAATGAGGATCAGTTTCTGGGTGGGAGCGAAGCTCTCGTCCTTCGCTGGGGGCATGTAGTACACGATCAGCGCGGCGAGGATAAGCCCAATGATATTGCCGGTGAGCAGTTGGTGGACCACGCTGAATATGGCGTAGATGCGCAGCGTGCGCAGGTTTTCGGCCTCGGCGACACGGAGGAGGGCGGCCATAATAATTACTGAACAGCTGGCGACGAACGCGAGCGCCACGCCGGGATCAGTAATGACCTCCTCGAAGCTCATTCCCGTCTGGGCGCTGACTGCGGTCTGGTAGAGCAGATAGGCCACGGCGCTGAGCAGCCAATACCAAAAGAGAATCGTAGTGGTACGGCGATAGTCCTTGAACATCGCGAAGAATGTGCTCACGAGCGCCTGCTTTCTAGTTGCTGTTCGTTGTAGACAATAAGGCTGCGGGCCACATAGTCCAGCAGCACGTTCAGTCCCACGAAGGAATGGTGCAGCCCGGTGTTGATACTGGTCATCGTCGGGGTTGAGGTGTAGGTGAGGGTGCGATCGGCATGCTGGGCGATATAGCCATCGCTGCGTGCCGCGATCAGCAGTATCCTGATCCCGCGCAGCTCCATCTCGTGCAGAATCTCCTCGAGGCCATCGGTCGCTCCCGATAGAGAGACGATGACCACCATGTCTTCTGGCCCCATGACCGCGGTGGAGGCGCGGAACTCGTTGATGGTCGGCAACACCACGGTAAAGCGCCGGCTCGAAATCACTGACTTGGCGAATTCCTCGGTGGCAAGCTGTTGCGCGTAGCCGGTGGCGAAGCAGTACAGCGTGCGCGCGCCGGCGATCCAGCGCAGGATCTCGGAGAGATCGGTGCCCTCCATGGTCGTGAGAGTGGCCTCCACATCCGAGCGCAGCACCCCAACCAGATCCTCTGAGGGAGTCGGGCTGTGGGCGAGGGAGTTTTTGATAAAGAACTTGAGTTCGCCGAAGCCTGTGAAGCCGAGCTTCTGGGTCAAGCGGATCACGCTCGAGGTGGAAGTGAAGGCCCGGTGTGCCACAGCGCTCAGCGTGGCATCGGCCACGAACTCCTGCTCGGCCAAAATGAAGGCCAAGACATCACGTTCTGTGGCACTGAGCCGAAGCTCAATCTTTTTTACATGATCCGCCAGATTCATGGCTCATAGTCTATCTCTAGAGTTAGCGCATCTGCTGCACCTCGTGGGACCTGCCCGCAGACACGGCACGAGGTGCAACGCGAGGCACTACGCAGGAGAGTCGCTGGTGACCATCGCTTCGAAGGCGTCGCGAACTTGGGGAACATCCATGCCGACGATCACCTGGAAGGCGCGGCCCTTACGGACGATGCCCATCGCACCCGCGTCCTTGAAATCGGCGTCATTATCGGAGACCAGCGCGGCATCATCCACCGATACCCGCAGCCGGGTGGCGCAGTTATTCACATCGGTGATGTTGGCCGCTCCGCCGAGCAGGGCGAGGAAGTCCCGGGCACGTTGGCTATAGGGATCATCGGCCACCGCCTCAGCGCCGGTGTCCGTGCTGCCTTTCTTCTCCGCCTTCTTCGCCGCCTGCATCTCGCGGTATTCCTTCTTGGAGTAGAGCTTCACATCGGCTCCATCGGCCTCACGGCCGGGAGTCTTCAGGTCGAGCTTGAGAATGAGGAAGCGGAAGAGCAGGAAGTAGATGGCAGTGAAGCTGAGGCCGATGAGGATCTGAGCGATATAGGTGGCGTGGTGATTGGCCCACAGCGGCACCCAGTTCTGGAACACGAAGTCGATCAGGCCACCGCCCATATTGCCGACCACACCGAAGGAGTACATGACCGCGGCCATCGTCGCGGCCAGCAGGGCGTGGACGACGAAGAGAATCGGGGCGGCGAAGAGGAAGGTAAACTCCAGCGGCTCGGTGATGCCAATGAGAATGGCGGTCAAGCACACCGGCACCAGCAGGGT
Source organism: Corynebacterium sp. TAE3-ERU30 (assembly GCF_019209925.1). Classification (NCBI taxonomy): domain Bacteria; kingdom Bacillati; phylum Actinomycetota; class Actinomycetes; order Mycobacteriales; family Corynebacteriaceae; genus Corynebacterium; species Corynebacterium sp. TAE3-ERU30. Next base: position 108,908 of record NZ_JAHUTO010000001.1, on the reverse strand, counting down.
CAGGGTTTCCTTGCGGCGCTCGGGGCGAGCTGTCGTATAAAACGCGGCCGCGATACCGATGGGGGCGAATACCTTGGAGTTGCCGTGCAGCGAGAAACCGCCCGAGGGGAAGAGGTCCTTCAAGGATTCGGTGGAGGCGGCATACTCATTCAGGTGCGCCACCCAGTACTTGGTAATGCCATCGGGCACCACTGCGGGGCCAAAGACGAAGGGGGTGTAGATGAAGTGGTGCAGGCCCGTGGGGATGAGTATGCGCTCCATAAACGTGTACAGCCACACGCCAAAGACGCCGGAGGAGATAAAGAATCCCTGCATGCTGGCGATGCCGCTCTGGATACTCGGCCAGATAAACGCGGTGAGTAGTGCCACCGGAATCATGAGGAAAAACCCGAGGGCATAGACATATTGGGTGCCCTGGAAGATACCGAGGAAGTCCGGCAGTTTCGTGTTGAAGTAGCGGTTGTGCAACCACACCACGATCGCGGAGATAATGATCGCGCCGAAAATACCGGTGTCGAGGGTTTTGATGCCGGCGATCTCTTTCAAACCGGAGGTGCCGCCAACCTCAGCGCTGAAGTCCACGCCGAGCTTCTCGCCGAAGTGCTCCAAGATAGAGCTGAGGAAGTACTGGAAGGTCAGATACACCATTGCGGCTTCCAGCACGGCGCGAGCATTGGCTGTTTTTGCCAGGGCGATAGGCAGGCCCAGCACGAAAAGCAGCTCCATCTGATTGAAGACTGTCCAGGCGCCGGATTGCCACACGGTCCAGAAGGACCACCACCAACTTCCCTCGGCGGCAATTCCGCCCACGAGGTCCTCGTTGAGCGCGATGATTGACAGGCCCACCGCGAGGCCAGCGAAAGCGAAGATGAGGACCGGGGCCAGCATGGCCGAGCCGAACCTCTGGACTTTCTCCATCATGGTGTCTCGTCCCTTTCCACTTCAGGGGCGCAGCTAGGGTGCAGGTGTTGTGAGCTGCGTGTGTATTGGCTTTGTCTCTATTCATAGTTCTTCGCTTCAATGCTGAGAAGCGCTTTTGGGCCGGCTGGAGAACACTCCAGATTTTGGAGCATCGTGGCCTTCTGTGGCGCCGCCGCGCCTTCATACACTGGGGGAGACCGCTATTGTTGCGCCCCGTGAGCTAGGAAGGCCTATGAAGGTTCTCACCCTCAACACCCACAGCTGGATGGAAGAGATGCAGATTCCCAAGCTGTACACCCTCGCGCGCATGCTTGTCGACGAGGGAATAGACATTGTCGCGCTGCAGGAAGTGAATCAGTCCCGCTGTATGCCGCCGGCCGCGGATCTCGAGGGCTGGATTCCCGCCCAGGATGCCCTGGAGTCCATTGCCGTGCACGGGGACAACTACGCACTACTGCTGGTGCAGGCCCTGCGTCAGCTCGACCCCCACACCGCGTGGAGCTGGACATGGATTCCGGTGCACCGCGGCTTCGGCGTCTTCGATGAAGGCGTGGCGATCGTCTCCCGCCACGGCATCGAGGAGGCGCGCCAGCTCAGCCATGGTGGTGACTTCGACTATGACGACGTGCGCCGCCGCGCCTCGCTCGCGGTGCGTAGCGCTGGCCTGTGGTGGGTATCCTCCCACTTCTCGTGGTGGCGAGGCGATAACGATACCTTCTTTGCCCGCGAATGGCGCCACATGAGTCCGCAGCTCGACCAGCTGCGCCGCCAAGCGCCGGTGGTGCTCTGCGGCGACTTTAATGTTCCTGCCGGAGACACCGACGGCGGCTACGACTACGTGATGCGCTCGGGCCAGTGGGCCGATAGCTTCCACCAGGCGGCCGAGGTGCACGGCGAGGCGACCGTGCACACAACAATCCACGGCTGGGACGACAACACCCAGGATTTGCGCATTGATTATGTGTTCACCAGCAGCGGGGTGCGCGCCCGCCGCCACACCGTGGTTTTTCCCGACAACAGCTCCGAGGCGGTCTCCGACCATTCCGGCATTGTGGTCTCCCTGGACACCACACATGCTGACAACCCACAACTCTAAGGAGTACCGAATGACCAGCCCACGCCGCAGCGTGCTCGACAACGCGGTGGTCTATCAGATTTATCCGCGCAGCTTTAAAGATTCCGATGGCGATGGCATCGGCGATATCCGCGGCATATGCGAGAAACTCGATTATCTGGAACAGCTCGGCGTCGACGTGCTGTGGCTGTCTCCTATTTTCGCCTCGCCCAATGACGATAATGGCTATGACATCTCCGATTATCGCGCCATTATGAAGGAATTCGGCACCATGGCCGATGTGGAGGAACTCATTGCGCAGGCGCGCCAGCGTGGGATGAGGATTCTGCTGGATCTGGTGGTCAATCACACTTCGGATGAACACGAGTGGTTCCGCCAGTCCTGTTCCTCGAAAGACAATCCCTATCGCGACTACTACATCTGGCGCGACCCAGCCGGATATAGCGAGGACGGTACGCCGCTGCCGCCGAATAATTGGATCTCCGCTTTTAGCCCCTCGGCTTGGGAATTCGATGAGACCACCGGGCAGTTTTATTTGCACATGTTCTCTCCCAAACAACCCGATCTGAATTGGGAGAACCCAGAGGTTCGTCGCGAAGTCTATGATCTCATGCGTTTCTGGCTTGATAAGGGCGTGGGCGGTTTTCGTATGGATGTGATCAACCTGATTTCCAAGCCGCAGGAGCTTATCGACGCACCCCTGGCGGTTAATGATCCCGCAGTCGCAGGCGGAAGCCGCGAATCCTCGCTCGCTATGAGCGTCAATGGCCCCCGCGTCCACGAGTTTCTCCAGGAGATGCGCCGCGAGGTACTCGACGACTATGACACGCTCACCGTAGGGGAGACCCCGATCACCACGGTGGAGGACGGCATTCTCTATGCCGGATTCGAGCGCGGGGAACTCGACATGATCTTCACGTTCGAGCATGTATCCCTCGACTTTTCCGAGCAGGGATGGGGTAAATGGTCGGATCGTCGAACCAGTCTGAGCGCCCTCACTGCCACGCTGGAGCACTGGCAAAAGGGACTAGAAGATCGCGCCTGGAACTCGCTGTACTGGAATAACCACGACCAACCGCGGGCCGTATCCCGCTTTGGCAATGACAGCCCCGAGTACCGCGTGGTGTCCGCCTGCATGCTGGGCACAGTGCTGCACATGATGTGCGGCACCCCGTATATCTACCAGGGCGAAGAGATAGGGATGACCAATGTCAGCTTCCCTGAGATCGATGACTATGACGATCTCGAAACCCACGACGCCTATGACACGTATGTGCGCAGCGGAATCATCTCCCATGAGCAGATGATGCGCTTCATCGCCGCCAAGAGCCGCGATAACGCCCGCACCCCTATGCAGTGGGATGAGAGTGAGCACGCTGGATTCACCACGGGTACTCCGTGGCTGCCGCTGAACCCGAATTATCCCGAAATCAACGCCCGTGCCGCCGTGGCAGATCCGCACAGCGTCTATCACCACTACCGGCGTCTTATTGCCCTACGTCGCGAGTATCCAGTGATTCGCCGGGGGAGTTTCCACTTGCTCGAGCCAGATAGCGAGACCATCTTCAGCTACGCCCGCGCCACCGCGGAGGACAGGCTAGTGGTGGTGGCCAACGTCAGCGCCACCACGGTGGAGTGTGACTACGCAGCTGCATCTCCCGCGGCGTTGCAGCGCCGCGGCGTCGAGGGCGCTGGGTGGCAGCTGATCTCGTCGAACTACGCAGACGATGCGGGTAGCGTTCTGCGCCCCTATGAGGCGAAGGTGTATCTGGGCCACGCCCCGCAGTCCTAGCCCGCGAGCTGAAGGCGAGGGGAGACGTCCCGGCACGTATAGCGTGAACCGGGCTCTCCGCTCGCTTCTATGTGCACGCGGCAGTGGGGTAGAGCCCGGTATCGCGGGCTACCCGCCGCCGTGGTTGCCGTGCGCCCCGCGCACCGAGACATGAAAAAATCCCGCGCTCATCCGAAGATGAACACGGGATTCATAGAGTGCCCGAGGGGGGACTTGAACCCCCACGTCCGTTAATAGGACACTAGCACCTCAAGCTAGCGCGTCTGCCATTCCGCCACCCGGGCTTGGGTTTTGTTTGCAGCCTCTCGGCTGGGCACTCGCATACTGTAGCCCGAACGCGGCAATATAATCAAATCCCCTGCACAAGCGCCCATTTCCGCACCTATGGACGGAGCGAATCTCAGCGGTGAAAGTTCCGCCTTGCGGCGCGACTGTGAGTTTTTCGGTAAAAACGGGGAGTATGAGCAACTACAACGATGCACGATTCCCCGGACCCGACCCCTATGCCCCGTTGAAGGATCTTCCGAGCTTCCCGCTCTCCTCCAGTGACTTCGAGGACGGCGGCACCTTCAAGGAGGAGCAGCTCGGCGGCCAGGATGTCTCCCCGCAGCTGGCCTGGTCTGATCTTCCCGAGGGCACGAAGTCTCTCGCTATCACCTGCTTCGACCCAGATGCCCCTACGGCCTCTGGTTTCTGGCACTGGGCTGTGTTCAATATCCCCGCCGATATCACTGAACTCGCCACCGGCGCCGCCAATGATGGCACCCTGGAGTCTCTGGGCGATGTTGTCTCGCTGCGCGGCGATTCTGGCTCCCGCGGTTACTTCGGGCCGCAGCCGCCGGAAGGCCACGGCCCCCACCGCTATCTCTTCGCGGTGCACGCCGTCGATACCGAGAAGCTCGACATCGATCCGGACGCCACCCCCACGGTGCTCGGCTTCAATCTCTACTTCCACTCGCTCGGCCGTGCGATCACGTGGGGCTGGCACGAGAACTCCTAATCTCGCCGCCCTCTGCCAAGGCCAGCGCCCCCGCATTCGGTGCGGGGGCGTGCATATAACCCCAGCGTGGGGTAGTGTTTTGAATCACTATGGGAAAAAAGAAGCGTTCTCGGCCCCGCACTACTCCGGCATCCTCCGCGCAGCGTGCCCGCACACCGCGGGCGCAGGCTGAGCCTCCCGTGGTCGTCGTCCCTCCGTTTTTGCGCGTTGGCGGCGCCTTTTTGGCCCTAGCCATAGTCTTGGCGCTGTTTACGCTTATCAGCCTGATCACTGGCGGTCTGACCGGTTTCTTTCCCGTGACGTGGGGGTTTCTGCTGATCATCGTCTCGGCCATGCTCTTGGGAGCCTTCGGCACCACTCACCGCAATGAGGAACGCACCACCCGCCATATCGTGGTGCTGGTGGTTGCTGTGGGCCTCGTCGTGTTTAGCCGCTTCATCACCACCGAGCCGATTTATATCTTGGAATCGTGGTGGCTGCCGGTCTACGCCACCATGGCTCTTATCTGTGCGCTGGTGATCCGCCGCACCGTGGCATAGCCGCTCAGGGGAGTCGAAGCACGGCAGAAAAATAAGGGCGGGCCCAGCGAGGGCCGCCCTTTTTCCTATGGTGTGCTGGTTCTAATCCACCCACGCCTTGCCGCAGCCGACGGCCTCGCTGAGCGAGGAGAAGCCGTGGGCACGAACCTGGTGGGCGATACCCTTATGAATATCGCGGATCCAGTCGGGGCCGCCATAGATCAGGCCGGTGTAGCCCTGCAATAGGCTGGCGCCGGCAGCGATGCGCTCCCAGGCTTGTTCGGGGGTCTCGATACCGCCGACACTCACCAGCACCAGCTGATCGCCCACGTGCTCCCGCAGGAGTCGGAGCACCTCGAGGGAACGGGCGGCCACCGGCGGGCCGGAGATGCCGCCAGCTCCCATGGCCTCAACCTCGGTGGGGTCGGTGCGCAGCCCCGCACGGGAGATGGTGGTATTGGTGGCTACGATGCCGGCGAGCTTGAGTTCGAGGGCGAGATCGGCCACGGCCAGCACATCCTCGTCCGAGAGATCGGGGGCGATCTTCACCAACACCGGGGTGGTGGTGGATTCGAGGACCGCCTCCAGAATGGGACGCAGGGAGTCCACTGCCTGCAGATCGCGCAGGCCAGGGGTATTCGGCGAGGAGACGTTCACCGTGACGTAATCGGCTAGATTGCCCAAGAGGGTCGCGGAGCGCCGATAGTCGCTGGCGGCGTGGGCGGCGTCCACTACCTTCGTCTTGCCGATGTTGATGCCGATGACATCGTCCGAGTTACGGCGCTTGAGGTTTTTGGCCACCGCTGCGGCGCCATCGTTGTTAAAGCCCATGCGGTTGAGAATGGCGCGGTCTTCCGGCAGGCGGAATAGCCGCGGGGTGGGATTGCCCGGCTGCGGGGAGGCCGTGACGGTGCCGAGCTCGGCGTAGCCGAAACCAATCGGGGTCCAAGCATCTGGGGAGTTGCCGTTTTTATCGAAGCCTGCCGCCAGCCCCAGGGGGCGGGGGAAACGCACGCCGAAGATGTCTTGGGCCAGGATTTCGTCGTGCACCGGCAGGATCTTCTCCAGGCCGCGGTTGAGGGGCCCGGTGGTCTGCAGTACGGAGAGGCCGTTATTGATGATCCCGTGGATGCGTTCAGGACGCAGGGTGAACATCGCCTTCAAGGCCTTGTTATAGAGGGTGGAACGGAACGAAGATGAGGCCATACAGGGGTGTCCTTAAACGATGAGTATCAACGGTGAATCAGGGGAAAGTCCGCCGGCGCCGACGACAATAGCCGCTGCTAGGAGTCGAGGAACTGAATGCCATCGCCGCTAGCCGAGGCAAGAACCTTGGTGCCATTATCCATCACAGCCAAGCTCGTGGCATCGGCCACGGTGGAGTAGCGCTGCTGCTCGAGCGGCTCGCCGGTGGACAGGTCATATCCCACGAGGCTATTGGTGCCGGTGGATGCCACCCAGGCCAGCTGCTGGGAGGAGTCCCAGGCCACCGCCCACGGGCTGCGGTCAACGGGCATTGATTGATGCAGGCGCACCACATCGAAGCGGGTATATACCAAGAGCTGATCGCCTTCGGTGTCGGCGGCGAGGAACACACCCTGATCGCCGGGGGCGACCGTGCCGACACCGGCGCCGGCGCGCAAACGTCCGCCCTCCCGCTGCTGCTCCCTGTCGAGGCCTTGAATAGTGGTGAACTTGCGGTTGATCACCACGACCGGGTCGAGGTGATCGGCATAGGTAGTGGACACCAGCTGATCTACCGTGTCGGTCATCGAGATCTCGGTGGTGGCCGTGGGATCGTCATGCGGGAAGGTAATGATGCGTGAGGAATCTGCGGCGGCAGCCACCACATCGCCGGTGCTGGTTTGGGTGGCGGTGGTGAAGTTCTCCTCGGCGGTGCGCGTATTCTCCAGCGTCGGCGCGGCGGGGTCGATGAGATACACCACGCCGCCTTCTTCCGTGCTGTCTACTGCCTGCGGGCAGGCGAGCACAAAGTCGGTAGCGCCAGCGCTGAGTTCTCCACAGTCCTCGGCGATATCGATAACGGTGAAGTCCTTGTCCTCGAACTCTTCCCGCGTTCCGATACCGAGCCGATCGCCGGAGCGCACAGCAATATGATCGCCGAGAACGGCCAGCCCGTCGATCGTGCTGAACTCGCCGCCGAGCGTGAACACCTCACCGTCCACGTTCTCCGCGGCGGGGGAGCGTTGCGCCTCTGCCGATCCGACCGGACGAGCCTGTTTTCCGGGATCGTCTCCACTGGATCCGCAGGCGCCCAACACCAGAGCGGAGGAGGTCACAAGTGCTGCTAGAACTAGATTCCGACGCTTCTTCACAACGCTTAAGGCTACCAGAGCGCTCTCAGAGCGAAATGTCGTCTAAGGCCTCAATGATCGCCTTGGGCAGCTGCACCTCGGTCGCGGCGAAGGCCTCCTCGCACTGCTCCAGCGTGCGCGCCCCCACCAGGGTGGCGTCGACCCCAGGTTGGGCCAAGACCCAGGCGATGGCCGCCGTGGTGGCAGAGATATTCAATCCCAGAGCCGCCGTAGTCAGTGCTTCGACGATGGCGCGATCGCGTGCCTCGGAATAGGCGTGGGCCTCCGCGCTGCGCCCCTGAGCGGAGGCATTCTGCTCGCGATACTTGCCGGTCAGGACCCCATGGGCCAGCGGCGCACCGGCGATAAACCCCACTTGGTGGTGGTGCGCCGAGGGCAAAAGCTCCTGCTCGGGTAGGCGATTGAGCAGGTTGTATTCGCCACTGGCGGCCACCACCCCTCGGGCGGCCACAGGCGCGGCGGCACGCAGCACGGCGAGTTGCCAGCCGCTGAGCCCACGCGCGCCGACATAGCGCACCCTGCCCGTGCGCACCGCATAGTCGAGGGCATCGGCGACCTCCGCCACGGGAGTGAGCTCGTCCCAGTAGTCGATGGAAAAGAGATCGAGATGATCCGTTCCGAGCAGCCGCAGATAGCTATCGAGCTGGTTGAGCAATCCGCGGCGGGAGCAATCGACGCGACGGCCCACCGGCTGATCCGGCAGCGTGCCCGCGGCGGCAGAGATGATGAGATCCTCCCGAGAGATCTCAGACCCCAGAAATGTACCGAGGTACTCTAATGCGGCCGTGCCGGTGGTGTGCTGCGGGGTGACGTCGATAAGCGACGCGCCGGCGCTGGTGAACAGGCGCAGAATCTCGCTCGCCGCCTCCCGATCGGTGCCCGCACCCCATGTCAGGGTGCCTAGTCCTAAGCGCGGGATGCGCAGTCCGCTCCGTCCTACATTGGTTTGTTCCACGCCTTAAGAGTAGTAGCCTCTAACGGGTGAACGACGTAATCGCTGCACAGGCCCCCGAAACGATGTCATGGACGCAAACCATTGTGCTCTCCATCGTGCAAGGCCTCACCGAGTTTCTTCCCGTGTCCTCCTCTGGGCATTTGCGCATCGTCTCCAGCTTGTTCTGGGGCGCCGATGCCGGTGCCTCCTTTACCGCCGTGGTCCAGCTCGGCACCGAGCTCGCGGTGCTGGTGTACTTCGCCAAAGACATCTGGCGCATCCTCACCGGCTGGTTCGCCGGCGTAGTCGATAAAAACAAGCGTGGCTTCGACTACCGCATGGGCTGGATGGTCATCGTCGGCTCCATCCCCGTGGGCGTGCTGGGGCTGCTGCTCAAGGACCTCATCCGCGACAACTTCCGCAATATGTGGATCACCGCCACCGTGCTGATTCTGTTCTCCTTCGTCTTCATTTGGGCGGAGCGCGTGGGCAAAAAACAGCGCAGCTATGACGAGCTGACCATGAAGGATGCGCTGACCATGGGCTTTGCGCAATGCCTGGCCCTTATTCCCGGCGTCTCCCGCTCCGGCGGCACCATCTCCGCCGGCCTGCTCGTCGGCCTGGATAGGGAAGTGGCCACCCGCTTCAGCTTCCTGCTCGCTATTCCCGCCGTACTCGCATCGGGGCTATTTTCGCTTCCCGACGCTTTCGCGCCGGACGCCGGCCAAGCCGCCAGCGGCCTGCAGCTGCTGGTCGGTACCTCGATCGCCTTCGTGCTGGGCTATGTCTCCATTGCCTGGTTGCTCCGCTTCGTGGCCAATAACTCCTTCGCGTGGTTCGCGGCCTACCGCATCCCCTTCGGCCTTCTCGTGATGGCGCTGCTCGGATTCGGAGTTCTGCAGGCCTAGGGAGTTATCTGCGCCTGTGCCCGTGGCTATCGCCCCGCTCTTTGATCCACTCTGCGATGGATTAGAGTGGGGCGCATGCATTCTTGGCCTCAACCTGATGTTCCTGCCCTGAGCGGGGACTGCGTAGAACTTCAGCTATACGACACCGCAGATCAGTGCGTGCGCCCCGTCCACCCCGCAGCAACCGCCGGGATGTACGTGTGCGGAATCACCCCTTATGACTCGACGCATCTAGGCCACGCGGCAACCTATGTCGCCTTCGATCTCATCTACCGCCAGCTCCTGGATAACGGCCACGAGGTGGTCTACGTCCAAAACGTTACCGACGTCGACGACCCCCTATTTGAGCGCGCCGCCCGCGATAATGTGGACTGGCGCGAGCTTGGCGACGACCAAACCACGCTCTTCCGCTCGGATATGACTGCGCTGAAGGTGATCCCGCCGCGCGATTTCGTCTCGGTGTCCGAGGCCGTCGGCGAGGTGATTACGGTGGTGCAGCAGCTGCTGGACAAGGGCGCCGCCTATGTGGTGGACGATCCGGAGTATCCTGATATCTACGCGCCGATCGACGCCACCGAGCACTTTGGCTATATCTCCGGCTATACCGCCGAGCAGATGCGGGACGTCTTCGCCGACCGCGGCGGCGATCCCGATCGCCCCGGCAAGCGCCACCCCTTGGATGCGCTGATTTGGCGCGCCGCCCGCGAGGGCGAGCCGAGCTGGGACGCCCCCTTTGGTGCGGGCCGGCCTGGCTGGCATATCGAGTGTTCCGCGATCGCCAATAACCGCCTGCAGGATATCTTCGATATTCAAGGCGGCGGCTCCGACCTGGCGTTCCCGCACCACGAATTCTCCGCCGCCCACTATGAATCGCTCACCGATTCCCAGCGCATGGCTGGGCACTATGTGCACGCCGGAATGATCGCCCTCGATGGGGTGAAGATGAGCAAGTCCCTGGGCAATCTCGTCTTCGTGCATAAGCTCACCGCTGCCGGTCACGAGCCGGCCGCCATTCGCCTCGGCATCTACTCCTCGCACTATCGCGGGGACCGTGACTGGTCCGATGCCGTCTTGGCACGCGCGGAAGAGCGCCTCGCCGCCTACCGCGCCGCGATGGCCGCCACCACCGATGAGGCTGCCGCGCAGCACCTGGTGCAGCAGCTGCGCGAACGCTTGGCTGCGGATCTTGACACCCCGGGGGCGCTGGAGGCCGCAGATGCCTGGGCCGCAGCGCAGGATACGGAGGGTACGGAAGCAGCGTCCCGGCAGGAGCAGCTCTCGGCCGCAGGCGAGTATGTGCGCACCGCCTTCGACGCCCTGCTTGGCGTGGAACTCTAACTAGCTCTGCCGACACCGCGATCCAGCTTGGGGTGGGGCTGGCCGCGGTCTCCGAGGCTGCGCGGCGGCGGGTGCTCAGGCAGAATACTCATCATGAGCCAGACCACGCCCACACCGCGCAGCCATTTCGATTCCCAGATCAGCACGCTATGTGCTGATCTCAGTGACTTCGCCACCGGCGCCTATCTCTCCGACGGTGATACCGACTACTGGGAGGAGCCCTATCCACCGGCCATCGTGCCACTGGTGGAATCCGTGCTGCGGGGCTTTCTCGATCGCGCCTATCGCTGCGCCGAGGAGACCGGCACCGCGAGCGAGACGGCGCTGCACCGCGAGGTAGATGCCGCCATCACCGAACTCGAACGCATTGACCGCAGCGTCGATTATGCCCTCCTCGATACCGAGGAATCCGCTGAGTTCAGTGATTTTTTCCGCGCTGTATGCCGCAGCCTCGGCGCGCCGCTAGAGCAGGAGTGGGAGCTCGGCGAGTCCGCGAACGACACCGAGTAGACGCTGCTGAGCTGCGCCTTCCGGGCACCTTCGCGCTGGCCGATAAGCACCGGCGGGGGTAGAGAGAGCGGAGCTCAGGCACTGATTAGACCGCTCGGTTTCTTGCGAGCAGGGCCATTGGCTTGGATCACACGCTAGTTGCGTACTAAGCTGTCTATTTCATGAGCCAGATTGACGCTATTTCGCAGATCACCACCCCGCCTCTTGCCGAGGTTCTCGGCACCCGCGTGCTCGTCGGCGATGGGGCCATGGGTACCCAGCTGCAAAACTTTGATCTGGACTTAGACAGCGACTTTCTGAATCTCGAGGGCTGCAACGAGATTCTCAACGTCACCCGCCCCGATGTGCTCCGCGAGATCCATCGCGGCTTCCTCGATGCCGGTGCCGAGCTGGTGGAGACCAATACCTTCGGCTGCAACCTACCGAACCTGGCCGATTATGACATCGCCGATCGCTGCGAGGAGCTGGCCTACGCGGGCGCGCAGATCGCTCGCGAATTGTGCGATGAATACTCCGCTGCTGACGAGGCCACGCCGCGCTATGTGCTCGGCAGTCTCGGGCCAGGCACGAAGCTGCCTTCCTTGGGTCACGCCCAGTTCGGCGATCTCAAGCAGTACTACTATCTGGCCGCCAAGGGCCTGCTCCGCGGCGGGGTCGACGCCTTCCTAGTGGAGACCGCCCAGGATTTGCTGCAGGTCAAGGCCGCTATCCACGGCATCCATCAGGCCGAGGCAGAGCTGCAGGCCAGTCGGCCGATTATCTGCCACGTCACCGTGGAAACCACCGGCACGATGTTGCTCGGCTCCGAGATCGGCGCCGCCCTCACCGCTCTGGAGCGGCTCGGTATTTCCATGATCGGCCTCAACTGCGCCACCGGCCCGCACGAGATGAGCGAGCACCTGCGCTATCTGGCCACCCACGCCTCGGTGCCGGTGTCCGTGATGCCCAATGCTGGCTTGCCGGTACTCGGGCCCAATGGCGCCGAATATCCCCTCACGCCCGTAGAACTCGGCGATGCGCTGGCCCGCTTCGTCGATGACTATGGTTTGGCCATGGTGGGCGGCTGCTGTGGTACGACGCCTGAACACATCCGGGTTGTCGTCGACAAGCTCGAGGGCAAAAGGGATAACCCGACCGCACGGCCCCAAGAAGAGCCGGAGGATACTGTGTCCTCGCTCTATACGGCGGTGCCTCTCACCCAGGACACCGGTATCACCATGATCGGCGAGCGCACCAACGCCAATGGTTCCAAGGCCTTTCGTGAGGCGATGCTGGCTGGGGACATGGAGACCTGCCTGGATATCGCCAAGACCCAAACCCGCGATGGCGCGCACATGCTCGATGTGTGTATTGACTATGTGGGCCGCGATGGCCGCGAGGACATGGCGCGCTTTGCAGAGCTGCTGGCCACCTCCTCCACGCTGCCGATCATGATCGACTCCACCGAGCCCGCCGTGATCGAGGCGGGGCTGGAAAAACTCGGCGGGCGCTGCGCGGTGAACTCGGTGAACTTCGAAGATGGAGACGGCCCCGATTCCCGCTATCGCCGCATCATGGAGCTGGTGCAGGCGCACGGCACCGCGGTGGTGGCCTTGACCATCGACGAGGAGGGCCAGGCCCGCACCGCAGAGAAGAAGGTGGAGATCGCCACCCGCCTCATCGAGGACATCACGGGCACCTACGGGCTGCGGCACGAGGACATCATCGTCGACTGCCTCACCTTCCCGATCTCGACGGGACAGGAGGAGACCCGGCGCGATGGCATCGAAACGATCGAGGCCATCAAAGCACTCAAGGCGAAGTATCCACGGGTGCACACCACGCTGGGTCTGTCCAATATCTCCTTCGGGCTCAATCCGGCAGCCCGGCAGGTGCTCAACTCGGTGTTTCTCTCCGAATGCATCAACGCGGGCCTCGACACCGCGATCGCGCACTCCTCCAAGATCATCCCCTTCAACCGCATCGATGAGCGCCAGCGCGAGGTGGCGCTGGATATGGTGTACAACCGCCGCAGCGAGGACTATGACCCTTTGCAGGTGTTCATGGAGCTTTTCGACGGCGTCTCCGCGGCCTCTGCCCAGGATGCCCGCCAAGAAGCCCTCGCCGCTCTGCCGCTGCTCGACCGGCTGGCACAGCGCATCATCGATGGCGAGAAAAACGGCATGCAGGAGGATCTCGACGCCGCGATGGCGGAAAAGAGCCCGATTGCCATCATCAATGAGGACCTGCTGCGGGGCATGAAGACGGTGGGTGATCTCTTCGGTTCCGGAGAGATGCAGCTGCCCTTCGTGCTGCAGTCCGCCGAAACCATGAAATCGGCGGTGGGCTATCTCGAAAGCTTCATGGAGGCCTCCGATAACACCGGGTCTAAGGGCACCATCGTGCTGGCCACGGTGAAGGGTGATGTGCACGATATCGGCAAGAACCTAGTGGATATCATCCTCTCCAATAATGGCTACACCGTGGTGAACCTCGGCATTAAGCAGCCGATCGCCACCATCGCCTCCGCGGCGAAGGAACACGGCGCCGATGTCATCGGCATGTCGGGACTGCTCGTGAAATCCACCGTGGTGATGAAGGACAACCTGCTCGAGCTCAACGAGCTCGCGGAGCGCGAAGAAGCGGATCGTTATCCCGTGCTTCTCGGTGGGGCGGCGCTGACGCGCACCTATGTGGAAGACGATCTCGATGCGCTCTATCACGGCGATGTGTTCTACGCCCGCGATGCCTTCGAGGGGCTGCGGCTGATGAACGAGGTCATGCAGGATGCCCGTGGCGACAAGGGCCAACTCAGCGAGGCCGAGGCAGCCGAGAAAGCGAAACGCGAGGAGAAGAAGAAGGCGCGCCGTGAGCGCCGCGAACGCTCCAAGCGTATTGCCGCCGAGCGCAAGGCCGCCCAGGAACCAGTGGAGGTTCCCAGCCGCTCCGCAGTAAGTATCCCCGAAGAGGTCGCCACCCCGCCGTTCTGGGGCACCCGCGTGGTCAAGGGTATTGCCTTGAAGGAGTATATGACGTGCCTCGATGAGCGGGCCCTTTTCCTCGGGCAGTGGGGATTGCGCGGCAGCCGTGGCGACGGCGGACCAAGCTATGAAGAACTCGTAGAGAGCGAAGGCCGGCCGCGCCTGCGCGCGTGGATTGATCGGCTCAAGCCCGAGAGGATCCTCGATCATGCCGCCGTGGTCTACGGCTACTTCCCGGCCGTATCGGAGGGCGATGATGTGGTGATCCTCTCCGAGCCCCGCCCGGATGCCCCAGAGCGGATGCGTTTTAGCTTCCCCCGGCAGCAGCGCGGCAAGTTCCTGTGTATCGCCGATTTCATCCTGCCTTGGGAGGAGGCGCGTGCCCGCGGCACGGTGGATGTGTGGCCGATGCAGCTGGTGACCATGGGCCAGCCCATCGCTGACTTTGCCAATGAGCTCTTTGCCAAGGACAACTACCGCGACTACCTCGAGATCCACGGCATCAGCGTTCAACTCACCGAGGCCCTCGCCGAGTATTGGCACGGGCGCGTCCGCGCCGAGCTGGCCTTCGCGGATGGCTCCGATGCGGCCAAGGCTGATCCCACCGACGTCAGCGGCTTCTTTGATCTCGAGTATCTCGGGGCGCGCTTTTCCTTCGGCTATGGTTCCTGCCCGAACCTCGAAGATCGAGCAGCACTCGTGGAACTGCTCGAGCCCGAGCGTATCGGCGTGGGCCTCTCGGAGGAGCTGCAGCTCCACCCCGAGCAATCCACCGATGCCTTCGTGCTCTATCACCCCGAGGCGAAGTACTTCAACGTCTAGCGCCGGCCGAAAACGGGGCGTGCGGTATCCTCGAACGCATGCTCACTGCCCCGAAACGGACCTTTGAAGACGAGCGCAGCGCCGTGTTCTGCCACTCTCCCCACGCTGTGTTCGCCACGCTGGAGCGTATCGGTGGCGAGAATGGCTGGTTCTCCCTGGCCCTGCCATGGGCCATCCGCGGTCGCGTGGACGAGCTGCTCGGCGGGCCGGGAATGCGCCGACCCAGGCGGCATCCGCGCACCCTGCGCGAAGACGATGCGGTGGGCTTCTTCGTGGTCTCCGAGATCGAGCGCCCCGAGCGGCTGGTACTGAAGGTCGCCGCACGGCTTCCCGGCAAGGCCACGCTCGCCTGGGAGATTCATGGCCACACCCTGACTCAAAGGGCGCGCTTTCATAGCACCTCCGTGGTCGGCAATCTCTACTGGTACGCGCTTTTGCCCATCCACCTCTTCATTCTTTCTTCCATGCTCAAAGGGATTATTCGTAGTGCTTAAAGCTATTTTCTGGGATATGGACGGCACCCTTGTCGATTCCGAACCGCTCTGGGGGGTGGCTACCTATGAACTCTCCGAACAGATAGGGCGCCGGCTCACCCCAGAGCTGCGGGAAAAGACAGTGGGCGGCAATTTCGATAACACGCTGGCTATCTGCGCCGCCCACGCCGGGGTAGAGGTGGCCGATCTCGACTATGAGGGCTTGCGCGAGCAGATGTATGCCCGGGTGACCGAGCTCTTTGATAATCAGCTGCAGCCGGTACCGGGAATGCGCGCGCTCTTGGGCGAATTCTCTCGCCGCGGCATCCCCATGGCGATCACCACCAACACCCCGCGCGCCTTGGCTCATCACGCAGTCTCTGCGGTGGGGGAGCACTTCTTTGACACCGCCTTCTTTGGCGATGAGGTGCCCCGGGCCAAACCGGCGCCGGACATGTACCTTCTCGCCGCCCAGCGATACGGCCTCGACCCCCATGATTGCCTGGTCTTCGAGGACTCGGCCACGGGCATGCAGGCTGCAGCCGCAGCTGGTTGTCGGGTAATCGGCGTAGTGGCGGATGCCACGACACCCACGCCCGAGCGGGTGCGTACCCTCGCCGAACTCCATGGCTCCATCGACTTCTCCACGATCACCGCCGATATGGTCGAGCAGTGGTTCGAGCAGCTGCCCTAGCCCTACGCGGCTGCCCTCGCTGTAGGGGAAAACACCGCCTCAGCGCACGCCCGCGGCGGCTCTGTGAAAGAATGATCGATTGTGAAAGATTTTGAATCGCTGTATGAAGAGCTCCTCGACCGCAAGAAGAATCGGCCCGCCGATTCGGGCACTGTAGCCGCCCTTGATGCCGGGGTCCATTCCCTAGGCAAAAAGGTTATTGAGGAAGCCGGCGAGGTGTGGCTCGCCGCGGAGTATCAGTCGGATGAGGAACTCGCCGAGGAACTCTCGCAGCTCATCTACTGGTCTCAGGTGATTATGGTGGCTCGTGGCATCCGCCCCGAGGACGTGTACAAGTACCTCTAAGCACGATCGACGGCGCCCCGCAACGGGCGCTCCTTTACTCAGTGCAGCGCAGCATGCACCCCACAGCGCTCCCGCGGCACTAAGCAGCGCCCAGTGCGACCCAGCGTAGAAAGCGAGCTAGATCATGTTGAAAGTAGCTGTCCCCAACAAGGGTTCCTTATCCGAGAAGGCCATGTCCATCCTCACTGAGGCCGGATATCCCTCCCGCGGTGATTCCAAAGCGCTGACCGTGATGGACACGCGCAATGACGTCGAGTTCTTCTTCCTTCGCCCCAAGGACATCGCCATCTATGTGGCCAGTGGCCAATTAGATCTCGGCATCACCGGCCGCGATTTGGCCGCGGATTGCCGCGAGGAGACCGAGGAGGTGCTCGCCCTCGGCTTCGGCGATTCCACCTTCCGCTTTGCCGCGCCCAAGGACGAGCAGTGGAGCATCCCGGATCTGGAAGGCGCCCGCATCGCCACCTCCTATCCCAACCTCGTGCGCTCCTTCCTGCAGGAACACGACATCGATGCCAGCGTCATCCGCCTCGAGGGCGCGGTGGAGATCTCCATCAAATTGGGCGTGGCCAATGTGATCGCCGATGTGGTCTCTACCGGCCGCACCCTGCGCAAGCAGGGCCTCGCTCCCTTCGGTGATCCGATCATCACCTCCGAAGCGGTGGTTGTGGGCCGCAAGGGCCACCAAGTCACCCAGGAGCAGCGCGTGCTGCTGCGCCGTATCGAGGGCATTTTGCACGCCCACAACTTCCTGATGCTCGACTACAACGTCGAGGCCGACAAGCTCGAGGAATGCGTGGCCATTACTCCCGGCCTATCCGGTCCCACCGTCTCGCCGCTGGCGCTGGAGAATTGGCGGGCGGTGCGCGCCATGGTGCCGCGGGAGGACGCCAATACCGTCATGGATCAGCTAGCCGCCGTTGGCGCCAAGGCCATCCTCGCCTCCGAGATCGCCATCGCCCGCATCTAGCCGCGCCCGCGCTCAACGGTCGCTGCGGCCGAGGAACTCTACGCTCCGCCACTACCCGCATACATACGGGTTGGCGGCGCCATAGCCAGCCCACTTCCACCCCCGAAATAGGTGGAGGTGGGCGTTCTGTGTTTCTGGGGGAGCGGCCGCCGGAGCCGCAAGGCTCGCTTCTGAAACCGCAACGTGTTCTCAGCTCGGGAGCGCAGACGATGGGGGATACTCAGCACGGATATTGATCCAGTACAACCGTTATACAAAAACTCTTCATTTCCTCTTATATTCGCCCCGATCTCTTTTCTGCCGAGACTCTTGCGGCCCGATTCGCCGCGCCAGAAGCGGCGTTACCATTGGGTGGATAGACAAAGAATCGAGTGAATTGAAAGGGTTCGCATGGCTTCGACCTCCGCTTTTCGTACTGAAGAAGACCTGCTGGGAGAAATGCAGGTTCCGCAGGACGCTTATTATGGCGTGCATACCCTGCGGGCGATGCAGAACTTCCAGATTTCCGGCACCACCATTAATGACGTCCCTGAATTTATTAGGGGAATGGTGATGGTGAAAAAGGCGACGGCTATGGCCAATCATCGGCTCGGGGTGCTGGCAAAGGATAAGGCGGATGCCATTGTGTGGGCCTGCGATCAGATTCTGGACCATGGGGTAGCCATGGACCAGTTCCCGATCGACGTCTTCCAAGGCGGGGCAGGCACCTCGGTGAATATGAACACCAATGAGGTGGTGGCCAACCTCGCGCTCGAGCACATCGGGAAGAACAAGGGCGAATACGTCTTTATCAATCCCAATGACGATGTGAATATGAGCCAGTCCACCAATGACGCCTATCCTTCCGGTTTCCGGCTCGGCGTCTATGCGGCCGTGCAGGACGTGGTGGCCAAGATCGACGCCCTCTGCGAGGCCTTCGCGGCCAAGGGCGAGGAATTTTCTGGCGTCATCAAGATGGGGCGCACCCAGCTCCAAGACGCCGTTCCGATGACCTTGGGTGATGAGTTCACCGGCTTCTCGGTCAATCTGGGCGAGGAGCACGAGGTGATCCAGCACGCCGCCCACCGGCTGCTCTCCCTGAACTTGGGCGCTACCGCCATTGGCACGGGGCTCAATACCCCCGAGCGCTATCAAGACACCATCATCGAGGCGATGCGGGAGGTCACGGGGCTCGATATTTCCGCCTCCGAGAACCTCATCGAGGCCACCAGCGACTGCGGCGCCTATGTGCTGCTGCACGGCGCCTTGAAGCGCGCCGCCATGAAGCTGTCCAAGATCTCTAATGACCTGCGCCTGCTCTCCTCGGGCCCGCGCGCCGGCCTCAATGAGATCAACCTGCCGGAGATGCAGGCGGGGTCCTCGATCATGCCGGCAAAGGTGAATCCGGTGATCCCCGAGGTCGTGAACCAAGTGTGCTTCAAGATCTTCGGCAATGACAGCGTGGTCACCTGGGCCTCCGAGGCCGGCCAGCTGCAGCTGAACGTGATGGAGCCGGCCATCGGCCAAGCGATCTTCGAGAGCATCTCGCTTCTGGGCAATGCCTGCGACACTCTGCGTGAGAAGTGCGTGAATGGCATCACCGCCAATGAGCAGGTGTGCCGCGACTACGTGGATAACTCCATTGGAGTGATCACCTATCTCAACCCCTTCATTGGCCACCACAATGGCGATCTCATCGGAAAGGAGGCGGCCCGTACCGGCCGCAGCGTGCGGGAGCTCGTCTTGGAGCGTGGCTTGCTCGATGAGGAGACACTGGACGAGGTGCTGAGTGTGGACAATCTCATGCACCCGAAGTTCAAGGCCGCGCACCAGCAGCAGGAGCAGCAGTAGCTCTACCTGCTGGGCGCTAGGGGAGCAGTACCTTCACCCAGACACCCCCATACGTGAGGTAGGATGTCTCGGGCATGGGGATGAGCCGCGCTATCACTGGCTCATCTACTGCCCCTTTATTGGCATGCCTCGAAGCTATTTTCCATGCGTGCTGTGGCGTTGGCTCGCCCGCTGCGCATCTCCCTCGCACTGGCTCTAGGCATGCGGTGTCCGCCTGTGCGCTCATGCCTTCCACACGAGACGTGAAGGCCCCTGCCGCAGCGCAGACGGCACGTGTACGTACCTGTTGTAGTGCTGAGGGCTTCTCTGAGGCCCTCAGGTGTGGGATGCGCTAGGCGGTGTCTGCAGCCGCGGGCGCGGTTGTGCTCACCGCAGCGCAGCATCCCAAAGATGTGAGGAGCCCTTCGTGCTTGTTGCCCTACAGATCCTTATTGTTCTCGCGGCGATCGTCCTCGGTGCCCGGCTCGGCTCGATCGCCATTGGTTTTGCCGGCGGCTTGGGCGTGCTGCTGCTGGGAGCCACGGGCGTGCCCGTGAGCCGAGAGGACATCCCCTTCGATGTCATCGGCATCATCATGGCCGTGATTGCCGCTATTGCCGCGATGCAGCGCGCCGGAGGTATGGACTATCTGGTGCACTGGGCAGAAAAGGTCCTGCGATCCAATCCGAAGCGGGTAACCTACTACGCGCCGGTGGTCACCTATCTCATGACGCTGCTCGCCGGCACCGGCCATACTGCTTTTTCCACCCTGCCGGTGATCGCCGAGGTGGCCAAGGAAGGCAAAGTCCGCCCCTCGCGTCCCCTCTCGGTGGCGGTCGTGGCCTCGCAGATGGCCATCACGGCGTCCCCGATCTCCGCAGCGGTGGTGTTTATGGCCTCGATCATGGAGCCACTCGGGGTGGGGTATCTGCAGCTGCTCGCGGTGGTGATCCCCGCGACATTCCTCGCGATCTTCCCCACAGCCTTTCTCGCCAATCGCTCGGGCAAAGAACTCGAGGACGATCCCGTCTACCAGTCCCGCCTGAAACAAGGGCTGGTCTCCCCGCCACAGGGCGCACGGGACTATACCGCTCCCGCTGGGGCGCGTGCCTCGGTGCTGATCTTTCTCGCGGCTATCGCGCTGGTGATGGTCTATGCCACCCTGATCTCCGAGCAAGTGGGGCTGATCAGTGATCCGAGCCTGCCGCGCAATGAGGCGATTATGACGATCATGCTCAGCACCGCCGCCATCATCGTGATGGTGTGCAAGATTCCGGCGGCAGAGATTGTGGGCACCCAGGTGTTCAAGGCCGGTATGAGCGCCTGCGTCTGCGTCATGGGCGTGGCCTGGCTGGGCACCACCATTATCAATAACTACCTGGAGCAGATCACGGCCTTCTCGGCGGACTTCCTCACCGATTACCCCTGGACTCTGGCGGTGATTCTCTTCTTCGCCGCAGCCCTGCTGTACTCCCAGGCCGCCACCACCAAGGCGCTCATGCCGGCCGCCCTAGCCGTGGGCGTTGCCCCGCTCACGGCCGTGGCCTCCTTCGCCGCGGTGTCCTCGCTCTTTATCCTGCCCACCTATCCCACGCTGCTGGCCGCAGTGGAAATGGACGATACCGGCTCCACCCGCATCGGCAAGGCAGTGTTTAACCATCCCTTCCTCGTACCGGGCACCGTGTGCATCGCCCTTGCCGTGGGGCTGGGCTTTCTCATCGGTGGCGTCGTCCTCTAGCTGGATGCGCCTTTACGATGCTGGTGCGCAGCGACGATGCTGCGCACCGAACCATAGCCGGCGACGAGCCAGTGGAAGACGAGGAGCAGCAAGAAGGCGTGGCTCAGCGCCGCGAACAGTGGCATGTGCATACCCAAAAAGTGGGTGCCGAGCGCGAGTGTTCCCACCGGGAAGGTCAGCGCCCACCAGCCGGGATGTACCGGCATCGTGCTCAAGAAACCGCTATAGCTGAGATAGAAGGCTGCCAGCAGCATCGGAATGCCGAGCAGCATCATCACCAGCCCATAGACGTCGGCGATATGCAGGATATGGCTGGCAGGCTCCGGTTGCGCGAAGGATGCTGCCTGGCGCGCGATCACCTGCGCCGCCGCGCTCGACTGGCCAATAATGCCCAGCGGAATCCACGCCGAGGTCAGCGCCGCCGGCGGCAGGGGAGAGCGTCGCCACGCATGCACATAGGACAGCATAAAGACGATCGAGGCCAGCACGAGGGCGATGAAGAAACAGGCGGTCGACGCCATAAGCAGCCACACCTTGGCGCCTGTCGACGCCAGCTGCGGTACCTGCGAGGCGCCCGTAGTCGCCGCCACCATCGGCGCGACGATCGGCAGTCCCCATACTGGGCGCGGCTCGGCGAGGCGGTTCCTGATGATCACATAGCCCATGCCGAAGGCGCCGATGATGCCGATCGTGGTGCCGATCAGCCACATCAGCATGTCCACGTTCCAGGCGGCATCCATCACCCCTGCTGGGGCCTCCCAGGCCCCCAAGACCACGGGAGTGGCCGCGCCCACCGAGAGATAGCCCATGGCCACCATGCCCCAGCCGGTGCACTGGCCGGTATCGGTAATCGAGGTAAAAAGCACGGCCCGATCACGCCGCGAACGGCGGAAAAACGCGGCGGTGATGCCCACCAGCATCAGCCAGCCCAGCACGAGCATGACTGTGCCGAGCAGGCGCAAGCCACCGACGGTGATGAACAGATTAGAAAGGATGCCGGTACCCATTACCGCACCGAACCAGGCGGGACCGGGTCCGGGAACGAGGAGGGGACGCTGCCTGCCCAGAACGCGGGCGTGCGGCAGGGAAGGGCGAGCCTGAGAGGTGGTTGTTTCTTGAGTCACGTCTACCACTGTGCCAGCACCGTGATGTGGAGAGTAGACCGCCTCTTCCGATGCGGTCACAAGCGCTGCCTGTGAGGGTTACTATCAAGGCATGTCGCTTAGTGATCTTCCTGATCTTCGCGCCCTCCAGATCCTGGTGGATAGTGCCCGCTTAGGCTCTTTTGGGGCTGCGGCCCGTGCCCATGGCTTGAGCCAACAGGCCGTCTCGGAACGCATGCGGAGACTCGAAGGCGAACTCGGTGTCACCTTGTTTCATCGCGGCCCCACGGGCACCCGACTCACCGCCGCCGGGGAGAAGGTGCAGGCCACCGCCCAGGAGATTGTGGGGGCCTCGGCTGCTTTGGGCGATGCGCTTGAGCTCGAACGCCATCCCGCTGCACCGAAGGTGAGCGTCTACGTCTCACGGACGGTGAGCGAGTACTACCTGCCGCGTTGGTTTGCCGCGCTACGCCACAGCCATCCGCAGGCCCAGCTGGAGATGGTCGCCGTCAATTCCGATCAGGTGGCTACCGCCGTGGCGCAGGGCCACACCAGTCTTGGATTTATTGAGTCGGTGAATGTTCCCGTCCCCGACTCTCTCGGCGGCCACCGGGTATTCAGCACCTCCGTCGTGTGCGAGGATCGGCTCTGTCTCGTCGTGCGCCCCGATCACCCGTGGGCGACAGCGGTCTCGGTGCGCAGCGCCGAGCTGACACGCACCCCGCTGATCCTGCGCGAGCATGGCTCCGGCACGCGGGAGGTGCTCGACATTGCCGTTGGGGTGCCGTGGGCTCCTCCCGTTGCGGAGGCGAGCAGCCCCATGGCGGTGATCAATCTCGCGCTCAGCACCGGCGCTCCGGCCGTGGTGCCGGCAATCAGCGTCGCCGAGCATTGTGCCAGCGGGGCGCTGGTGGAGGTGGATATCGCCGATGCCACGCTGCGCCGCCCCATTCGGGCGCTGTGGCGCACCGGATCGCGCCCGCGCGGGGCCGCAGCACTGATGCTGCGGGCGGCTCGCGAGGTGAGCGCACGCGAGGCACCGCCGCGCATACGACGAGACTAGCGATCCGGCCGCGCTCTACTTAGCGTCTTGGCCGGTCTCCTGCGCGGACTGCGCGGACTGCGCGGCGCTGACCTCGTGCAGGGGCAGCGTGTCCTGCGGCCCCGGCCAGCCGGGATACTCCGGCGGGATGCCACCGAAGGCGGGGCAGAGGGACTGATGCGCGCACCAGCCGCAGAGCTTCGAGGTGCGGGGCCGGAAGGTGCCGCTTCGACCATCGGCGAGGATCTTCTCCCAGAGCTCGCCGAGATCCCGCTCGAAATACTCCAGCTCTTCCTTGGAGGGGGTGAGAAACATCGAGTCGATCACCTTGAGATACATCAGCCGCAGCTGGTGCGGGATCACCCCATAAAGCCGCCAGTACACGAGGGCATAAAAGCGCATCTGAAAAGTGGCGTCGTGGGAATAGCGGGGTAGTGGCTTTTTGCCGGTCTTATAGTCCACCACGCGCACTTCCCCCGTGGGGGCGACGTCTACTCGGTCGATGAAGCCACGCACCGGCACCCCATTGGGCAGGGTGGTGTTCACATACATCTCGCACTGCTTGGCGTCGAAGCCCTGCGGGTTTTCCATCTCGAAATACCCCCGCAGCAGGGCGCGGCATTCCACGAGGAAATCATAGAGGTCCTCCTCGGGCACCAGCTCCAGCAGCTCCGGGTCTTTCTCCACCATCTGCGCCCATAGTGGCTTCAGCTTTTTCACGGCCCGGGGAAAGTCGCGGCTGGAGCGCTGCTCTTTGTGCATCTCCTCGAGCACTGCGTGCACGAGAGTGCCCTTGATCTGGGGCAGGGTCGTGGGCTCGGGGATTTTATCGATGGCGCGGAGGCGGTAGAGCAGCGGGCAGCGCTGGTAGTCCGAGGCGCGGGAGGGAGAAAGTGCTAGCTGTGCCATAGTGACTATGTAGTCTAAGCCTCCCCGCGCAAGCGTGGGGAGTAGGCGGCACTATCCTTAAGTGCCATGACCTCATTCCGCGACTTTCTGCTCTCCTCGCCCAGTTCCTTTCACGCCGCCCGCAGCGGCGCCGAGCTGCTCGCCGAAGCGGGTTTCCGCCCCTATAACCGCAGCCAGCCCTTCGACGCTCAGCCCGGCGGCCACTATCTCGTGCGCGGCGGGGCGCTGCTCGCGTGGTGGGTGCCGGCGAAGGCCAGCGCCACCTCGCCGCTGCGCATTATCGGCAGCCATACCGATTCGCCAGGCTTCAAGCTCAAGCCCCATGCCGATAGCTACCAGCATGGATGGAACCAAGTAGAAGTAGAGGTCTATGGCGGCCCGATCTTCGCCTCGTGGTTGGATCGGGATCTTGCCCTCGCCGGCGAGCTGGTGCTTCACGACGCCACCTCGCGGCTCGTCCATACCCCGGCGATCGCCCGTATCCCGCATCTCGCTATCCACTTAAGCCGCGACAACGATATCTCCCTGAATAAGCAAACCCAGCTGCATCCCATCGCCGGATTCGGCCGCCCCGACCGCGCGGTGATTCTCGAAGAACTCGCCCGCTGCGCCGAGGTGAAGGTAGAGGATATTGCCAGCTTCGACGTGATCACCGTCGATGCCCAGCCCCCGGCGCTGCTGGGCGCCGAGCAGTCCATGCTGGCTGCTGGGCGGCTGGATAATCTCTCCAGCCTTTATCCCTCGCTGCTCGCCCTGCGCCAGGCTGCCGCAGCAGAACCGGACTCGATCATGGTGCTCGCCTCCTTTGACCACGAGGAAGTGGGCTCCCAATCGCCCACCGGCGCCGGCGGGCCGCTGCTGGAGGAGGTCCTGAGCCGGCTCTGCGCCGCCCTCGGTGGCGATCGGGAGGAGTATCACCAGATGCTGGCGCAGGCCAGCTGCCTATCTGCCGATGCCGCACATGCGGTGCACCCCAACTACGCAGACAAGCACGCCCCCGAGCATCTGCCGCAGCTCGGCCAGGGGCCGGTGACGAAGATCAACGCCAATCAGCGCTATGCCACCACCGCCCACACCTGGGCGCTCTGGGAGCGCGCCTGCCATGACGCCGGGGTTCAATGCCAGCAGTTCGTGGGCCGCAACGATGTTCCTTGTGGCTCGACGATCGGCCCGATCAGCGCCACGCGTCTGGGCATCGACACAGTGGATGTGGGCATCCCCATGCTGTCTATGCACTCCGCCCGCGAGCTGGCCGCGCCGGAGGATGTGGATAACTTCGCCACCGCGATGCAGGCCTATCTGCTGTCCTAGAACCCTCTTTCGCCTCTCATACCCTTAAATAAAGGAGCACAATCGCCATGGCCTATTCCGGCCCCTTTCAGCCCGGTGACCGGGTGCAATTGACGGATCCCAAGCGCCGTCACCACACCATCAAGCTCACCCCGGGTGAGAGCATGTTCACTCACAAGGGCCAGATCAAACACGATGACATCATCGGCCTCGACGAAGGCTCGGTGGTAACCACCCCGCAGGGCGGGCAATATCTCTGTTTCCGCCACCTGCTGGTAGATCACGTGCTCTCCATGCCGCGCGGCGCGGCGGTGATCTACCCCAAGGACTCCGCGCAGATTCTCATCGAGGGCGATATTTTCCCCGGTGCCCGCGTGCTGGAGGCCGGAGCCGGCTCGGGAGCGCTGACCATGCAGCTGCTCCGCTTTGTCGGAGACGAAGGCGAGGTGATCTCCTATGAGATCCGAGAAGATCACCTGGAGGTGGCGCAGAACAATGTGAGCGAATACTTCGGCGGCACCGCTCCGAAGAACTGGTCGCTGCGGCTGGGAGATATGACGCAGGTGGGCCCCGAGGACACCGACGGGCCGGTCGATCGCATCATCCTCGACATGCTCGAGCCCTGGGAGTGTATCGACAATGTCGCTGAGCTGCTCATGCCGGGCGGAGTGTTCATGACCTATGTGGCCACGGTGCCGCAGCTAATGAAGATCATGGAGGCCATTCGAGACAAGAAGTGCTTCACCGAGCCGCGCGCTTGGGAGTCCTTGGTGCGCGAATGGAAGGTGGAAGGCTTGGCCACTCGACCCGAGCACCGGATGAATGCCCACACCGCATTTTTGGTGTGGACCCGCAAATTGGCCGATGGAGTGACCCCTCCTCGTCCACAGCGCCGCGCCCGCAAGTAAGCTATGCCTTAAAAGTACGACACACTGTTAGAGGAGATGCGTCTATTTTGACCACCGACGCTCAGGAGACGACCTTTGAGGTCCGCCACCTCCAGCGCATCAACCGCGAGCTAGCCGGCAGAAACACCAAGCTCGTGGAGTTGTTAAAGTCCTCGCGCGATAAACTCGCCCTGCTCAACGAGCAGATGGAATCCATGGCCCAGCCTCCCAGTACCTACGGGGTCGTGCTTGACGCCGGCTATCAGGATTCCAGCGCGGACGTCTTTACCGGCGGACGCCGAATGCGGCTGATGGTCAGCCCCGAGGTCGCTGCCTCCGAGCTGGTGCCCGGCGCCTTGGTGCGGCTAGGGGAGAGCTCCGCGGTGGTCGAGGTATGCGGCACCCAAACCACCGGGCAATTAGCTACTGTGTCGGAAATACTGGATGGCTCTCGCATCCTGATTAGCACCACCACCAGCGATAATGCGGTACTCACCGTGTCTCAGGCGCTGCGCGAGCCCGGCGCGGTCAAACCGGGTGACACGGTGCTCTATGATTCCCGTGCCCTGATGGCGCTGGAGGTGGTGGCGCACACGGAGATCAACCGTTTGGCGCTGGAGGAGATCCCAGATGTCACCTACACCGATATCGGTGGCCTGGATGAGCAGATCGAGATGATCCACGATGCCGTGGAGCTTCCTTTTACCCACCCCGAGCTCTATAAGCACTTTGATCTGCACCCACCCAAGGGGGTGCTGCTCTATGGCCCGCCTGGCTGTGGCAAGACTCTGATTGCCAAGGCCGTGGCGAACTCACTCTCGGCGCGTATTGGGGAGGTCGGCTCCTCCTATTTCATCAACGTCAAGGGCCCCGAGCTGCTGAATAAGTTTGTCGGCGAGACCGAGCGCATGATTCGTTTGATCTT
This sequence comes from Corynebacterium sp. TAE3-ERU30, assembly GCF_019209925.1. Lineage (NCBI taxonomy): Bacteria > Bacillati > Actinomycetota > Actinomycetes > Mycobacteriales > Corynebacteriaceae > Corynebacterium > Corynebacterium sp. TAE3-ERU30. Next base: position 81,609 of record NZ_JAHUTO010000001.1, on the reverse strand, counting down.
CGAGCGCGCCCGGGAATTGGCCAGCGAGGGCCGCCCCGTGATCGTGTTCTTCGACGAGATGGAATCTATTTTCCGCACCCGCGGCTCGGGGCGGAGCTCGGATATGGAAACCACCGTGGTGCCGCAGCTGCTGGCGGAACTCGACGGTGTGGAGTCGGTGGCCAATGTCATCGTGATTGGCGCTACCAACCGCGAGGAGCTCATTGATCCGGCGATCCTGCGTCCTGGCCGTCTGGATGTGAAGATCAAGGTATCGCGGCCGAATAGGGAACAGGCCCATGAGATCTTTAGCCGCTATATCACCGACACGATTCCTTTGGCGTGCGAGCGCGAGGAGCTCATTCACCTCGCCACAGAGGAGCTCTTTACCCCGCGCCCCTATGTGGTGCTGACGCTGTCGAATGGCTGCAAGGAGACTCTCTACACCAATGATTTCGTCTCCGGCGCCATGATCGCCAATATCGTGGACCGCGCTAAGAAGCTGGCCATCAAGCAGCATTTGGCGGATCCGCAGGACACAGTGTGTGGCGTTTCTGCCGAGCACCTCCGTGAGGCCGTGCGGGTGGAGATGAAAGAAAACGAGGACCTACCCAATACCTCCAACCCCGATGAGTGGGCGCGGATTACCGGCCGGCACGGCGCGCGCGTCGTGGAGGCCCAGGTGGTGCTCTCATGATCTTCATTGGCACCGAAACCGAGTACGGTATTTCCACCCCGAGCGCACCGCTGCTGAGCCCGATTATCTCCTCCACCCACGCGGTGGTGGGATATGCCACCTCGCGGGGTGCACGGCGGGGCACGCAATGGGACTTCGGACCGGAAACCCCGCTGCGCGATGCCCGCGGTTTTGATCTGCGCCGCTATCACACCGCGCCGACAATCGACCCGCATGCGCTCGGGGTGGCCAATCTCGTGCTCGGCAATGGCGGCCGCTTCTATGTGGATCACGCCCATCCCGAGGTGTCCTCGCCAGAAACCGCGGATCCCTTCTACGCTATGGTGCTCGACCAGGCGGGGGATAGGGTGGCGCTCGACGCCATCGCCGCAGTGGCGGAACTGAGTGAGGCTGGGATCAGCGCGCTGGATAAGCACGAGCCCTGCCCGCCGCTGAAGTTGTATAAAAACAATGTGGACGGCAAGGGCGCCTCCTATGGCTCCCACGAGAACTATCGCTATTCCCGCGCCGTACCTTTCGATGAGCTCGCGGCCGCGCTCATCCCCTTCTTCGTCACCCGCCAGGTCGTGACCGGCGCCGGCCGAGTGGGGCTGGGCCCCCATGGAGACAAGCCGGGCTTTCAGATCAGCCAACGCGCCGACTATATCGAGCAAGAGATCTCCCTGGAGACGACGCTCAACCGCGGCATCATCAACACCCGCGACGAGTCTCATACCGACGATGAGCATTATGGCCGACTGCACGTGATTATCGGCGATGCTTCTATGTCGCAGGTCTCGAGCTTCCTCAAGCTCGGTATGACCTCCCTTGTCATCGCCGCTATTCAGCGCGGCGAACGCTTCAGCGATCTGGCCCTAGCGCATCCCGTGGCCGAGGTCTCGGCCGTATCCCGGGATCTGACGTTGAGCCACCGCCTCGAGCTCGCCGATGGCCGGCGCCTCACGGCGCTGGAGATCCTCGGCGAATACCGCCGCCGTGCGGCTGCTGCGGTAGGAGATGGCGTCGATAAGCGCCTGCTTTCGGAGTGGGATGAGGCCGCGGACTTACTTGCTACCAACCCGCTGGCGGCAGCGGACCGGCTGGACTGGGTCGCCAAATACGCGCTTATGAAGGGCTTCGTGGCACGCGGGGCCAGCTGGGATCATCCCAAGATTGCGCTGGTGGATCTGCAATATAGCGATATCGATCCGCGCACCTCGCTCTATCACGCCTTGGTGCGCAAACAACGCATGCGCACTCTCGTGGATGAAGAGACCATCCGGCGCGCCGCCTATGAGCCGCCCACGGACTCGCGCGCCTATACCCGCGGGATGTTTATGACGCGCTACCCCGATGAGGTCGTGGGTGCCAACTGGGACCGCGTGGTGGTGGCCGAGGGCGAGTCGATGCTCACTGTGCCTATGGTGGCCGTCGATGGATATACCCGCGCCGATACCGCGGCCGCCTTCGAGCAGCCCACAGCCGCCGCCGCGGCACGAATGATCAACCCCGAATAACTCAAGGAGACAGTGACGATGGCACAAGAACAGATCACCACCCCCGGTGGCGGGCCAGAGGAGAATAACCAGGACAGCGGTTTCGGCCAGCTGAGCATCACCACCGAGGGCACCGACGAGCTGCTCGACGAGATCGATGATCTGCTCGAGGACAACGCCGAAGAATTCGTGCGCGCCTATGTGCAAAAGGGCGGACAGTAGGCCAGCACGATGACACACGGGGATAGCACGCCAGCAGCTCAGAACGCAGCAGCGGAATCAGCCGAGTCCGCAATTCTGCGGCGCATCATGGGAATTGAAACCGAATACGGTGTGAGTTTCCGCTGCGCCCCAGGACAGCGCTGCCGCGAGATCACCCCGGACGAGGTGGCCCGCCACCTCTATCGGCCGATCCGCGAGCGTTTTTCCTCCACGAATATCTTCACCCGCAATGCCGGCCGGCTCTATCTGGATGTGGGCGATCACCCCGAATACGCCTCCGCGGAATGCGACTCCATCGAGCAGCTCATCAACTATCACATCGCCGGTGATCGGCTGGTCAATCAGCTGGCCGAGCAGGCCCAAGCGAGCCTGGAGACCATGGGCTATCCCGGCTCGATCTATCTCTTCAAAAACAATGTGGACTCGCGCGGGAACTCCTATGGCGCCCACGAGAACTACCTTGTTTCTCGCGAGACCTCGCTGAAGGTGCTCTCGCGCACCTTGCTGCCCTTTTTGATTACCCGCCAGCTCATCTGCGGCGCCGGAATGATTCATCACCCACGGCTGCCGCAGGCGGATGATTTCTCCCTCGGCTATTGCTTGTCCCAGCGCGCCGACCACGTATGGGAGGGGGTGTCCTCGGCCACCACCCGCACTCGGCCGATTATCAACACCCGCGATGAGCCGCATGCCGATTCCAAGCGCTACCGGCGGCTGCACGTGATCGTCGGCGACGCCAATATGGCTGAGCCCACCATCGCCCTCAAGCTCGGCTCCACCCTGCTGGTGCTCGAACTCATCGAGGCAGGCATGCCGCTACCCGATGTGGAGCTGGAATCCTCGGTGGGCGCGATTCGCGAGATCTCCCGCGATCTCAGCGGGGCGGCCGCCGTGCCGCTGCGCAATGGCTCCACGCTGCCGGCGCTCGAAATTCAGCGCATCTATCTCCACGCCGCCCAACAGTGGCTGCAGCAGCGACCCGAGCCGAACGCTGAACTCGAGCGGGTCGTCGAGCTGTGGGAGAAGGTGATTCACTGCTTCGACACCGGAGACTTCACCCCTGTCTCGCGGGATATCGACTGGGTAATCAAGCGCTCGCTGCTGCAGCGCTATCAAACGCGTCTCGGCTGTGGACTGGATCATCCCCGCTTGGCGCAGGTGGATCTGACCTATCATGACATCGCCCCCGATCGCGGGCTGGCGCTGCTGCTGCAGCGCAAAGGCCTGATCAATCGCTGGACGAGCGACGAGGCCATTGACGCCGCGATGTACCACGCGCCGACGACCACCCGCGCCCATCTGCGGGGCCGTTTCCTCGATGCGGCCTATAGCCGCGCGGCGCCGGTGGCGGTGGATTGGATGCGGATGAAGGTCTCACGACCGGAGCCGCAGCTGGTGGAGCTCGGCGATCCTTTCGCCACCGCCGATCCGGACGTGGACGCGCTCATCGCCTATATGGAGAAGCATTTTCCTTTGTGCGAAGGCGCACACTGCTGCCGCCAACGCGATAACCTGAGGCTATGAGTTCCTCCAGTACGCGCACGCCGAGCGAAGAGGCTCTGGAACGAGCCATCAACCTCACCTTCGCTCTGCTCAATGCCCCGGCCCAGGGCCGCGGGCTGAGCAAGGAATGGATCCGCGCCCATGTGTCCGGATACCAGAACAAAAGCGATGCCGCCTTTGACAAGATGTTCCAGCGCGACCGCGCGGTCTTGCGCGCCGTGGGCGTGCCCATCGTCTCTGAGGAAGATATCTTCAACACCAAGCGCTTCCGCCTCGTGGAGTCGCGCTACTCCCTGCCGGAGATGACCTTCACCCCCGAGGAAGCGAGTGTGCTGGCGCTCGCGGGGGAGCAGGGCATGAGCGGCGAGCTCGCCACCTTCGCCCGCTCCGGCTGGACCAAGATCGCCGCCGGCGGGGCGCAGCGCGGGGAGCTCAGCCCAGCAGGGGAGTACACCAGTGTGAGTGATCTCTCCACGCTGAGTACCACCACCTTCGAGCGTTTAGTGCGGGTGTGCCATCGCCGGTTGTCCATCACCTTCGATTACTACCGTCATGTCGGCGCCGACCCGCAGCCACGCGCCATGGATCCCTGGGCGCTCGCCCCGGTCGGCGGCCGTATCTACCTGCTCGGTTTCGATCTCGACCGCGCGGCCCCACGCGCGTTTCGTATCAGCCGTATCGATAACATCGCCGCTAACGGCCCGCGCACCCACGAGCCACCCGCCGATACCACGCCCGCGGAGATCATCACCGAGCTGTTGTCTTTTCGCCAGCCGCTTGTCGACGCCCACCTCGTGCTACAGCAATCTCCCAGTTTCAGCTCCGAACTCTTGCGTGCCGCGGAGGAAACAGAGCCTGGGCACTATAGCCTCAGCGGTGTGGACTTCAACTGGCTGGTCACCACCGCGGTAGGTGAGGCGCCGGAGGTGCTAGTCATCTCCCCGCCGGAGGCCGTCGAGGCCATCACACATCGCTTGCGTGGATTCATAGCCACCCAGGAGTCCCTCGACCCGGACACCGCGAAAGGACACTGATCTCATGGCCCGTGCACACACCGGCGAGCGGGTCAATGATCTCGTTCGTCTGCTCAATCTCATTCCCTATTTCCAGGCGCATCCCGACACCACCATCGCTGAGGCCGCCGCCGATCTGGGCCGCTCACCCGGTGAGATCGCCGCCGATTTGCGCCGGTTGTGGTGCTGTGGAACCCCGGGGTTGATGCCCGATAACTTGGTGGATTTCGAAACGGATTTTAAGTCCGTGACCATCACCAATAGCCAGGGCATGGACAAAGCGCTCAACCTCACAGCTAGTGAGGCGGGCACGCTGCTGCTCGCCCTCGAAGCCCTGGAATCGCGTGGCTCGGTGGCCGATGTGGACTCCATCACCTCAGCTGCGGAGAAACTACGCACCGCGCTCGGCGCCGCTGGGGCGCCGGTGATGGATGTGGAGCAGAGTCTCTCCGCGGCGGAACGAGATTTTCTCGCCACGGTGCGCCACGCCGTGGCCGTGGATAAGCGGCTGCGCTTCAGCTACTCCGGGGCGCTCGACGCCGAGCCCCAGCTGCGCACCATCAGCCCCGTCGCCATTTTCGATCACGATGGCCACTCCTATGTGCGTGGCTGGGACCACGACCGCGCTGCGGAGCGCACCTTTCGCGCCGACCGCGCCCACAGCGCGAACGTGCTTGATCTGCCGCGGGAGGTCCCCAGCATCGTCACCCTGGACGCCGATGATCCCTTCGATCTCACGAGTTCGGGGGAAGACGTACACATCCAGTTAAAAGAAGAAGCGCTATGGGTGGCAGAATACTATCCTGTACAGCTTCAGCTGGAGCCTATCGACGGATGGTATCCAGCCACAGTGCGCATGCTGCATCCGCACTGGCTCTATTGCTTCGTGGCATCGCTGGGAGAGAATGTGAGAATCTCCTCGCCGGCGGTGGCACAAGAAGCGAGCCTCGTGCGCGCCCGTGCTGCACTCGACGCGTATGATCAGTTCATAAACGACCACACGTCAGCGACAGCTACTGAGAGGTAACTATGCCAACTCTAGGCTTCTGGGAAATTGCCCTTATCGTCTTCGTCATCCTTGTCCTCTTTGGTGCGAAGCGTTTGCCGGATGCTGCCCGATCCTTGGGCCGTTCCATGCGCATCTTCAAGTCCGAGGTCAAGGAGATGAGCAACGACGATAACCCCCAGCCCGCCCAGCCCCAGCAACAGCAGCTGCCACAGCAGGGCCAGCAGCCGGTTAATGGTGCCTATATGCAGCAGCCGCAGGGCGTCCAACAGCCCCAGCCGGTGCAGCAGCCGCAGCCCGATCCTGCCGCTCAGCAGTACCCGAACCAGCAGCAGTACCCGAACCAGCAGGGCTAGTTAACCGCCGCCGCGCGCGACCGCCACCAGTAGCTGTGGTGGTGGTGCGCGCGGTTGTTCATTATCTGGGTTGAAGAGGAATTCTATCCATATGAGCAGCTCCACTCCCGGCTCTCCGCGGCGCGCGGTGAGTACTGCCGGCCGCAGCAAGACGAAGCGCCGGAAACCACCGAAGTCCCCCGATGGCACGATGTCGCTGTCGGATCACATCCGCGAGCTCCGCACGCGCGTGATCATCTCGCTGATCGCGTTCAGCATCGGCACGGTGGTGGGCTTCGCCTGGTTCCAGGTGAGTGTGGGGCCGATCCAGTCTCTCGGCGAGATTCTGCGCGGCCCCTACTGCAGCGTGGATCCAGATTTGCGGGCGGACTTTACGATGAGAGACGAGTGCCGCTTATTGGTGACCTCGCCTTTCGAGATGTTCCTGCTGCGCATGAAGGTCGGTGCATTGGCGGGGGCCGTGCTGGCCTCCCCGGTCTGGCTCTACCAGCTATGGGCTTTTGTTACCCCCGGGCTGAAGAAGAACGAGCGCAAGTGGACGGTCACCTTTGTGGTGCTGGCCGTGACCCTATTCATCGTGGGTGCCTGCTTGGCGTATTTCATCGTGGACATCGGGCTTGAATTCCTCATCACCATGGCCTCCGATGTGGCGGTGGCGGGCCTGAACGCCCACTCGTATTTCCGCTTCCTGCTGGCGCTGGTGCTGATCTTCGGAATCAGCTTCGAGGTGCCTCTCATCCTGGGCCTGCTCAACATCATGGGCGTGGTCTCCTATGATCAGCTCAAAGATAAGCGCCGCATCATCATCGTGCTGCTCTTCATTTTTGCGGCTGTGATGACCCCCGGCCAAGACCCCTTCTCCATGGTGGTTCTCGCCCTGAGCCTCATCCTGCTCGTCGAGGGAGCGCTGCAGTTCACCCGCTTCAATGACAAGCGTCGGAAAAAGCAGCGCCCCGACTGGATGGATGTGGACGATGAACACGCCTCGACGTTGTCCACCCAGCCTGGTGGGGTGGATGCCCCGCAGCCGATCGCGGATCCCTCCGCCACCGCGCAGGTGCGCCCCACAGCGCCGACAGCGCCGGTGAACTCTGCCGGGGCTATCTCGCAGCCAGGTGGCGTCAGCCAGCCGAACCCGATCGCCCAACCAGGACAGGTCAGTCCCAGCCAGCCGGGAGACCAAGAACCCTCCTCCAGTTATGGCAGTGCGCCCTCCTCGCACTTCGATGACGTCCTCTAGTTCCGCTAGGCACTGGGTGCCCGCAGCTGGTGTCGCGGGCATGCCTTAAAGTGGGGTGCATGGCGCTAAAGATTGATCCTTTATCTCATCTGGGAGTGTTCACCGCGGAACTCGGATTCGAGCTCGATGATTTCCAGATCGAGGGCTGCCAAGCAGTCGAGGCCGGGCGTGGCGTGCTGGTCTGTGCGCCCACCGGCGCGGGCAAAACGATAGTGGGGGAGTTCGCCGTCTCTCTCGCCTTGGCTCGCGGCACCAAATGCTTTTACACCACTCCCATCAAGGCCCTGAGTAATCAAAAGTTCCACGATCTCGTCGCCATCCATGGCGAAGAAGAGGTGGGGCTGCTCACCGGCGATGTCTCTATTAACGGCTCCGCAGATATCCTCGTGATGACGACCGAGGTGCTGCGCAATATGCTCTACGCCGACTCCCCAGCACTGGACCGGCTGGGCTATGTGGTGATGGATGAGATCCACTTCCTCGCCGATCGCTCCCGCGGCGCGGTGTGGGAGGAAGTGATCCTCAACCTGGCCGAGTGGGTGAGCGTGATCGGGCTATCTGCCACCGTGTCCAACTCGGAAGAGTTTGGCGAATGGATGCGCACCGTGCGCGGCGATACCGATGTGATCGTCACCGATTCCCGCCCCGTGCCGCTGGATCAGTGGATGCTCGTGGGCCGGCGGCTGTTTCCGCTCTTCGAAAAAGGCGATGGCGCGGAGGATCCCGAGGTCAATCGCGGCCTGGTAGAAAAAATCACCAAGCTCGAATCCCGCGCCGATACCCCGGCCGCGCCGCGTTCTGGCTCCTTCCGGAATCGGGCGAGCTCCCGCGGTGCGCCCGCCCGTTCGGCCCGCCGCTCGGGCCAGACGCGCTCCCAGGACGCCTATCGCCCCCTCGCTCGCCCCGAGGTGCTGCGGGTGCTGCAGGATCACGACATGCTGCCCGCGATCACCTTTATCTTCTCTCGTGCCGGCTGCGATGGCGCCCTCTACCAGTGCCTGCGCTCCAAGCTGGTTCTCACCGATGAGAAGGAGGCACAGGCCATCGCCACAGCCGTGGATGCCGGCGTGGCGGATATTCCCGCCGACGATCTCGAAGTCCTGCAGTTTCGCCGCTGGAAGCAGGCGCTTATGCGGGGCTTTGCCGCGCACCATGCCGGCATGCTGCCCGCGTTCCGGCACATCGTGGAAGATCTCTTCTCGCGGGGGCTGCTCAAAGCCATCTTCGCCACAGAGACCCTGGCGCTTGGCATCAATATGCCGGCCCGAACCGTCGTGCTGGAAAAGCTGGTGAAATTCGACGGCGAAGGACATGTGGATCTCACCCCTGGCCAATACACTCAGCTCACCGGCCGCGCCGGCCGCCGCGGTATCGACACGGTGGGCAATGCGGTGGTGCTGTGGCAGCCCGCGATGGATCCGCACCGCGTGGCGGGGCTGGCCTCCACCCGCACCTATCCGCTCAACTCCACCTTCGAACCCGGCTACAACATGAGCGTGAACCTCTTGGCCACCCAAGGCTATGAGGCCGCGCTCACCCTCATCGAGCAGTCCTTTGCCCAGTTCCAGGCCGATGGGACCGTGGTGGAGGAGGTTCGCTCGCTGCAGCGGGCAGAAAAACGCCTCGAGGAGGCGCGCACCACACTCGAACGCAGCCTCGAGGATGTCGAGCTCGATATTCCCGCAGCCGAGGCCGCCCAGCAGCTCAGCGACTATGCCGCACTGCGGCAGCGGCTCAGCGAAGAGGAAAAACAGGCCAAACGTGCCTCGCTGCTCGATCGTTTTCAGGAGGCAGACGCCACGCTGCGGCGGCTCGAGGTGGGCGAAGTTATCGCCGTGCCCGGCCAAAAGAAGCCCTTGCTCGCGGTGGTGATTGAAAAGGCCCGCTTCGCTAATAACCCGGCCCCGCTGGTGCTGCTGGAAAGCGGCTGGATGGGTCGCATCGACTCGGAGGCGGTGGGCATGGCGCCCGAGCGGCTGGGCACTATGCGGCTGCCGCGGGCGATAGTCCACGGCAAAGCCTCGAAGAAGCAGCGCAGCCAGCTGACTGGCCAGCTGCGCCACGGCGGTTTTGCCCGGCCCAAGCGGATGCGGGTGCGCACGCGCCCGAATAAGAAGGTGAATGCTCTCCGCGCGGCGCTGGCTGAACATCCCGCGCATCGCTATCCGGAGCGCGAGCACCTGGTGGCGATCGCCATGGAGTCGGCGAAGGCGCAGCGTCGCGTCGATAAGCTGCGCACGCGCATCGATACCGCCACCGATAGCCTCGGCAAAAAGTTTGACCGGATTCTCGGGCTGCTCACCGAGCTGGACTATGTCGAACTCGATCCCGAGACTCGGGAGCCCGTGGTGGCCGAGGAAGGCGAGAAGCTCGCGCATATCCATAGCGAATCCGATCTGCTCGTGGCCCAGTGTCTGCGGCGCGGAATCTGGGATGGCCTCGACCCCGCTGAGCTGGCGGGGGCAGCGAGCTGCGCCAGCTTCGAGAACCGCAAGCCGGGCCAAGGCAGCCCGCAAGCGCCGACCGATGCGCTCGCAGCCGCTATCGACGGCACGATGCGGGTGTGGGATGAGCTGGTGGTGGATGAAAAGCGCCATCAGCTCGACCAGACGGCGGTCCCGGATGCGGCCTTTGCCTTGGCGATCCATCAGTGGAGCGCCGGCGCGCCCCTGGATTATTGCCTCGCTGCGGCCAATGAGTGCGGCGCCGAGCTGACCCCCGGCGATTTCGTGCGCCAGGTGCGCCAGGTCGCGGATCTGCTCGAGCAGGTGCGCAAGACCGGCTATAACGAGGAGACCAAGCGGGCTGCACGGCAGGCCATCGACGCCATGCGGCGCGGCGTGGTGGCGGTGGGCACCTAGCACGCTTGTCGACGCCGCCCGCCTAATGTAGTGGGCAGGCAGCACCGCACAGTATCCCCGTGCCCATGAAGAAGAAGGTGAAGGCTGTAGTGAGTATCGATTATTCAGCACGTATTGCACGCGCCCAGGCGCTCATCGCGGAGAAAGGCTATGCCGCGCTGGTAGCCAGCCCAGGGCGAGAGTTTCGTTTCTTCACCGGCCTCGGGTTCGATACCCACGAGCGGCTCACCGCGCTGGTGATTCCCGCCCACGGCGAGCCCGTGGTGGTGATCCCCGAAGTGGACGCCCACGAGGCACCCGCTTCCGTCACCGTCCGCGGGTGGCGCGATGGGCAGGATCCCTATGGCATGGTTCGCGCGGTATTCGACGATGCCGCCAGCGACGCCCCGCTGGCGCTGAGTGAGCAGATGCCCCTCGCGCATGCAGCGCACTTTATGGACCGGCCGATCCGTGGGGTCGATAGCGCCTTTCCGGAGTTGAGCGTGGTCAAAGAAGACATCGAGATCGAGTGGCTCGCCGAGGCCGCAGCCGCCATCGACGCGGTGCACGCCCAGGTTCCCGCGCTGCTTCAGGAGGGCGTGAGTGAGCGCGCTATCGCCGAGCAGCTGCACACGCTCATCCTCCGCGCAGGACATAGCACCGTGGACTTCGTCATCGTCGGCTCTGGGCCTAATGGCGCGAATCCGCACCACAGCTTCTCCGATCGCCGGCTGCAGGCCGGCGACATCGTGGTCGTGGATATCGGCGGCACTATGCCTAGCGGCTATCACTCCGACTGCACCCGCACCTACGCGGTAGGCGAGATCGACGCCGACGTCGCGGAGATGTACTCCGTGCTGGATCGGGCGCAGCGCACCGCCATCGCCGCCATTGCGCCTGGGGTGCGCGCGGCAGACATCGACGCCGCCGCGCGGGACATCATCGAGGCCGCGGGCTATGGCGAGGCCTTTTTCCACCGCACCGGCCACGGCATCGGGCTCGAGGTACACGAGCAGCCCTTCATCATCGCGGGCAATGATCTCGTGCTGCAGCCGGGTATGTGCTTCTCTGTGGAACCGGGTATCTACCTGCGCGGGCGTTTCGGCGCCCGCATCGAAGACATCGTGGCGGTAGACGATGACGGGGTCCGCGTGCTCAACACACGTCCCCGGAATCTCTATCCCGATAGCTCCGGCGCGCACCCCGAGGATCACTGATGTCAGAGACCCTTCTGCTGCTTGGCGGCACCTCTGATATCGGCGGCGAGATGGCGTCCCGGCTCTGCCGCGGACGGCCCGTTGTGCTGGCCGGGCGATCCCCGGAAAGAATGCAACCGGTGGCCGAGCGGCTCCGCCGGCTGGGAGCCGCCAGCGTGCAAATCATCGAGTGGGATGCCACGGAGCTGGACTCGCACCGCCGCCTCGTTGAACAGGCAGGGGGAGCGGAGATCACCGATGCCATCGTCGCTTTCGGCATTCTCGGTGAACAAGAACGCGCGGAACACGAGGAGCAGCACGCCGCCGAGATCGCCCACATCGACTACGTGGCGCAGGTATCTATGCTCACCGTGCTGGCCGATGTGATGCGCTCGGGCACCATCTACGCCTTTTCCTCTATCGCCGGCTGGCGGGCCCGACGCGCCAACTACGTCTACGGTTCCACCAAGGCCGGCCTAGATGCCTTCTGCCAAGGACTCACTGATCGGCTGCATGGCACGGAGGTGCATCTGCTCACTGCCCGCCCTGGGTTTGTGATCGGGTCCATGACCACCGGTATGTCGCCGGCGCCGCTGTCATCCACGCCCGATCAGGTTGCCGAGGCGGTGCTGGCTGCCCGCGGCCGCAGCGCCACGGTGTGGGTGCCGCGTCGGCTGCGGCTGCTGGCGTGGATCATGTCTCTGGTTCCGCGCCCGGTATGGCGGCGGATGCCGCGTTAAGAAAGGTCAGCTTCTGTGATCATTGATGTCATCGGAATCGGCGCCGAGGGGCTGTCCTCGCTCAGCCCGGCCGCCCGTGCCGCCCTCGACTCCGCCGAGATTGTGCTGGGCTCGACGCGCCAGCTCGCGCTGGTCGATGCACCCGCCACCCGCGCCTGGCCCTCACCGCTCGTGCCCGCGCTGCCGGGCATGATCGCCGAGCTGCAGCAGCAGCGCGTCGCTGTGCTCGCCAGCGGTGATCCGCTCTTCCACGGTATTGCCAGCACGCTGCAGCGGGAGGTGCCGGAGGCGCAGCTGCGTATCTATCCGGCGGTGTCCTCCTTCGCTATGGCCTGTGCGCGTCTCGGCTGGGCGCAGCAGCACACCCCGCACACTTCGCTGGTGACCGGCGATGTCGCGAGCATTGGAGTGCTGGTGGATCAGGCCCGGCCCTTCCTCGTGCTCGGGCGCGATCGCTCCTCCGCGGCCACGATATGCGACTATCTTCGCGAACGCGGCCTCGAGGACACGGCCGTGACGGTGCTCGCTGATCTCGGGGCGGCACACGAGTGCATCACCACCGGTACTGCCGCCGCGCCACCGGAACAAGACAGCGGCCTTGCCGTTATCGCGGTCGAACCGCCGGCACGGGCGGCGCGTACCCTCGCCCCTGGGCTGCCCGATGACAGCTACGACCATGATGGACAGCTGACTAAACAAGATATTCGTGCGTTCACCGTGTGCGCGCTGGCGCCCCGAGCGGGGGAGCTGCTGTGGGACATTGGCGGCGGTTCGGGATCGATCAGCATCGAATGGCTGCGGCTCGATCCCCGTAACCGCGCCCGCATCTTCGAAAGCCATCCGCAGCGCTCCAAACGTATCGCGGCCAACGCCCGCGCCCTCGGCGTGCCCCACCTAGACATCAGCGGCGCCGCCCCCGATGCGCTACTGCGTAGTGACTCTCCCGACTGCATCTTCATCGGCGGCGGGCTGACCGCCGCGGGAGTCTGGGAGGCGGCGTGGGGGGCCCTGCGCCCAGGCGGGCGACTGGTGGCCAATGCGGTGACGGCAGAAAGCGTCGACAAGCTCTGGCAGCTGAAACGAGACTACGGCGGCACGCTGCGGCGCATCGCGATTGAAAACGAAACCTCGATCGGTTCCTTCACCGCCTATAAGCCGGCCTATCCTGTATGGCAGTGGCGTGTAAGCAAATAGAAAGACAACCCCTATGACTGTGTACTTCATTGGCGCTGGCCCCGGTGCCGCCGATCTTTTAACGCTGCGGGCCGATGCCCTCATTCGGCGTTGCCCCGTGTGCCTCTACGCCGGCAGTATCGTGCCGGAGGAGGTACTGGAGCACACCCCAGACGGCGCGGAGGTGATTAATACCGCCCGCATGCCGCTCGACGCGATCATGGAGGTCATCGAGCGCGCCCACAAGGAGGGCAAGGACGTGGCCCGGCTGCAGTCGGGGGATCCCAGCGTCTATTCGGCGCTAGCGGAACAAGCGCGGCGTGTGAGCGCGCTCGGCATCGACTACGAGATCGTGCCCGGGGTGCCCTCCTTCGCCGCCGCGGCCGCCAGCCTCGGCCATGAGCTGACGGTGCCCACCGTGGGCCAGTCCGTGGTGCTCACCCGCATCAATGGTCGCGCCAGCCAGATGCCCGAAGGGGAGGAGCTGGAGAACTTCGCCCGCACCGGCACCACCCTGTGCATTCATCTCGCCGCTCACGCAATTGACGAGGTCGTGGCCACTCTCGAGCCCTACTATGGCGACTGCCCAGTGGCCGTGGTGGCCTATGCCTCCCGCCCCGAGGAGCAGATCGTGCGTGGGCGCTTATCGACGATCGCTGCCGCCATTCGCGAAGCAGGAATTACCCGTACTGCCATGATTATCGTCGGCAAGGTCCTCGCCGCCGAGCAGTTCCCGGATTCCTTCCTCTACTCGGATGACCGGCCCCGCGATGAACACGGAAGGACGATTCCATGCGTGCACTAATTTTGGGCGGCACCTCGGAGGGACGCGACCTCGCTAAGCGCATGCTCGCCGAGAACTGGGAGGTCACGACCTCGCTGGCGGGCCGGGTAGCGAATCCACGCCTGCCTGTGGGCATGGTGCGTATCGGCGGCTTCGGCGGACCGGCGGGGCTGGCACAGTGGATCGTGAGCAACGATATCGACGTGCTCATCGATGCCACCCACCCCTTCGCCGAGGTCATTAGCGAATCCGCCGCCGAGGCGAGCCGCGCCACCGGCCGCCCGCTCATCGCTCTTCACCGTCCCGCCTGGAGCCCGCAGCCGCGGGATCGCTGGCACTCCGTGCACAGTGTGGACGAGGCAGCGCGCGTGGTGGCCCGCGACTACTCGCATATTTTCCTCACCATCGGGCGGCAGAAGCTCGCGCCCTTCGCCGCCGATACCCATAACCTCTACGTCATCCGCTGCGTCGATCCGCCAGAGGTAGCGCTGCCGCCGCGCAACCGCGTTCTCCTCGATCGCGGTCCCTTCGATGTCGCAGCGGAGAAGAAACTCATGATCGGCAACCAGATTGACGTTGTCGTCACCAAAAACTCTGGCGGCAACTACACCCGGGCCAAGCTCGACGCTGCCCGAGAGCTCGGCATCGACGTAGTCATGGTCGAACGACCCCCGCTACCGGGCGGCTCCAACGTGATCGTGGTGGACAACGCCTCCGACGCTATGCGCGAAGCTCGGCTGGTCTAGCCGACAGGCTCCTATCCCCACCCCGAGGCCCGAGGCTCCGAGACCGGATATCTCTCCGACCCCTCTCCATCCCTTCTGCATAACAGCGGCAGGGGAGAGGGGTCTTTGTCCTGATCTCAATCGGCTATTACCCCCTAAAAGGGCCAAGGGAACCTCGCGGCCCCGTGGATACGTCTACTCCCTGTGAGCGCATGAGTGCCCGCGGTGTCCCACCCATGACACCACGGCGCGAACCATGAGCTCGCAACCACACTGTATTGCAGCGCTGTGGCCGAGTGAACGTACCAATATCTGAGACTAAGGGGGAAGCAGCACACATGGTTTGTGGTGCTACTACGCAGCAGAGTGACGCGGCGGCGCTTCACCGTTCGCTTCACTTTGGTGCGGCTCTGATGTGGGAACGGAACTCGAAAGATACTGCCTCTCACCGCAGCGTGCGCCCATGGAGAAAGCCTCACGCCGGCGATCCCGGCGAGGGGTGCCTCTCCGAGAAGGCGCGTGCTCGCCACCGCACACCCAGCGGCGGAATCCGCTTCCAGCGGGGACCGTATTGTGGCGACGCACACCCCGGCAGCATCGGCTGCGTGCTCAAACATAGGGGTTGTTTGAGCAGCGCGCCCCGTCGCCGCCATATCCACTGGCAATGGCGGCGACATTGGCGAAGTGGTGCAGAGATGGCCTCGGGGGATGTCGTCTCTGCACCCACTTCGCTACCCCTTAAAAGGGCACCCGCAGTGAGTTGTACTGCACGATTGTCCATCCTCATCCACTCTTATTTTTACCCACCTAATGAAAGGACCCCATGAGGAACCTCCGACACTCCGCAGTACACCGCCGCCGCGCCCTCGGCACCGTCCTAGCCCTAGCGCTGATCACAACCAGCGGCTGCGCAACAGTGACTGGGCAAGCAGAAACTGAGGAGGCAACAAGCAACACCACCAAGGAAGATTCGACGACCACTGAGGAAGCAGGAACTGAATTATCCGACTGGTTCGAAGCCACCTCAGAGAACTTCGACTACCAGGCGCCGGGATTTGATTATTTCAATACCTGCGAAGTAATTTCGCCGGCAGACATGGAAAAGCTTGGCCTAAGAGACCGTGAAATTGTGCCCCATATTTTCAATTTCGGCATTGATTCATGCACATACCATACCGACCCACCAGAGTCCGGAACCTATTTAACGATGACGGACCCAAATACTCTAGAGACACTCGAAGGCAAGGCACTAGTCCACCCTCAAGGAAAATTCATCGCCGATGAAAAGGTACACACCTTTGAGAGTAGAGATTTTTTTTCAACGCATTGTGGCGTCGGAAGTTTCACCCCAGAAGGACGGGTGTCGGTTATTTCCACAACACATTTCTTTAAGCACACCCAAGACGATGCATGCACTTCTGCATATAACGTACTAAAACTTATATCTCAGAATACGAAGGAATAATCATCATGGACGTCTGCACTGGCAATCTTGGCACCAACGGAGACCGATTAATAGAATGTCTAAAAAGGATGGAGGCGCTAAATATACGCGTACTCGGCGGTACTTTCATAAAAACTTTCACCGAAGTCTCCGGGCTAGACCAGCTGGGCATGCAGCATGGGAATGTTCTTCTGTCCACTCCAGGCAGCTTGACACAAGTCGCCTCGCTTTTTGTGGAGCACGTTCACTGGCTCAGCGACGCCACGCATGCAACAAATGGCGGGTTCCAGTTTCAGGATGAGGCTATGCGTGAAAGCCTTTACGGAACATCCTCTGCGGAAGTCTTGGGAACGTTTCCACCGAAACCGAGCATCTTCTACAGTGATTTCCCCTTCGCTCCAGCGGTGGTTAATCCAGCCACCTCCTTGCAAGCGCTCCAGACGGCCTTCGCCGCGACACGGATCAACCTTGTTGATGCTACGGCCGACCTTTGGCGATGGATTTCTACTGAATCGGCCGCCATCTCCGCTGATCTGCACCACATAGCTGCGGATATCGCCGGCACCAATGAGGGCGAAGCGGTCGAAGCCTCTGCAGCCACCATCCGGGAAGCTGCGCAACAAGCCCAGAATTTCTCCGTCAATGCCGAGGCGATGGGCATGACGGTGCAGAACCTGCACACCATCCATAGCTACGGCCACTCCCTCGTTAACGAGGCGGCGGCGCGTACCGCCCACATCACCGATCCGGCCCTCAAGGCTCAGGCCGAGGACGCCTTCGTTAAAACTTTCACCACCACACTCTTCCCGCCCACACTGCACATGGGTGTACCGGTTCTCCGCAATCTCATGGCCACTCCACCACAAGGCGGCTACGCCCATCTCATTCCCACGGGAATGGATCACGCCGTTGACGCCGCAGGAGCCAACGTCCCTAAAACACTTCGAACGCTCGACGCCATCACCCACAACAGCACCAGCAACCAGCCGGGTTCTATGGCGCGTGCCCACGCCGCCCTCAACGAACTCTCCAGTATTGCCGCGCCCTCCACCGAGACCGCCGGCACCACCACAGCACCCAGCACCTCAGCGGCTGCACCACAGCTGTCGCAGAACCCGCTCCATCCTTCTTCACCGCAGGCATCCCCGCTCGCCGGAACGGTGGGCGGCGCGAGAAGCCCACAGACGTTCACCAATGCGCTCACCACGCCCACCACGTTGGGCTCGCCATCCCCAGCATCTGCCGGACGCCACACCGCAACCAGTCCAGTGCATCCACTCGGAGCGATCCCACACGCCACCGGCTCAGCCCGCGGGGTGACATCCACTACGCCGCGGCACGCCGGGCTTTCCGCACCAGGTGCGTCCCTGCGTAGTAGCAGTGGGGCAGGGGCTACCCCCTTGGCACGCTCTGCTCAGCCGCTGATCCCGCCCGCGGCTACTTCTACTCCGAATCACTCCCCGAACCCGACGGCGTCGCCACGCGGTGCCGCCACGCCACCGCCGGCGGTGCTGGGGCAGAATACGAGCAACAGCAAGCCCAGCCCTGGTCGCGGCCCCATGGCGGCATTCGGCCCCACTGCGGGGCGCAGCCCTAAGACGCAGGGGAAGGGGCCTGTCATCTCCGTCCTCGCGCCGGAGGAAAAGGACGCGAATAAACGCGCTTTGCTGGGCAAACAAACTCCGCGTGTGGCCGGTCCCATCGGCACGTGGGCTCGCCAGAGCCCAGACAAGCGCCAGGAATCGAAGAAAAACTAGGCTCTTATTGCTTCGCTACACAGCACAGCCGGCTGCAGCACCCTAAGAGGTGCGCAGCCGGCTTCATCATTGCTGATTCAGACCCTAAAACAGGTTCAACGGGTCCTGGGTGTCATAGCGGCGAGAGGTAAACACCCTCGTGGTCTTCTCCGGCCCGCCGCGATACACGGTGGTGGTGGAGGCGCCGATAATCACCATGGTGCGCATGTCCACGATCTCCGGGTCGAAGTCGCGGAGCGTGGTCACCTGCACCCGTTCTTGCTCGGAGCCCACGGCGCGGGCGACGATCACCGGCAGCTCGGGCGACTGGTACTCGCCGACAATCTCGGCGAGTTTCGCCACCTGCTCGCGTCGAGTCTTCGATGCCGGGTTGTACACCGCGAAGGCCATGTCGGCGGAGGCAAGTGCACGGATCCGCTTCTCGATAACCTCCCACGGCTTCAGCCGGTCGGACAAGGAGATCATGCCGAAGTCATGCCCCAAGGGGGCACCGACGCGCGATGCCACAGCCTGCGCTGCGGTCATTCCCGGCACGACCCGCACCGATACATCGGCCCATTGCGGGTCTTGGGCCACATCGAGCACCGCTGAGGCCATCGCGAATACTCCCGGATCACCGGAGCTGACCACGGCCACACGCTTGCCTTCCTTCGCCAAGTCGAGAGCCATGGCGGCGCGCTCGGCTTCCACCTTGTTGTCCGAGAGGTGCTGGCGCTGTCCGGCCCGCTGCGGCACCCGCCGCACATAGGTGGAGTAGCCCACCACATCGGTGGCTCTGGCGAGCTCCCATGAGGTCTCGGGGGTGGTCCATGCAGAGTCGCCTGGCCCGAGTCCCAGCACCACCACCTCACCGTGGGAGGGCTGTTGATCCTCAAGCACAAAGCCTTGACGCTGGCTGGGCACCACAACGCAGGAGAAGTAGGGAATATTCTCCGGATCGGCCTCGCGGACAGGCACGATGCGCTGGCCGTCCATGCTGGCGCGGGAGACGATATAGGAGTCCTCCAGTCGGCCGGTGGCCTCCAAGGCGTCTCGGACGGCGGTGAAGGTGCGGCCCAGCTTCATGATCACGGCCGTATCGGCGGTGCTCAGTGCGCGCTTGAGGTTTTCCACGCCCACGGTGGCGGGCAGCACAGCGAGTATGTCCTCGGCCTCGGCGAGGGGAAGCCCCAAGGCATCAGCGGAAGCGGTAATAGACGGGATACCGGGAATAATCCTCGCCTCAAAGTCGCTTGCCAATAGCCGGTGCAGGTGCTGATACGAGGAGTAGAGCATGGGATCGCCCAGGCTGAGTACCACCACGGTCTTGCCGACGGCGAGATGCGCGCTGAGCCTTTCGGCGGCCTCGCTATAGAACTCGGCCATGGCCCCAGCGTAACCGCCGGGGTGGTTGGTAATCCCAGTGGTCACTGGATAGGCGAGCAGTTCCTCTTCGCAGTCCTCGGGCAGGTAGTCGGCGGCGATAGATCGCGCGGTCGAGCTGCGCTTCGGGCCGGCGTGATAGACCACCACATCGGCCTGCTTCAACGTGGCGACGGCCTTGAGGGTCAGTAGTTCGGGATCACCGGGTCCGACCCCGATGCCGATGAGTGTTCCGGAAGCCACGGTTAGATGATCTCCTTCTCGGTGGCTAGGGCGTTCAGGGCGGCGCAGGTGATGGCAGAGCCGCCGCGGCGGCCATGAACGGTGAGGAACTCGATTCCGAGATCGGCAGCGGACTCCGCCAGGGCCACCTTGGATTCGGCGGCGCCGACGAAACCGACGGGAATGCCGAGCACGGCTGCCGGGCGAGGTCGCTGCGGATCCTCGGCGAGCCAGTTGAGCAGGTGGAATAGCGCGGTGGGGGCGTTACCAATGGCCACCACGGCGCCTTCGAGGATCGGCTCCCAGCGTTCCACGGCCGCGGCAGAGCGCGTAGTTCCTCTGCTGCGGGCCAGCTCGACGGTCTCCTCATCGCGCAACATGCAGACAACATCGTTGTCCGCGGGCAGCCGGGTGCGCGTCACGCCTGAGCGCACCATATTCACATCGCTAATGATGGGAGCTCCGCTGCGTAGTGCCTCTCGCGCGGCGGGGACAAGTCCCGCCGAGAACTCGATATCGGCTGCGAGGTCGGTGGCGCCGGCGGCGTGGATCATGCGCACAGCCACCTGGGACTGCTCTTTATCGAAGGGGGAGAGATCGGATTCCTCGCGGATCATGGCGAAGGACTGCCGGTAAATCTCGTTGCCGTCTGTTTCGTAGGTGTACACCTGACAGGGTTTCCTCTCGGGGTTAGAAGGTGCGCGCGGTAGCGGGAGTGCCGCTGGCGACGGTGACGTCGTAGTCGCCATCGCTTTCGGCCACATAGTCCCAGTAATTGTGCAAGGGGTGCCCACAACGGCGTTCGCAGCCGGAGAAGTGCACCGCGTCGGCGGTGGAGGGATCGGGCAGGGCCTGGGTGCGGATCGCGCTCAGGGCATCGCCGCGCACATCGCTGCGGGATTTGGTGCAGCCGGGAAGCCCGGTGCAGGCGCTGACGCGCAGCCACGGGGAGTGGCGGTCAAATACCAGCCCTTGGGGCGCAAGCACCTTGGCCACGGCCTCGGCTTCGTCCTCGTCGAGATCGCACACCACCACGCCGGCCCACGGCGTAATACGAACGGGTTTGTCGCTGGCGGCCAGCATCTGCGCCACTCGGGCGCTGAGGACGCCAAAAGGCAAGGAGGCGCCGAGATCCACCCGGCCATCGCTGCGCTCCAGCCAGCCGATGGGGGCGTCCTCGGCTTTGGCCCGCTTCGTCAGCTGCACGGTCTCGCAGGTGGGGCTGCACTCCGGCAGCTCCGCCAGATAGTCGAGCAGCTGGCCACGCAACTCTGGGCTTTCCTGGACGCGCCAGCACTCGCCGCGGATTCGTTGCCACTGTTCAGCAGCGTGGATGAGGACCTGCGGGGCGGCGTCGATAAGCACCGAGAGAGCAGTGGGGAGACCACCGAGGATCACGATGGCCTCGCGCTGCGAGATCAATTGGATGCCGAAGTCGGGGTGCTGGGCGGTGATGCCGCCGTCGCCGCCGTCGAGGCCGAAGAGGGTGCGGCCGGATAAGCCGGTGACTTCCTCGCTGGCCAGGAGCCTGCGATCGAGGTCGGCGACGAGCGGGTCGAGGTCGCGGGAGAGGGGAGAGGCGATGATATTGCGGATCTTGTCGTGGGCGATGCTCGGTAAAAGTCCGAGCTCGCACACCGCCGAGGAAAACGCCTCGCGCTGGCGGATGCCGCGGATTTGGACGTTGCCGCGGGTGGTGACGTGAATATCGCCATCGCCATGCTCCTCGGCAAGGTGGGCGAGCGCTGCAAGATGCTCCGAGCTGGCGCGACCACCGGCGATGCGGATGCGGCCGATGAACCCATCGGCGGCCTCATGCATCTTCAACGCGCCAGGGCAGCCATCACCGCGCTGGCGATTGCCAAGACCGAGCGTGTCGGCGACAGAGGGGACGTGATCGAACTTCTCCATAGCTTTAAAGATAGTCCCGTGCCGAGCCCAGAGCCCATGCCAGCCCCGGCGCGGCGTCGAGCGGCTCCTCGGGAGCGGTGCCGAATACGGCCATTTTCACCCAGGACCCAGGAAAGAGCAGCTGCTCGTGGTCGGCGCGGGCGAGGCAGTAGGTGAAGGTGATTTCGCCGGGGATTTTCGGCGGCGCCCACACCAGCGCCCACTCCCACTGCCCAGTGGCCACGAGGGCCTGGCCGAGCAGCATGGTCACATACTCCGCCTCCTCGGGAACAGGCAGCCCCAACGCGCCGAGAACCTTATCTGCGTAGTCGCTCTCGAGACCATAGGCGCGCAGCAGAATCTGGTCGAGCTCCGTGAGCGCGGCATCGCTGAAGTCTTGGTCCCAGGACTCCAGCAGGGACTGTGCGCTGCGTTCATAGCTATCGAGGGTGTCGCCGAAAAGCTCCCTTCCGAGAGCAATGTTCTGGTCAAATTCAGACATGGGTTTATCCTATCTGGCATGGATGATCCTCAGTCTCCTCCTAACGAGCAGCGGCGGCGCAGCATGCCTGCGGGTCGGGGAGTGGCCGCGCAGCTGCGGGTGGTGGCCGGTCTGGTTGGCCATGCGCTGCGGCGGCCGCCCGCGGCCCCTGCGGTCGAGGTGCGCACCCAGCCGCACCCGGATGCGCGAGGACTCCTCATTGATGCCCAGCCCACCTCCACTGTCGGGGTGGGTGGGCGCGCCATCCCGGCGCGCAGCTGGCGCTTTAGCTATACCACCGACGATTCGACCGGCCGGGTCATTCCCGCCACCGGCTTGTATATCCGCCCGTTGCGCCCGTGGACGGGGCCTGGGCCGCGCCCGGTGGTGGCGTTCGCTCCCTCCACCCAGGGCATGGGGGCTTCTTCTGATCCTTCGCAGTCGGCGCCGATCGGCTGGGAGGTGCGGCGCCGCGGCCGCCGTATCGAGGATGTGATCTTTGCCTATGAGCTGCCGGTGATCAATCACTTTGTCTCCCGCGGCATGGGGGTGGTGGTCATCGATTATCCCCGCGATCCACGCACCGGCATTCAGCTCTACGCCAACAACATCGCCTGCGGTTATGCGCTTATCGACGCCGTCCGCGCCTGCAGTAGCCATTTCTTTCCCGCAGCCGCCCCGGTGGGGTGGTGGGGATTTTCTCAGGGCGGGGGAGCCGTGGGCAAGGCCTGCGAACTGGCCGCTGCGGCTGAGCCTCTGCCCCGGGCAGCGGTGGTGGGGGCACCGCCCTCGGACCTGGTGAAGGTATTGCGCTTTGTGGATCACCACACCCTCACCGGCATTGTTTCCTTTGCCGTGCTCGGTTTCTATACCTCCCATCCGGAGACGGTGCGCGCGGCATTGGCGAATGTCAGTGACTACGGGCTGGAGCAGATCCGGGCCACAGCGCTGCTCTCGGCCTTCGGCGCGGCGCTGCGCGGCGGCTGGCGGGGCAGTAGGCACTGGACTACGAATGACCAGCGTCTTAGCGCCAGTCTTGATGAGTCTGCGGCGCTTACCGCCGAGTTAGAGCGGCATCGTTTAGGCACCCAGCCGCTGCATCACCCCACGCTATTGTGGGGCAACCGCTATGACGATGTGATCCCTTTTCCACAGGTAGAGGAAGTGGCGCACGGGTGGGCTAGGCTCAGCCCGGAGTATCTGGACTATCGGGTATACGCCTTTTTGCCCACCGTCTTTCACTTCACTGTGGGCCACTTTGGCACCTATGCCTTAACGATGCGTCGTCATGCCCAGTGGCTGTGCGATCATCTCTATGACGCAGAGAGATAAAAACTTACGGTAGATTGACCGGCTAGTGCCCTTGAGACACATCACATATGTGTAGGGTTAGGTCACAGTCAGTGTCTTGGGAAACCGGTGCAACTCCGGTCGCGGTCGCGCCACTGTGATAGCCAGACCTCAAGGCCGCTGCCGATGTTGTACCCCCATTGTTCGCGTGGGCGCGCACACCCACACACGATGAAAGCGAGTCATCTGCTCCATGATTCTGTTGCTCTCCACGTCTGATACGGACTTGCTCTCCGCTAAGGCCGCCAATGCCGAGGACAATGTTCATTTCCGCTATGCCAATCCCACCGGGTTGAGCTCTGAACGCATCGATGAGCTGGTGGGCGACGCCGAGATCATCGTCGCGCGGCTGCTGGGTGGCTATCGCTGGTGGGAAGATCTCATCACCACCGTGCTGGCGCATAACAAGCCCACCGTGTTTGTCTCGGGCGAGTTGGCCGTCGACGCCGAGCTCACCCGCACCTCCACCACACCGGCGGGTGTGACCACCGAGGCCCACACCTATCTCGCCGAGGGCGGGGCGAAGAACCTGGTCCAGCTGCACCACTTCCTCTCCGATACCGTGCTGCTGACTGGCTTTGGCTTCCAGCCGCCGGAGCGTATGCCCATGTGGGGCCATCTCGACGAGGCAGTGCCCGACGCGAGCGCGGCGCATGCGGCGCCGCGGGTGGGCATCATCTACTACCGCGCCCAGCACCTCGCCGGCAATACCGACTACATTGCGGAGCTCGCGCGCGCCATCCAGGCCGCGGGGGCGGTGCCCGTGCCGCTCTTTGCCGCGTCTTTGCGCCAGGCCTCCGAGGAATTGCTCGATGAGCTCTCCACCATGGATGCCATCATCACCACCGTGCTGGCCGCCGGCGGCAAGGCTCCCGCAAGCGCGCAGGCCGGCGGCGACGATGACTCCTGGGATGTGAAGGCACTCGCCGCCTTGGATGTGCCGATTATTCAGGGCATCGCCACCACCTCGCCGCGCAGCCAGTGGGTGGATAATGACGACGGCCTCACCCCGCTCGATGTCACCAACTCGGTGGCCGTGCCCGAGTTCGATGGCCGCATCATCACCGTGCCCTTCTCCTTCAAGGAATATGACGATGATGGCCTGATCTCCTATGTGGCCGATAAGGAGCGCTGCGCGCGGCTCGCGTCGATCAGCGTCAACCATGCCAAGCTGCGCTCGATTCCCAATGAGCAGAAGAAGATCGTGCTCATGCTCTCCGCTTATCCCACCAAGCACGCCCGCATCGGCAATGCGGTGGGCCTGGATACCCCTGCCTCCACGCTGCGGGTGCTGCACGCCCTGGACGAGGCCGGCTACGATCTCGGCGATACCACCCAGATCCCCGGTTTCACCGATGGCAACTCCGATGCGCTCATGCACGCCGTGATCGACGCCGGTGGCCACGACCCCGAGTGGCTCACCGAGGAGGTGTTGCGCACCAACCCGCTCAAGCTCTCTAAGGAGGACTACTGCTCGTTCTTCTCCACGCTGCCGCAGGCAATGCAGGAAGAAATGATCGAGCACTGGGGCCAGGCACCCGGCGAGCACTACGTGCATCCCGACACCGGCGAGCTCTATATCGCCGGCCTGAAGTTCGGCAATGTCATGCTCATGGTGCAGCCACCGCGCGGCTTCGGGGAAAACCCCGTGGGCATCTACCATGACCCCGATCTGCCCGCGAACCACCACTACCTGGGGGTGTACTACTGGCTGCGAGAGGTCTTCGGCGCCCACGCCATTGTGCACATGGGCAAGCACGGCAACATGGAATGGCTCCCCGGTAAAACCGTGGGCCTGTCCAATGAGTGCTATCCGGATCAAGCCATCGCCGATGTGCCCTTGATCTACCCCTTCTTGGTCAATGACCCCGGCGAGGGCACCCAGGCCAAGCGCCGCGCCCACGCCCTCTTGGTCGATCACATGATCCCGCCCATGGCGCGCGCCGAATCCTATGGCGATATCACCCGCCTCGAGCAGCTTCTCGACGAGCACCAGAACATCTCCGCCATGGACCCGGCCAAACTTCCGGCCATTCGCCAAGAGATCTGGACGCTTTTGCAAGCCGCCAAGATGGACCAAGACCTCGGCTGGGAATCTCGCCCCGACGAGGAGGTCTTCGATGACATGCTCATGCACGTCGATGGCTGGCTCTGCGAGATCAAAGACGTCGCTATCCGCGGCGGCCTGCACGTGCTCGGCCAGCGCAGCAAGGACGAGGAGCTCGTGGAGCTGGTGGCCGCAATGCTGCGTTCCCGCCAGCTATGGGGCGGCTCCAGCGCGGTGGAGGGCCTGCGCGAAAGCCTCGGGCTCTCCGAATCGGGCGATGAAAGCCGCACCCGCGTCGATAACATCGAGGAGCTGGCTGTCGCGCTGATCCGCTCCCTCTCCGACCACAACTGGGACCCGGAGGCGGTAGACGAGGTGCTGCGCAGCGTGGAGCTGCCGGAGACCGCCAAGCCGGAGCAGTTGGCACACCTGCTCCGCTTCGCCGCCGAGGAAGTGGTGCCGCGACTGGCGGCCACCCCGCGCGAGATTACCCAGATCCTGCGCGCCCTCGACGGCCGCTTCATCGAGGCCGGGCCCTCCGGCTCGCCGATGCGCGGTTTGATCAATGTGCTGCCCACCGGCCGCAACTTCTACGCCGTGGATCCCAAAGCCATCCCCTCGCGCCTCGCGTGGGAGACCGGCCAGCTGCTGGCCGATTCACTCATCGAGCGCTACCAGTCGGATCACGACGGCGCCTATCCCGAGTCGGTGGGGCTTTCGGTATGGGGTACCTCCGCCATGCGCACCTCCGGCGATGACATCGCCGAAGTATTCGCCCTGCTGGGTGTGCGCCCCGTGTGGGACGAGGCCTCGCGACGCGTCGTGGATCTGCACGTGATCCCGCTGGAGGAACTCGGCCGCCCGCGCATCGATGTCACCGTGCGCATCTCCGGCTTCTTCCGCGATGCATTCCCGCACGTCATTACGCTTATCGACGATGCCGTCCAGCTCGTCGCCGGCCTGGACGAGACCCACGAGCAGAACTATGTGGCCGCCCACGCCCAGGCCGATGTGGACTCCGGGCTCACCCCGCGCCGCATCTTCGGCTCCAAGCCCGGCACCTATGGCGCCGGCATGCTCGAGCTCATCGAATCCGGCAACTGGCGCGATGATCAAGACCTCGCGGCCGTCTACACCTCCTGGGGCGGCTATGCCTATGGCCGTGACCTCCCCGGCGTGAAGGCCGGTGAGGAGATGAAGGCCGCCTACCGCCGCATCAAGGTCGCAGCGAAGAACATCGACTCCGCCGAGCACGATATCGCCGACTCGGATGACTACTTCCAGTATCACGGCGGCATGGTGGCCACGATTCGCGCTCTGACAGGGGAGAACCCCGACGCCGTCATCGGCGATTCCACCCGCCAGGAAACGGTGAAAACCCGCAGCCTGCACGAGGAATCGCGGCGCGTCTTCCGTGCCCGCGTCGTCAATCCGCGCTGGATCGAGGCGATGCGCCGCCACGGCTATAAGGGCGCGTTCGAGATGACCGCCACCGTGGACTATCTCTTCGGCTATGACGCCACCACTGGCCTCATGGACGATTGGATGTATGAGACTCTCACTGACACCTATGTGAAAGACGAGACCAACCGCGAGTTCTTCCAAGAGTCCAATCCGTGGGCGCTGAAGGATATCGCAGAACGTCTACTCGAGGCCGCCGACCGCAACCTCTGGGAGGAGCCGGACCAGGAGCGTCTGGATCTGCTCCGCGATACCTTCCTGGAGATGGAAGGCGATATCGAGGCCCGCGGCGACTCTCAGAGCTAGCCACGGCCACAGCGCCCTCCCGAGTATCTGCCCGCGCAGTGCTTCGGGAGGGCGCTTGTCGTCTCTTCTAGCCCGCAGGCGCCGCGAGGGTAGGGGCGGGCGCTTGGCTCCACCCGTGTGTCCTTAGGCTCAGGTAGACTCGACCACCGTGCGTTTAGGACTACTTTTCCCCCTGTACATCGTCGGCGAGATCCTCGCCTTCTACCTCGTCGGTAGGTGGATTGGCTTCGGCTGGGCGATCCTACTGCTTGGCCTGCTGTTCATCCTCGGCTTTGTGTTCGCCAACTATGAGATGCGCGCGATCGTGCGCCGCGCCGCCAGCAACCCCACGGCGGCCCGCCCCGGTCAGGTAGTAGGGGATTATGGCCTGCTCTTCGCCGGTTTGGTGGGCGTCGCTCTGCCCGGATACATCACCTCCATCACCGGTTTGCTCTGCATTCTGCCGCCCACCCGCGCGGTGATCCGGCGGGTCATGGCGCGCACCACCATGGCGCGCCTGGATAAGCTGAGCGTTAAGACCTTCACGATGACCCAAAAGCGCGGCACCTATGGCTCTTTCGCACCGGTGATCGATGAAGAAGAAATCAAGAAGTGGACAGAAAGCGTCAATCCGGACGATTTCGACACCCCGCATAACGGCCAGAACAAGGGCCGCAGCAACGGCCCGAGCAACGATAGCGATAGCCCCGAATCTCAGTAATGCCGCTGCTTCTCCACCTCGCCTGCGCAGCCCTCTCAGGGCTGCTCTTGTATTTTTCCTTCGAACCCCACGGCTATTGGTTCGCCGGGGTGCTGAGCTTCGCGCTGCTGTATATCGCGCTGCACCCCTGGCGCCGCTGGCTGGCGCGCCCGATCACCTGGCGCAGCGGACTGCTCATCGGCGCCACCCACGCCCTATGCGCCTATCTGCCGCTTTTGCCGTGGGTAGGCGAGTTCGTCGGCACCCCGCCCTATATTGCCCTCGCTATCGTCAATACCCTCTATATCCTGCTCTTTTCCGCTATCGCACCGCGCCTCGGGCCGCTGGCCTTCACGCTGTTTTATGTGGCCGTGGAGTGGCTGCACTCCACATGGCCCTTCGGTGGCTTCGCCTGGGTGCGGGTGGCCTGGGGACAAATCACTGGGCCCCTCAGCGCCCTAGCCCCGGTGGGCGGACCGGCGCTGGTGACCGCCGCCACCGTAGGCATCGGCGCCGGACTCGCCGGCCTGCTCCTGCGTGCGCGGCTATCGTCGCTGCTCACGCTCGCATCCGTCGCCGTGATACTGCTCGGCGGCACGCTATATAGCTCCTCGCTGGAGCAGCGCCCCTCTGCAGGCGAGGTGACGGTCGCCGCCGTGCAGGGCAATGTGCCGCGCATGGGCTTGGACTTCAACGCCCAGCGCGAGGCAGTGCTGAACAACCATAGTGCCGAAACCGAACGCATTGACCGCCCAGTCGATCTGGTGGTCTGGCCGGAAAACGCCGCCGATGTCAATCCTTTTGCCCACGCGTCTGCCCGGGCGCGCATCGCGGAGGCGGTGGAGCATGTGAACGCACCGCTCTTGGTAGGCACGGTCACCCGCGATGAGGTGGGCGCGCGCAATACGATGGTGGTGTTCAATGCCGATGGCACAGTGGGCGAGCACCATTACAAGAAGTATCTGCAGCCTTTCGGCGAGTACATGCCCTACCGAGATTTCTTTCGACACTTCTCCGACTACGTTGATCTCGCCGGGGATTTCAAGCCCGGCGAGGGCTCGGGCGTGGTGCATATGAACGACATCGCGGTGGGTGTATCCACTTGCTACGAGGTGGCCTTCGACCGCGCCGGCCGCGATGCCGTGCTGGCCGGCGCGCAGATCCTGACCACGCCCACCAACAATGCCACCTTCGGTTTCACCGACATGACCTATCAACAGTTGGCGATGAGCAGATTCCGCGCCAAAGAGTTGGATAGGGCAGTTGTGGTGGCCGCCACCTCTGGGGTCTCTGCACTGGTGAGCCCAAGTGGAAAGGTGCTGGAACAGACCGATATTTTCACCGCGGATCACCTGGTGGACACGCTGCCGCTGCGGTCCACGCGCACGATCGCAGCCATCCATGGTGGTCAGATCGAGGCCGGACTCACTATTATTGGAGTGTTAGCCGCTGCGGCCGGTATAGTGCGTGGTCGCAAAACCTGAAGTCAGCCCCTAGTGGCGCTTTCTCACCGTGCTGGTGCGGATGCGTCCCGTAGCAATGGAAAGTAGCGACATCTGTGACGAAGCCGAGTGAGAAGACACTGGTCATTATCCCGACCTACAATGAGCGCGAAAACACCCCGCTGATCACCGCTCGTATCCGCCAGGCCGCGCCGAGTGTGGACATCCTCATTGTGGACGACAACAGCCCCGACGGCACCGGCGACGTCGCCGATGAGCTCGCCGCACAGGACGAACAGATCTTTGTGTGCCACCGGAAGGTTAAGGAAGGTCTGCTCGGCGCCTATATCGAGGGCTTTAACTGGGGCTTGGAGCGCGACTACAGCGTGCTCTGCGAAATGGATGCAGACGGTTCCCATGCCCCGGAGCAGCTTCATCAGCTGCTGAACGCGGTGGATGAGGGCGCCGATCTGGTCATCGGCTCGCGCTATATTCCGGGCGCCCGCGTGGTCAATTGGCCCAAGAAGCGCTATGTGCTGTCCAAGGGCGGCAATATCTACATCTCGCTCGCCCTCGGCGCAGGCCTGAGTGATATGACCGCAGGCTATCGCGCTTATCGACGCGAGGTCCTCGAAGCAATCGACTTCTCGGAGCTGTCCAACGCCGGCTATATTTTCCAGGTGGATCTGGCCTTCCGCGCCGTCCAGGCGGGCTTCGATGTCCAGGAAGTCCCGATCACCTTCACCGAACGCGAAATCGGCGAATCCAAGCTCGATGGCAGCTTCGTCACCAGCTCGCTATCCCAGGTCACGCTGTGGGGTCTCAAGCACCGCGCCCAGCAGCTCCGCGATCTCTACAACGAGACCAGCAAACAGGTGCAGTACGAAATCAAGCGCCACAAGACGCGCCCCAAGTTCAACCACTAATTACCTGCACCCCGCCACGAGCACCGCCGCCCGCGGTGGGGGCAGGAACTAGGGGAGTAGCTTATAAGGACAAAGACCACGACCCGAGAACCGCTGCGTGTTGGTTCTCGGGTCGTGGTCTATCTGTGCACGGCGCTGGGCTTATTTGCCAGCCTCCTGCTTAGCGCGCTCTTCTTCTTCCTTCTGCTGCTTGAGCAGCTTGGCGGCGTTGCGGCGGCGCTTGCGCAGATACTCGATGCGCTCGTCGAGCAGCTCATCGAGTTCTTCCATGCTGCGGCGCTCGCAGAGCATGTCCCAGTGGGTGCGCGGCGGCTTCACCGGCTTACCCTCAACACCCTCGCCTTCCATGAGGGTGCCCATCTGGCCGTTCTTGCACAGCCACTCCTCGGGGAGTTCGGCATCGTCGGCGAAGGGAACCTCGAAGATCTCTCCCGAGTCCGTCTTGTACTTGACCATGCGCCGAGGTGCGAGATCATGATCTCGATCGGTTTCGTAACTCACAGCACCCATGCGGCTGCCGCGCAGTACGCGATCTGCCATGTTTGAATCCGTCCTTTTCTTTGCGGCTGTATTGCTTTAGGTACAACGCACATGCCGTGCATTTAGTTCCACCACGGAGCACTGCGGTTGTAGCTCATCAGACATATTTTAGCCACGCGGATCCTCCCGCACTCACACAGGGCGGGGTGCGCTAATATATACAGCCGTGACTAGACGCGATTCTGTGACCCACACCTGCCAGTGGTGCGGAAAGGAATTCGCCACTAGCGGCAGGGGGCGACCAAAGAAGTACTGCAGCGCCTCGTGTCGGCAACGTGCTTATGAGCACCGGCAACTGGCGGAGAGTCGACAGCTTCCTAGCGACGCAGTGGTGATCACCCCCGAACAACGGGCCCAGTTCACGGACTCGCTCTATGAGCTGCGTTGCGCCGCCGAGGATATCGCCACTGCGGTGGCCGAGGATGCAGAGCCCGAGGACATCGACGAGTTGTGCGAGGAGCTGCAGCGCATGGCTCGGGCCATTGAACATTTCCGTTTCTAAAATTGGGTTAGGATGCAAGACATGAATACTGGGGCTTCCAAAGGGGCTAATAAAGCCGTTGTCGTCGGTGCCGTTGTAGTCATCGTCGTACTCACACTGCTTGCCGTGGCTCCCGTGGTGTATAAGGCCGTTATGAACTCCGGAGTGCAGACCGGGGGTATCTCTACCGAGCAGGCCAACGCGGCCAGCACGGACGTCAATGGCGAGTGGACTGTCGTTCCCAGCGCCGAGGGAAACACCACCTCGGTGGGCTATACCTTCGAGGAAATCCTGCCTGGGGAGCGCCGCAGCACCTCTGGCTCCACGCGAGCTGTCACCGGCTCGGCGACGGTCAGTGATAATTCCGTCCAAGCCGGCGCCGAAATGGTGGCCGACCTCACACAGGTCGAGACCGATCAGAAGCGCCGCGATGTGAACGTGCGCCGCAAGCTCTTGGAGACGGAGCTCTATCCCGAGGCCCGCTTCGTGCTCACCGAGCCTGCGGATCTCTCGCAAGTGCCCGATGATGGCACTCCGGCCACCGTGCAGCTCGATGGCGAGTTCACCATCAAGGGCGTGACCAACCCGGTGAGTGCCGACTTCGAGGTGCTGCGCAGCGGCGAATCCATCATTCTGGCGGGCACCATTCCTTTTAATCGCGAGGACTTTGGCGTCAAGACTCCAGACTTTATTGCCGCGAAGATCTCCGAGAACGGCGAGCTTAATATCCGCATCAGCATGCAGAAGGACAGCTAGGAAAACGCCATGGTGAATAAGCTGATTCCCGCCATGTGGGTGCGCCTCGTCGTACTCATTATCTTCGGTATCTTCATGTACACCGAAGGCCTGCCGTGGCTGGCCGGTTTCTCCGTACTGCTGATCGCATTAACCATCTGGCAGTTGGTTACGGCCTATAAACAGCGCTAGCCGCTTCATCCAATAGCCTTGGAATGCCACTTATTTCGTCACTGTGACGTAATAGGTGGCATATCTGCATAGGGAAGAGGTGCGCGCTGAGGGCCGCCTGGGCGGGGCTACTACGCAGTGACGTATTCTCTCGCGCTCATAGCGAGAGCGATCGCAGGATGAGCGCCTCACACTCAGTGGCCGCACGAACGTGTGGGCGTGGGCGGCAACACCGCACCAAGGCCGCACAGCGCAGATGAGCACATGGGCAACCGGGGTGTCCAGAACGGCTGAGCGCGGAGCGCGCGCCGGACGCCGCGGGAGATGCGACTGAACCTCACACGGTGAGCGAAGATCCGAAGGGCGACGCCGCGGCAGGCACTCACAGAGCCGCAGACAGCGGCGCGGGAGGACAATAGTCTCAGCCACGGATTGACAGCGGAAGCCATAACAGCAGCATGTGCCCACCAGCATCGGCATTTGTCCGATAATATACATTATGTCACTTTAGCGATGCTCCCCATTCCCCGCTCAGCGTTGGCGGCGCATCGCGCTCCATACTCCAGCGAGGCCTAGCGGTCTCGCCCCTTCCGCACCCGGCCCCTAGATTCCCCATTCCGCCATCGCTGGGGCCACGCCCTCGTCCCGTGCTCTGTTCTCAGTGGCCATCGCACGCCTCACGCCACACTCAGGCCCAGACACAGCGCCCCATGCGAGTCACAGCACGCGCTTAGTGGACTGTGTACAAGTGCTCAGAATGAGGGCACATAGCCCCCGACCGACATCGGACATCACCCCCAGATTAGCCTACCCTGAATCGGCCGCTATGGCCCCTTGTTAAGCGATAGACGTCGACATTTACGCGTCCCCACATACGCTGGCGAGCGACGCTGTGCAGTGCATCCTTTGCTGAGGTGGCCACAAGTCTATACACATCCCACCACCCCCGCGCCCCACACACGACCGGCTGGCACCTCATGTCGCCATAGGGTGAATCAATAAATCTGGCCATGGGCGAGGTGCACCTTACTCCCCTAACCTACGGACAAGTAGGGATTATCACTGCTCAGCACCCAGCACCCTTGCTGCACTCACTACCGCACCGATGTCCGTCATCAGACCACATACGCCCGTTATTCCATAGGTTTTAATAGAAAAGCTCTTCCAGTAGCACATCATTTTGTTGCACTATTCAACAAGTCTTAAGCATTCCGAATAATGATGTAAATTGAGCCGCTCAATCATTCTCAGAATCGCTATATTCAGCTTTTTCTTAGCTTCTTGTCAGGAGCGTAAGTTGGCTCATTTTTCGAGGTGCTAGCGGTTTTCTTC
This sequence comes from Corynebacterium sp. TAE3-ERU30, assembly GCF_019209925.1. Lineage (NCBI taxonomy): Bacteria > Bacillati > Actinomycetota > Actinomycetes > Mycobacteriales > Corynebacteriaceae > Corynebacterium > Corynebacterium sp. TAE3-ERU30. The sequence goes on along the minus strand of NZ_JAHUTO010000001.1, from coordinate 48,034 downwards.
TGCGTCCGTTAGTGTTCATCGTAACGAGCTGGTGAGACGTTACAGAGAGTTACTTCACACCTAGCGAGTTACGTGTACAAGGCGCGTTATGTGCCACATTCTGAAGAATCTCGTGAAATCGAGATCCAACTCATAAGGAGTTTGTTTCATGGACAATGCAGTAGTTGAGAACGACGTGATTGACGAGACCACCACCGTGACCGAAACCCCCGTGGCTGACGCTCCTGAGACTGAGGCTCCCGTCGTAGACGCCCCCGAGACCGAGGTTCCCGAGGTGGACACCCCTGCCGTTGACGCCCCCGCTGGCGATCTTCCGGTAGACGAGGTTCCGGGCGCCGGCGAGACCACCGGTGTTGCTGACACCTCCAGCCTGGATGCCTTCTCCTCCGAGATCAGCGTGGACAACGTCGACAGCTTCTTCTCCAACGCTGTCGACCTGACCGTCGCCATCCTGGGCCTCGTGGGCAAGCTGGCCTAAGACTCCGTAGTGCTGGGTCATGCCCAGCACCTCCGAAGCACTTTCAGCCGAAAGGATTACATCATGGGTGCAGATCACGACCCCAATGCAGGCATTCCGCTCGACCCGCCCAGCGACCCCATGCCGGTGGTCCACTGGTTCCAAGAGGTTGGACCTGCACTAGTTGATGCCACCAAGGCGATGCTCGGCTTCGCCGCTGGCGTCGTGTAGTACACAGGCACCGTTCTCAGTGCTTAGCGGCGGGCCGAACCTTCCCGGCTCGCCGCTTTTTCTCCTCACTTATAACCTCTACCGAGAGAATATTATGCGTTCATTGACTAAAGGTATTAGCGCGTGCGTCATCGCCGTGAGCACTCTCTGTGTCGGCGTTGGTACGGCCAACGCTGTTCAGGATCGCCCATGGTGGGATCCCACGCAGGTGATCGAGTCCCCCGTCAACCCGAACCGTGCTGAAGGTGCGGTGGAGGGCGTCTCCTTTACCGCTTCTGATTCCGCTGCGAAGGAAGTCAGCCCGAGCGACTGGGCTCGCGTCACCTTCACCGGCACCGGTTTCACCCCCGGCTTGTACTACACGGTGCGCGTCACCCTCCGTGAGCCGGGCACCGGCCGCGACTGGGGCGTCTACACCTGGCTGACCTATCGCGCCACCGCAGAGGGCAAGATCCACTCCAACCTGCGCGTGTTCATCCCGAGCCGTGCGGTACCTGGGGAAAAGGTCATCGCCGTTCCCACCGTGTACAACGCCGAGGATGTTCGCCGCGATGGTCGCCCGGAAAAGGCCGATCCGAGCTGCGTTCTGCAATGTGAGCGCGTGGCCCCGCTGGCCGCGTACACCAATCTCACTGATCCCGGCGCCACCATCACCATCCGCTAGTACCCCCTTCCCATCACGTTTTTCACACAGTAAGGACATAGCTATGCCTACCGGACCCGCACCCCACCCCGGCTACTTTGACCAGGATGCACTCGACTTCTCTGTCGCCATCGTCGAGACGATCCTCGGCGGCGCCGGACAGATCTTCGGCGCTATCTAAATAGCGAGCATCAACTCACACACACGCCCCGGCCAGATACTGGTCAGGGGCGTGTGCTTCGTCGTGCTCTGATGCGTTCTCGGGGCGCTAGACAGTACTAGCTGCGCCGGCTGGCCCGACTACGCGAGGTCAGCCGAAGCTGCAGCGCATCGAGATGGTTCTCCTCCAACAGCGCTTGTTGCAGCGCAAGGTGGAAACGCCACAACCGCCGGAAGGTGATATCGAAGCCGGCGGCGGCAGCGTCACGCGAGTTGGCGTCGAAAAGCTCGCCCTGGATCGCCGCAACCTGTGCGTAGTGGGAGGCGAAGTGGGTCTCGCCGATGATGCGCAAGGAGGTATCGCGGTCGACCGTCTTGTGCAGCTCCTCGATGCTCGGATAGTCCATGGCCGGCCAGATATAGGCCCGCTCCACGGCGAGCGCTTGGCGCGTGACTGCAGAAAAGTTGCTGCCTTCGCTGAGGGTCTGGATCGCGGCGACGCCGCCTACCGACAACATGCGGTCGATAGCGCGGAAGAACTCCCGCTGCCCATCGGCGCCCATGGGCACGAGCTTGTCCAGGCTGACGATGGATTCATAGCGCGAACGCCAGTCCTCGCGGGTAGCGATGGGATGTTCGATGGTGTGAATGAACACCGAATCGGCCACTCCGGCGAGCTGCACGCTCTCATCCACGGCCGCCACAAACTCCGCATCGGGGCTGAGCGCATCCACACTGGCCCCGCGCTGGGCGGCACGAATCGCCAGGGCGCCACGGGAGAGCGGATATTCCAGCACATCGCGGCCGCCGCCGACCTGCGCGGCATCGAGAAGGGAGTCGATAGCGCGGTTCTGCGCATCGGCGAGATCCGCCCGGCCCACCTCGGCTGGCGGGGAGATGCGCGTGTCATCCACAAAGTGGTGCGAGGACTCGGCTTTCGGCCGCGAACTGTGGGTATAGCTTTTGCGGGTGATTCTTTCGGTCGTGGCCACCCCGGAGGCGAACATGCCGCCGCCGTCATGAATGCTGTCGGTGGAGGTGAACTCGCTGAGCGCCGGCGGCAGTTCACCGCCCTCATAGCGGCCGCGCTGCGGCAAGCGGCGGGCCGTACCGAAGGTGGTGCCCAGCAGTGCCTTCACCACAGCACCGAGATCGCGGGCATGCCACTCCCCTGCCATGTAGCTTTCGGCCAAGCCGAGCCAGCCGCCATCGGAGAGGCGGTAGAACAGCTCCTCGTGCTCCACCACCACGTCGGAATCTTCGAGCGAGATGCCCACGCTGAGCCCAGCGTCGGCGAGAGCGCGAGCGAAGTGAGCCTCCACGCGCCGCAGCCGCCACGAAGCAATCCGATCGCCCCAGGCGACCGGCACCGTGGCCACTCCCGGCCACCGCTGCGCATCCACATGCGCCAGGTGGCTGGCCTTATAACGGGGCATAGATTCTTCCGGCTCCCTTTCCACATCCGAGATAACGCGCAATCTGAACATGACGCGCGTGGTGCGCTCCCCTCCTTAGCGCCTGAGCACGGCCGACGCCGCGGCGGCGAGGAGTGGGAGGATGGCCGCAACGACGCCTCGTTGCTCCATCACCATTGATGAATTCATGGTAGAACTCTCGCTACCCTCGCTCGGGGAGGCGGGGCCGCAGACGGCACCCACCGCGGCAAATACCATAAGGGATAATGGCGCACCTCAACATGGCTGTGTTTTCTATCACCACGGCGGAGGTATAAACTGAGCATCTATGCGCGCCCTGCCTTGCACTCGAGCCGCTTTCCGCGGCCGCCGAGCACAGGGCCCTTATATATGTCATGCTGGGCGCGCGAGAATCTGTTCTTTGTTTCGAGGAGTTTATCTTTATGTCTGACCAGCCCTTCCGCCCAGAGAGCGGCCGCCACCACGTGGTGATTATTGGCTCCGGCTTCGGCGGCATCTTCGCTGCTCAGCGCCTTAAGGAGGCCGATGTTGATATCACCATCATCGACCGCACCAACCACCACCTTTTCCAGCCGCTGCTGTACCAGGTGGCTACCGGCCTGCTCTCCTCGGGGGAGATCGCTCCAGCAAACCGCCAGGTGCTGAAGAACCAGGACAATATCAATATTGTCAAGGGCGAGGTCACCGACATTAACGCCGAGGAGCAGACGGTCACCGCCGAGCTCGGCGAAATCAAGCGCGTATATAGCTATGACTCGCTCATCGCCGCCGCCGGCGCCGGCCAGTCCTATTTCGGCAATGAGCACTTCGCCGAGTTCGCGCCGGGTATGAAGTCCATTGACGACGCCCTCGAAATTCGCGCCCGCATTATCGGCGCCTTCGAGCGCGCCGAGCTGGCCACCGACCCGGCCGAGCGCGAGCGCTATCTCACCTTCGTCGTCGTCGGCGCCGGCCCCACCGGTGTGGAACTGGCCGGGCAGCTGGCCGAGATGGCCCACCGCACCCTTGCCGGCCGCTACACCAATATCAATCCGGCCAATGCCCGCATTTTGCTTCTCGACGGCGCCCCGCAGGTGCTGCCGCCCTTCGGCAAGCGTTTGGGCCGCAAGGCACAGCGTCAGCTGGAGAAGCTCGGTGTCTCGGTTCGCCTCAACTCGATGGTGACCAATGTGGACGCCGAGTCTGTCACCTACAAGAACATGCAGGATGACACCGAGACCACCATCCCCTCCTACTGCAAGATCTGGTCCGCAGGTGTGCAGGCTTCTCCGCTGGGCAAGCTCATCGCCGCGCAGACCGGTGCCGAGGTCGATCGCGCCGGCCGTCTGCTGGTGAACGAGGATCTCACCGCGGGCGACAGCAGCAACATCTTCGTTGTCGGCGACATGATGAACTGCAATAACCTTCCGGGCGTGGCCCAGGTGGCGATCCAGGCCGGCGAGTACGCCGCCGATGTCATTGCCGCCGAGCAGGGCACCGTCGCCGCCCGCGAGCCCTTCGAATACTTCGATAAGGGCTCCATGGCCACCGTCTCCCGCTTCTCCGCTGTGGTGAAGATGGGGCGCATCGAGGTCACCGGCTTTATTGGCTGGGTGCTGTGGCTGGCCGTGCACGTGATGTTCCTGGTCGGCTTCCGCAACCGTTTTGTGGCTGCCATGTCCTGGGGCCTCAACGTGCTCTCGCGGGCCCGCTGGCAAATCACCACCACCCGCCAGCAGCTGCATGGCCGCAATGGCCTGAACAAGCTCGCCCAGCTCAGCGCCGAGCAGGGCCAGCCGGTAGAGGCGGCAGAAACCCGCCAATACGCGCTGGATGAGCAGACCCAGAAGCAGCTGAACAAGGACAACTAAGCACCTCGTTTTCAGCGACGGAGAGCACCCGCGGCCACACCCCTAATCGGGGGATCGTGGCCGCGTTGCTTATATCACACTCAGCAACCCCCAACTCCCCGCTACCCCCGTTTCCCACACAAGTAAATTGTCTGGCATCTGAGAAAAACACCTGTGCCTGCAGCTTTGTTGAGGTAACCCCATTCGTGTCTACTTGACATCCCACCACCGAGCGGAACCGTTACTGGCGTGCATCTATATGTTCTCACGGGCTATCTACACCGGCGTAGTATTCGACATGGACATATACCCACTAACGAAGGTCGGGATCCCACTAAGGTGTGCAGTGGCCTCCCGGCACGTTGAACACAACATAGTGAAGGGCTAGGTGAACGCGTGTCTCAGGACACCCTGAACCCCGACAACATTGGCTGGGACGGTTTCGCCGCCGGTGCGTGGCAGACCGAGATCAACCTGCGTGACTTCATCCAAAACAACTACACCCCCTATGACGGGGACGATAGCTTCCTCGCAGGCCCCACCGATAAAACCATGCGCGTGTGGAATCACTTGGAGAAGAACTATCTCTCCGAGGAGCGCAAGCGTCGCGTCTACGATGTAGACACCGAAACCCCGGCAGATGTGGATGCCTTCCCTGCCGGCTATATCAGCGAGGACGACGATGTGATCGTCGGCCTGCAAACGGATGTGCCGCTCAAGCGCGCCATGATGCCCAATGGCGGCTGGCGCATGGTGGAAACCGCCATTAAGGAAGCCGGCAAAGAGGTTAATGAGGACGTGAAGAAGATCTTCACCTCCTACCGTAAGACCCATAATGATGCCGTCTTCGATATCTACACTCCCCGCATCCGCGCGGCCCGTAGCTCCCACATCGTCACCGGCCTGCCCGATGCCTATGGCCGCGGCCGCATTATCGGCGACTATCGCCGCGTGGCCCTCTACGGTGTCGATGCCCTGATCGCCGAGAAGCAGCGGGCGAAGGATGCTCACGCCAATGAGCCTTTCTCTGAGCACTGGGCGCGCTACCGCGAGGAGCATTCCGAGCAGATCAAGGCGCTGAAGAAGCTGAAGAATATGGCTGCCGCCTATGGCTTCGATATTTCTCAGCCGGCCACCACCGCCCAAGAGGCCGTGCAGTGGACCTACTTCGCCTACTTGGGCTCGGTGAAGTCCCAGGATGGCGCCGCGATGTCCATCGGTCGCCTCTCTGCCTTCCTCGATATCTACTTCGAGCGCGATCTCGCCGCCGGCCGCATCACCGAAGAAGATGCCCAGGAAATTATGGATGCGCTCGTGATCAAGCTGCGCATCGTGCGTTTCTTGCGCACCATCGACTATGACCAGATCTTCTCCGGCGATCCCTACTGGGCCACCTGGTCCGATGCCGGCTTCGCCACCGATGGCCGCTCGCTGGTGACCAAGACCTCCTTCCGTCTGCTGCAGACCCTGCGCAACCTTGGCCCCGCACCGGAGCCGAATATCACCATCTTCTGGGATCCGGCACTACCGAAGGGCTATAAGGACTTCTGCGCCGCCATCTCCATCGAAACCTCCTCCATTCAGTACGAGTCCGATGAGCAGATCCGCGATCAATGGGGCGACGACGCCGCCATCGCCTGCTGCGTCTCCCCCATGGCCGTGGGCAAGCAGATGCAGTTCTTCGGCGCCCGCGTCAATGCCGCCAAGTCCTTGCTCTACGCCATGAACGGTGGCCGCGACGAGGTCAGCGGCAAGCAGATCACCGAAGAAGGCCTGTTCACTCCGATCGAGGGCGATGGCCCGCTAGACTTCGATGAGGTCTGGCAGAAGTACGAAGAGATGCTCGACTGGGTGGTAGGCACCTACGTGGAGGCCCTCAACATCATCCACTACTGCCACGATCGTTATGCCTATGAAGCTATCGAGATGGCGCTGCACGACTCCGATATCATCCGCACCATGGGCTGCGGTATCGCCGGACTCTCGATCGTCGCCGATTCGCTGTCTGCGATTAAGTACGCCACCGTCACCCCGGTACGCGATGAGACCGGACTGATCGTAGACTATGTCACCGAGGGCGAGTTCCCGCGCTATGGCAATGACGATGACCGCGCCGACGATATCGCCGCCACGATCGTCCACACCGTCATGGACAAGATCAAGTCCATCCCGATGTATCGCGACGCCATCCCCACGCAGTCGGTGCTCACCATCACCTCGAACGTGGTCTACGGCAAGGCCACCGGCTCCTTCCCCTCCGGGCACCAGGCCGGTACGCCGTTTAGCCCCGGCGCTAACCCGGAAAATGGCGCCGATACCCACGGCATGGTCGCCTCCATGCTTTCGGTGGGCAAGCTGGACTACCAGGACGCACTCGATGGCATCTCGTTGACGAACACCATCACCCCCTCCGGTTTGGGCCGCGATAAGTCCGAACAGGTGGGCAACTTGGTGGGCATTCTCGACGCCGGCTTCATCATCGACGACACCACCTGCCCCGCCTAATACCCTCCCGCCTCGCCTCGGAACCCCGGGGCGAGGCCCCAAGACTTCACCTTTCACCACCCACTATCCAAGGAGTAACACCATGTCCACCAAGACTTTCGACGAGCGTATGGCTGCTATGAAGGCTGCCCGTTCCCAGCACAATGCCGGCTCTGGGCTCTACCACGCCAATATCAACGTGCTCGATCACAAGACCCTGCAAGACGCCATGGACAACCCGGAGAACTACCCCAACCTCACCGTGCGTGTGTCCGGCTACGCCGTGAACTTCGTCAAGCTCACCCGTGAGCAGCAGCTCGACGTGATGGCTCGTACCTTCCACCACAACGCCTAAGCGCGCCTGACACCACGATCCAGCACCAAGGAGCTTCCACCCCATGGCCGACGGCCTCAACTCGGCAGTAATTCTCTCCCCTCAGCAGGGCCCCCGCCACCGCGGAAGCGCCCACGGCTTGGGTATGCCCGGGCTCGATGGTGAGGAGCGCAGCGAGTTGCTCGAGGCGCGCCGCACCGGCAATGCCGGGCTGGTGCACTCCTGGGAGCTGGTCACCGCCGTGGATGGCCCCGGCACTCGGATGACGATGTTTCTTTCCGGGTGCCCGCTGCGCTGCGTGTACTGCCACAACCCCGACACCATGGGGATGAAGGAAGGCACCATGCACACGGTGGAGCAGATCGTCTCTAAGGTGCGCCGCTACAAGGCCGTGTTTCGCGCCTCCGGCGGCGGATTGACGATCTCCGGCGGGGAGCCGCTCTTTCAGATCGAGTTCACCCGCAAGGTGCTACGTGCCGTGCACGACTCCGGCATCCACACCGCCATCGACACCTCCGGGTATCTGGGGGCCCGACTCAGCGATGAGGACCTCGACAATATCGACCTCGTGCTGCTCGATGTGAAATCCGGTGACCCGGATACCTATCGGGCTGTGACTGGTGGCCGCGAGCTCCAGCCCACCATTGACTTCGGCGATCGTCTCAGCGCGAAGGGCGTGGCCATCTGGGTCCGCTTCGTGCTCGTACCCGGCTGGAGCGACGATCCTGACAATGTCGAGAAAGTAGCCGATATCGTCTCCCGCTGGTCCTCCAGCGTCGAGCGCGTCGAGGTACTGCCCTTTCACAACATGGGCCAAGACAAGTGGGAGAAACTGGGCCTGCCCTATGAGCTCTCCGGGGTCAAGCCGCCCTCTGCGGCGGCCGTGGAGGAGGTTCGCGAGGTCTTTCGTTCCCGCGGCCTGACGGTGTACTAGCACCGCCACTCCCAGCGGGTGTAGACATAACTACCGCCACCGCAACCGACATCGTCTCGGTTGCGGTGGCGGTGTTTGTTATGGGCTATGAGCTGCGTCGATGCGCCTGTCCCCCGTTGCCATTGCTCACGGTCAATCAAGTCTTAATGCCAAGACACAACGACCCCATTTTCATGGCCTACGCAACAGTAGGGTTGCTAGCGTGAAGGGTATAACAATTGGGCTGAACCCAGCTGTGTGAGTGTTCGGCCCACGATCCTATCGCCAAGGCCTCGCGAGGCCTTTTCCAGAAGGGATATGTGAGTATGACCGCTCCCACTACTGTGTCGGCGCCCGACAGCGCCACGGAGGCCCGCAGCATCAACAACAGCTGGGCGCTGAGCCTCTTTGGTACCGCTGTCGGCGCCGGCATCCTATTTCTTCCCATCAATGCCGGTGCCGCCGGCATCTGGCCGCTGCTCATCGTCACCCTGCTCATCGGGCCGATGACCTATTTCTCCCACCGGGCGCTCGCCCGCTTCGTCTGTAAATCTCCTCGCCAGGGCGAAGACATCACCGTCGTCGCCACCGATTATTTCGGCACGGCGTGGGGCTGGGCGATCACCATCCTCTATTTCTTCGCCATCTACCCCATCGTGCTCATCTACGGGGTATCGATCACCAACTCCGTCGATAGTCTCATCCAGAATCAGCTCGGCGGTCCCGCCATTGATCGCTGGATCCTCGCCGGGGCGCTGGTGGCCGCGATGATGGTGCCCATGGTGGTGGGACAAAAGCTCATGTTGGCTGTCACGCAATTCTTGGTCTACCCGCTGATCATCGCCTTGCTGGGTATTTCGCTCTACCTGATTCCCACCTGGAAGCTGGATGGTCTCACCGCGATGCCTGGCGCCGGAGACTTCCTCGTCTCCGTATGGCTGATCATCCCCGTGCTGGTCTTTGCTTTCAACCACTCCCCTGCGATTTCGCAGTTCTCGTTGGCCATGCAGCGCACCCACGGCCCGCGCAGCGCCGAGAACGCCTCCATCGTCTTGCGTCGCACCGCCATGCTGCTCACGGTATTCACCATGCTCTTCGTCTGGTCGTGTGTGCTGTCTTTGGGCACGGACGGCCTCGCCGCCGCCCGCGAGGAAAACCTGCCGGTGCTGTCCTATCTCGGCAATGTGCACGACGCCCCGGTCATCACCTATTTGGCCCCGGCGATCGCCATCGTGGCCATCGTCTCTTCCTTCTTCGGCCACACTCTTGGTGCCGCCGAGGGGGCCGCCGGCATTGTGCGCCATGCCCGCCCAGAGATGGTCGATCGCCTCGGCGAGCGCACGCTCATGATCACGGTGAACGTCTTTATCGCCATAACCGCCTGGATCGCCGGCGTGCTCAACCCTTCTATTTTGGAGGTTATTGAGACGCTTTCCGGCCCGGTCATTGCCTCGATCCTGTACCTCATGCCGATGGTGGCCATCTATAAGGTCGACGCCCTCGCACCCTTTAGAAAGTACGCCTCGAACTGGTTCGTGATTGTCACCGGCATCATCGCGATCTCGGCCGTGATCTACAAAATTATCGGCCTGTTTTAGCTACTACGCACCACGCTTATCGACGCCCACCTCCCGCCACACACCGCGGGAGTGGGCGTCGCCTATCTGCGCACCCAGCGAAAAATAGACTATGCTGTCTACATGTCTACTTTTCCTGAACTATGGACCCTAGCCCGCTCACTGCGCCAGGACTATCGCTGGGTGGATCTCACCCACAGTTTCCACGCCGGCCAGCCCCACTTCGGGGCGCTACCCGATGAAACGCGCGAGCGCCTCTACACCGTGGAGGAGCATGGCTTCGAAATCGACCGCTATAGCGTTGTGGGCCAATGGGGCACGCACGTGGATCCGCCGGTGCACTTTGTTACTGGGGCTCGCCCCTTAGATGAGATCCCCGTCGAGCAGATGGTATTGCCGCTCGTGGTGATCGATGTCCATGAGCAGGCCGCCGCGGACGCCGATTACAGCCCCACAGTCGAGGACATCCTGGAGTGGGAGAAGCGCCACCAGCCCATCCCCGAGGGCAGCTTTGTGGCACTACGCACTGACTGGTCGCAGCGCTGGCCCGATGCAACGGCAATGAATAACGCCGATGAGGAGGGCATCAACCACTATCCTGCGTGGAACCCGACGGTCGTGGAGTGGCTCATCACCGAGCGGAATATCACCGCGCTCGGGCATGAAACCACCGATACCGATCTCGGGGCACGGGTGAGCCGCGGTGAGCTGCCTAGCGAATTGCTGCTGCTGCAGCATGACCGGTGGCAGATCGAGATGCTGTGCAACCTGGATCAGGTCCCTGAGGTAGGCGCGCTCATCGTGGCCTCGTGGCCGAAGCCGCTGCACGGCACGGGCTTTCCTGCCCGCGCCTTCGCTATTGTTCCGGAGCCGGCAGCCCGCTAGCCGCCGAATCCCGGCAGCAGCATACGCGGGCTGAGCACGGCCACCAGAAAGGACGAGGTGGAGCGCAAGGGCTTGAGATCCCAGCTTTCGAGCTTAAGGGAGTCCACGAAGCCTGCGGCGTGAGCATCGGCGAAAAAGTCGTCGAATTCATAGCCGCGGCCCGCCCCAAAACCAATCACGGCGCGACCGTGCGGGCCCAAAACACCATGCAGCGCTTCGAGTGCTGGGAGACGGCCCTCGGGCGGCAGGAAACCCATCACATTGCCGGCACAGACGATGAGATCGAAGGGACCATCGGGTACCTCGCCGGCGGTGAGGTCCCCGACATGCCACTCGGCGTCGGGATAATCCTTGCGGGCGTAATCGATCAGCACCGGATCGAGGTCCACGCCCACGACGGTGTGGCCGCGCTCCGCGAGGTAGCCGCCGATGCGGCCGGTGCCGCAGCCGGCGTCGAGAATGCGCGAACCACGCTCGGCCATCGCGTCGATGGTGCGTGCCTCGCCCACGATATCGCGGCCCTCTGCGGCGAAGGCGCGCCAGCGGGCGGCGTAGTTCTCGGAATGGTCAGGGTTGGAGGCGAGCATCTCGTGCCAGGTGGGCATAGCGTCCTTTACTCAATGGGCGGCGGCCACGAGAGGGTTATCCCTCGAGGCGGATCGTGCGCAGGGTGGTACGGGCAACAAGCCGATCGCGCTGGAAGCATTCCACGCTGATCAGCTGGGTGGTCGCGCCGTTATGCAGCGGGGCAGCAATCACCGTCACCACTCCAGCCTTGACGGAGGAGATCATATCGGTGGTGTTATTCACCCCGGCCACGGGCTGGCCATCGGCAAGAATCATAGCGAGAAGAGAGCCGGTGGACTCGGCGAGGGAGCAGAACACACCCCCGTTGACCAGACCGAAGGGCTGCAGATGCCCCTCGGCGACAGAAATCTGGGCGCGCACCTGCTTGCGGGAGACCACGGTGTAGTTCACCCCGAGGGTGGCATCAAGACCCGTGTTGATCTCATTGAGTTCGCTGAGTTCGGCATCGGTGAGCGGACGGGAGATAGCGGTATTCAACAACTCTGCGACAGACATACGACCAGTCTATACGCCACACGTCCTACCCCGTGAAGTCATCGTTGCGCGTGCCGATGCGCTCGATATGACTCTCCCGTAGCGTGACGTCTACGATTGAGCACATGTCGAATGCAGAAAAACTCGCCCCCATTGGTGTCGTTGGCCTCGCAGTAATGGGGTCCAACCTCGCCCGCAACTTCGCTCACAAGGGTCACACCGTTGCGGTGTACAACCGCAGCTACAACAAGACCGAGGCCCTCGTCGCCGACCACGGCGATGAAGGAGACTTTCTGCCCGCCGCCACCATCGAGGAATTCGTGGCCTCGCTGGAGCGTCCCCGTCGCGCCATCATCATGGTGCAGGCCGGTAAGGCCACCGATGCCGTGATCGAGCAGCTGGCCGAGGCTATGGATGAAGGCGACATCATCATCGATGGTGGCAATGCGCTCTACACCGATACCATCCGTCGTGAAGCGGAGCTCAGCGCCCGCAACCTGCACTTCGTTGGCGCCGGCATCTCCGGCGGCGAGGAAGGCGCTCTCAATGGGCCGGCCATCATGCCCGGCGGCTCCGCCGAGTCCTATGAATCGCTCGGGCCGCTGCTGGAGTCCATTTCGGCTCAGGTGGACGGGGTGCCCTGCTGCACCCATATCGGCCCCAATGGTGCCGGCCACTTCGTGAAGATGGTGCACAACGGCATCGAGTACGCGGATATGCAGGTCATCGGTGAGGCCTATCACCTGCTGCGCTATGCGGCGGGCATGACTCCCCAGGAGATCTCCGAGGTGTTCTCTGAGTGGAACAACGGCGATCTGGATTCCTATCTCGTAGAGATCACCGCCGAGGTGCTCAAGCAGGTGGATGCCGAGACCGGCACCCCCTTGGTCGACATCGTGGTGGATGCCGCCGGGCAAAAGGGCACGGGCCGCTGGACCGTCAAGGCCGCCCTCGATCTCGGTATCCCCGTGACCGGTATTGGCGAGGCCGTCTTCGCCCGCGCCCTCTCCGGCGATCGCGCGATGCGTGCCGCTACCTCCGGTGAGCTCGCCTCCGGTTCCCTGCGCACCCTCAAGGACCTCGGCGTGACGCGTGAGGACTTCATCAACGATGTCCGCGCCGCTCTCTACGCCTCCAAGCTGGTGGCCTACTCGCAGGGATTCGACGAGATCAAGGCCGGCTCCGCCGAGCACGGCTGGGATGTTGATCCCCGCGATCTCGCCACCATTTGGCGCGATGGCTGCATCATTCGCGCGAAGTTCCTAGATCGTATCCGCGAGGCCTACGACTCCACTCCGGAGCTGACCTCGCTGCTGCTCGATCCCTACTTCCGTGCGGAGATGGAGCAGAGCATGGATGCCTGGCGTCGCGTGGTGGTCACCGCCACCCAGCTGGGTCTGCCCATTCCGGTCTTCGGTTCCTCGCTGTCCTACTACGATTCTTTGCGCTCCTCGCGCCTGCCCGCCGCGCTCATTCAGGCGCAGCGTGACTACTTTGGCGCCCACACCTATGAGCGCATCGACCGTCCGGGCAGCTTCCACACCCTCTGGAGCGGTGACCGCACCGAGGTCGAAGCCTAGGAGCACTGTGCGCACCTTCAGGGATCTCGCTTTACCCGATCAGCTCGTTCACGAGCTCACCCGCCGTGAGCTCACCCACCCGACAGCGATCCAGGAGGCGACGATCCCTGATGCGCTATCGGGGGCCTCGGTTATCGGCCGCAGCCATACCGGATCGGGGAAAACCTATGCCTTTGCCCTGCCGCTGATCACGCGGCTCGCCACCGATGAGCGAATCTCTCGCACCTCCGCGCCCGGCCAGCCGCGCTCACTCATTCTCGCCCCCACCCGCGAATTAGCGCAGCAGATCACCGATCGTATCGAGGATCTTGCTGCCGCGGTGGGGTTGCGCACCCTTGTGCTCAGCGGCGGGGTACCCGTCGCCACCCACCGCACCCAGCTGGCCGCCCCGGTGGATATCGCCGTGGCCACTCCCGCGCGGCTGCTCGATCTGCGCCGGCGGAAGTTGTTGAGCTTGGACGCGGTGGAGATCTTCGTCGTCGATGAGGCCGATCACCTCACCGAGGTGGGCTTTGCCCCGCAGCTCGATGCCATCGCGGCCCGGATACCCGAGAGCGCCCAGAGGCTGGTGTTTTCCGCCACGGTGGATCAGAGCACCCGACGGCTGGCCCCGCATGCCCGCATCCACGAGCTTTCTGATGGCGCCGCCACCGCCGCGGTCGAGGGTTTGAGCCAGTGGCTGGTGATGGTGCGCACGAAGGAGCAACGCGACGCGCTCATTCATCGCCTCGCCCGCCGGCGCGCGAGCACGATCATCTTCTGCTCCACGAAGGAAGACGTCGATCGCTACGCCCGCGATACCGGCGCCTGCTCGGTGCACTCCGATCGCACCCAGGCCCAGCGCACCGCGGCCGTGGAGCGCTTCTCCTCCGGCGAGGAGCCCGTGCTGATCTGCACCGATATCGCCGCCCGCGGCATCGACATCGCCAATATTGACTTGGTGGTGCACCTCGGTCTGGCCTTCGACCCGAAGTCCTTTGTGCACCGCTCCGGCCGTACCGCTCGCTCCGGTGCGACAGGCAATAGCCTGAGCATTATCGACGCCAACCGCCAGCACCGCGCCGAGGAACAATTCCGCAGCGCCGGGGTGACTCCCCGCCAGCTGGAACTCGATTCCGCCGAGCTCGACTCGCTGATCGGCCCGCTTCGCCAGACCCGCCCCTCCCTGGGCGAGTCTGCACGTACCCAATCAGGCGGGCGCACGGGCAAGAAGTCGAGCTCTGGCTCCCGCCGCTCTGCTGCGGGCTCACGCGGCAGCACCGCGCAGCAACCCGCGCAGGGTGGGCGCCGCGGGTTTCGGCCGAAGAAGAAGAAAAAGGGCGGCGCCTGGGGCAAAGGCTCTGTGACGACACGCCGACATATTCCCACGTAGGATAGATAGTTCGGTATTGTTTTAGCCGATCAACAATTATGGATATACTTTTCAGCATTCTGGCTCTCCTCGGCTTTGTGGCATTGACCGCCGGCACGGGACTATTCGTGGCAATCGAGTTCGCTCTCACCGGGCTCGAGCGCTCCACCATCGATAACCACGTCGCACGCAAAAAAGACGCTGTCTCTCAGCGCGTTCGCGATGCCCACGAGAATCTCTCTTTCGAACTCTCCGGTGCCCAATTGGGCATCACCATCACCACCCTGGCAACGGGCTATTTAGCGGGGCCGGTACTGGCCCGCTTCTTCACCCCGCTGCTGGAATTAGTGGGCCTTTCGGAGCGTGCGGCCTCGCCCATCGCTTTGATCCTCGCCCTGATCGTGGCCACCTTCTTGTCCATGATCTATGGCGAGCTGCTGCCTAAGAACATGGCGATTACCGATCCGTGGGCCACCGCCCGCGTGGTGGTCACCCCTGTGCAGTGGTTTAACAAGGCACTCAAGTGGTTTATCACCGCGTTGAACTCCTCGGCCAACTTTATTGTGCGCAAGCTCGGTATCGAGCCCGCCGATGAGCTGGCCAGCGCCCGCTCCGCCCAAGAGTTGGGCGCTTTGGTGCGTAACTCCGCCCAAGTGGGTACCTTCGATGTCTCCAAGGCGCGCATGATTGATCGGGCGCTGAAGTTCGGCGAAGCCACCGCCGAGGAGTTTATGACTCCCCGCTCTACTATTTTGTTCCTGCACAGCACGGACTCGGTGGAGGATCTGGTCCAGCTGGCACTGGAGTCGGGTCATTCCCGCTTCCCCGTGGTGGACGACGATCTCGACGACACCATCGGCGTCGTGCACATCAAAAACGCGTTCTCCATCCCCAGGCACCGGCGCCCCGAGGTCCCGGTGGCGCAGCTGGCCCGCGAAGTCAATACCGTGCCCGATTCCCTCGATGGAGATGCCGTGCTCAATGCGGTACGCTCCGCCGGCTCCCAGATGGTGCTGGTCGCCGATGAGTATGGCGGCACCGCCGGTATCGTCACGATCGAGGACGTGGTCGAGGAACTGCTCGGCGAGGTCTATGACGAACACGACGATGCCGAGGCGGAAAAGGACTTCCGCCGCGTCGGCGATTCCTGGGAGGTTGCCGGGCTGGTTCGCGTCGACGAGCTCGCCGAAGCCATTGGTTATGCCGCCCCCGATGATCACCGCTATGAAACTGTCGGCGGGCTGATCATGACGTGTTTGGGCCGCATCCCCCAGCCGGGCGACGTCGTCCTGCTCCCGCTCACGGAGCACGACATGCGCGATGAATTCGAAACCGGCATGACCGGGCGCTGGATCGCCTCGGTCGCAGCCATGGACGATCGCCGCGTCGAACGCGCATTCTTTACCTCTATCAGCAACGAAGAAGCAGCGGAGTACGCCTCATGAGTGGAATCCAAGCAATCATCTTCGCCATTGTCCTTTTGGCTCTCAACGGCTTCTTTGTCGCCGCCGAATTCTCGCTCATCTCCTCGCGCAAGGACCGCATCGACGCGCTCATTGCCCAAGGAAAAACGCGGGCAAAGAAGGTCGAATACGCCACGGAGCATCTCTCCATCATGCTCGCCGGTGCGCAGCTGGGCATCACCATCGCCTCGCTGCTGCTCGGTAAAGTTGGCGAGCCAGCAATCGCGCACCTTTTGGAACGCCCCTTCGGCGCCCTCGGTGTGCCCGAATCCTTATTGCACGCGATCTCCTTCGCGATCGCCCTAGCAGTCATCACCTTCTTGCACATTCTCGTTGGCGAGATGGTGCCGAAGAATATCGCCCTCGCCGGCCCCGAAACCCTGGCCATGATCTTGGTTCCGGCCCACATTCTCTTTGTGAAGATGATGCTGCCCATCCTGAACTTCATGAACTGGGTGGCACGGCATACCCTGCGGCTCTTCGGCATCGAGCAAAAAGACGAGCTGGATTCCGCAGTGGACACCGAGCAGCTGGCCATTATGGTCTCTGAGTCCCGCTCCGAGGGGCTTCTCGACGCCGAGGAGCATGCCCGCCTCGCCAAGGCCCTGCGCACCGATAAGCGCTCGGTGCGCGAGGTGCTCATCCGCAAGGAAGATGTCCACGCCATTCCCTTCGGCGAGCGCGGCCCCACTGTGCAGCAGCTGGAAGAAGCCGTCAATGAGACCGGCTATTCTCGCTTCCCCATCACTGGGGCCACGGGCAACTATCTCGGCTATGTCCACATCAAGGACGTGCTTGATCGCCTCGCCTCCTCCAGCTCCTCGGAGCAGGACGTGATTCCGCGCTCCCAGATCCGCCAGCTGATCAATATCGACGCCTCCGGCGTGCTGGATCAGACTCTGCGCCGGATGCGTAGTAGCTCCGCCCATATGGCGCAGGTGCGCGATCGCGGCCAGCTCATCGGCGTGATCACCCTCGAGGATCTCATCGAGGAGTATGTGGGCAACGTGCGTGACTGGACCCACGAGGACACCGCAGATGCCTGATCTGCTCGCCCCTGCCGAGTGGCAGCGGCGACGCGGAGAGCATGAGCGTCGCGTCGACGCGCTCACCGAGCAGCACCTGCGCCGTCGCTCACGGCAAGAAAAGCACCCGGTGTGGGACTTCATGTTCGACTACTATCCCTTCTCCCCCGGCAAGATGCGCCGGTGGCATCCAGGGATGGACTGCACGCTGATAGGCGATGCCCCACACGCCCAGTGGTCCTTCTATCGCTCCACCGGCGCCGGGGATGAGGCTCGTACCAGCGTGGATCTGTCGGCCCTTGCCCCTAAGCGGGTCCGCCTCTGGCGCTTCCTCGCCGAGCTACTGCAGCGCGAGGAGAGCAACCCCGCTCGTTTCGATTGCTTCGGTATGCACGAATGGGCCATGGTTTACCGCACCGATGAGGCCCGCCACGCGCTGCCGCTTCGCTTGGGCGCTGCCGGCACGGATGCGGTGGTCGAGGCCCATGGCCCGCTGAAGTGCACCCACTACGATGCCTTCCGCTTCTACACCCCGCCGGCGCGGCCGCTGAATATCCGGCCCTTAAAGCGCGAGGATCAACTCAGCTGCGAACAGCGCGGCTGTCTGCACGCCACCATGGACCTATATAAGTGGTCCTTTAAGATGCTGCCGGTAGTCCCCAGCGAACTTGTTATCGACGCCTTCGAATTGGCCTGCGAGGCACGCACCCTCGACATGGAGGCCTCCCCCTATGATTGCCGCGGTCTCGGCTTCGGCAGCGTGGCCGTGGAAACCGCTGCGGGCAAAGCCGAGTATGTGGCCCGCCAGCGCGCGCTGTCTCGCGGCGCCGAGCCGATCCGACACCGTCTGCGCTACTACGTCGAGCGTGCTCTTGCCACTACACTTAATGAGTGAGTCTTGAACCACAGCTAAAGGTTCACACTAATCACAATGTGAGGAAGAGGTGCACCCGTGGCCCGTCACGCATCCGGAGAATCTAATTACCGGCTATCGAAGGAGCTCATCACCGCAGGCGTGGTGGTGATTGCACTGGTCATAGCCCTCGTCGTGTGGCTTGCGGTGCGCTCATCCGCCGATAGCGCTGATAGCACCTTCGCCAAAGAATGCATCGAGGGCGATCTGCCGGTGCCCGTAGCGGTCAGCTCCTCCACCCCCGATGCGGTGGTCTCCTCGCTTGTCGACGAATACTCGCAGAGCTCCCCCGTGGTCAAAGATCATTGCGTGAACCTGAACACCGTCGATGATCCCGCCGGCGCAGCCGTTCTGATCTCCACCGGAACCCGCGGCGAGGTACAACGCCAGCTCGATGCTGCACAGCTTTCTCCCGCCAGCGATACCTGGGCTATCGCCGCGAGCACCCCCGTGGGTCTGGCCTTTAAGCCCGATTCCCCGGCCCCGGATCAGGGCTGGGACGCACAGCCCGCCGAGCGCGTGTTCTACCCCGATCCGACCCAGAATCCGGCCGCCGCGTTAGTCGCCGCCGCTGTGTCCAAAGACAACCCCGATACCGGTGCACAGCTGCTCAAGGACAATACCCTGCCCTCTTTCGAACCCGCAGCCGAGAGCCAGCTTCTCGCCGTGACCGAGTCCGAGACTCCCGAGGGCATGGACTTCTTCGCCCCCGATGACACCCAGGTTCCCACCTTCGTGGTGCCGCTGGTGACCCATGACGTCATTTCGGAGGAACAGTCTCGCGCCGGGGCGCATTTCGCCAAGTTCGTCACCGCCCATAACGAGGGCGCCGAGGACAAGTCCGTCACCTGGGCCACCACCGCCGATATTCTCAACGAGCGTTATGCCCAGGTTCCGGAAGAATCCACTGGCTCCACCACGCAGCCGATCAACCACACCCTGCTGCTGCTCGATACCTCCGAGGCGATGAATGCCTCGCCCTCTGGGCACTCCCTCTATGCCGAAACTGCCCGCATCGCCGATCCCCTGGTGGTCTCCGCGATCCGCGGCGGCGGCACGGTGGCCTTGTGGAACTACTCGTCCCCGCTCAACCCCGGTGTGACCAAGGGATGGCGCAATAACATCGCCTTCAGCAGCGATAGCACCGCCATCGTCGACGCCATGAAGCGCTTCGGCACTGGGGGAAAGCCCCAGACCCGCGAGGCCCTGGCCGCCGCCTTGCCTGTCGCAGCCGACTACGCCGCGAGCACCGGCGAGGCCGTCCAGATTGTGCTCGTGACCTCCGGCACCGTCGATCCGATGAATGATGAACAGCTGCGCACGATCCTGCAGCGCTACGCCGATGCCAATGTGCAGCTCGACGTGCTCACCGTCGGCGGCGGCGCAGAGGACACAGTGGTCACCGACTTCGCCCGCAGCACCGGCGGTTATGTCGGCACCGCCACCGACACCCCCGAAATCGCCGAGGGGCTGCAGCAGTCCTTCGGTATCGAGCGCCCCTAAGCCACAGCCACATCAGGGCTACTACGCAGCAGAGTTTCTCTGCTGCGTAGTAGCTTTTGGGATAAGCGGACATGCCACAGCCCAGGGATAGAATCCACCAACTATCCCTGGGCTGTGTGCGGTGAAACGAGTGTTTAGGAGCTGCGACGGCGACGTCGAATAGCGAGCTCGTCTTCCACCTCGAGCTCGGCATCGCCATCGATGCGCTCGGAGGGGAATGCGGAGATGGTGCCGGTGAGCTCCTTCATGATGCCCGGCACGGCGATACCGAAGACGCCCTGACCGTCAGCGAGAAGGTCGATGACCTCCTCCGAGGAGCGGCACTCGTAGACGGTGGTGCCATCGGAGACGAGAGTAATGGTGGCGAGATCGTCCACGCCAAGATCGCGGAGTTTATCCACCGCGAGGCGGATGTTCTGCAGGGAGATACCTGTATCCAGCAGCCCCTTGACGATCTTCAGCACGAGAATGTCTTTGAAGGAGTACAGACGCTGCGAGCCGGAGCCACGGGCGCTGCGGATCGACGGGGTCACGAGCTTGGTGCGCGCCCAGTAATCCAGCTGCCGGTAGGTGATATTCGCTACCTGGCACGCGATGGGAACGCGGTAGCCAACCTCTTCATCGGGCCCCATGGTGAAGAGGGATTCTTGCACGCCGTGGGTGGTGGATTCAGACATGTGTAATTTCTCCCTTGTTATTTTTCTCTCAGGATACGTGTCCCATAGTGCCGAGGTACAGTCCTCGTTCATTATGAGACACACGTTTCGCTCTTATGCCTCCAGATCAGGAGTGCTTACTCAGAATACTGAGAGCACCGTGAGCCACAGTGGAGACACGCCGAAACTCTAAACCTTTAGTTTAAGCTTAGGGTGCCTGAATCACTTTGTCACCTTTTGTCACACTAGAGGTCAGTTTTATCGTCCTCGCTGCTATCGCCGCGCAGGTCGGATTCTTCCACTCCCATCGAGCGCAGCAGGGATTCAAAGTCCGCATCTGCCTGGGCATCACCGGAGGCCGAGGAGAATTCATCCGCGGTATCACTGACATCCTCGCAGTCGATACCAAAACCGCGAGAGAGATCATCGGCAGAGACGAACACGCCGGTGCGGCGCAGCACGTCCTCGGCCACGGAGATCGGGAGCTGTTCTTCTCGCGCCAACAAGATCGCATCCGAGGGACGCATATCCAGCACGGTGCCATCGCCGCAGACCAAGCTGGCGGTGAAGCGACCCCGGACATAGCCGTCGATGCGTACCTCCATCGCGGAGCCGGCGTGGGAGTCAGCGAGCTGTAAGAGCACATCATGGGCACGCGGGCGCACCGGTGCTCTCCCCTGCTCGCGCGCTGCGATGGCGGCCGCAGCATCCTCGCCGATCCAGATCGGAAGAATGCGGGTGGTGCCGACGACGCGGAGGAATATGACGTTATAGTCCTCGGGCGGAATCACGAACACACCGTGATAAACGAGATCAATAAAACTGCGATCATTCATGGGAGTAGCGTCCTTATACTCAATGCTAAAAAAGAGCCACGATGTAGCGGCGCTACCCCGTGACTCTCATGGTGGTGTTACTCGGTGCGGCTAGGAGCGAAGATCGTTTTTCACCAGGCTCGCATGCAGCGACACCACCAAGGCGGTGAGCTGCTCGGAAATCTCTTGGGCCTTGTGCTTGGCCACGTCCGAGCCCGACTGCGCCACCGGGGTGGTCACCTGGGAAATAAGATCCGCTTGGCGGCGCGCCGAATGACGCACCGACTTCAGATGGCGAACATCGAAACCGAATTCCGTGAGCGCCCGCGCGGTCGAGGCCACACGCACGTCATCGGCGGTGAAGAAACCAGCGGGATCGGCGCTAATCAAGCCTGCGCCAGCGAGCTCGCTGACGAATTCCTTGTCCACGTCGGCCTGCGCCGCGACGTCATCGTCGGTCAGCCGGGTAATGGCCGGGGCCCGAAACTCCTCCGGGCTGATGATCGGCTCCACCTTCGTGGCGCTGAGCAGCGCGGTCACCTCGCCGGAGTCCATGGCCTCGAGCTGCTGGCGGATGACCTTCAGCGGCGTGTAGTTATCGCGCTGTGTGACGAGGATGTAGCGGAGACGCTCCACATCCTTGTCCGTGAAGCGGCGATAGCCGGAGGGAGTGCGGGAAGGTGTGATGAGGCCCTCGGATTCGAGGAAGCGAATCTTAGACACCGTCACATCAGGGAACTCGCCCCGCAGGCGCTCCAGCACCACGCCGATAGACATGGTCTGCTGGCGCGCATGACGCAGTGGCTTCACGCTGCAGTCTTTAGAATCCCGTAGTGCGCTCACGTTGTTTTTACCCTTAGGTTTCTTCTTTTGATCTTTCGGTTCACGCGGTGCCGCGCGGCGTCTCTACGCCTACGACACGACCCGTATGCATCCTTTGTAGCCTAGCCGAGGGCTGGGGCGCTACTACTTTTTTGGACCGGCAAGGAAAACGAGGCGGAACTTGCCGATCTGCACCTCATCGCCGGTGTGCAGTGCCTCAGCATTCTTCGGCTCGCGGTTGACGTAGGTGCCGTTCAGGCTTCCCACGTCCACTACCTCAAACTGGCCCTCGCCATCGCGACGGAACTCGGCGTGGCGACGAGACACGGTGACGTCATCAAGGAAAATATCGCTCTCTGGGTGGCGCCCCGCAGTGGTGGTCTCCTGGTCGAGCAGAAAACGCGAACCGGCGTTCGGGCCCCGCTTCACCACCAGCAATGCTGCCCCCTCGGGCAGGTTGCCCGCGCCAGCATTCGCCGGTGCAGCCTGAGCCCCAGACTCCATTTCCTTAAGCAGATCAGCGCGGAAAACAGATGTTGTCTCCACCTGAGTCTGGGAAACGTCAGTGTTGTCACTCATTGAGAAAAACCTCCGGTTGCTCGAGCACAGTGTGTCTTCGTCCCTCACCGCGGGTGCGGTGGCCGCCGTAGCGCTGGGTGAACAAAATCGTCTGCCCTACGGAATCTATCAAGCACAGCTCGTCGCTGCAGGGTCGTAATGTCTACATCATACGTGGCGTAGTAGCTCTTGGGTGTTTAAGCCCAGTGCCTGAGCCCGTTACGATTGCGTAACAAAACCTTAGCGCGCTGGGCAGCCTCGCCCACGGCCGACATAGCCTATGAGCTTCATCACACGCCGGTGATGAGGGGAGTTATCGGAACATTCCTGATATCCCGCCCATCACCGAGTTACCGCTGCCGGACAAGGGGTTGTCATTGACCATGTAGGTCCATGTGGCCGAGGGGCGCACGAGCCCCTCATCGCCGAGGTGCGCGCCCTCGTTATCGATCAGCACATCCTCGAAGCTCTGCACGGCATCATCCACGGCCTGCTGCACGAGCTGCTTGAACTCGGAGACAGCAATGCGGTGGAACTCGTCGATGGGCGTTTCTTTCGCAATCGCCCGCAGGTGAATGGACTCGCGGACATCGTCGAGAAGCGCGAGATGCTCACTCCAGCCATAGTCCAAGTGATAGAGCATGATCTCGCGGGCAGCCTGCACCAGCGTCTCGTGCTCGACGGTCTCCTCCAGCTCAGCGGTGCGCTGGGGGCTGCGCTGCCGGAACTCCTCGAGTGCCTGCTCGGAATGCAGCAGGCGCTGGCGCCGCTCATCGATGATCACGCGCTGATCTGCCAGCAGCTTGTTGTATTTCCAGGTCTGGGCGTGGATCTCCAGCAGCTGGCCTTCGGTGACGCGCTGACAGTGCTCGATAAAGTCGCGCACCTTCTTCGAATCAATAGCTCCGGCAGCATCTGGGCGGGCGTGGATCTGCGTGCCTCCGCCGCCGGCATGCACCACATCATCGTCGAGGGCAACAAAAAACACCGAGCTACCGGGATCGCCCTGGCGTCCGGCGCGCCCGCGCAGCTGATTATCGAGCCGGGCTGTGCGATGCCGCGCGGTACCGATCACGGCAAGTCCGCCGCGCTCCACCACGGCGTCGTGATCGGCCTCATCGGCGCCGCCGAGCCGGATGTCGGTGCCGCGGCCTGCCATCTGGGTGGACACCGTCACCCGCCCGAGATCACCGGCCTCAGCGACGATCGTGGCCTCCTCGGCATCATTTTTTGCATTGAGCACGCTGACCGGAATGTCGCGCTCTGCAAGGGCTGCGGCCAGCTCCTCGGATTCGGCCACGTCGTGGGTGCCCACCAGCACCGGCTGGTTCCGGCGATGCAGCCTGTCGATCTCCTCCACAATTGCCTTGTTCTTCTCGGCGATGGTGGCATAGATGCGGTCTTGTTCATCGAAGCGCTGCAGCGGCGTATCCCGCTCGATCACCGATACCCGCAGGTCATAGAATTGGCGCAGCTGATCGGTAGCCTCCACCGCGGTGCCGGTCATGCCGCAGACCAGCGGATAGCGCTTCATCAGCGCTTGCAGCGTAATGGTGTCGAGGATGCGCCCGCCATCAGAGACGACCAGGCCTTCCTTCGCCTCCACTGCGGCTTGCAGCCCATCGGGCCATCGTTGCAGGTCAGCGACGCGCCCGCGGGAGGCGTCGATAAGCGACACCTTGCCCTCGCGCACGATATAGTGCACATCCCGAATCAGCAGTGCTTGGGCGTGCAGCGCGAGATTGACGTGCACCAAGGTAGTGCCGATGTGCTCCTCGTCGTAGAGGGTGTCAATGCCCAGGACTTCCTCGACATAGTGCGCGCCGGCGTCATTGAGAAATACATTGCGCCGCTCATCATCAACATCGAAGTGTTCGCCCTCTTTGAGCCGACGCACGATTTCGGTGATCCGCCCGGTCGGCGCCGTGGACTGATCCGTGCCCGCCAGCACCAGCGGCACCAGAGCCTGATCCACCAGCACCGAATCGGCCTCGTCGACGATCGCCACATCCACGCCCGATTGCACCGCATCCTCGGCGCGGGTGATGAGCTGATCCCGCAAGACATCGAATCCGATCTCATTGACCGAGCTGTACACCACGTCCGCGGCATAGGCGTGACGACGCTGCGCCGCCGTCATTTTCTCCGAAATGAAGGACACGCTCACCCCAAAGGGGCGGAACACGCTCTCCATCCGGGTGGCATCGCGCTGCGCAAGATAGTCATTGACCGTGATCACGTGCACCCGCTGGCCCTGCAGGGCAAAGCCCACCGCCGCCATGGCCCCAGCTAGGGTCTTTCCCTCACCGGTGGCCATCTGGATCACATCGCCGGCCAGCAGCCGCTGCGCGGCCTGGTACTGCGAGATAAACGGCTCCTCATCATGGGCGGCGGCACTGCAGGCGCCGATGGCGGCGAGAAGCCGTGGCATATCGCTGATCGTGGTGCCCGCGGCACGGGGGCTGCCGGATAAGCACTCCGCCGCCACTGCTGCGGCATGGTCGCCGCCAAGAGCGGAGCCCTCGCTGCGCAGAATCTGCTGCGCCTGCTCGGCTATACCCAAGCTCTTCTTCTCGTGCTTGGTCTCCTTCGCTCCGAGCGCCTTCCAAAACCACTTCATGCCAGCCACCGTTTTTGGCCATCCTCCTCGAACAGCTCCCAGATCGGGCGTGGGCCCACCCCAGAAGTCATCGCGTGCTATCGGTGTTCCAGCTTAGCGCTCGCCCCAGACACTCTCGGCAGCCTCCCACACGCACTCATCCCACCTCTCCGAGAAATCCGGCACCATTCAGCCGCCCATTGCCTACCTAAACGCCCAGCTCGGAATGCCTTTATAGAGAGGCGCTGAGGCGTCGGTGAAGCCGCGGCGAACACTGATTAGACTGGGCAGCATGCACTCAGTCTCAGTGAAACTACCGTCCTCCACCGGCTCGCTCATGGCAGGAACCCTCGACCTTCCCGATGGCACTCCCAAAGCCTTCGCCATGTTTGTCCACTGCTTCACTGGCTCCCGCTTCACGCCGGCGGCCTCTCGCGTGTCCAAGACACTCGCCGATGAGGGCATCGCCTGCCTGCGCTTCGATTTCCCCGGCCTGGGACAATCGGAGGGCGAGTTTTCCCGCACCTCCTTTAGCTCGAATGTCGCCGATATCCGCGCCGCCTATGAGTGGCTCGAGAGCAACTACGAGGCGCCGCAATTACTGGTGGGGCACTCCCTCGGCGGGGCGGCCGCACTGCGGGCTGTATCCGCCAGCACGATCGAGCGCATGCGCGGAATCCGCGCGGTGGCCACTATTGGCGCCCCCTTCGACCCCGCGCACGCCGTGCTGCACTTCGCCGACCGTATCGGCGATGTGGATGAGCATGGCGCAGTGACGCTGAAGCTCGGCGGGCGCGATATCACCATTTCCCGCGAATTCCTCGAGGATCTCGCCGAAGTCAATCCGGAAAGTTACCTGCACCGGCTCAAGGTGCCCCTGCTGTTGCTGCACTCCCCCGTGGACCAGACGGTGGGCATTGATAATGCCCAGAAGATCTTCCTCTGCGCCCGCTACCCGAAGTCGCTGGTGGCGTTGGATAAGGTCGATCACTTGGCCACCCGCCCTGGGGCCGCGCAGCGCGCCGCGCACCTCATCGCCACGTGGGTAAGCCCCTATCTGCAATCGACGGCCGACTCCGACGCCGAGGATGTCCTGCCCGAGGGCGTGGCCCAAGCGCAGTCCATTCCCGCCGGCGCATTCACGGACTTGGTCCACACTGGCTCACGCAGCTTCACTACCGACCGCGAAAAGGAACTCGGCGGCAAAAACCTCGGTATCGCGCCCAGCTCCTTGCTCATTGCTGCGCTCGCCGCGGCCACCTCCGAGGAAATCCGCGCTGCCGCCCGCGAGTCGCGCATTCGCGAGCTGGAGGACGTCCGGGTCTCCGTGACCACGGTGGTCGGCACCGACTCCGACCAGCCGGTACTGCGCCGCAATATCTCCCTGATCGGCAATCTCAGCGATGAGCAGCGCGCGGAACTGCTCGCCGCACGCGATAATTCCCCTGTCGCCGCCATGCTCTCTCATGTCCGGATCGAGGATATCGATGACTAATATGCCGGGTCACATCCTCGATGGGGACACCCGCTGCCCCTGCTGCTCTGGACAAAGCTACGGCGAGTGCTGCGGTATCTACCACGGAATCAGCTGCTCCTGGGACGTCACCTGTGCGCCGCCGGCCCCCACGGCCGAGGCCACCATGCGCGCCCGCTACACCGCCTTCGCTGTGGGCCACGGCGATTATCTACTCGCCACCTGGGCACCAGAGGATTCGCCGGCGCGTTTATCGCTTAACGGTGAATCAATGAAGCTCTACCGGCTCGACATTCTCGAAACCACCCAGGGCGGCCCCATGGACGATGTAGGAACAGTCAGTTTTGCCGCCTATCATCGCGGCCCGAACGGCCCCTTCATTCAACGGGAACGATCTCTGTTCCGCCGCCGCGCCGGGCTCTGGTTCTACACCAAAAAAATTCCTCTGACCTGCTGATTGGACTCGCCGGCCAACACTGCTGTAATCTACTCGCTGTTGGAACACGCCGCCCCCGTGGCGCGGGTGAACAACATCGGACTGTGGCGCAGCTTGGTAGCGCACTACACTGGGGGTGTAGGGGTCGCAGGTTCAAATCCTGTCAGTCCGACTCTTCAGAGGCCGCAGGCCGGACATCGTCCGGTCTGCGGTTTTTCCTTGCCACCACCCGGCCAACTGTGCCCGCAGGCCATGCAGCGCTCTTCGCGGCGGGCAGGTGCTTGGTAGATATTGGCGTATCCCACTACCCTTGAGACGATGGCTTCGAGCCTAATGACAGCGATGTGCCGCCGATAGAGCCGCGGCGCGTGCGGAAAGGACAGATGATGACCGACGATCGCCACCGGGACTCGTGGAAGGACTACGACGACGAGCCCACTCGCTTCATTCCGCGCGATACCTCGCCCCAGGGGCGCGGGGATTCCTATGGCCACTACGACGATGCCGAGGACTTCGCCACGAGCGAGTATCGTGGCGCGCCGGATGAACCGCCGCGCACCGAGCAGACACAATATCTCGGCCCGCAGGGCAGCCAGCAGCAGCCTGCTGGGGAGCGCCCGCGCCAGTACTACGCACCGCTGGAGGAGGAGCCGGGCTATTCCCAGGGCCAGCCGCAGGGACAACCTCCAGCCCAGCCGCAGGCAGCCGCCTATCCTCCGCCGAATTATGTGCCGCCGCAGGAGGAGAAAAAGTCCTCCTCCCTGCCGTGGGTGATCGCGGTGCTCGCCTTGGTCGTGCTGGCCGTGGTGTTGGGCATGTTTGCCTTCGGCGGCGATAAGGACTCCGCAACCGAGTCCACTACCCCGCCGCCGCCAGAGACCGTCACCGAGACCGTCGAACCGGAGGCCCCCGCCCCCACTGAGGACCCCGAGGTGCAGCAGCGTCTGGAGGAAGAAACCGACCGCCTGCGCGAATCCGTCGAATCGCTCACCTCTGAGGTGCAGGCCCCTGCCGCCGAAATTCCGGATGTTCTCGACGATAACGGCGTGGTGGCTGTGGCTCAGCTCAAGGCGCGCGGCTTCTCCGATGTCCGCACCGTCGATGCCAACGGCGCCGAGATCAGCGGCACGGATCTGCTCACCGGCACGGTCACTCGGGTGGATCCGCCCGTCGCCACCGAGACGGATAAGGCCACACCGATCACCTTGGTCATCGAGTAGCTCCTTCTCGCTCGCAGCAGCAGACAACAATGCCCCTCAACCATCAGAGGTTGAGGGGCATTGTTGCGTCGATAAGCGTGCGATTAACGCTTCCGCTTTTCGCGCACGCGCACGGCGATGCGCACCGGCGAGCCCTCGAAACCGAAGGACTCGCGGAACTTGCGCTCTAGGTAGCGGCGATAGCCGGCATCGAGGAAGCCGGTGGTAAACAGCACGATCACGGGCGGACGGGTGGAGGCCTGGGTGGCGAAGAGCACGCGCGGCAACCGGCCAGCCTTCATCGGCGGCGGGTTCTGGGCAATGGTTTCGCGCACCCAGTTATTGAGCTTGCCTGTAGAAATACGCGTATCCCAGCTCTCCAGCGCCTCGATGAGCATGGGTTCGATCTTTTGCAGGGCACGCCCCGTTTTCGCGGAGATATTCACGCGCCGCGCCCACGGCACATGCGCGAGCTTCTCCTCGATATCACGCTCCAGCAGATCCCGCTGGTCCTCGTCCATCAGATCCCACTTGTTATAGGCGATCACCAGGGCCTTACCGGACTCGATCACCATGCCGAGCACGCGCTGATCCTGCTCCGTGATCGGCTGGGAGGAATCGACCAAGAGAACGCACACCTCGGCGGAGTCGATCGCGTTTTTGGTGCGCAAGGAGGCGTAGAACTCGTGGCCGCGGGCATGCTTGACCTTCTTGCGCAAACCCGCGGTATCCACGAACTTCCACAACTGGTTATCCAGCTGCACCAAGGAATCCACCGGGTCCACAGTGGTGCCCGCAACATTGTCCACCACCGCGCGGTCCTCGCCGGTGAGTTTGTTCAGCAGCGAGGATTTACCCACGTTCGGCTTGCCCACCAGCGCCACGCGACGCGGGCCGGAGGTAATAGAGGCTGCCTTGGGCGTATCGGGGAATAGCCGCACAACCTCGTCGAGCACATCGGCGCCGCCGCGACCATGCAGAGCGGATACCGGGTAGGGATCTCCGAGGCCGAGCGCATAGAATTCCGCCATTTCGGCGTATTGGCCATCCGATTCAAACTTATTGGCCACCACCAGCACCGGCACGTCGGCGCGGTGCAGCTTGCGGGCCATCACCGCGTCCGCATCGGTGATACCCACCGTGGTATCGACCACGAATAGGATGATGTCGGCCTCGGCCATGGCATTCTCTGCCTGGCGGGCGATGGCGGCATGCATGCCCTTGGCGTCGGGGTCCCAGCCACCGGTATCTTGCACCCAGTAGCGGCGACCATTCCATTCCGCAAGATAGCTGACGCGATCGCGGGTCACCCCAGGAAAGTCCTCCACCACGGCGGCGCGGCGACCCAAAAAGCGGTTCGTCAGCGTGGACTTGCCCACATTGGGCCGGCCCACAATCGCCACGGTGCACAGCTGTTCTTCCACGATCTCTGGGGAGGTGATCCCCAACGCGGCCTCGAGCTCCGCCCACTCTTCCTCGGTGCGGGGGCCATCAGGGCCAAAGCGGGGGTCGTTTTCATCCACGGGCCCCTCGACCTCAAGATCCTCGAGATCCTCGGTGCCATAGCCTGATGCGTAGTAGACCTCGCCAAAGTCGGCTTCGTCGAAATCGTCCTCATCAAAATCGGAGGCGCCATAGCCCTCGCCTGGGGCGAGCACATCCTCTTCGGTGAAGGCCTCATCGGCGGGCAGTTCGCCGCCATCAGCTACGGCGTAGACGAACTCGGTGTCGCGATCGAGATCCTCGTGGTTCTCGCTGTCTCCAGCGCTGTGAGTGGTGCTCATGATCGCCTCCTCTCGGTGGTGGTATCGGTGGTGCTTGTCGACGCCGTCTCCGTGCCCGCAGACGCAGAGTCGGTGTCAGTGGCGATGGCGGAGTCTTCGACCAAGGCCATCAGGGTGTCGAGGACCTCATCGAAGCTCATGTCCGAGGTGTCGATGATGTGCGCGTCCTCGGCCGGTTTCAGCGGCGAGGCGGCGCGAGAAGAATCGGCCTGGTCGCGGCGTTTCACATCGGCCAGCACGTCCTCGAAATAGCCACCGCGGCCCTCCTTGCGGTTTTGCTTATGGCGCCTTTCGGCACGTACCTCGGGGCTGGCGGTCAAATAGGCCTTCACGGGGGCGTCGGGAAGCACCACGGTACCGATATCGCGGCCTTCTACTACGCAGCGCCCTGCGGAGGCAGCCAAGGTGCGCTGCAGGCGCACGAGGTTCTCGCGCACCTGCGGGATCGCGGACACCGCGGAGACAGCCTTGGTCACCTCGGGGCCACGGATCTCCTGCGAGACATCCTTGCCATTGAGCAGCACCTCGGTGGACTCAGGATCGTCATTGACGGCCAGCGGCAGGTGCACAGTCGCCTCAACAACGGCGGCGGTGTCCTCGGGTTTGATGGAGCGCCGCAATACGTGCAAGGTGGCCACGCGATACATCGCGCCGGTATCGAGATACTTGGCGCACAGCCGGGTGGCCAGGGCGCGGGAGGCACTGGATTTGCCGGTGCCGGAGGGGCCATCGATGGCCACGATCAAGCCGCCTGCGGGCTTATTAGCAATGCTGCATTTCATAGTTGATCACACGCCCCTTGATCTAGAGCTCCACAGCCTTGTAGAGGCTGCGCAGCTCGGAGTCGTTCAACGCCCGCAGCGAGCCCGGAGTCTGCTCGCCCAGCTGCACGGTGTGCAGCTTGGTGCGCACCAGTCGCTGGACGGGATAGCCGGCCTCTTTGAGCATGCGGCGCACAATGTGCTTACGGCCCTCGTGCAGGTCCAGGCGCACTAGGGAGCGACCTTGGTTGGCATCAATGATGCTCACCTTGTCTGCCTTCGCGATGCCATCCTCGAGCTCGATGCCCTCGCGCAGCTGCCGGATGAGCTTCCGATCGGCCTCACCGAGCACATTGGCCACATAGGTCTTCGATACCTCATAGCGCGGGTGCATGAGCCGGTTAGCCAGCTCGCCGTCATTGGTCAGCAGCAGCAGACCCTCGGTATCGGCGTCGAGGCGGCCGACGTGGAAGAGCCGCTGTCCGGCGGAGAGCTTCTCCCCCACGATATCGCCCACGCAGGGCCGACCCATGTCATCGCTCATGGTGGACTGCATGCCGCGGGGCTTATTGAGTACGAAGTACTGCAGGTTCTCATCAATGCGCACGCGCACCCCATCGACGCGCACCACCGAGTTATTCGGATCGATGCGCACCCCCTGGGTGGTGATGATACGGCCATTGACCTCGACGCGCCCCTCATCAATGAGACGCTCGGACATGCGTCGCGAGGCCACGCCGGCCTGGGCAAGCACCTTTTGCAAACGCACGCCCTCGCCCTTGTCGTGGGAGGGGTTGGCGGTGATGTCCTCGGGACTGACGTGCTGGTGTCGCGCCGGCTTCGCCTGCGAGACGTAGATGGAGCTGCCACGCTGGGCGCGCTGTTCGGGCTGCTCGGTGGAATTCGGTTGAGCCGACTCGGCACTATGAGACGAACGCGAGCGGAAGCCCTTGTTGTCCGGTGTGCCATCTCGGCGAGCGGAAGATGTCATGTATGCTCCTAAAACTTGCGGTGCAATTATCGACCGCCCAGTGTATCACCGCAGCCGGTCAGAGTGGCTATCAGAGCGCGCGCGGCAGTCTCATCGGCCAGCCGCGCCTGCCCCTGCGGCACACTCGCCACATAGGGCGTGGACGTGACCACACTAAATTCCTCAAGATTGAGCCGGGTCGCAAGATCTGGCTCCGGCGGCACACTGCCGCCGATCAATCCCGCCACCGTGATCCCGCGGGCCCGGGCCGCCTCCACACTGAGCTCTGCAAGGTTGAGCGAGCCCAACCCCACCGAGGTGACCACCACGAGCGGCGCCTCCAGGCGGGCGGCCACATCGGCAATGGTCCACTCGTCGGCAATCCGCACCAGCAGCCCGCCGGCGCCTTCGACGAGCACCAACCGGCCCGGGCCATCGAGTTCCGCGATCTGCTGCACGGTGGGTTCCAGCTCCAGCTGTTCCATGCCGGCGCGCCGGGCCGAGATATTCGGTGCAAGCGGCTCGGGATAACGGGCATATTCCACCACCC
This sequence comes from Corynebacterium sp. TAE3-ERU30, assembly GCF_019209925.1. Lineage (NCBI taxonomy): Bacteria > Bacillati > Actinomycetota > Actinomycetes > Mycobacteriales > Corynebacteriaceae > Corynebacterium > Corynebacterium sp. TAE3-ERU30. The sequence continues at coordinate 15,565 of NZ_JAHUTO010000001.1, read as the reverse complement.
GCTCCACCGCTGGGCACAGTGCCTGCACGGTGGCGAGATCCCCCTGCCCCTCCGGTTCCCCGGTCTGGGCGGGTTTCACCACGGTGACTTCTAGGCCCATATCGCTGGCGACGGCCGCCAGCGCGGCGGTGGCATAGGTTTTTCCCACATCAGTATTGGTTCCGGTGATCACAACAATGGCCATGGTGGGCGGCTCCTTCGCGGACGTGCGGCAGGCTGTGCCGCAAGGGTGACTACAATGCTCGGCGGCGCGGGCGCGGCTAAGGGCGCGGCTGTGTTAGTGCTGCAGCGCCGCTGCGGCCGCGCTACGCAGCGCTCGGGTAATGCTGGCGATGTGCTCGCTGCTGGAAATAAAGGGCGGCATGGCATAGATGAGCCGGCCGAAGGGCCGCAGCCACACGCCCTCGGCCAGAGCGGCGGCGGTGGTGGCCTCCATGTCTACTGCCTTCTCCATTTCCACCACGGCAATAGCGCCGAGCACCCGCACATCCGCCACGCCGGGTTGATCGGCAAGCCCCTCGAGACCCGCCGTGAGTTCAGCTTCGATCCGCGGCACGCTCTCTCGCCAATAGCCCGAGGCGATCAGCTCCACGCTGGCCCCGGCCACGGCGCAGGCCAGCGGGTTGCCCATGAAGGTGGGGCCGTGCATGAGGGCGCCACCGCCAGCAGGACTGGAAATAGCCTCCGCCACCTCCGCGGTGGTCAGAGCGGCAGCGAGCGTCATAAACCCGCCGCTCAGGGCCTTGCCCACGCACATAATATCGGGAGTGATACCGGCGCCGCTGGTGGCGAATAGCTCGCCGGTACGGCCAAAGCCGGTGGCGATCTCATCGGCGATGAGCACCAGATCGTGGCGATCACACAGCCGGCGAATCCCGGCCACCAGGGCGGGATCATGAAAGCGCATGCCGCCGGCGCCTTGGACCACGGGCTCGATGATGATCGCGGCCGTGGTGGCGTCGATATGCTCCTCCATCTGGCGCAGATAGCGTTCGCTCTCGGCCGGATCGCAACCGCGCACTGGCGGCGGGGGCGCGAAGCGCTGGGTAGCAAGCACGCCCTGCCACAGCGAATGCATCCCGCCCTCGGGATCGCACACGCTCATCGCGCCGAAGGTATCGCCGTGATAGCCGGAGCGCCAGGTGAGCAGACCGGTGCGCTCGGGGTGGCCCTGACCGCGCTGATACTGCAGCGCCATTTTGATCGCGACCTCCACCGAGACCGAGCCGGAATCCGCGAAAAACACCTTGTCGAGACCCGCCGGGGTGAGATCCACGAGCTGCTCGGCCAGCTCAATTGCTGGGGCGTGGGTGAGACCGCCGAACATCACATGCGGCATAGTGTCGATCTGCCGTTGGGCGGCGGCCACTAAGGCTGGGTGGCGGTGCCCATGGCAGGCCGCCCACCAGGAACTCATGCCGTCAATCACTCGGCTGCCACCATCGAGTTCAAGGTAGACACCCTCGGCGGCGCTGACGAGTCGGCTCTGCATGGCCGCGGGCATGGGGCCATAGGGATGCCACACGTGGCGGCGATCGAAGTCGAGAAGATCCGTGCTACTACGCAGTCGACTCTGTGCCGCGGCGGGCTGATACGTAGTATCCGGGGCTGCGGATGGGACGCTGGTGTTATGCAACTGGTGAACCACGCCCTTTAGGCTACACCCCTTCACCATGGACTTTGGCCATTACCGGCGGGCTTTCCCAGCAGCACTTGGACGTTGTTTAATTCCGCCCATTACACCGCATTTGAACGGCGTTTAGGTTTATATTCTCAGAACTGTTCCTCGATGGATTCCACGTCCGGAAGCAGCGGCGCCAAGGAGGGCAAGGCCCCGAGATCCTCGATTCCGAGAGTCTCGAGGAAGAGCTGCGTGGTCTCATAGCGATGCGCGCCCGTGCTCGGCTCGGGCGGATCGACCTCGCGGATTAAGCCCCGCTGCGCCAAGGTGCGCATCACGCCATCCACATTCACCCCGCGCACCGCAGCCACTTGGGCGCGGGTCACCGGCTGGCGATAGGCCACCACAGCCAAGGTCTCCAAGGCGGCGCGGGTGAGCTTCGTTTTCTCCCCATCGAGCACGAAGCGCTCCACGCTATCGGCGTACTCGGATCGGGTATACAGCCGCCAGCCGTCCTCGCTTTCGCGCAGATCGAAGCCACTACCGCGGGCATCGAATTCGGCGGCCATGGCGCGCAGCTCCTGCTCCACCAGCGCTGGGGTGGTCTCCAGCACGCGGGCGAGCTGCGCCGTGGACACGGGCGCATCGATTACCAACACGATGGCCTCGAGACGCGCCCGCATCCCGCTAACGGGTGCTGGGTGGGTGGTGTCCTGCTCTGTCACTAGGGCGCTACCGGCTTGTTATTGGCGGGATTCCCCCACTCGGACCAGGAACCGTCATAGACCTTGACATTCTCCGCGCCCGCCTCGGTGGCGGCCAGCGCCAGCACACAGGCAGTCACACCCGAGCCGCAGCTCATGATGAGCTCCTCATCGGCGGCACGGCCACCGAAGCGCTCCTTGAGCACCGCGGCGTCGCGCAGCTGCTGGTTATCGTCGAGAAGCGAGCTAAAGGGAATATTGACAGAGCCTGGCATGTGGCCGGAGGCCAGCCCCTCCCGCGGTTCGGGCTCGGTGCCGTCGAAGCGACCGGCGCTGCGGGCATCGAACACGGGTCGGCCGGCGGCGAGGGCGGCCTCTACCTCGTCCATGTCCACGAGCAGGTTCCGCTCGGTGGTGTCGAGTTCGCCCGCCTCGGCACTGGTCCACTCCAGCGCCTGCTCGCGCGAGATCTCCTCGGTGCTGAATCCAGCGGCAGTCCATGCCGGGAGACCGCCATCGAGAACCTTCACATTGTCGATGCCTGCCTGGCGGGCCAGCCACCAGATACGCGGGGCCACCATGATGCCGTGCCGGTCATAGACCACCACCGTGGTATCGGCGCGTACCCCAGCCTGGGCGAACACGCGCGCCAGATCGGCGGGGGCGGTATGCGGCCGCGGATCACTGGTATCAGAAAACTCGGTCTCAATATCGGCCAGCTTGGAGCCAGGAATCACGGTATAGCTATCGCGCGGGCGTCCCATCGCCGCGAGAAGCACCACGATGCTCTCTGGATTCTCATTCAGGCGTTCGGCCAACCACGTCGGAGATACTACTGCGTTCATGTCACCCAACTATAGGCATCGCAGCGGACACTGGCGCCGGCGAGTGCCCCCGCGGCATAACCACAGGCGCGCCGAGGTGTGGGATTAGGACCAGTTGGCGGAGGCCACCACGGCGGGGTCCACATCTTTGCCGGTCCACGCCACTCGCAGCTCTCCCAGCGCCTCTTCTTGCTCCACCTGCACCGCATGGGCCTTATAGAGCTCCAGGAGGGCAAGGAAACGGCCGACGATCTCCATACTCACCCCGCAGTCCTTGGTGAGCGCGGCAAAGCTGGCCCATTGGGATGCGCCCATGAATTTCAGCAGGCCCAGCAGTTTACCGGCCTGCTCCGGCACGGATACCGGCTGGAAGTGCAGATGCGAGGTCGAAACCTCCTCGGGCGGGCGGGGGCGAAAAACGCCGGCGGCAAGCTGCGCGAAACCCTGGGCGTCCATGCCCAGGTGCACCGGCGGCAGCAGCTCGGCGAAGCGCTCCTCTAAGGCCACGGCCCGGGGATAGCGGCGCTGGGCGCTGCGCTGCCATTCGGCAAAAAGATCGGCCACCTTCTTATAGGCGCGGTATTGCAGCAGGCGAGCAAAGAGCAGATCGCGCATCTCGAGAACCTCGGCGTCCTCGATGTCCTCATCTCCTGATTGGGGCAGCAAGCGCGCGGCCTTCAAGCTCAGCAAGGTGGAGGCGATGAGCACAAACTCGGTGGTTTCATCGAGCCGGTCGTGCATCTCGCCGAGCTGCTTGGTGTAGGAGATGAATTCGTCGGTGACCTCGCTGAGGGCGATCTCGGTGATCTCGAGGGTCCGACGATTGATCAGATGCAGCAGCAGATCGAAAGGCCCGGTGAAATTGTGCAGGCTGAGCTGAAAGCCGGGAATCTCCGGCTGCGAGGACGCCTCGATCGCCTCCTGGGATTGCCGCAGGGTTGCCCCGCCTGCGGCACGGGAGGTGGAACGGGCGGCGCTAGATTTCGCTGCGCTCAATGACTTCCTTCGCCAGCTCACGATATTGCTGCGAGCCTTGGGAGCTGGGCGCCCACATGATGATGGGCTCGCCCGCCACCGAGGTTTCGGGGAAACGCACCGTGCGGGTGATGACGGTGTCAAAGACTTGATCCTCGAAGACCTCGATCACCCGTGACATCACCTCGCGGGCATGCGAGGTACGGCGGTCGAACATGGTCACCAAAATGCCGGTGATCTCCAGATCGAAGTTCAGGCGGTCGCGCACCTTCTCCACGGTGTCCGTAAGTAGCGCCAGCCCGCGCAGCGAGAAGTACTCGCATTCCATGGGAATGATCACCCCATGCGAGGCCGCCAAAGCGTTCACCGTGAGCAAGCCCAAGGACGGCTGGCAGTCCAGAATGATGAAGTCATAATCCTTGCGCACCGGACGCAGCGCGCGACCCAAGGTGTGCTCGCGCCCCACCTCATTCACCAGCTGAATTTCGGCCGCCGAGAGATCGATATTGGCGGGCACCAGATCCAGCCCAGGCATGGCGGTGCTATGAATCGCGTTCAGGATCGACGAGCGGGAGTCCAGCATGACGTCATAAATGGTCAGATCCAGCTCATCATGCGCGATCCCCAGCCCTGCGGTCAGCGCGCCCTGCGGATCGAGATCCACCAGCAGCACCTTGCGCCCCAGCTCCGCGAGGCAGGCGCCGAGGTTAATCGTGGAGGTGGTCTTGCCCACTCCGCCCTTCTGGTTCACCATCGAAATGATGTGCGCCGGACCATGACGATCCACCGGCGCCGGTTCGGGCAGCGTGCGCAGGGGTCGGCCCGTCAAGCCGTACTCGTCCTCTGGCTTGTCGAACAATCCCTGCTCTCCCACGATCAACCCTTCTTCCTTGACTATCTCGCCCGCTGGTTCGCGGCGCGCCCCACACGCGCGAGATCACTCGAATCACATCAGTGTTCTTTACCCATAGATTACACGGGCGGCAGCGCTTCACCCTACGCTTATCGACGGCGCGTTGCACAGCACCCTTAAGTCAAGGTCTTATGCTTTACTTTTCCCGCGCGCGGGGATGTGCCGCCGCCCAGGACTCGCGCAGGGCATCCGCTGAAATATGAGTATAAATCTGAGTAGTCGTCACAGACGAGTGCCCCAGCAGCTCTTGCACCACGCGCACATCAGCACCGCCCTCGATCAAGTGGGTGGCATAGCTATGCCGCAGCGTATGCGGGGAGATCGACTCCGTGATACCGGCCCGCGCCGCAGCCCGCTTGACCAGAGCCCACGCGGACTGCCGCGACAATGGGCCACCGCGCAGGTTGAGAAAGAGGTGATGATCGCCTTTGGTGTTCAACGCCGGCCGCGCCCGCACCATATAGGCCTCCACAGCCCTATGGGCCGCACCGCCGACGGGAACGACGCGGTGTTTATCCCCCTTGCCTTTGAGCAGGAGTGCACCCTCGTCGATCCCCGAGATGTCGTCGACACGCAAAGACACCACCTCAGAAATACGCGCGCCGGTGCCATAGAGCAGCTCGAGCACCGCCAGATCGCGCAGATCCACCGCCGAGGCGTGCTCCCCCTGCGGCACCGCATCGAGCATGGCCGTTACCTGCGCCACGCTGAGCGTATCCGGCAGGTGCTGCGGTGGGCTCGGCGGCGTGACCTCCTTGGCCACATTCGCCGCCACCGCGTTTTCCTCGAGGGCGAAGGCATGCATCCCGCGCACCACCGAGAGCGCCCGCGCCGCCGAGCGCACCGACAATCCGCCGCGGCGAATATCGCTTAAGAATGTTTCCACCATGCTGGCATCCACGGCGGCGAGATCCCGCACCCCCTGCACGTCCAGCCAGGAAAGATAACGCTGGACATCGCGGCGATAGTTCGAGAGCGTATTGGCGCTGAGACCGCGTTCCACGCGCAGGTGCACGAGCCAGCGCTCGGCAAGAGATTCGGGAGTCACAACCAGCTACACCCGCTTCAGGTCTCCCTCGCCCCACTGCGCGGCACGCCGGGACGCCAAGCGGGTCGGGCGCAGCTCAAAGGGGGTGTCCACGCTACGCAGCACGTCCTCATGCTCTGCTGCGTAGTAGGCAGCCATAATCCCAGAGATGGCGATGGAATTAACGATCTCCCCGCGCAGCACCGCAGCGGCGGCCTTCTCCACTGGCACCCACTCGAGGGTCATATCTGCTTCCTCATCCACCGCCTCCGGCCGCGGCACCTCTGTGAGATCGCGCGCCAAGAAGATGCGGATGGCCTCTTCGCAAAAGCCCGGCGAGGAGACGACATCGCACAGCAGATGCCAGCGTGCGGCGCTCAAACCCGCCTCCTCCTGGAGTTCCCGCTGGGCGCAGCGCAAAGCCGGCTCCTCGGCCACATCGAGCAGCCCGGCCGGCAGCTCCCACAGCCGCTGCTGCACCGAATGACGGTACTGGCGCACCATCGCGATCTCGCCGGAGTCGCGCTGCGCCACCACCGCCACAGCACCGAAGTGCTCGATGATCTCCCGCTTCGCCGAGCTGCCCCCAGGCATCGTGACCGTGTCGCGACGCAGCGCCAGAATGGGCGACTCGTTGAGAATTTCGGAATCTTCGACGATGAATTCGTGGCTCATGGTGAGGGTTCTTTCTGGGTGGGGCCAAATACGTGTGGCGGGCTGAATGCTACTACGCATCAGCCCGCCAGTTCTCAATTCTGCCGCGACCGGGCCTATTCGGCGCTGTCCTCGGCGTTGTCCTCAGCGGCGTCGCCGGTGGCGTCGACAACCTCGTCATCGACGGGTGTATTGCTGCTCGGCGGATGTGCAGCCTCGGCGTTCGGGGCGGCACCATAGGCGCCGCTGCCGCCGTCAAGTTGCTGCTTCACCGCCAGCACCACGCTCATGCGGGCATAGGCGCGGTTGATGGAATCCACGGTGCTCACGCCCTCCGCGGCCTCGGGGTTGGCACGCACGATGCCCAAAGGGCCATTCTCGGCCGCCGCGGAGTAGCGCCCGGCCAACACGGTAGGGCTATCGCGGCCATCCATGGCCTCCGCAAAATCAGCGAGATTCTTCGCGGTCTTGGCCACGTCACCGGCGTTGTCGCTATCGCCGGTGTTCTCATAATCGCCGCTGAGGATCACCACGGCCGCAGCCGGGGAGAGACTTCCCTCTTCATAGTCGAGGTAGCCGGCCTCCTTCAGCGCTCCGAGCAGAGCATCGCGATCCGCATCCGAGGCCCGGCCTTCCTCACTATCGGGCTTGCGAAGCAGCGCCTGGGCAAGGGCCTCGCCGGCGTGATAGCCGGAATCGAGGCGCTCCTCGGAGAGCTGGGCCCCCGCCGGCAAGGTGGCGGTGACGATCGACTTCAGCTTGTCCGCGCCAGCGGGGCTGAAGAAGCTCTCGTCGAGCGTGATCGAGCCGGCACTGCTGGCACCGGCCTTGGTCAAGAGGTCGTTAATGACGTCGAAGTCTTCGCCCACCGTGTCGTGGGTGCGCAGCACCAGCACGGGGGTGTCGTTGAGGGTGCCCTGGACCACGGCCTCGGCGACATTGCGGGCCACGGAGTCCGCCGCATCCGCCTGGGCGGCGGCGATCTCGGACTGGGATTCCAGCGCCTCGAGCTTCTTCGAGCTCTCGCTCTTGAGCACGCCGACGCTGTCTCCCGGCAAGTTCGGAGCCAGGGCATAAGTGCCAAAGAGCACGCCAGCTGCCACACCGAAGGCGGCGCCAGCAATGGCAATGGAGGCTGATCCGGATGTTGTACCCATCTAGTTAAACCATCCCTTCACAAGATCCTGCACAGCGAGAGCGAAGCTATTCCAGGTGTCCACGAGGTTCTGGGTGAAACTAGCATCGCCGCTGGTGCCAGCGATAACCACGATCACGGCGAGAGCAACAAGGATACCCAGCAACGCCCACATCCATCCGAGCGAGGCACTGGAACGCACGGTGTAGAGATCGGCCACAGCGTGGCCATCGACGAGCTTATTGCCCACCTTGGCGCGGGTGAGCAGGCCCGAGGGGGTGGCTGTCTCAGCGTTGGCGAACATGTGCTGTAAGTCGAAGACGGCGCCGACGTTCACGATCAGCGAGGCGCCGTGATAATCGGCGAGCAGCAGCGCAAGATCCGTCGCGGACTCGGTAGCTGCCGGGAAGGTCATCGCGCCCACCCCGAGATCCTGGATGCGCTCCAAACCGGCGGCATAGCCATCGGGGTCGGCCGGCAGAATCACCAGCGCCCCGGAGCGCAGGGCGTCCGCGCCGATCGTGGTGGGGTTACCGACGATGATATCGGGGGTGTAACCATCCTCGACGAGGGTGTCTGCGGCGGCATTAACGCCGATGAGCACGGGGCTGTATTCCCGAATGAAGTTGCGCAGGCGCTTCAGCTCTTCGCGGTGGCCCCGTCCCGGGCTAAGCACCACAACCTTGCGGTCTTTGAGGTCGGAATCGATATCGGGGATGCCGATACCATCGATGAGCAGCGGCGACTCAGAGCGAATGAACTCGGTGGTATTGCCAAAATAGGCTTCCATATTATCCACCAGGGTCTGCTGCGCTTCACCGAAGCGGCTCAATGCTTCTTCTGCGGTGAGCACATCGCCGGAGCCGATAAGGCTGCTGCCGTGGAAGAACTCGCCCTCCTCGGTGAGGCGGGCTTTTTTGCCGTTCTTCAGCGTCGACCACGCCTCGGCGCCGAGTCCTTCGACCAGCATGATGCCCTCGTCCGCCATTAGCTGCGGCCCAAAGTTAGGCATAGCGCCGGTGGAGAACTGGGCGATATTCACCACGGCCGCCGGGCGGGCGTCGATAAGCCGTTGCGCCTGCGCACGGGTGATATCCGGGGCGTCTACGACGGCAATATCGCCTTCCGATAGTTTCTTCCATCCGCGACCCCGTGCCGTGCAGTCGCGGGCAGTGGCGTGCACACCTGGGAGGTCATCGCTCTTCGAGAACAGACTCATGCCCGCCATTGTGCAAGTTCTCGGCGCTGAAGTGGGTGAGGCGCGCGGACGCGCTGCACAAATCCCCTCCGCTGCGATATTTTCTTAGCCCTCGCCCCAGCCCTCTTTGTCCCGCGCCGCAGTGGCGAGTAGCTCCGTGGCGTGGGCCTTACCGGTTTCGGTGTCATCCAATCCGGCCAACATGCGCGCCAGCTCCTCGACGCGGCGCTCCCCCGTGAGATCCTCCACGGCCGAGGTCACAGAAGAATCGGAGACATCCTTCGATACGTGCAGGTGTTGATCCGCATAGGCGGCCACCTGCGGCAGGTGCGTCACCACAATCACCTGATTGCGCTGGGCGAGTCGCGCCAGCCGGCGCCCGATCTCCACGGCGGCGCGCCCGCCTACCCCGGCATCCACCTCGTCGAATACTAAGGTGGTGGAGCTTTGAGATTGGGCCACCACCACTTCGAGGGCGAGCATCACACGGGAGAGCTCACCGCCGGATGCCGCGTTCGCGATGGGTTGGGGGCTGGCACCTGGGTGGGCGGCGAGGCGAAATTCCACGGTCTCTGCGCCGTGGGGTGTCGGTGTGCACGCCTCAAGCGAGACCACAAACTCCGCCTTGGGCATGGCAAGTCCGCGGATCTCCGCGGTCACGTCCTGTTCCAAGGCGGTGGCGGCGCGGGCACGGGCGGCACTGAGCTTCTTCGCGGCCGCGGTGAGTTTCTTCTCCGCGCGCGCGACCTTCTTTTTCAGCTCTTCCAGCGCCTCCGGCGAGGTATCGATGCTGGCCAACTTGGCTTCGGCTTTGGTTTTCCACGCCAGCACCCCGGCGATATCGGGGGCGTATTTGCGGGTGAGGGATTTCAGATCCTGCTGCCGCTGCAGGGACTCCTCCAGCGCCTGCGGGTCCGAGGGCAGGGTGGAAAGAAACATGCCGAGCTCGCCGCTGATCTCGCCCAGCTGGCTGGTGAGTTCTTCTAGGCGCTCGGCCAGCTGGGAAAGATCTGGGTCCTCGGATCCGGCGAGCGCGCCGCTGGCTTCCCCGAGCAGATCGGATGCCGAGGCCTGCTCGTCGAAGCCGCCATCGCCTAGTGCCTCCATACCGTCGAGGGCAACCAGGGCGTTCTGCGCCTGCTCCCGCAGGGTGTCGACGTCCTGTAGTCGGCGGATCATGGCCTGCAGCTCGGTATCTTCCCCGGGCTGGGGATCTACTGTGCTGATCTCGTTAATGGCGAACTGGAGCCGATCGACTTCTTGGGCCATCTCACGGCGTGAGGCGGTGCGCTGGGCAAGATCGCGCGCCAGGTTGCGCCAAGTGGTGTAGCACTCGGTGTAGGTAGCGAGCAGGGGCGCGATGGCCTCGTCGCTGCGATCTAGGGCGGCGCGCTGGTGCTCGGGGCTGACCAGGCGCAGCTGATCGTTTTGGCCGTGAATGGCCAGCATCTCCCCCGCGAAGTGTTTCAGCGTCGCGGCCGGCACCGAGCGTCCGCCCAGATGCGCCCGCGAGCGACCGGTGGACTTGATCACGCGGGTGGCGATGAACTCCTCATTTTCGTCGCGCGCTCCCCCTGCCTCGCTCACGATCTCTTCCACCGTGGCGCACTGGGTGCTGGCCATACCGGCGGTGGAAAAACGCCCCTCCACGGCGGCTTCACTGGCCCCACTGCGCACCCTAGAGGCGTCGGCGCGATCGCCGGCAAGCATGCGCAGACCAAAGACCACCATCGTCTTACCCGCGCCGGTTTCGCCGGTGAGCACGCTTAATCCCCCCGAGAATTCGACACTCTCCGAGGGGATCACGCCTACGTTGTTGATCGCCAGTTCAGCAAGCATGCCTTAAAGCGTAGCGGAAGCGGGGTGCAGCTGTGCGTTGAGGATGCGCCCGCGAGCACCAGTTGGCAGGCAGACGGCGTCGTCACGCTGTAGCGTGCGGATTATTCGCGGCCGAGGGGCCGCGCCAGCCCTCCACGGGAAGCCGGAATTTGGTCACGAGCCGATCGGCGAAGGGCTTGCGGTCGAGACGCACCCAGCGCACTGGGGTGGCGGCCTTGTTGATCTCGATGCGCGACCCCGGCGGCATGGCCACTTGCCGGAAACCATCCATCACTGCCTGGGCGGGGAAGGTCGTGGACACCGATTCCACCGCCACCTGCGAATCTGGGCTGACCACTAGCGGTTTCGCGAAGAGCGCATGGGCGTTATTGGGCACCACCAGGATCGCATCGAGTTCCGGCCACAGCACCGGGCCTCCCGCAGAAAAGGCATAGGCGGTAGAGCCGGTGGGGGTGGACACGAGCACGCCATCGCAGCCGAAGGAGCTTACGGGACGGCCATCCACTTCGAGGATCGCATCCAGCACTCCCCGACTGTTGAGACTTTCCACGCTCACTTCATTCAGCGCCCAGCTCCGCCCGGCCACCTCATTATTCGGCCCCCGCACCACCGCTTCGATGGTCATGCGGTCTTCCACCTCATAATCACGGGCCACCACCCGCTCGATAGCTAGGTCGAGCGAATCGGAGTCCCATTCGGCGAGGAAGCCCACATGGCCGAGGTTGATGCCGAGCACCGGCAGGTCCGCGGAATAGGCGAGGTCGGCGCCGCGGAGGAAGGTGCCATCGCCGCCGAGCACGAGCACCATCTCCACGCCCTCGGTGGCCGAAACATCGTGCCCGAATTGCTTGAGCCGAGAAAAAATAGGGTGGCTGTCCAGGGGCGCTGCCTGCGGATCGACAGATACCCGTACCTCGATGCCGGCGTCGAGAAGCAATTCTGCGGCGCGCGCGGCGGCCTCCACATTCGAGCTGCGTCCGGTGTGTGGCACCAACAACACGCTGCGCGTGGTGTCGTCCTGGCCCGCGGCGGGGTGCGCGGGGGTCTCAGGTGCCGTGTTGCTCATTGGGGTCCCTCCTCGATGGCGCGATGAACCATCGCGTCAATGCGTGCGGCGGCAGGCTGGCTCGCGCCGCCATCCTTGATCAACCACAGGAAATACTCTACGTTGCCAGCGGGGCCGGGCAGGCCACTGGCCACAACTCCGCGCACACTGAGCCCCAAGTCGGCGGCGGCGTCGATGATATCGCGCACCGCCTCCTCGCGCAGCTGCGCGGAGCGCACCACCCCGCCGGCGCCGATACGATCTTTACCCACTTCGAATTGGGGCTTGACCATGGGCAGCAGTTCCGCCCCATCGCGCAGGCAGGAGACGATAGCCGGCAGCACCAGCTTTAAGGAGATGAAGGAAAGATCGCCCACCATCATGTCGGCCTGCCCGCCGAGCATCTCTGGGGTGAGATGCCGAATATTGGTGCGGTCGAGCACATGCACCCGCGCATCGTTTTGCAGCCGCCACACCAGCTGGCCATAGCCGACATCCACGGCGTGGACCTGCGCCGCGCCCTGCTGGAGGCACACATCGGTGAACCCGCCGGTCGAGGCGCCGGCATCAATGATCTGCTTGTCGGTGAGGCTGAGGCCCTCCTCGCGGAAGGCATCGAGCGCGCTGAGCAGCTTGTGTGCCCCGCGGGAGGCCCACTGATCGGAGTCGGCCTGCTGCACCTTGATGGAGATATCCCCGGTCACTTGGGTAGCGGGCTTGGTGGCCAGCATGCCCGCCACCATTACCCTGTTCTCGCGGATCATCTGTTGGGCTTGTTCCCGCGACCGGGCGATCTTGCGCTTCACCAGCTCCTGATCGAGCCGTCTGCGTCCACTCACTAGGATCCTTCTACTTTTCTTTCCAAGGCCTGATGCACCAATTCATGGGCCTGCGCCAGCACGCGCGCCTCCTCCGCCGCATCGGCGGTCGGCTGCTCTAAGAGCGCAGTCACCTCTTCTTTGAGCTTATCGACGTCGCCCTCTCCGCTGCCGCTCTGGGCGGCATAGAGATCACCGGGGGTGGGCATGGACTGTGGCGCCACGGTCTACCACCACTGGGCGACGGCGCGCTCGGCCGCATCGGAGGTGGTGCGCACCGCGGCGGCGGTGAGTTCATGAGCGTCCTCGCTATCGCTCCACACGGCACCGAGTGCGGCGCGGAGTGCCTCGAAGGCGGCATCGTCGTCATCGATGGCCGTGCCGCCGATACTCAGCTCGCCGCGTGCGGGATCAAAGGTGGCGGTGAAATTGCCGTGGCTATCGCTGTGGAAAGGATCCACGGCGTCGGCGGCAAGATCCAGCGCCCTTAAGTCTGCGGCCACATAGGTGGCGCGTTCTGCGACCGGGGCGTTGAGCACGTCCCAGCAGCCGCTGACGCCGGTGAGCACATGCAAGCTCGGCATTCCTGCAGCCACGCTTCCGGCGATATCGGTGTTCAGGCGATCGCCGATAGACAGCGGGCGGCGGGCGCCGGCGCGGTGCGCTGCCGCGAGGAACATCGTGGGTCCTGGTTTGCCCGCGGACTGCGGGGTAACGCCGGTGGCCGTGGCCACGGCCGCCACCATGGAGCCATTGCCCACGTGCAGGCCACGTTCCATGGGCAGGGTGGTATCCAGGTTCGAGGCGAAATAGCGTGCCCCGCGCCCAATGGCGAGGGCGGCCTCGGAGAGCTCCGCCCACCCAGTGGCGGGGCTATGGCCGTGCAACACTGCGGCCGGGCGATCATCGGCGGATGCGACCACCTCGAAGCCGGCATCGCGGGTGAGTTCTTTGAAGGAGTCCGCGCCGAGCACATACACCCGTGCCCCGGCCTCGACTTCCTGGGCGAGCATCGCCACGGCGGCTTGGGCGGAGGTGAGTACATCGCCAGGGCTCACCGTTAAGCCGAGGGAGCTGAGCTGCTGGGCGACGACTTCGGGGGCGCGAGAGGCATTATTGGTCACGTATTGGCAGTTCATATCTGCCGCTGTGATGGATTCCACGGCGTGCTCGATAGGGTCGCCGCCGGCGTAGACCGTTCCATCAAGGTCGAAGATCAGCAGGTCAAAATTCTTGCTCAGGCACATGGCTCATCATTCTACCCACCGCGCAGCGCGGCACCGAGAGCCCCTGCATAGCGCAGCCACCACCCACGATGCTGCGGGTGGTGGCTGGTGCGGGGATCTCGGGTATGCGGCCTCGTTTAGCCAAGCTCGGCGAGGCGAGCACGGGCGTCGAGAAGCTCCTCGTGGTCTTCGGAGATAGCCTTTTCGAACCACTTCTTTGCCTCGCCGCTGCGGCCGGCATCGATGAGAGCATCGGCATAGGCGTAGTGCAGGCGGGCGGCGCTCAAGTCCGGCTCGATATCTTCCAGGCCGAAGCGTTCCAGCTCGAGCACGGCGGCGTCGAATTGCTGCAAATCACGGCGGGCGCCGGCGATCACGATCGCGAGTTCGGCTTTGTCGGCCTTGCTCATACCGGAGGTGGATTCTTCCCGGGCGATCTCGATTGCCTTTTCTGGGCGGCCGAGGCCGCGCTCGCAGTCCGCCATCACTGCGAGAAGCCCCGGTCCACCACTCATGCGGCGCGCGGCGCGCAGCTCGGAGAGGGCTTCCTTCCACTCGCCGGCGTGATAGGCGGCGATACCTGCGGTTTCGCGCACCACAGCGACGCGGCCGCCGCGGTCCTTGGCGGCACGGGCGTGAGCGAGGGCCTTCGCGGGATCCTCGGCCATGAAGGCGGCGGCAGCAACCATGTGGGCGCCGACGCGTTCCGCGTTGTCCTTTGACAGGCTCCGCAGGTCCTGACGAACGGAGGGATCGAGATCCTTCCAGTTGATATCTTCAGGAATGGCCGGCTCGTTCTGGCGGGCGCGTTCTTTTTCATTGCGGAAGTTGGCCCGGGTGCCGCCGCTGCGATAGCCGGGAGTGCGGTTACGGCCGCCGCGCTGTGCGTGGCCGCGAGAACCACCCCGCGGGCCGTCGTTGCGGCGATCGCGACGGTCAGAGTCACGGCCCTGCCCGCCTCGGCGTTCGCCGCCGCGGTAGCCGCGGTCATCGCGGTCGCGGCGCTGTCCGTTATGGCGACGCTCTTCGTTATCGCCACGCTCATAGCGCTCTCGCCTATCACCGCCGCGGTAGCCGCGGTTATCGCGGTCGCGGTGGTCACGACGATCACGGCGGTCGTCGCGCTGGCGGCGATCTCCTCGTTCCTCCCAGCGGCGACCGTCCCGGTCTTTGTAGCCGCGGTGCTCACGGTCACCCCGCGAGCGTCCCTGGGATCCGCGGTTGCCGCCGCCGTGCTTATGGCCGTGTTCGCGGCGTGGGGAATGGGAGGAGTTATCGCGGTGGCGTCCGTCGTTGTCTGCCATGGGAGGTTGTGACACCCTTTCTTGGGCTCTGTGGTCGTGCTCTATGGGCTCTAGATTAGAGCAGTTCTGGTTCGGGCATGCAAAAAAAGGATGTGATAGGTAAGCAGAGAATACTCCGTTCTTACCTATCACATCCTTTATATGTTGCACTGTGAAGTTTTAGGTCGGCGGTGACTTACTCTCCCACACCCTCCCGGGTGCAGTACCATCAGCGCTGTCGGGCTTAGCTTCCGGGTTCGGAATGGGACCGGGCGTGTCCCCGATGCTATAACCACCGACACA